>JBGSKQ010000029.1:0-40137 GCA_041741095.1 Saprospiraceae bacterium
CTACTGTATGCACTTAACCACGTTCGTACGAAAAGTTCTTTGACATAAGGTATCTATGGACTCAGCCCCGCAACCATCACCATGTCCTGGAATCGGCGGAGCCCCCTTGACATGGTGATGGGGCCAGGCGGCCTTTCGGAGGAGCTGTACCCCTTCCATCCGCCGAGCCTTGCGATGACCCAGGCTGCGAACGCCAGTGAGTGGCCTGGGTGCGGGTTTTTCTGGCTTGGGGTTCTGCCCTCCAATTTAGGCGAGAGTTTTTCGAGCAGGTCGGCTTCCCGCCCGTCGAAGACCTCGGTGTCCCGCAGTTCGCTACCGCCTTGGCGGGCCTGTACCAGTTGCATGACCCGGACGGCAGCCATGAGGGCAACCGCCGTCAGGTTCTTCAGCCCGTGCACGGTCTCCACTTCCGCCGATGCGATGTCCAGCCCCTGCCTTTTTATTGTCCTGAACAATTGCTCTATTACCCAGCGCCAGCAGTACCACCGGATGATTTGGAGGATGTCCTCCACGCTTTGGGGCCCAATGGACGTCAGCAGCCGCCAGCAGATGGGCTTTTCGTTGCCCACCACTGTCTGTGGGCGCTCCAGCACCTCGACCACGGTCACGGCAAGGGATTGCGGCAAGCCCTTGTAGTCCCCGATGTCGGTGCGCTTCAGGCGGGTGGCGCCGCACTTGACATCCAGCGCCGCAGTATGGGGGCTTCGCTTGTCGGTGGCGGGCAGGGCCAGTTCAAAGGAATGGCTTATCGGCAGGGATTCCAGGTAGGGGCGCAGGTTGTCGAAGTCGCCGTCCCGCAGGCTGCGGTCATAGCCGGTGCGGACCAGGAAGCCCACCCCGGCACGGCCCAGCCTGGCGAGCACCTCGTAGATGTCCGCCTCTTGGTCGGCCACCACGGTCAGTTGGGCTGCCTGCCCGCAGACCTGCCCTGCCCGCAGTGCGGCGTCAAGCCAGCGGTGGCTCTCCTTTTCCTCAAGCGCCATCCTGTTCCTTTGGCGCTTGCGTTCGTCCGCATCCTGCATTGGGCTGTCGGCCGGGTGCTCCTTGCGCTCGAAAAACGTCGCATGGGCCAGGCCGAGGCAGTTGCCCTGCTCGGCGTCCAAGGCTATGACAGGGTGCACGTAAAAGCCCCTGCCAGCTTCCGCACCATTGCCCACCGGGGCCATGTAGCCAGCAGTGGGCGCAAGCCCGAAGTTCATCGTGCTGGTGTCCTGGACCAGCAGGACGTGCTTGCCGGCACAAAGCTCGGCTGCCTTGTTGTAAGCGTATGGTAGCATCTTCTCTGGTGCCACTTTTTGGTTCCGAAGGAAACGCCCGTTGCTGACCTCTTCATTGCGGCCTTCACTGAATTGACGGATGCAAACACGCTGGCAGTCGCAAATACTTTCAATCAGCCTTTTACCCCGATTGTCGAGGCGGATGTCTCCAAATTCCATCGTTTTGGCTCCATAGATACGTTATGTCAAAGAACTTTTCGTAAAAACTTAGTTAAGTGCATACAGTAGCACTCAAAGTGCTAACAGGTCTGGCAGGTCTGTTAACAAAAAAACCTGGTGGGCTTTGTTTGCTGCACTCCTGTTGGGCGTAGCGGCTTTTTTCTTTTTTAGGGAAAAAGATTCGACAGTTCCTCCCACTCAAAACGAGCAGCCAACAACGCAGGACTCGACGAAACAAGCGCCGGAAGTGCCAACACAACCCGTTGATAATCAAACACCCATCGCCACCGACGATAAAGAGCCTGCCGAAAATCAACCCGCCAACGACGCCCGTCGCCGGGAACTCATCGCCCTCGCCGACGCATCGCACGAACTGCCCACTGGCTTTTTTCCTGACAACCTGAAAAGCACGGACGGCACGGCAAAAAGCCCCCTCGCCCCCGCCGTAGAAGCCCTCCGGCAGACACCGCCCGACTACCAAAAAGCCATCGCCGAATTTTCAAAAATCCGCCCAACCGAACACCAGGAGGAATACAACAAAGCGCAGGAAATGCTCGCCCATGCTTATTTCAAAACCGGGCAATACGGCAAAGCGGCGGTTATTTTTCAAAAAAGAACGGAAATGGGATTGCCCCCGGCGCTACACGACGAGGCGGAATGGTACCTGCTGTTGAGTCTCATCCCCGATTACGACAGGCAAAAAGGGCGGGTGGATGGTCTATTGAAAAAGATGGCGGGGGCGGAGTTTCATGAGTACCATATGGAGGCAGTGGAAATGGGAAAGAAATTGGCGGAAAGCAGGCATTAACCGTAGCGTTTGGGATTCAAGCCACAAATTAAAACCGGGCTTATGCCGTCCATTCCTCGTAAAACTCCTTCGGGTTTTTGATTTGGATGCCCCGGAATTCCTCGAAATTGAAATGATGCTTGTTACCTGTCACGATGGCCATTGCCTTAGTAGCGACGGCAATTTCCAAAACCCGGTTGTCCGGTTCGTCTGCGATGACAGCGAGAACTTCCTGTGGTTCTGCTATCAAAGCGATAGCTTTGAGGGCTTTTATCAATTGCCTGGCTTTTTTGGGGAAATCGGCGTTCAACTTCTTGAATTTTTCCCGTTGAGATACCTCCTCGTATTCTTCCAATAGATTGGGCGACAAGCAAATTCGCACTTCTCCAGTTAAAACCAATTCATTGAAAATCTTGTACGGATACCCGAACTGACCGATGATGGCTGAAATAAAAACGTTGGTGTCAATGACAATCCTGTTATTTTCCATGCCTGAATTCGCTGATTTCCTTGTCTATTTCCTCTATGCTTATCTGCGCCAACGGGGATTGCGCAGCTATCCGGTTGATTTCATCGAACAGCTTTTTGGCTTTAACGTACCTGTCGAAAAATTCCACGTTGGAAATGAAATCAAGCGACTTTAACAGTTCCATCAGCAACCTGGCTTTTTCCGGTTGGTTTAATTTGATAACGATGGTATCCATTTTTTAACTGATTTATTTTACAGCAAAGGTAAACCCGCCAAAGCAGATTTGCACTCGAACAGCGTATTTTCCCTACTCCCTCAGCGCCCCCATATCCCCAATCCCAATCATGCCCGCCCAATAAAACGGGTGGCTCGCCTCGCCTTTGTTGTTTTTTAAAAAATCGAGTTTTGCCTGGCGCAGCGCAGCGTCCTTGCCCATGCCTTTTTTCAGGTTTTTGTAAAACAGGCGCATCAGTTCGGCAGTCTTGGCGTCGCTGACCTGCCAGAGGGTGGTGAAAATGCTCTTCGCCCCGGCGTAGGCGAAGGCACGGGCGAGGCTCACGATGCCCTCGCCCCGGCGCAGTTTGCCGATGCCCGTTTCGCAGGCGGACAGTACTACCATGTCGGCATTCAGGGAGTAGTTGTAGAGGTCACGGGCGTAGAGTTTGTCGAAGGCGGCGCTGTCGCCCGGCACCCCGAAAGCGAGGTAGGCATAGTCGCCCGCCCGGTCGTCCGCCTTGCCGTGGGTGCTGAGGTGGAGGATGCGGTGCCGACCCGCTTCCTGCTTAAATTTTTCCAAAGATGCCTGCCCTCCGTAGTGGGCCGTTCCGTCCAGCAGCTTGGCGACGACGGCTACCTCTTCCCCGCTTGCTTCGAGGGCGCCGAGCGAATCCCGCAGCGCCAGGAAGTCGGTAGTGTCAATGCGAGAGACGAGTTCGGACACGTCGCCCCGGAAGAAGGGCGCCATTGCCAACGCCTCGCTGGTGGGCGTTTGGCGGTGCTGCTTCTGGCGCATCTCCCGCAGCAGCGTAGCGGAGTAGCAATAACTGATTTGGTGCTTTTTCAACATAAAATCGTAGTGCGAAAAGCGCCCTTCCGCCCCCTTCGGCGGCTGCGACGTGAGCAATGCCTCGAAGGGCAGGTAGCCCAGCACTGCATCCGGCACGACGACGACCTGCTCCGTCAGCCAGTCCGCCACCGGGGCGACGAGTTTTTCGTACAACTGGTACGCCGAGCGAGTGTAATTGGCGGTGGTTTCTTTCTTACGTTCGTTGTCCTGCTTGGAGTAGCCATAGATGCCGTCTTTGGTCATGTCCCGCACCCACTGTTCGAGGGGGAAGTCGTGCTTTATTTCGTGGACATAGAAAGTGTCCCTGCGCACGAGGAAGACGTAAATGTTGCTGTCGCCGACGAGGTATTCGAGAAGGGATTGGCCGGGCTGGAGCAGGTCGTTTTGCACTTCTGCCAACGAGATGGTGGAGAGGTCGTATTTGGCCTTGTAGTATTGCGGGTAGTTAGCCTCGAAGCGGGATTTGAGTGCTTCGTAGCGGCGGTTGAGGTCGAAGAGCTTGCCGCCGATGGTGAGTACTGTACTATCGGTGTGGGCTGCGCTTTCGGAAAGTTTTTCCTGGCGTTTTTTGTCGTGATAGGCGATGTCTATGCGGAGGTCGTATTCCTGTTGGAGAAGGGAGTCGGGGATGCCAGAGACGGCAAGGGCGTTGGTTTCCTGCATAGCTTCGTAGAGGAGCATGGCTTTGGAGCGCTCGGCGAAGTCAAAAGACTCTGTGAGGTAGTGGAGGGAATCGGTGAGGGTGTGGAGGAGGTAGTTGGTGGTGGTGGCATCACAAAGAGTCCGTTGAACTTCTTCAAGGTATGTGGTTTTTGAAGAATAGCTAATCCTTTTTGATTGTTGTTCTCCAGCCTCTAATGCTTTATAGAAATAGTTATATGATTGATGCAATAGTCTTATCAAATTTTCTTCTTTATTCCAATCACGAAAAAAATTTGCATAGCTTGAAAGAATAGTTATTAAATAAGGTAACGAAGAAACAGAATCTAAAACCCCAAAGTAGTTTAACGCTGTTAGGCTTTCATTAAAGATACTATCCGCTAACAGAAAATCTTTTTTTTTCCAATGTTTACTTGCAAGTTTGTAGTAGGAATAAGCAATTTCGGGGTGCTTTTTTTGAAATATACTTAACCTAATACCCAATGATTTCTCGCTGAACAATATAGCGCTATCAAGTTTGTCTAAATTTTCATAAATGAACCCCAATTTATCATAGCTATTCGCAATATCATCATGATTGACCCCTACTGCCATTATTCTTAAGTTCAATGATTCTTTAGCATACTCAAGGGAACTATTGTATTCCTTCATTACGGCGTAACAATTTGCTAAATTACCTAAGGTGTAGCCTACCTCAGGATGATTTTCACCAAGTGTTTTCAGGCGTATTTCATGAGCCTTTTCATAATATTCTACCGCACGCAAAAACTCCCCCAAATAGTAATACCCGCTTCCAATGTTTGAAATTGAGAAAGCAGTGTGCGGATGCATTTCACCTAGTGTTTCTTTTCTGATTTTCAAAGAGTATTCGTAGTATTTTATCGCTTTTTCATAATCGCCTTTGTGCATGAAAATAACTCCCATGTCACTATAAGTTGTTGCAACATCAGAATGGATTTCACCAAACAACTCCAAGCGAATCTTTAGTGCTTTTTCATAAAAAGAAAGAGATTCATTGTAATTCCCTAAGGATTCTAAACAATTGGCTATGTTATTATAGGATAGTGCAATTGTAGTTTTGTTCAAGTCAGGATTCTGCAATCTCCGGTTTAGCGAAAGTCTATGATATTTTAGAGCAGTTTCGTAATCGCCAAGAAACCAATAATTCACTGCAGTATTATTGTATAAATTAGATAGAAGAACATCACTTTGGTCATTAGCGTTAAGTTTGATATCCCCAGCTTCTAAGTGTAATTGCAGTGCTTGATAATATTCACCTTTATTAATAAGAAATTTAGCCAAACTGTAGGTTGTCTTAAAAACATCCTCGTTGTCCTTTCCTAAAACTTGAGAATAGATTGTTTTCGCCTTTCTAAGTTTATTAATAGCTTCATCAAGTTGCCATTTGTTGCCTAATTCTATCGCTTCTAAAGTTAATTTACTTGCATCCGCTGTATCCGCCAAACTATACCTCACCGTATCCGCATCCTGCGCCACCACCCCGGTAGCCGCCCACCAACAAAACACACCAACCAAGTAAAACCGAATCAAATACAAAGATTTCATAACCACAGTGTTTTAAAGTTAAACAAAGCCCCAAAGTAACACCCCGCCGCCACCCACCAAAAAAAATCAAATTTTTTCTCCCAACATGGGCACCTCCAACCACCAACCGGGTACTAAGCGGCAGAAAACCTAAATCAATGAGGCCAAATCACTAAAATCAATCAACATGACAAAAGAAGAAGAAAGAAAATTTACAGGCTATGCTTACGACAAAGGATATGGTGAAACCTACGACGATGCGGACAGAAGGCATAATTACGAGCGTGAAATGCGGGAAGAAGGAGCAAGTCGGCCTTCCAGCGTCCCGGATGGGGGCGGAGGGAGCTTACTCGCAATTTTTGCCGAGGCATTCCTCCCCAAACGTCAAATGACACTATTTGCCAAAGTCTTGCTGTACCTCGGCAGGTTCATGGCCATTGTGGGCGGGGCACTGTATTTTCTGAAAATCCCGATAGCCTATTATGAAGGGAATTCCTTGTCCGAAATAATGGCCTTCGTGGGCGTGACGCTTGTACTCTTCCTACATTTTTCACTACTGATTATATGGATAACCATGATAGTGGTCTTGTACAAATTCAATGGGAAAGTGGAAACTCCCGCAGGATATGATTGGGGCGCAGTGCCTGCTTTTGAATATGTGAAAGCGCTCCTATTGATTCTGACGCTCTGGTTTTCCCAGAAGTTGTTTTCTTTTAAAAAGAAATAGATAGCTGTTTGTTTTATGTGTAGCAAGCCGAACACATAAAGCAATAGGTATGAGCTAAAAACAAAATAATTCTCACATAAAACACCATAAATATGAAATTCTTATTTTCATTTTTGTTCGTTGCTATTTCCTATTTTAATATTCAATCCCAATCTACCTCTTGCAATGACATTCTTGGGTTCTGGGTGTGGGTTAATAACAAAGATAAAGATTCAACATTCTATGACTTCAATGAGGATAAACAGGTTGTTTTATTTACTTCCAAAGGGCAAGATTGCACGGTAAAGGAGCTTGGTTTATACCTAAAAAAAGGGAACAAACTTTATATTACATCCAAAGATTCAACCAATCAATCAATCTTTAAAATTAAGCAATTGGATTGTAACAATTTAAAGATTGTCGAACTCATCAAAGATAAAGAGTACGGAGATATTAGAATCTTTCTAAAAGACAATGGGCACAGATGTGATGTTAATGATTCTTCGGAAGTAGGCTTTCCAAATATAGAATTTAATTCCAAGGCAACCAAATATTTATCTGCCTTGATTTGGTTCTTTTTAGTCTATGTCCTTGTTGCGTACTTTATATTAATCAGGTATTCCCTTTATTTAAAATTTTTAATACCGTTTTTGATAAGATGGATTGTGACAGTAGTGCTTTTTTCTATTATCCTCTATTCAAGTGCCTATGGTTTTTTTGATGGAAGCGAACACAACTACTTTATAAAGGATGGCAAGCTAAATTACTTGTTTTCAATACTTCCGTACAAAATATCTTATGGGGAAGGAATAATCCCAAAAGAAAGTCTACAGTTCTGGATAACTTCATTTCTGCAACATTCCATACTGATGACTATTCCACTTGCAGTTTGGCATACTTGGAAAAAAGTAATTGGAAAAAACACCCTTTTAAATAGGGTTATTATGTTGACAAACAAAGCTATAATTGGGATTGGGATTGTAGGATTTGCAACGATGATTGCCATTTCATCGGCAGTTTCCCCGGATGGCCCATATCATTGGATTCTGCTTTTACTGTCCTATACAGGATTGCTATATTTTTTGAAGAAAACATTTTGGGGTGCTTTACTGGAAACGCTTGAGGGATTGAACGACTTTGGGAAATGAATTTAGAACCTGACAATCCAAAAAAAAAATCCAAAACATGGGCACCTCCCAGCCCTTCCCCGGTACTAACCAGCGTAATCAACAACAATCACCAATAAAAAGCACTTCAAATGGCAACTACAAATCCAAATCCGTGGAACGACAAACTGAAAGACATGAT
The DNA here is from genome assembly GCA_041741095.1 of Saprospiraceae bacterium. GTDB lineage: Bacteria > Bacteroidota > Bacteroidia > Chitinophagales > Saprospiraceae > UBA6168. The sequence continues at coordinate 7,978 of JBGSKQ010000029.1, forward strand.
GAACAGGATGGCAAACTATCTTTCTGACCAGATAGATACCCTGCTCAACAGGAATGGCCAAGAATCCCCTTTGATACGAAAAATCAAGGAAACGCTGGCGCAGACAAAAGACTGTTATCAGGCATTGCCGAAGCCCAGAAAAGTCCACTTGAATTTTTTGCTCAAAGTGGCCGTCCTCTTTCTGAGCGTGGCCGTATTTTACAGTTTCAAACTTGCCTATACCGCCATCGGGATATATGCAGGGTTCATTTTCCTGGATAAAATTCCATTCTTGTCCTTGATTATCAGCTTCATTTCTGATTTCGTAGTGCTGATAACAGGGTTTATCATGCCCGACAGAATGAAAGACATTATGAGCTTCGGTATTAAATATCTCCTTCAGTTCGGATTGACACTTTTTATTGGGACGACCATCGCCCCGTTCTACCTTGCTTATCGTGGCTTTCTTTTATTTAGGCCAGCCGGAGTTGCATCGTTGACTTAAAAAAATTCCAGCATACGTGTCGAACCCATTTTTTTCACATTCACGGTTGACAAAAGTTGGTCTGCCCGCCACTTGTTGGGCAAGCCAGTTTTAACCAACCCTCAAAAAAAACATCATGGAAACTTTTCAATGGTTCATCAATGAAGTAAAAAACCAATTCTTTTTCGCAGCGGGCAGTATCATCTGGAACACTGTTCTATTTGCTCTGGCGGGGCTGGTTGCAGGCATTGCCTTGGTTGTCATTGGGCACAAGAGAAAGTGGTTCAAACGGGATGTGGCGGTTTGGTCGTTCTTCGCCAAGCTGAACTACGGCTACCTGCCGGGGCTGCTCATGGTGTTCGGCGGCGTCACAGGCAGCTTTTACGGCGTGAAAAAAACGGCGGACCGCTTCGTGGAAAAAACGGCTACGCCCCTCGCCCACTATGCTCAGGAATATGCCTCGAATATAAGGGCTTACCTGCCCGACCCGCAATGGGAAAGGGAGGAAGACATGACCTTGGAGGAGGTGATTGCACAGGGATTATCGGAAAAGGGAGGGCTGGAACCCGGCTCGATTGCCTCCATGGCAGCCACTGCCATCAACATAGCCATCGCCGAACATCTGCTGGACGAGTACGGTGTACCGGAACTGGTGCGAGACCCCATCGGGACGGTCCGGGTGCTAAGGGAGGCGAGTTACCAGGCGGCAATGTTCAGCAGTATGACGCCGAAGCTGCAAAGCGTCTGCGGGCATTTCATCTGGTTGAAATACAAGCTCGTATTATTTGTTTTCCTCCCTTTCTTGCTATTGCCTTTAGGCGAATTTTTCCTCCATCTTGCATTCCTATGGGTTCGGGGAAGGGTATTCAATTGCCGAACAACAAATATGGGCAGCAGCCAATTTGTAATGCTGCTAGTTCTCGTCCTTTCAACAATGGCATGTAGCAAAGGTGACGATATGCCGCCAGCCTCAAATTACCTGGGCGCAAAGTTGAATGGGCAGGCTTTTGAGTGCAAAATCCCATCGGCGGGTTACACCGAAAGTTTTATTAATGGTGAAACTATCCACCAGCTTTTCATCACAGGTTTTGAAAATGACGACATTGTTGAAAGGAATTCGTTTTCGGTGATTTTGACGAGTACGTCCGATATTACTGCTACTGGGTACGCATCATCCGGCAGGTGTGAGTTCATCACATCCTTTTGCGCAAACATCCTCTATTTCAACGATTCCGACCAAAAGTTCCAATATGGAAACGCTTCCACATTATCCCAAACACAAATCATAATTACTTCCCTTGACCTAAGTTTCGGAGGCAGGGTGGAAGGTACTTTTTCTGGCAGGATAGAAGAGGAAACCACGGGAGAAATCATCGAGGTTTCGGAGGGGAAATTCAGCGCTGAAATACTTTAATTTTTTTAACGTACTCTACCTCCGGGCAGTTTTCCCCCTCACCCCTCACTTTTTTTTCTTCTTAAAATCCCCATTCTGCCAGGCGTCAAAAAACTGCTTCCAGGCAATAGGATGGAAGAAGTTCATGGGTGGCTACTGCGCAAAGCCTGTAAGCATACAACAAAAAAAGCCCCACGCCTCTCGGCGCAGGGCTGCTTATTTAACCTTAAAAACCATATCTTTTTCACGCTGCGGGTACCAGCAGGATGTCCACCTTGTTGATGTTCCCCTTCACCATCTTATAGTCCTTTAGCAGAAAAGGCAGGAAGCCCGGCATGGTAACGGTGATGTCGTATTTGCCAAAGGGGATCGGCTTTATTTGCGCCTCACCGGATTCATAGGTGGTGGCGTAGTAGTTCACGCCGTTGGCGTCGGTAATGGGGGCGTCCGGTACGGGCACCGGCCCGCCGTTGCCGAGGGTGAAGGCCTTGAACTTCGCCTGGGTGGGCGTGCTGGGCGGATACACCACCACACGTGCACTGCGCCAGAGGTTCACGGCACCGGCGTCGGTCGCCAGCAGGTTGTCCACTATCCGCCATGCGAACAACATTATGGTTTTGGAAAAAGGGCAGGTAAAGGAGTTCGGCACCCACGAAGATTTGTTGCAAATAGAAGATGGCCGCTACCGGGAGTTGTATGAAATGCAGTTTTTGACGGTGGGGGTGGAGTGAGGGATTGATTTCTGTTGCTAAGTTGGTTTTGGAAAAACGTTTTCTCCTGCTTGTGATGTACGTCACTTCATTGCCTTATCTGGGTGGGTAATTTTGCAACTTTTAAAATATAGCAATGAAAAGAGCCATCAATAATTGGAAATTTGTAATAATAGCCTGCCTTACACTTGGCCTTGCGCCCTATATCCCAGAGCCACATTTTTTAGGCAAAGTCCGCTGGGTGATGGGTGGTGGTGTGGGCATGAAATTTATGGATTGGTTTGATTTAATTTATCACGGCTTGCCGTGGTTTTTATTGGTGAGATTGATTTTTGTTAAAATAAAAGAAGCTGCTGCGAAACGCAGGGTGCAGGCCATTTCAGAGGAAGGATTGGCAGAAAAAAGTTAATTGATAAAAAAGCTCCGACGCCCCCTCACTTTTTCTTCTTCTTATAGTCCCCGTTCTTCCAAGCATCAAAAAACTGCTTCCACGCAATCGGGTTGAAGATGTTCATGGGTGGCTGCTGGCCGATGTAGTAGTAGCTGCGGGCTTGGTCACGCAGGTAGATGCTGGCATGTTCGCCGCCATCGGAAGGCACGGTGCTGCGCATGCGCTCCATTGTTTCGTTGGCCACGTTGCGCATGGCACGTTGCTGCATTTCGGAGGTCACGTCCATGGCGAGGAACTCCAGTTTGAAATGCTCCTTGCTGGGCCAGGGGAACACGACGGTTTCGGGCAGGTTGATGGTGTCTTGGGTCATCAGTTGTACCAGGGAATAGCGGTTGTCCTTTAGGTTCATTGGGATTTTGTATTCCACCGTTTTGTAACCGACGGCGGAGAATTCGATCACGTCGCCTTTTTCAACAACAATAGAAAAGAAGCCGCTGAAATCGGAGTAGGTGCCACGGCCTTTGTCCTTTACCAAAACGTTGGTGTAAGGCACCGGGAAAAGCTCGGCGGTCGTGCCGTCAAGTACCATCCCGGAAAACTGCACAAGGCTGCTGTCCTTGTCGGTCTGTGCCTGGAGCGTGCCAAGGAACAAAAAGGAAGAAAACAAAAGGCCGAGGATTTTCCAATTCATGATTTTTAGTTTTTGTTGGTCGCTGGGTTTTTCATCAAAGCTGTTGGTCAAAATAAGACGCCCGGCAAGGGGCAAAAGTTGGATGCAGGTTAAAAAGATATTCCACAAACGGCTGCCAAAAATAGCACAATTACCCAGATGAAACGGATGGCGTGGTAGGGCTTGTTCAATTTTTTCACCTTTTAGCTTCACAACTACATTTCACCTTTTTTGGGTGTTTAAACCACGGCGAAGCCCTAACTTTGGCCAAAACAAGCACCATGAGAGTATTTTTTACCGCACTTTTATCATTGATTGTCAACGTTTTGCAACTCGCCTCGCAAGATTTGTACGCTCCTGATCAAATCACGACCGTCGAGATTACTTTTCAGGAAAACAACTGGGACGACATACTGGACAACTTTTACGCCGCTGGCGACGATGAGCGCCTGTTGGCCACGGTCGAAATCAACGGCACCGAATTCGACAGCGTGGGCATCCGCTATCGGGGCGGCAGTTCTTACAATGCTTCAAATGCCAAAAATCCGCTCAACATAAAATTGGATCACGTCAAAAACCAGGACTACCAGGGCTATGACGTACTGAAATTGGGCAACGGCGCCAAAGACCCTTCCTGGTTGCGGGAGGTGCTGACTTTTGAAATCGCCCGCCATTACATGGAAGCGCCCCTGGCCAACTATGCCGCCGTGTATGTGAACGGCAGTTTCCTTGGCCTGTACAACAACGTGGAGAGCATCAACTCCAAGTTTTTTGAAGAACGATTTTTATCCAATAACGACAATCCACGTTTTGAAGCCAATCCTTCTTATCCCTTCGACGAGCCGCCGACCACGCCGCCATTTGGCTGTACGCTTGGCCAGGGCGCTTCGCTGGAATACCTCGGCCAGGGCATCCTTTGCTATTTGGAGCATTATGAAATTTCGTCCCCGACCGGCTGGGAAGCCTTGCGGGATATGACGGCTTTGCTAAAAAACGAGCCGCAAAACGCCAAAAACCTGCTTGACCTCGACCGCTTCATTTGGTACTCGGCGCTCAACAGCCTGCTGGCCAACCTCGACAGCTATCTTGGAGCAGGTGCCAAAAATTTTATGGTAGGCCAGGCGGACAACGGGCATTGGGTAATCGCTCCCGATGGAATGAACGAGTCGTTTGGGCGCTTCCCCTGGACTGAAATCCCGGAACCTGGCGATCCGCAGCCTGCACTCGGTTTTTATACTGATCTTGATCCTTTTTTAGGGGAAAACGACAACCACAAGCCCTTGCTCAAGGCCATTTTCAACCAACCCACCTGGAAGCGCATGTACGTGGCCCACTTGCGCACGATGATAGACGAAATGTTCAGCAGTGGCTGGTTTGAAACACGGGCTGGGCAATTGCAAAACCTCATCAGCGATGAAGTACTTTCCGACGACAACCATTTTTACACCCACGGCCAGTTTTTGGAAAATTACAATGCCACCGTCGTGGACAATTACACCGGACAAGATGCCTACGGCCTGTACCCGCTCATGGATGGCCGCATTCAATACTTGCTCGGCCTGCCAGAGTTCCAGGCAGCACCGCCAACCATCAGTGGTGTGGCCAATGACCCTGTTTCGCCTACACCCGGTGCAAGTGTTACCATCACGGCAGCTGTTGAAAATGCAAGTACTGTGTGGCTTGGCCACCGCAGCAACCTGAAGGAGGTTTTCACCCTATCTTCCATGTTCGATGACGGCCTGCATAACGACGGGGCGGCCGGGGACGGTGTTTTTGGGGCCAGTGTGACCGCCGATGTGGCCGGTTTGCAGTATTATATTTATGCTGAAAACAACGGGGCAGGCATGTTTTCGCCGCAGCGGGCCGAATATGAATTTTACAACCTGAACACCTTTGCCGACGTGGTCATCAACGAAATCATGGCCTCCAACCAAGCGACCATCGCAGACCAAAACGGCGAGTACGACGATTGGGCGGAATTTTACAACAACACCAATAGTGCCATCAATCTCTCCGGCTGGTACTTCTCAGACGACCCGCTGACCCCCAACAAATGGCAGTTTCCCAATGGCGTAAGCCTTGATCCCGGCAGCTACCTCACGGTGTGGGTGGACGACGACGAAGACCAGGCTGGCCTCCATGCTTCCTTCAACTTGAGCGCCAACGGCGAGACCTTGGTTTTGTCAAAACCCGACCTCAGCGTGGTGGATCAGGTAGTGTTTGGGGCACAAGACGAGGATGTTTCTTATGCCCGCTGCCCCAATGGGATAGGTTCTTTTGTAAAGTTGCAGCCCACTTTTGGGGCAAACAACGACATGGCCTGTGCCACGGGAACGGACGAAACCTATAAAAACAGCGTCAAAATTTTCCCCAACCCTGCCAATGGCCAGGTGACCATCCAAGCACCGGGGTTGAGCCAGCACCAAGTGGTCGTTTACTCCATGCTTGGACAAGCGCTTTTGCAACAGGAGTTTTTAGGTGAAACGACAATTGGCACAGCAGCCTTATCGCCCGGCATTTATTTCGTCAACATCAATGGAAAAGGGTGGGGGAGACTGGTGATAAGCAGGTAACGGCCCCTTGTTTGGACTGCATCGGTATGTTGGCAGACAAAAAGCCGCTTGGATACTTGGAGGTTTAGGTTTAATTTTGCGCCGTTAAGCAGTGGCCAAACCAAATTTCAGCATCCTGACTTTTGCAAAATTTTGGTTTTTGCCTTGCCAGGAATCGGCGTACATTACACCTTGCTTAACTACTTTCTGTTCACTACTAAAACTCTTCAATTATGGCTAAGAAAAAAATACTCTTTGACTTTTTGCAAAACACCCTTTCCGAAAAGGAAAGCCTCGAAATCAAAGGCGGCCGCAGCTATGTGCCGACGAACACGGGGTCTTATGGGAATATTAACTGGGATGATATTACAATTCGGAATGAAGGAGTCGCATCTTCTACTTCTTCCTTCTTCTTAAAAAAGGTAGGATAACTTGTTAATCAGACCCTCATTGAATAATTATTGTGACTGCCTTTGCCGTGAATCGGTGCTTTCATGAAACCGTTCCTGAACGACAGTAGAAAAGGACTTTCCACTTAGTTTACTATCTAGCCAAGCGATAATGTCAAAAAGCTGGAAAACCCCAAAGGCTGGAGAATGAGACAATTGTTCGAAATCTTGTTTAAGGTTTTCATACAATTGTCTCATTTCTTTTTTCGATTGTGACTTGCCGGCTTCCCTGATAAACTCCATCATTTTCCTTTCAAATTCAAACAATCGGTTTTCTTTGTTCAAATATCGGTAAGTTGAGCGAAGCAAGCTTTCGAGCAATATAGTATTGCCCAGTTCAAAATGGACAATGAGGTTCAGTATCCTGGCCAATGCCTGAAGGTCTTTTCTCTCCACATTGTCGGTCAATTGCATCCACTCGTTCAGCGAGTCCAGTGCTTTTTCAAAGTCATTGTTCCCAAAATAAATACAAAAATATTGGAAATAAAAATCGCTCTTTTGAAATAAGTGCAGATCGAATTTTTTTGATTCCTTTAAATGGTTATCAAGCTCTTTAAGGCCTTCTTCAAATTCGCCAGAATTAATGCAATATCTAAATTTTCCCTGATAATATTGTCGGTGTATTTTTACGGCATCATCTACGGTTATTGGGTTTATTTTTTTCAACTTATTTAATGTATTCACAAACTCTTCCAAACGTCCCACCCTGCCGCAACTAACCATGTGGTTATTTAATGCAGAAATATATTCTGAAACATCTTCACCAAGAAATAAAGGGTTTTCTTCCATAAGCCCAATCAAAGTTTTGCTGGTTTGATAAAACTCCTGGAATTTTGAAATAGAAAAATTGTAAATAGAATGGATACGATAAAATAATACCTTTGCGGTATATGTTTGGGCAAATTGTACATTTTTTAACAGTGTATCTTCCATTAATTTTGATAATTCCATTCTTTGTTTTTCGCTTCTTGAAACATCTTTTCTAATACTGACCAATATTTTGAAAAATATACTTTTATAAGCGGAAATATTTGTCAATTGGTGTAAGAAATTGGCCTCCTCTTCCTCAATGTGGGGCAACTCTTTGTCCAAAAAAGCAATATCCATTTGTGCATAGGCGACCCTTTTTTCCCATTCCAAAATTTCGATAAGGGTATTAAAATCATCATAGTTTGCAGCCACTTTCTTCGCCTTCCCCAGCAGTTCCTTACAATCCTCAAAATGTGAACGTTTAAACAACGTCCGCACCCCTAAGAGCATGTTTTTTAGCTTGTAGTCAATGGAAGATTTTTCATCATAAGCCTGGAGGCTTTTTAGAATGAGGTCATACAGGTAGGCTTTTAATTCTGAGTATTTGCGGGTTTCCACTGGCTCGTCACCATAGATGGATTGCCGCAGGGCCTCGTCGTCGAACTCCGCCTGGGCGTCAATGGCGTCGAACAACAGGGCATATTTGCTGGAGGCGGCATCCTTGCTGTTGATGAAAATTTTAAAATAACGCTTCTCGGCACCGGAGAGCGATTTCACCAAATGGAACAGTTTGCTGGAAGGAGTTTTAGGCATAGCTTGTTGGGTTTGGCCAAATTTACACTGGTAAAAACCCGAAATTACAGAAAATGCTGCCTAAAATAGCATTTCCTTCAAAATTTAGAAACCTGACGTAAACGAAATTTACAAAATCATCACATCAATAAAATCCAACTGATCCGGGTAGTCCGTCGTGAAGTGCAGGCCCCGGCTTTCCCTGCGCATGGAGGCCGAGCGAGTGATGAGGTATGCTATGGTAATAAGATTGCGCAGTTCGCACAACTGTGGCGAAATGGTGGTCTTGTTGTAAAGCTCCTCGGTTTCTTTATAGACGAGGTAGAGGCGGTCCATTGCTCTTTTCAAGCGCACATTGGAGCGTACAATGCCCACATAGTAGCTCATGATGTCCTTTAATTCCTTGAGGCTCTGCGTGATGAGCACCAATTCCTCCGGCTCGGTGGTGCCCCTGGCGTCCCAATCGGGAATGCCTTCTTTGATGCCGCCGATTCCGTCTATATTTTCCAAAACATCCTGATAAATGCGGTGGGCGAAGACCATTGCTTCCAGGAGGGAGTTGGACGCCAGCCGGTTGGCGCCGTGCAGGCCCGTACTCGTACATTCCCCGGCGGCATAGAGCCTGTCAATGGAGGTGCGGCCAATTTCATCCGTGCGGATGCCGCCGCAGAGGTAGTGGCAGGCAGGCGTCACGGGTATCATGTCCTTCATGGGGTCAATACCGATGCTCAGGCATTTTTCATAAATGGTGGGGAAATGTGCCACAAAGCCCTCCTTGTCCAGATGGCGGCAGTCGAGGCACATGTATTCGATGCCCCGTATTTTCATCTCACGGTCAATGGCCCTGGCCACGATGTCACGTGGGGCAAGGCTTTCCCGCACGTCGTATTTTTTCATAAACTCCTCACCATCAGGCGTTTTTAAAATGGCACCAAATCCACGTACAGCCTCGGAAACGAGGAAGGAAGGGTTGTCGCCTGCCGGGTTATAGAGCGCCGTCGGGTGGAACTGCACGAACTCCATGTTTTCGATGCGCCCCTTGGCCCGATAGACCATCGCCATGCCATCGCCCGTTGCGATGACGGGATTCGTAGTGCTGCGATAGACCTGCCCGCCGCCGCCAGTGGCCAGCACGGTCACTTTGGCCAGCAGGGTGTCAATTTCTCCAGTTCTTTTGTTCAATGCATATGCGCCATAGCATTCGATACCGGGCGTCACCCTCGTCACGGTATGCCCCAGGTGGTGCTGCGTGATGATGTCAATGGCAAAATAATGTTCCAGCAGTTCGAGGTTGGGCGTTTCGTCCACCTGGGCCAGCAGGGTGCGCTGTATTTCCCAGCCAGTGAGGTCTTTATAGTGCAAAATGCGGTTTTCGCTGTGGCCGCCTTCCCTGCCCAAGTCGTAGTTTTCGCTTTTGTTTTTGTCAAAACGGGCGCCCCAGTCAATAATTTCCTGCACCCGCTGCGGGCCTTCCGTCACCACTATTTTTACGATGCCTTCATCGCAAAGGCCGTCGCCGGCGATAAGTGTGTCCTTTATATGCTTTTCGTAGCTGTCCGTTTCAAAATTCCAGACGGCGGCAACGCCTCCCTGTGCGTAGCGGGTATTGCTTTCGTCTTCATTGGTTTTGGTCAAAACAGTTACCTTCAAATCGGGCCTTTGTTTGGCAATTTTTAGGGCGAAAGTTAGACCCGCTATGCCTGCACCAAGTACGAGAATGTCGCTTTGCATCATACGTTGATAGAAGTGGGAAGTGAGGGGGAGAAGTGAGGCAGCGGGACGTTTTACAAACATTGTTGACGCATCAATGCCAATTTTCACCTAAACACACCACCCAAGTGTTGAAAGGTTTTGGGCAAATGTAAAAACTAATTCAAGTCTCCTGTTTTGATGAAAAATTTTACTTTAGAGGAACAAGAGCAATGAGAGCAATGAGAGCAATGAGAACAATGAGAACAATGAAACAATCTCAATGGAACGAATAAAAAAATGGCGCATGATCCTTGGCAAGCAAGCCGATCCTGCTGGTGAAATTGGCCTTGAGTCCGAGCAATCGGGCATGGACGGCGTGTTGGATGCGCTTTACAATTCAGAACGAAAAGGTGGCTTGGGGGCGTCTTCACCGAATGTGAACCGTTGGCTGGGCGACATCCGGCAGTATTTCCCCACTTCGGTGGTACAGGTGATGCAAAAAGATGCCCTGGAAAGGCTGAACCTGCACAAAATGCTCTTGGAGCCGGAACTTTTGCAGTCAGTGGAGCCGGATGTAAGCCTCGTGGCCACGCTCATTTCCCTCAATAAGGTGATGCCCGCCAAAACCAAGGAAACTGCCCGCATGGTAGTGAAAAAAGTGGTAGAGGAACTGGAAAAAAAGCTGCGCAACCCCATGCGCCAAGCCATTGAAGGTGCCATCAACAAATCAGTGCGCAACCGGCGGCCCAAGCTCAAAGAAATAGACTGGCACCGCACTATCCGGGCTAATTTGAAACATTATCAAGTTGAACTAAAAACCATCATACCTGAACATCTCATTGGCCACGGCCGCAAGAGCCATTCGTTGAAACACATCATTTTGTTGGTGGACCAAAGTGGCTCGATGGCAGGTTCGGTGGTGTATGCGGGCGTGTTTGGGGCTATTTTGGCTTCCTTACGTTCTGTGAAAACACATTTTATTGCCTTTGATACGGCAGTGGCCGACTTGACAGCGCATTTGAGCGATCCAGTTGACCTGCTGTTTGGTGTCCAATTGGGCGGCGGTACCGACATCAACAAAGCAGTCGGTTATGCCCAAACGCTGGTACAGGCGGCGTCCGACACGATTTTGGTGCTGGTAACAGATTTGTTTGAAGGTGGAAACGAGGGGGAGTTGATCAAGAAAATAGCCACTTTAAAAGCATCTGGTGTGCAGCTTATTGTTTTGTTGGCACTGGATGATCATGGCGCCCCGGCCTATGATAGGGCGCTGGCTGCCAAACTTGCCGCCATAGACATTCCTGCATTTGCCTGCTCGCCCGATAAGTTTCCGCAGTTGATGGAAGCGGCGATTAAAAAAGAGAGTTTGCAACAATGGGCATGATTTGTTTACCAAACTATCCGCAGCGAATCCCTTAAAAACTCCGAGTCATTGTCGTGCTTTTTCCAATAAGCCGATTTGATGGATTCTTTCAAAGTGCCTTTTGAAAGGATCTGGCCGTCCTGTTGTTCCGTCCAGGTGAGGATTTTGTATGGAAAATCCGGCTCAAAGCCAATGGTCAGGGAGCGGTCCAGGTGCAGGTATTCCAACACTAAAAAGGACATGGACTCCTGGTTTTTGATCTGGATGCGGGCAGCTTTGGGCTTCAAAGGCTGATGCAACAAACGGGCATATACGGCCGAGGGGATGACATTCGTGTTTTCGCTGACCAGACTTTCCGGGTTGAGCCTTATTTTGTTCCAAAGTTCGTCTTCCAAAAGAGAGGCGTTCAGTTCAAAGTCCTCGTCGCCTTCACTTTCAAAATAAGAACGTTGCTCGATGCTGTAGTCGTCGCCTTGCAGGTTGAATTGGGTAAACGTGTGGCCGCACCAATCCTGTGAAGTCGTGGTCGTTTTCAATGAATTCGGATACTGTTTGAAATCAACAGGCGTGAAGACGGACTGCATGATGGAGTAATCATAAATGCCTGTGACAAAGCGGCGTATGTTGTTGAGTTTCAAAACAGGCACTTTATCCTTGCCTGCATCGTCCGGATCGTCGAGTTTTACTTGTTTTGATTTTGAAAAATCCTCCGTTACAAACACCATGACGGCCTCGCCTTGCCTGGTTTCGCCATAGCGGAACTGCTCAACGGCGTAGCTGTTGACTTCAGCTTCGCCAGCAAACCAATATTCGGCAAAGGGGTTGCCTTCTTTCTGAGAGACCAGCAAGGTCTGGCCAGAAGGGTTTTTTCCTGGGTGGCAACCCAGTACAGTCGGCAGCATCAAGATAACAAAAAGCCTTGTCATCATTAAATAGAAGTGGTCCATCATCTGGTGTTCGTTTTGGAAACAATACGTTCAAACAAGTTCAAACGTTGCGGGGAACGGTAAAAACAACAAGGCAGCCCCCCTGCTTTGTTTAAAGAATTTCTAATTTTGCCCATTAAATTTCTTTAGGCGGCATTGATTTTACCAACAATGTCTTAAATACAACAATTGTTATTTGGCCACGGTGGCCCCGCAAAACCTGTTTTGCTGGCTTGCCCGAAACACTGACAATGAACTACGCTGAAACATTCCTTGGCCCCGTGGTTGGCGATCTTTTCCCGACCCCTGGCATCCCATCCTCATTTTCATCAAACACTATGGTCGAAATAAAAATTTTCTCCGGAACCAGTTCGAAGTATTTGGCAGAAAAAATCGCAGATTATTATGGGCAGCCCTTGGGCGATGTGACCCTGAACCGTTTCAGCGACGGCGAAATGCAGCCCGTCATCAACGAATCGGTGCGGGGCGCTTATGTTTTTTTTGTGCAGTCCACCTTTTCTCCCGCCGAAAACCTGATGGAATTGCTCCTGATGGTGGATGCCGCCAAAAGGGCCTCTGCTGGCTATATCACTGCTGTCATCCCTTATTTCGGCTATGCCCGCCAAGACCGGAAAGACAAGCCCAGGGTGCCTATTTCAGCCAAATTGGTGGCCGAACTGATGCAAGCCGCAGGCGTGAACCGCGTCATGACGATGGATTTTCACGCAGATCAAATTCAGGGCTTTTTCGATGTGCCGGTTGACCACCTCAAAAGCGAGGCCATCTATATGCCTTACCTCCAAAGCACGGATATAGAGAATGTCATATTTGCCTCCCCTGATGTTGGTGGTGTAAAGCGGGCAAGGACTTATGCCAAATATTTTGGTAAAAACCTAGTCATCTGCGACAAGTATCGCAAGAAAGCCAACGAGATAGCCGAAATGACCGTCATCGGCGACGTTGATGGAGCGGACGTGATTTTGGTGGACGACTTGGTGGATACCGCCGGAACCCTGTGCCGGGCCGCTGACATCCTCATCAAGAAGGGCGCTAGGAGTGTTAAAGCAATCTGCACACACCCTGTCCTTTCGGGCAATGCTTTTGAAAATATCGAAAATTCTTCGCTTCAGGAACTTCTTGTCTGTGATACCATTCCGTTGCCAGCCACGAAGCGCTCCAAAAAAATAAGGGTGCTTTCGACGGCAAAACTCTTTGCCAGGGCAATCAGGAATACACACGAACACCGTTCGATATCAGCATTGTTTATCGAAGGATAGATAACTGCACGGCAGTTAATGTTGGGAAGGCAGGTAAATCAAGGTTTTACCAAACGCTCGCCAGCACTAATCCATTTCTTTTTTCAAGAATGAATCCACGGCTTTGACAGCGTTGGCAATTTTGTCGTAATCTACCTTGTAATGGATGAATTTACCCTCTCTTTCGGTTTCCACCAAGCCTGCTGATCGCAGTATGCGGAGATGTTGGGATGTGATGGATTGCTCTAACTTGAGGGTGTTGTAAATCTTGTTGACGTTGATGACATCGTTACGATCTATAAACTCAAGTATTTTCATCCTAAGCGGATGGGCCAGTGCCCTCAACACGTCGGATGACGACTGTAGCTTGTCATCATTGATGTTTACCTTAGCCTTTCTCATAGAAGTCTTTTTGTGGTCGTGAAAAAAATGTGCGGTGGCAAATATGAGCCAATTAATTATTTTTTCAAAACCATTATGAAAAAATGCTGTAAAGCGGGTTGCGGTTTACAGCATTTTTACGAAAGCCTTTTAATACAATGGTTGCGCAAAGGGCGCATAGTTTTACAGCGCTGTAAATCAAAAAGTCGTGCCGGGTTTTCTTAGTTTCAAAATTTAGGTGCCGACGGAGAATAAATGTACCCGATAGTTGTCGGTTTACACATAACCTACGTCGTTCAGGAAGCCGAAATTTAGCTTTTCCGGCTTTGTTATTTCCTTGCCGTGCAAATTGAATGGACATATTGCCTGGCCAGCCGTAAATTCAAAAACCGTGTCCAGTACAAGCCTGATTATGCAGCCAGTTCTTCGACGAGCCTGGAAATTTGGGCCAAGCGGTCTTTGTCTAATCCGTAAAAAATGAATTTGCCTTGGCGCTCTGTAGCCACCACGCCTGCACGGCGGAGTATAGCCAAGTGTTGGGAAGCGACGGATTGTTCGAGGCGCAGTTTGATATAAATATCCGTGACTGTCATCTTCTCGTTTTCCTCCAGCAGGTCAATCATGCGTTGGCGTAGCTTGTGGTTGATGGCCCTCAGCACGAGTACCGCTTTCCTCAGCTCTGCGTAGTCAAGTTGAATCTCTTGTTTCCCCTTCTTAAGGACAATAGTTTCGCTCTTTTGCTTTCTCATATCTATGTTTAGATTTTAATGGTTAAAAAATTGCGCAATGAACGTTGCAAGTTTTCTCAAATTAGTATTTTTACGATACTTGAACATTTCAAGAACTATACCAATCGAAGTGATTAGAAAGAACCCTAATGCTTAAGCCCCGTAGTTTCAGGGCGAAAATACAGAGCTATTTTAAAAATAAGAAAGAATGGACAGGTAATGTAATAATTTTTTTATTAATATATAAATAACGATTTCGCTTACTGCGCTCGCCCTATTGTACTTTTAAATGCCTCGGCTCAGTAATATTAGGCGCTTTCAGGTATTCTGGCTTAAAATAAGCCAGGTCCTCAAACTTTTCCTCCTCGTACAAGCGCAGCGAAATTGGCTGCAAATGCATTGCTGAACAAGCGATTGGGCTAAAATGTGCGTGGTTGGATGAAAGTATTTGTTGTGTTTTTATGCTTCCCGGCCCACAAAAAATGATTTTTTTATTATTTGAAAAGTACTCATAAAAAGATGCCGGATCGATCACTCTTGGAGCTGCTTTTTCCACGGTTTCCCCCTTACTGTCAAATATTGCACAATAAACTTCCATGCGCCTTGCATCCAGCATCGGGCAGTAGAGGGCATTTTCGCCTTGTTCTTTTTGGATAGCGGCCAAAGCCAAGGCTTCCAACGTGCTGACACTGATGAGGGGTTTGCCCAAAGCATAGCAAATGCCTTTGGCCACTGACGCTCCCACCCGCAGCGAAGTGTAGGAGCCAGGCCCGGCACTTACGGCCACTGCGTCCAGCTGCTGAAGGCTTATTCCTGCTGTTTCGCAGCATTTCTCTATTAAAAGGGTGATGACCTTTGAGTGGTCGTAGGGCTTGTCGGACTCATGCAAGGCCAAGGTCTCGCTGCCCCGGCCAATGCTGACGGAACATACTTCCGTAGCGCTTTCGATATTGAGTATAATGGGTTTTTGAATCAAGTGCTTTTGTTTTTGGCAAAATGAAATTTGTTGGAATTGCTACTTTTGCGCCTCAAATTTTTGAAAAAATGCACCACTTCTTGCTTCGCCAATTCATGTAGCTTTCCTGATAGCTTATAGCGGCCATTTTTATTGGCCCAATTCAAACCATTTTTCCATTCTGCCACAATTGAAGGCCAAAATTAAGCACTCATGTTAGATAAACTGGAAGCCATCCACAACAACTTTCTGCACCTCGAAGAACAAATGTCAGACCCGGCGGTGTTAAACGACCAAAGCAAGTATGCCCAGGTCAGCAAGGAATATTTCAAGCTGAAGGAAATCGTGGACGCCTACCTCGCCTATAAAAAAGTATTCGAGGACCTGGAGAGCGCCAAAGAACTTGCCAAGGAAAAAGACGAAGAGATAAGGGAAATGGCCCGTGCCGAGATGCAGGAACTTTTTGGCAAAAAGGAGGAACTGGAGGCCGAAATCAAAGTCCTGCTCATCCCCAAAGACCCAGAAGACACCAAGGATATTATTTTTGAAATACGTGCGGGGACGGGCGGCGACGAGGCCAGCCTTTTTGCTGGCGATCTATACCGCATGTATTCAAAATATTTTGAATCGCAGGGCTGGAAGACCGAACTTTTGTACGAAAACGAAGGCACGATGGGCGGCTTCAAGGAGGTTTCGATCGAAGTGAAAGGCATGGAGGTTTACGGCAAAATGAAATTCGAGTCAGGTGTCCACCGGGTGCAGCGTGTGCCCGAAACTGAGTCGAAAGGCAGGGTACATACCTCTGCTGCCACGGTGGCCGTGATGCCCAAAATGGAATTGGAAGACGTCAACATCAACCGCTCCGATTTGAAGATTGATACCTTCCGATCCAGCGGGGCAGGAGGTCAACACGTCAACAAAACCGAGTCGGGCGTTCGTTTGACCCACATCCCAACGGGCGTGGTGGTGGAATGTACCGAGGGCCGATCGCAACACTCGAACAAAGAAATAGCCGAGCAGCGCCTTTACCAAAAAATCTATGAAATGCAGCACAGTAAAATGACCTCCGAACTGGCCGCACAACGCAAATCCCTCGTCGGTTCTGGCGACCGTTCGGAGAAAATCCGCACCTATAACTTTCCCCAAAACAGGGTGACTGATCACCGCATTGACCTCACCTTATACAACCTCGACCAAGTGTTGGAAGGGGATTTGGATAAAATCATCGAGGGCCTGCAAATTGCCGAAAATGCAGAGAAAATGCGGGCGGCTGAAGAGGTTTGACAAAAAAAGCCGATGGCATATAGAGTGCCATCGGCTTTTTTTTGTAAATATCTGAAAATCAAGGATCTACTACTTCTGCTTCGTTTGCCTGCAACACTTCCTTGGTCGTTCCGGCCAAACTTACAAAAGCAATGATTTTGCAGTTTTCCGCCACCCATTTGTCGGGTAAGGTCAGTTCAAAAGATTTTGAAATAACGGCATCGGCGGCCAAGGTTTCGGTAATTGGTTCCCCGTCATAATTCGTCATCATATCCCTTAGCATGTGCTTGTGGACATAATCTTCCACAATGCCGCCAGGTGTGTCCTGTGCGTCCACGATGCCGCTTTCTGTGATCATCACGCTCAGCCTCACATCGGGATCAGTGATAGTCTCCTGAACAAGCAGGGTAATCTCAGCTTTCAAAAGACGGGTAGTGGCATCATATTCCTTTTCGATGGCAATCTTTACCTTGGGAGGCACGGCCAACTGTTGCCCGATATAGCCAGCCCACTTCCCTGAACCTACCTGAAGGCCAAGCTCTCCACTGAATTGCTTCCTGTCCACCACGGCAGAAGGAAAACCTTCTGGCGGCCCTAAGTAATTGTAAATAGCGGTGCCTTCCGTGGTCCGGTAGTCGTCGTCACTTTGCGGCAAAGGGACTGAAAAATTTTGCGACTCATGGATGGACACTGCCACGAGCCGATGGCCATGTATAGTCAGCAAATCTTCAATGGTGGCACTGCCCGCAGGGCAATTTACGCACTTCACGCCCGTAAATTCTTCAATCAAAACTTGCCGTTCCTGGTCGTCCACATTGGGTGGGGGCATGGTGCCCATGGAGCCGGTCACTACGGGCGGGATTTCTTCGCAGGCCGACATGAAAGCGGCTATTAGTATTACAAGGAAATAAATTTTTTTCATCGGGTAAGATTTTTGTGAAATGAAAAATAATAAAATATACCATTTGTGAAACAGGGGTTTGGGGCGTTCCGCCCCAAGAAAACCCCTCCCCCGACGAGCTCCCGATAGATATCGGGACAGGCGGCGAGGAGGGACGGATGAAGGAGAATGTTCGGTCTAATTTATTAAATTTAAATTCACTTATAAAAAATTGAAAATCAATATTTTGAAATTTATTTTTTTGCAAAATTCATTAAAAAGTCGAGTTCACGCTCAATTTTACCCCACTGAACGCAGGCTCCAATCGGCAAATGCCACCGGAGCAGACGATGCCTTCCACCTGTTTGACATAGCTCAGGGAAAAGCGGTTGGCATGGTGGGTATAAAAAACATCCACACGGGGATAATGGATTTTTTCTTGTTTGCCAGAATCTGCGTCAACGGGCGAAGATTTGCCTGGGCCGACATTGTACATATCCGAAAGAGTAAGCGTCCAATGCGGTGCCATGCTGAACTCCAATAGGCCGAACAGCCAGTTGCCATAATCTGCCCGTACACCGTGGTCCTTGCCTACGGTCATGTACTGCGCCTCCATCCGTATTGCCGTTTTCCGGTCTATTTTATACAAAAAATCAGCATAAGGCGTGAGCGTTTTTATCGTTGGCGCACCGGGTTTCCCATAGTAAACTTCCTGGTTGTATTCCTGCGCCTGCGCCCCAGCCGTCAGCGTCCATTTTCTTTTGTATTTATAATAAAACTCGGTAAAAAGCTCCCTGTACAACTGTTCGTCGTCCAGATTGGTGATGTTTGCAAAATTGACGTTTAAGCTAAGGTTTTTGTTGATGCGGTAGCGCACATCCGCCTGTAGGCCCAATTCTCCGATAAATTGGGTAACGGCCGCATAACGGGCCGGTAAGCGGTAGGTGTTTACCTTCGCCATGGGTGGTATGTAGTTCAACAATCCCCTAATACCACTTTCCAACGGGCTGGCCCGATAGTCAAAATTTTCAGTGCGTTTGCCTTCCAGTGTAATGCCCAAGCCACTTTTGGCGAAACTGACGCTCGTATAAACAACGCTCCCTGCCCTTTGCACATACCTGCCAACCACCGTATCGCCAGAAACCGTGATGCGCTCCTCAAAGGGGTCGAGCATGGCATCTTTTGTTTTATAAGCCCCTTCAAAATACCAGTTGAAAACGCCCGCCGTCAGGGTGTTGTAAAATGTCATGGCATAAGCGTTGTATTTTGGGCTAAAAATATCCTCTTTGCGGTAGGTGTTCAGGGTCGCCACGAGGCTGTTCATCGTGCCGTCGTCCAGGCCCCTTGCCACCATGCCGAAGCCGGGAGCCAGTGAAAAATTGGAGCTAGAGTCGCCTGTGATAAACCCATCTATGGAAATTCCCCTTAATATGCTCTCGTAGTTGGTAAACTGGCGTTTTTGTACCCCGGCAAAAACTTTTGCCTTCCAATTTGGCAACAAATCGTAGGTTAAACGGACGCCGTAAAGGGCTTGATCAATGGCCAATGCCCGCTCTTCATAAGCCCGAAAAATGATCCCGCTGCCAATGATGTCGTACAGATAGCCACCTGAAATGCCCAGTTTTTGTATTTTTTTATTGATGTACCAACGGCCAATGCCCCTGCCGGAAAATGATCCGGTCGGATTGAGCAGGTTGGAGTTGTTGAACATGTCGAAGCGGATGCCCAAGTCGAAACCGGCGATGCTGTAGTTGAGGTTGAGCCAGGAATCGGTGCCAAAAAGCTGGTGGTCGTACTGTTTGATGTTGGCGGCCCCAATGGTGGAGTCTCGCATGAAAAAGTTGCCGTTGATGGTAAGGTCGCCCGACAGGCGGCCCTTGCTGAAAAAGCCGCCTTCTTCGTTTTCTTCCTGTGCAGTGACCATTTGGCAAAGCCCCGTCAGAAAAATCAGCAAAAAGAAATATTTGAAATTCATGCTGGTAAGTTTTCGTTTTATTTGCCCTTTGTCGTTAATAGCAGGTTAATTAAAACTTGCGATGCTGATGAAGATATGATTTCAGGATATTTTTGCAAGCCCCAAATGTAGCCATGAAGGAAAGAAAAAGTTTAATACTACATGGGAAAAAGTAAGCTTGCTGGCAAAGCCAAGATTTGTTCTCCTGCCAATTACTTTTGCCTGGACGTTTTTTAACCAAATAAAAAAATAAGATATGAAGCATCTTTCTGTTTTACTTCTCGCTCTGCTCGCCGCTGTAGTTACCATTCATGCACAAAAGACGCTGCCGAGCGTGAACGTGAAAACCCTCGACGGCAAAACCGTCAACCTGAAAGAATACGCTGCCCAATCCGGCAAAACCATTATCATTGATTTTTGGGCTACCTGGTGCTCGCCCTGCAAAAAGGAGTTGGACGACATCGCAGAACTGTACCCTGATTGGCAAAAAGCCTATAACGTAGAGCTTTTGGCCATCACCATTGACAACCAGCGTGCCCTGCCGAAAGTGCCGGGGATTGTTGAAACCAAAGGTTGGGAGTACACCATTTTTGCCGGCAATGAAGAAGAAATGCGCAGCGCTTTTAATTTCCAAACCATCCCGCAAACATTGGTGGCCGATAAAAACGGCAACATCATTTTTGAACACAACGGCTACGTGTCGGGCGATGAGGTGGAACTGGAAAAAGTGGTGGCAAAGGCGGCTGGGAAGTGACATTTTTGGATTTTTGAAAAATAAAATGCCCCCGAAGTGCTTAAGTACCGGGGGCATTTTTTTGGCAATAGCATGTATTCACTCCACCACCTCGAACCCATAGAAGCCAGCAAATTCAACTGCTATACTGCCTGATTTTAATGGCCCCAAAGAACCTTCAATTGTCCCAAGATGCCCCTTGTACACTTCCTCGTCCAGATAGACCAGTTCCTGCTCGAAGAGCTCCAGGTGGTCGTCCCCCTCTATCATGCTGCAGATGTAATACCGCAGCCCGGGGCATTTCCCCTCAAAAGTGATGGCATCCGCCTCTTCGTTCAGTTCGGGGTTGCCGCTCGCATTGTGGTCTTGATAAATATCGGAGAAAAGCATAACATACCTGCCGGGTTCTTTCAATATCAGCCGGCTTTCAAACTTGTACTGACCGTCCTCATAAATTGTGTAGGCCCTGTACCCGTCAGTATAGCTTGTGGAGTAGAAAAGAAATGGTTTGTATTCGGCATCAATGGTGAATTCATTTACGCTATAGCCAGAGTCATAAGTATTGCTATCTGTAAAGCGGAACAACAATGAAGTTGGCTTAAAAGGGAAGCCCTCAATCTTAAAGGTCTGTTGCGTACCGAGGTCATAGATTGAATCGGGAAAAACAGTGCTGATAAAAATGGTGTCGCCAACGGAATAGGTCAGCTTGTGGGGGGTGACGGTGACCGGCACTTTCAGGTAATGGCCGGGGTAGTCTATTTCGTAAGGGCAGCTTTTCTTGAACTCCTCCTCGGCGTCGTTGTCTCGGCAGGTGGACATCAGGAGCAGGAAGGATAATGCCAGGTATTTCATATTTGCAATATTTTGAGGCAGGAGGGGAGGTACGTGTAAGGCTACTCCTCTAAAGCCATTTCAACGGCCAAGTACATCTATTCAAGCACTTTGCCCGTTGGTATTTTTACCTAAAAACAACTGTATCAACAAACTACAAATCACCACCACCCCGCAGCCGATCGGGTTCAACCATAAAAAACCAAGATCTTCCTTGCCATCCATTTTGTCCCACCAATAGACGCTGATGACCACGGCTTCTGCGATGATGGCGCTGATAAACACCGCCGTGCCGCCAACCCTTTTTAGCATAAAGGCCACCATAAAAATGCCCAGAATGGAGCCATAGAGCAGCGAACCGACGATGTTCACGGCCTGGATGAGGTTTTCAAAAAGCAGCGTAATGGAGGCAAACACAATGACGAGTGCGCCCCAGCCCACCGTCAGCCATTTTGAAACGCTCAAATAATGGTGATCGCTGGCCTCTTGCACCAAGGAGCGGCGGTAAATGTCAACGACCGTCGTAGTGGCGAGGGCGTTCAGTTCTGAAGCAATGGACGACATGGCGGCACAGAAAATAACTGCCAACAGCAGGCCGATCATGCCTTTTGGCAGGTAGTTCACTACGAAGGTGATAAAGATATAGTCCTTGTCGTTCGTCTCCACTTTTTTGCCAGTTTCCGTTGCATGGGCTTTGATCAGCCCGTCCACTTCCGTGCGTATTTGAAGGTCTTGTTGATTAAGGTTTTTTACATTTTCGGTTGCCGTGGCGATGGCGGTCTGGTCGTCGTTCCGCATGGCACCTACCAGGTTGCGCACTTCCGTTTCTTTTTGTTTAAAAACTGCGTCGTGCTGTTGTTTGAGCTGGTCAAGTTGGGGCTTGTAGGCTTCGGCGCTTTCGAGGTTTTGCAGGTTGGCTTTGTTGAAATGGACGGGCGGTTTTACAAACAGGAAAAACAAGAACACCATGATGCCCGTGAACAGCACAAAATACTGCATCGGCAGTTTGATAAAACCGTTGAACAAAAGCCCCATACTGCTCTCCTTCAATGACCTGCCAGACAAGTACCGCTGCACCTGCGACTGATCGGTGCCAAAATAGGAGAGGAACAAAAACGTGGATGCTATCAGCCCCGACCAGACATTGTAGCGGTTGGCCCAGTCGAAATCAAAATCCAGGATGTCCATTTTGCCCATCACCTTGGCCACACCGACAGCTTCTGGGAACGAAATATCCGATGGAAATTTCCCCACAATGAGAAAAGCGGTGCATACCAAGCCCAATAATATCACCAGCATTTGCTGTTGCTGCGTGACACTCACTGCTTTTGTGCCACCAAAGACGGTGTAAAAAGTGACAGCGCTGCCCGTCAGGATGATGGTCCATTGCAGGTTCCAGCCCATGATGCTGGCCAGTACGATGCTGGGCGCCGATATGGTAAAACCTGCCGCCATCCCCCTTGAAAACAAAAACAAAATAGCAGCCAGGGTACGGGTTTTTAGGTCGAAGCGCCCTTCCAGGTACTCGTATGCCGTATAGACGTTCAGTCGGTAATAAATAGGTAAAACGAACAAAACGAGCAGGATCATGGCGATGGGCATGCCCAGGTAAAACTGCACAAAACGCATCCCATCGTCGTAGGCTTGGCCGGGGGTGGAGAGGAAGGTGATGGCGCTGGCTTGGGTGGCCATCACGGAAAGTCCGATGGTCCACCAGTGCAGTTCACGGTCTCCCATCAAGTAACTTTTTACGCTGTTGACGCTGCGTGTTTTCCATACACCGTAGGCGATGATGCCGGTGAGCACGGTGAACATAACCATCCAATCAATCCAATGCATATCTGTTTCTTTGGTTTTACAATGGATGACAGATAGTTGCAAATGGAATTTCAATCTGCCATCTCCGCAAATCAAAGGGTTATTTTGGAAAGGGCAGCGTATTTAAGATTTATTTAAAGCTTGTCAGGTATTTATATTGTTGTGAAAAAATGATCTTGAAATAAACAGTTATTGCACGGTTATTGCCTGAGGCCGTCCTAATATTTTCTATAAACCTTCCTCTCACACACCACATTCCTCAAGTTTCCCTGATTTCACTTTTTTATCATTGATTATGATAAGCTTCAAAAACACGTTAAGGGCAATCTTTACGCTAGGGGTAAGGCCTGGCCAGGAGTTTTCGGAAAAGAGGGATATAATTTTTACCAACCAAGCTGTTTCCGTACTGATTTTTTCGTCTGTTTGCATCGGCATGGTTGAATTGCTATGGGGCTATGGCCTGCGGTCAATAATTGCATTTACAACATCCGTTTTCCTTTCCATTGCATTCTTTGCGCAATACCGGAGTCGGTACACGCAGGCGAAAGTGCTTGCTATTTTGTTTCCGATGCTTGCTTCTGTGGCATCAACAACCTTGTTTGGGGCAATGGCCAACACGCTGTTGTATTTATTGGCAACCTTTACATTGGGACTGGTGATTTTCCATTCGGCCAGGCAGCATTTGTTTTTGCTATTCGTGCATATTCCGCTCTTTATAGCGGTTTTATATATTTCAACAACTTACCAACCATTTTTTCGAGGCCAGGACTCGGTCGCCTTGGGTTTTTTTCATACCGTTTTTATTTTCCTCAATATTTTCGTGACCCTTCGGGAGTTTGCAGAGCACAACCTGCGGTACGATTCAAAGATTAACCAGTTGATCAGCTCTATTCAAGAACATAGTGCTGCGCTTCAGGAACAAAAAGCCCAAATCGAACAGCAAGCAGCCGATTTGCAGCAATCGAACCTCTTCCTCCAAAATGAAATTAAGGAAAAAGAAACAGTGCAAAGACAATTGATGGCAAGCAACGAAGAATTGGAACAGTTTGCTTACGTCGCTTCCCACGACCTAAAAGAGCCTTTGAGGACGGTAGGGAGTTTCACTCAGCTTTTATACAAGCGCCATCAGGCCCATTTTGATGAAACATCGCAGGAATACTATGGATTTGTGGTGGATGGCGTCAAAAGGATGTCCAATTTATTGGACGATTTGCTGGCTCTTTCGAGGCTAAAGAAGACGATGGAAATGGATATAGTTGACCTGAACACAGTGCTGGAATCGGTTTGTTTCAACTTGCGGGGGCAAATCGAAAAAAGCGAAGGCGAAATATTGGTTAGTGACCTGCCCACTATCCATGCCAGCAGATCCCAGTTGGTACAGCTTTTTCAAAACTTGGTTTCCAATAGCCTGAAATTCAAAGGTGAGTTGCCTGCCCACGTGATTATTGGCCATTCTGAGCGGCCCGACACTCATTTGTTTTGGGTAAAAGACAATGGTATTGGAGTGCCGGAAGAATATCTGGACAAAGTATTTGTGATTTTCCAGCGCCTCCACAAGCGCTCAACTTACGAGGGCACCGGCATTGGCTTGGCCATTTGCAAAAAAGTAGTGCAGAACCACGCCGGATCTATTTGGATCGAATCGAGGGAAGGGGAGGGTGCCACGGTGTACTTTACCATATCCAAACAATTTGCTGCGGCCAATGCACAACAACTTGATCGGGAAATACTGGCGATTTTGAGTTGACAACTTGATTTTTTATGGGTTGGATAACTTTGGTCAAAACTGGTTTTTTTTGGGCAAATTATCAAAAACCCTACTTTTGGCACCCCAAGCGTTTTCCTGCAAACGATAAGGCATAGCTATTGTAAGTTTGTATTGCAGGTTTGCTTTATTATTTTTTACAATGAAAAAATATACCCTCCAATTTATTGTTTTTCAGTTAGTTATCCTTGTTTTCATGAGTTGTGGCGGTGGTGGATCCGCACCCGTGGATCAGCCGTTGAGCAAGGGACAAGACGAAGGAACTGCCCAAATGGTAAAGCTCCTGCAGGAAGCTTATGCCAAAATTGACCCCATGAAGGCTGCATTTTATTCCAACAGCCTACGTGCCGAGAACTTCAAGGCGCAGATGGAAAATCTGGCTGATCCCCAGCAAAAATTTGTGGCCAACCTGCAATACGCTTACGAACTACTCGGTGCTGGCAAAAATGAACAGGCCATCGGGGAGTTTGAAAAGTTGCTGGCTTTGTTGCAAAAATCCCCCAATAGCGGCGAATATACTTACCAGGTAAAAAAACTCCTCGCCCTTTCCTATATGCGGCTTGGCGAAACCGGCAATTGCATTGAGCGCACCAACGACGAAACCTGCCTGATGCCCATTCAGGGTAAAGGAATTTACACTTTGACAGAAAGCAGCAGGAGCGCCATCAAGATTTATGAATCTATGTTGGAAGAAAATCCTGAAGATTACGAATCCGTGTGGATGCTAAACTTCGCCTATATGACCCTCGGCGAATACCCGCAAAAAGTGCCCAAGAAACTGCTCATTCCGCCGTCTTCCTTTGAATCGGATTACAAGTTGCCAGTTTTTAAAAACATAGCAGAAAAAATAGGGGTGAGCAATGTCGGCTTATCGGGAGGCGAATGTGTAGAGGATTTTAACAACGACGGCCTGCTGGACATCATCGCTTCCTCATGGGGCGCCAAGGATCAGTTGCGTTTTTACATCAACAACGGCGACGGAAGCTTCGCAGAAAAAACTACAGAGGCTGGCTTGACAGGCTTGACTGGTGGCCTGAATACCAACCACGCCGACTACAACAACGACGGCTTTGTGGATGTGTTTGTTATGCGGGGTGCCTGGTACGAAGCGAGCGGCAATTTGCCCAACTCATTGCTCAGGAACAATGGCGACGGCACCTTTTCTGACGTAACCATTGAGGCGGGGATGCTGGCCTACGCACCCACACAAAGTGCTGCCTGGGCTGATTTCAACAATGATGGTTGGCTGGACTTGTTTGTAAGCAATGAATCGGGGCAGGGTTTTTCCCATCCTTGCGAGTTTTATTTCAATAACAAAAACGGCACTTTCACCAATCTAATCAATGAGACTGGTTTGGGAGGAATGATTGGATACATAAAGGGCTGCGCTGCCGGAGATGTCAACAACGACGGGTGGCAAGACCTGTATATCAATACACTCAACACGCCCAACCTTTTGTTGATGAACAATGGCCCTGCTGCCAATGGGGTCGTTACCTTCCGGGATGTCGCCAATAAAGCAGGGGTTACTGCACCCATCGTCGGCTTCCCATGCTGGATGTTCGATTTCAACAACGATGGTTGGGAGGACATTTTTGCCGCAGGTTTTGGTGTGCCGGAAGGCAAAACGGCTGCCCACTTAGCCGCACTCAACTACAAAGGTCAGTTTGCCGGCGGCAACCCACATTTATATATTAATACACACAACGGCGCTTTTAAGGACATTTATAAATCTGCTGGATTGGACGAAGCCATGTTTGCCATGGGCTCCAACTATGGCGACCTCGACAACGATGGCTGGCTCGACTGCTATGTAGGCACGGGCGCCCCCGGCTTGACTGCCATCGTGCCGAACAAAATGTTCAGGAACAACAAGGGGAAAACTTTCCAGGATGTCACCACAGCGGGTGGATTTGGGCATATCCAAAAAGGGCATGGCGTCGGTTTTGGCGATTTCGACAACGACGGCGACCAGGATATTTTCTCTATCATCGGGGGGGCTTTGGAAGGCGACGTTTTCGGCGATGTTTTTTTCCTGAATCCTATCGGCAACCAAAAAAGTTGGGTGACGCTAAAACTGGAAGGCACAACCTCCAACCGCTGCGCCATCGGGGCGAGGGTAAAAATTACCACTATCAACAAAGAAGGTCTGGAGCGCTCTATTTACAACACGGTGTCAACCGGAAGCAGTTTTGGCAGCAACAGCCTGCAATTGGAAGTGGGGCTCGATGATGCTGTTAGCATAAAGGAGGTGGAGGTACAGTGGCCCAATGCGGCTAAAACTAAAAGCGTTTACAAAGACTTGGAGATCAACAAATTTATCAGGATAACGGAAGGCAAAGACCTGCCGGAGTATTTTGCGCCTAAAGTTTTTTCTTTCCCGCAGTAAAACGAATGGGTTTGTAAGTTGTTTGTAAACAGCCAAAACAACGTCTGAGTTGTGTTTTTTATCAATATATATAGTAGAGGTTTGGAAATTTCACCAAACTAATTCTACTTTGCAGTCTGAATGGTAGTTCCATCGTTAAGTTAAATTACAATTTATTAAATACCTTCAAATGGGTATGTCGTAAGGAAAAATGTGGAGCTATCTTTGCCAAGCTTTAAAAAGTGAACATTTTTTTAATAGGTTTTTAAGCAGATTATAATCCAAACCCCGCTTTTTTTCTTCCATTCTGCTTCCCTTAACCGATTCTGGACATCTAATCAAAACACTCGCCTCCAACGGCGCAGTTAGTTTTTTGGGTATTTTCTGTCTTATCTATCTGCCAGCGTACATCGGTAAGTCACAATTTGTTAGCTAGGATATTCTTTAACCATTAACATAGACGCAAGGAGTTTTTCGCCTTGCAAGCATTAAAAACGGGCTTTGACCCTTAACAAATTATAATCTCGTTGAAACGAATCTTACACAATACTCTTCTTAATGAACTAGGCATTGGCCTGTTGCTATCGGCAGCAGCTAATGCCTTTTTCTTTTTGAGGAATCCTGAAATGCAATTTTCTAAACTCAATTTTTTAATACAAAAAAATTCTAATCTCATGAAAAAAGTGAATCTCAAGAATTTCTTGATGACGCTTTCAATGGCACTTGGGTTTTTGTTGCTGGGATTTGGCCAGGTTAACGGCCAGAGCACCAGCGCAGCGGTAGGTACTACCACCCAAGGCGCTTTTGCAAAGAGTGGCATTTATGCTCAGCCGCAAGGGCCATTTATGAACCCGATTGCTGCGCAAACGGTGTTGATGGCTGCCATGACGGACATCAAGGTGAACCAGTTAAAAACATTGCAACCTGGTTCTGCTCTGTACACTGCGGTATTGAACAGGTATGAATACCTGTCACGCATCGACGAATTGCTCAAAGGGCAAATGTCCGTTGACCAGGCTATTATCGAAGCATTGAAGACGATGGCCTTCAAAGGCGTCCCTGCCAATGCTTTGCAAATCCTGCGTCAGGATGCCATCGCTCTGCTGCACGCTTAATTGTACTTTCAATTTAAGCTAAAACCTAAATTTTACAACCTTTAACTTAACAAATTCATCTCATGAAAAAAACGAACTTTACTGTTCAAAGTTTTTTACCAAAGCTGGAGATGGTTTTCACTGTTTTGTTGGTGGCAATGGCCTTAGTTTGGTCAAATGCTCAGGCAACTTTTCAGGGAAATACCACCAACACGGCCGGTAATAGCTCAATTCCCAGCACGGGTACTGGAAACTGTTTTGTTGACCCGCAAACCACGGGCGGCACTACTTTCCTTGCCCCAGTTTCTTGTGTGGGTAACTTGGGTGGCGGCGTTGTTGTTCAAAGTGTGAACGTTAACTTTACGCACACTTGGGACGGCGATGTGGACATTTACCTGCAATCACCAGGCGGACAAGTTCTCGAATTGTCCACAGGTAATGGTGGTTCCGCAGACAACTATACCAATACCACCTTCACCGATGGTGCTGCTACTTTCATCACTGCCGGTGCTGCTCCTTTTACGGGCAGTTTCCGTCCTGAAGGTAGCCAAAACGCTGCGATTTGTGCTCCTGTGGGTGGCGCAGTTGGCACCTTTACTTTTGCCAACACTTTTACTGCCGGTAACGCCGATGGTAACTGGAGCCTTAGATTTTTTGACAACGTCGGAGGCGACAGCGGTACCATGTTGAACTGGTCCATCACCTTTGCCGGTGGTGCCGTTCCTGCATGTACCTTTGTAGGTGCTCCGGTATTGCCAGCGTTGAACCTTTCCACCGCTGTGGACAACTGTTCAAGCAACCCGATTGCTGTTCCGGCTACTACGGGTGATTGCACAGGTTTGGTGCTTGAATATCGTATCAATGCAGGTGCATTTCAGCCAGCTACTCCGGGTGGCACTATTCCTGGCCTGCCTTCTGGTACCTATACTATTACATGGAGGGCTACCAACTCCTGCGCACAGGTACGCACTGCTACGCAGGCAGTAACTGTTGTGGATGCAATCCCACCAGTGATCACTTGCCCATCTGATGTTTTCATCAACTTGGATGCTGGTGAATGCACCGCTTTTGTAAACTATACATTCCCAACTGTTACGGACAACTGTCCTTTGGTGGTTCCTTCTATCATTACGCAGAACCCACCATCGCTCAGTCCAACGCAGGCAATTGACGCTGGCCAATCGCTGAACTGCGGTTTTGCCCAGACGAAATTTGGCCGTGTGTTCGGAGGCCCTACTTCCGATGCTATCACGATTACTGGCCTCCAGGTTGGTATCCGTGCTACGGGCGGTCCTTACACTTTCCGTGTTTATCAGTTGTCTTCAGGTACTGCCCCTGCTGCGGGCAATGCTAACCTGGTTCCGCTCATGGCTCCATTCGCCATGAACATGCCAGCCGTATTTACTACTTATGTACCTGTTAACTTCCCTACTCCAGTAGATATTCCTGCTGGTGTTTTCTACTTTGTTGAAATTATCTCTGAGACAGGTAACTTCTCAATGGGTAACATCCTTGCTCCAGACCTTCCTGGTACGCCTTCCTACCTTGCTTCTGCTGCCTGCGGTTTGGCTGACTATGGAACTTTTGCTTCTATAGGTTTCGCAAATCTTTCTTTGGCATTCAACGTAGTTGGCCTTGTTCAGGCTCCACCGCCTGCACAAACTTCAGGTCTGCCTTCTGGCTCCGAATTCCCGGTAGGTACCACTACCAACTGTTTCGAAGCTGTTGACGTAGCTGGCAACTTGGCTACTTGCTGCTTTGATGTAACTGTTGTTGAATATCCTACTCCAACCAATACCTTGGTGTGCAACGACAACGTACAGGTTTCCCTGAGCGAAGACTGCGTTGATACCTTGAACGCCGACCAAATCCTGGAAGGTGGCCCCTATGGCTGCTACCTGACCCGCTACACAGTTAACCTCTTGACGCCAACTGGCGGCATGCAGCCTGGTATCGTGAACGCCAGCCACATCGGCAAGACGATCACGGTGAAGGTGACGGACAACGTGACCGGCAACTTCTGCTGGGGCACTATTCACGTAGAGGACAAATTGCCTCCGACCTTCATCATCTGTACCGACCAAACGGTTGCATGTACGGAAGACCTGACTCCGATTGACCCGGCGACTGCCGACATCATCGAGATCACGAAAGAGTTTACACAGAGCCCTGCTCTACAAATCATTGACAATTCGACGGTTGAAACAACGCAGACTTTGGATCTTGGCAACCCAGGCACCATCATTGATGTCAACCTGGAAGTGAATATCACACATACCTGGATCGGCGACGTGAACATACTCCTTGAAGGCCCAGATGGTACGGAAGGAACTATTTTCTTGATCAATGGTGGTTGCGCAGATGACAACATCATTGCCAAGTTCGACGACGAAGCTGCTCTTTGCGGCGGCCTCTGCACCGACTTCACCAATGGCCAGACCCTGCAGCCAACGGCTTGCATTGGCAATCCAGGCGAATTCCTCGATATCTATGATGGTATCAACGGCAACGGTGACTGGACCATTAAGATTAGGGACAACGTAGGCGGTGATGCAGGTGTACTTAACTTCTGGACACTTGAGCTGACTTACCTCGGCCAGGCCGGCGTATTCTTCCCGGAATATTCCGACAACTGTAGCGCCGTGACGCTTGATTATGTTGACAACACCACCAATGGTGCCTGCAACGGCCCTGCCCAAACCGTATTGAGGACGTGGACAGCCACTGACGCAAGCGGCAACAGCGCCACCTGCCAGCAGACCATCACGCTGGAGCGCCCAACTATTGATGACGTAGAAGCTCCAGAAGATATCCTCTGGACCTGCGACCAGTACAACGCATACCCGAACATCATCGAGCCCACTCCGCTGCACCCGTACATCACGGACACGGACCCGCTCACGGAGATCATAGACGTTAACCTGAACCCAGACTGCGACGACGACGACATCAGCAACGCATCCTCCTCACAGGACCATGCCAGCGTGAACAGCACCAACGTTGCCAACGGCGGCAACGGCTGCCCAGGCTCCGTGATCACGTCGAACGCATTCCCCGGCCCGAACAGCGGCCTTGACGACGCAGACGTGCTCGAGCTGAGCGGCTCCGGCATCCCCCTCGTGGGCGGCAAGCCGCTGCAGGCCATCTGCGGCATCGGCACAGAGTACGAAGACCTCGTGGTGAACATCTGCCCCGGTACCTTCAAGATCGTGAGGACCTGGACACTGATTGACTGGTGTGCAAACCCAGTAGCAGTAGCAGAGGTTAACCAAATTGTGAAAGTGGCTGACATCGAGGCACCGCAACTGAAATCCGTGGTTGAAGATACTTTCCACCAGGTTTACACCATCGGCGCCCTCGGCCCGCTTGTCGTGAACGGTGCGAACACCAACATCACGGTGACGCAGACATCCTACAACATCGGCGACACGCTGACTGTTACAATTGTAAACGGAAACGTCACTGCATGGACGGTGATCGAAGACGTCATCCAAGTGCCACCTTCGGTGAAACTGAAGCTGCGCTCGTTCACCTTCACGACGAGCATCAATATCAACGTGTATAGCGCAAGCGCCCCTCCTGGCTCGCCTCACGGCACCTGCAAGGGCAACTTCAACGTGCCACCTGCAGTGGACATGGGCGACAACTGCTCCGGCACCGCCGGCTACACCACAGAAATCTGGACACTAAGCGGAATTCAATTGGCAAGCATCCCATCGAACGGCGGTGTAGTGTCGAACATCCCGCTGTACCAGAACGGCCTTCCCGCCCAGTACCGCATCCGCTACTATGCGGTCGACGGCTGCGGCAACCAGGCCTTCTACGACGTGACGGCCACGCTGCGCGACCGTGTGCCGCCGGTGGCGGTGTGCGACGAGATAACGGAGGTGAGCATCATCAACAACGGGCTGAACCCCGGCGAGAGCTGCTCGAAGCTGTACGCAGAGAGCCTTGACGACGGCAGCTACGACAACTGCCAGCCG
>JBGSKQ010000030.1:0-85569 GCA_041741095.1 Saprospiraceae bacterium
GTAATGGCGGGTTATCAAACCCGCCTGTTCCGTAACTGGCGGGTTTGATAACCCGCCCTCCCGATAGATTCCGTTTTCATTCGTTCCGTCATCAATTTTTTCAAAAAAAATTGATTATCAATTACTTACAAAGATTCTAATCCAAACCTCACGTTATTCTAAAAGGTTTTGGTTTTACGCCCCGCATACTACAGACTGAAGACAGAAGACTGCGGACTGTCAACTGAAGCCTGTCAACCCCTCCACAATCTTTCGGTCATTCGCCAGCCGTGGCACTTTGTTCTGGCCGCCGAGTTTTCCCTGCGACTTCATATAATGCCGAAAGGCATCTTTTTGCAAAGGCGTGATTTTCAATGGGCAGATGATATTTCCCTTTATCAAATCCTCATAATAAATGTTCTGCCGAACCATTTGTTCGTTGAGCGCCTGGGCAAAGCGATTCAGGTCGTCGGGCATTTTATCAAACTCCACCAACCACTCGTGGTAGGGCAGCCCGCCCTCCGGCGGCGACACCTGCGGGGCCACTGTGAATTCGACCACGGTCACACCCATCGCCTTTGAAGCGGCGAGCATGGCCTCGTCCACCTCTTTGCCGATCACATGTTCGCCGAAGGCCGAGATGAAATGTTTCACCCGCCCGCTCACGACGATACGGTAGGGATTTTTTGAAACAAACTGCACCATGTCGCCAAGGTCGTAGCCCCAGAGCCCGGCGTTGTTGTTGATGATGAGCGCATAATTGACGCCCAGTTCCACCTCACCGAGGCCGAGTCGGCTTGGGTTTTCATTAAAAACCTCTTCGTGCAGAACGAACTCGAAAAAGATGCCCGAATGGGCATTGAGCAACAGGCCCGGTTCTGTTTGGCTGTCCTGAAATGCGATGAATCCCTCGCTGGCCGGGTAAGTCTCCACGCTGTCAATGCGCTGGCCGACGAGTGCTTCGAGGCTGGCCCGGTAAGGCTCAAAGTTTACGCCGCCGTACACGAACACGCTGAAATTTGGGAAAATATCTTTGATGAAACGCTGGCCGCTGCGTTCCAGCAACCGCTCGTAATACATCTGCACCCAAGGCGGTATGCCGCTGATAAGGCGCATGTCCTGGCCCAGTGTTTCACCCACGATGGCGTCCAGTTTGGTTTCCCAATCTTCGATGCAGTTGGTCGGGTAGCTGGGCAACTGGTTGCTGCGCAGCCAACTTGGAACCTCGTGGTTGACGATGCCGGAGAGCCGCCCGGTAGGGATGCCGCCGATTGTTTCCAATTCGGGGCTGCCAGACAGGAAGATCATTTTTCCATCCAAAAAATGGCCCTTGCCTGTGCGGGCGTAATAGTTGAACAGCGCATTGCGGGCCGTGCCGAAATGGTTGGGCATGGAGTCACGGGTAAGCGGGATGTACTTCAC
This sequence comes from Saprospiraceae bacterium, assembly GCA_041741095.1. Taxonomy (GTDB): domain Bacteria; phylum Bacteroidota; class Bacteroidia; order Chitinophagales; family Saprospiraceae; genus UBA6168. Next base: position 1,402 of record JBGSKQ010000030.1, read on the forward strand.
GCCGGAAGTGGTGCCGGAGGTTTTTGCGAAATATTTGGGGCGGCCCGGCCAGAGCACATTTTTTTCGCCCGCTTTGATGCGGTCAATCCAAGGTCGGAGGGCTTCATAGTCCCTTATTGGCACTTGCGCCCGGAAGGCTTCGTGGCTTTTTATTTTGTCAAAACCATGCGCTTCGCCGAAAGCCGTGCGGCTTCCTTTTTTTATCAAATGATGAAAAACCTGCTGCTGCGCCCCGACGGCATCGGCGCTCCACCGCTCTATGTTGCAGGCGATGAGGCGGGCGATAGGCTTGAGTAGGCGGGACTTGAAGGGCATGGCTTGAGATTGAGGGGCAAAGATACGAGCGATGAAAAATTAATCATGCTCGTTGGCCAATTGTAGGGCGGAGTCATAAAGCGTTTTGCCAATCCTGAAATTTACTTTGATCAAATTATCCAAAAAGGGTTTGATCAATTGAATCAAGCCCAATGATTTAGCCTTTATCAAAATACCAATTAAACCGGTGACTTTCAAACCTTGACTTTCAGCCACTTCCCTGCCCAACTTTTCGTCCATAAGAATCAAATCAGCTTTCAACTCTAAAGCCAGAACAATTGCTTCAGCTTCGCCAAGGTTGATGTTAGTGGATAACTTTTCAACCAAAAACAAGTTGTTTGGCCTTTTTATTTTAATCCAGGTTGCAGAATATACTACGGCAAGGTCATAACCAAATTGTGAGAGATCTTTTAATTCCTGGTAAACTTTGATAGGTATGATAATTTCAGCAAAAACTTTTTCGAGCAACTCAAGATGCCCGATTTTTATCAGGCCGCTCAAAACCGAAGTGTCGCTAACAACGAGCATCTCAGAGGTTCTTTAGATTTTCCAATTCTTTTTTCAAGTCCACAGCATCATAGTGCATGGCGATTTCCCTTTCGCTTAGAATTTCCTCAAATCGAACCCATGAGATGCCCGCCATTTCTGCTGAACTTCTAAGCGATAAAATTTGGCGCTGATAAAGTTGTACGCTCAATTCAAGCAATAGCTCGCTTTCACTCAGGTTTATTTTATTGGAAACATTTTCAGGAATCTGCAAAGTCATGGTGCTTAATGTTTCCCCAAAAATAAATAAAAATTGCCTGTTCCTTACTCCGCCTTCAGCGCCCGTTTGAAATTCCCCATTAAAAATGCTGAAAGTTCTTCATTCAGTGGATTAATAGTGGACAGGTTTTCGGCTTTTGAAAAATCAAGCGCTGTGCTGGTGGCGGCTTCTTCGTATAGTTTCAAAATGTCCACTTCCAGGTCAAGGTCGAAGGGCTTCCCGTCTTCCACGGTGAATTCCTTTTCGACAGTGAAGGTGGTGAAGTTGGTATTTTTCACGGGATAGTGTTCAAAGGAACTGTCGCCAGCGTTGGCATCAAGTGTGCCGTCGCCATTGGAGTCGTAAACGCCGTCCAGTTTCATAAAATAAAAACTGCCGCCGTCTTGCCAAAAATGGGTGTCATACGCCTGCCTCACAGGGTGGCCAAGCCCGTAGTCGAGGATAGAAGATTTGTTAAGTTTGGAAGGCACACCAATGCTCAGGCGGATAGCGTCATATTTCACAGCCGGCACCGAGCGGATGGAAAATGTCGCAGGTTTTGCCTCGGAAGTACTTCCCGAAAAGTCGGCCAGGCCCACCTCCAGCAAGTCCAGTTCGTCGTCGGTTTCGGCTTCTTGCAGGGTGACGCCCGCAATAAAAAAGCTGAATTCTTCGAATTTGATTTTTCGCCCATCTGGATAGGTGTAGGTTTTTCCAAGCACGAGCGGTTCGCCGTCGAAATTGGCGTGAAGGTTCAGGTTCACGGTAGCCGATGGGCCGAGTATATTGTCTTCCTCGCAAGAGGCGATAGTTATCAGAAATAAAAGATAGATTAGTTTTTTCATTTTTTAAAATATTGAAAAATTCAATTTTGAAATTGGCAGAAGGATTATCAACCCTATCAACCTTTTATCAACCCTCATCAACCTGAATGATTACTTGCTCAAATTCACCCGGAGCGACACGATGAAATTCCTTCCCGCTGCGCTCACGCCCGACGAGAAAGGTCGGTAGTGCGAGTCGAGGATATTTTCAACGGCCATGTTCACAGTCAGCCATTTTGTCAGATTGTATGAGCCATAAGCGTTCCAGGTCGTCCAGGCAAGAGTGCCGTCATACACGGCTTTTCCATTTTCCTCAATGCGGTAATAGCTATACTCGAGGTTGTCTTCCGTGCCGCTGCGATCCAAGATGGCATTGCCTTCAGCATCCAAGGTGACACCCGAAGCGCCGTAGCGTTCAATGGGCTTCTGGGCCTGGTAGCGGGCCACTGCCGAGAGCCTGAATTTATCCGTTTGAAAAGTAAGGCTGGTAAAACCGTGCATGGGCGGGATGTGGTCAATCGGAGCCAGGGTATCAAAAATAACATTGCCCAGTTCATCTTTTGCTTCCAAAGAAGCATCGCCATGTACAAAACTGAGGCTTGATTCCAGTTCCCAGTTTTTGCCCAAACGGCCTTGTAGCCTGCCTTCCCAACCATAGATAATGCCCTTGTTGGCATTCACGTTTGCACGGGTTTCGTAAAGTTGGCCGTCCACTTCCACTAGGTTTCCGCCCTCGGGCAGGTCAAAGGCACGGCGGGTCATCAGGCCCTTCACCAATGTATAATAGCCAGTCAGGTCAAGGCGGATGCGCAGGCCCTGGGTTTTGTTCCTTCCAATTTCATGGCCCAGGGAAAGTTCGCCATTATAGGAGCGCTCCGGTTGCAGGTCGGGGTTGGGGATGGAAATGAAGTTGTTGCGGGGGCGGAACTGCGAATAGTCGTCAATATTGGGTGAGCGGAAAGCTTTGGAAGCCAAAGCCCTCACTTCCGTGCCTTTTGGCGAGCGCCAGGTAGCGCCCAACGACCAGGTCAGGTCGCTATTGGTGGCGGTAGTGCCTGGGTCAAGGAAATTGGCTGGCCAAACGATGATACTATCGGCGGAAAAGACCGAATGGAGTTTTACCCAATTGTAGCGAAGCCCTGCGCTGACGGTAAAGGCCGTATCGGCAGTCTGCCATTGATAATTGGTGTAAGCCGCCAAGCTCAGCACGTCGTTGTTGGCTGGGTAGCGGGAAAGGGCATTTTTCGTCAGCGACTCGTCGTTGATTTTCACCCGGCCCGACTCGGAATATACTTTATTAAAATTGCCGTCAAGGCCGTACATCAGTTTGGAACGGCCCGACTCGCTCAGGTTTTTGTCAAAATCAGCGGTGAGCGAATAGGCATACACGTTTTCCAGTTGGAAAATCCGCTGGCTCTTGTGTAGGATGCGGTTCAAGCGGTTTTCGTGAACCCGTTGAAAGGCTGCGATAAGGGTCGCCCGGTCGTATATCGGGGTCTTTTTTGAAAAACGGGATTTCAAAGAAGCCATCAAGCGGCGCTGCGGACCGTAAAACCATTCTGCATAGCGAAAGCTGGTCGGGTCGGCGGGGTTGGTCAGTTCTGTCAAAAAGTCGTAGCGGGGAATGTCCGTACTGGTGGAGTGCTGGAAGTTCAGCACGGTGTAAAAATTGCGGTTGGGCTGGAATTTTATTTTTTGCAAAATGTCAATTTGGGCATAAGCGGTGCCGACCTGGAGGTTGTAGTCGGGGTTTTCCAATACCTGGTCGCCATTGCCCACCCGCTCCACGTAATAGCTGCGTTTTCCAAAATCCTCGTAACCGTCGGGGCGGTTGGCACCTGCCCGCAAATTGTCGTAGTCCGTGTAAGTCAGGCTGGTCAGCGAAGCCCAATTTCTGCGGCCATAGTTCACATCGGCGTGGACGGATTTTTCCCTGTTGGCCGAGGCGTAGCGGGTATAAAGGTTGCCCTGCATGTTGTAGCTGCCGGGCGTTTCATCAAAACTCAACTGCGGATCACGGGAGCGGAAATGGATGACGCCGCCAAGCGCATCGCTGCCGTACAGCAGCGAGCCTGGCCCCATGATGACCTCCGTGCGCTCCAGCATGGCATTGTCAATGGTGATGGAATTTTGCAGGTGGCCGCTTCGGTAAATGCCCGTATTCATCCGCACACCATCCACCACGAGCAGTACCCGGTTGGCCTCAAAGCCCCGCAGCACTGGGCTACCTCCGCCCATTTGGGTTTTTTGCACAAAAACGCCCGCACTGTTCCAAAGGGCGTCCGCCGCTGTTTGCGACTCGAATTTGGCAATATCTTCCTTGGTGACTTTGTCAAAAGTAAACGGTACCTGCGAGGGCAAGTCGTCCCGCCGTCCAATGACCACGACTTGCGCAAGCTCCGTAACCGCCCTTGCCATTCGGACGATACCGTTGCGCTTTCTGATTTCGAAAAATGGCAACTTGAGCGGCACATAGCCAATGAAGGTGAAATTCACCAGATCCTGGTGGCCGAGGTCGGTGAGTATGGCCTTGCCGTTTTCATCGGTGGTGGTCGCCACTTTTTTTTGGTCGTCGGTGAAGACGTTCACACCTGACATGGGACTGCCCCGTTCGTCAAGCACGGTGACTTCAAAATCGTAAAATGGGTTTGAAAATGCGAAGGCTTGACAGGAAGCCAGTATAAATACCGCCCAAAAAATCCTTCGAACGGAGGTGTATCTTTTAAACATATCAATGGGATGTGGGCTTGCGCCCGGTTACAAAATTGGGAACTCAGTGGATGGTTTTGCTTGATCGAAGGGAACTGAAAAGGAAGATTTACGATTGTCGAAAGGCCCTGCTGGGCCGACATGTGGGGGGTTACGATTGCATTTTCAATCGAAAATCAAATAGCATCGAATCATAAATTTTGCATTAAATTGGCCACAGCAACTTTATTACAGGCTACTTAGGCAGTTGGATGGTAAATGTTGTCCCTTCGTTCGGCGCTGATTTTTTGACAAATATTCTGCCAGAGTGGTAATCTTCTATAATGCGTTTTGTTAATGACAGGCCAAGGCCCCAGCCTCTTTTTTTTGTGGTATAGCCGGGTTGGAAGATAGTTTTGAACTTATTGGCGGGGATGCCCTTGCCCGTGTCGCTCAAATCTATATAGACGAATTTATCGTCTTCATAAACTTCAGCGCTGATGTTGCCCTTGTCCTCCATCGCATCCAGGGCATTGCGGAGCAAGTTTTCTATCACCCAATCAAAGAGGTGGGAATTGATATTGACGCTAATAGGGTCATTTTCAGCAGGTTTTGGAAAGTCGAACGCCACCTTGCGGGGTGCCCTGCGCTGCATGTAGGCCCGGCAGCGTTCCAGTTCGTCGTAGATGTTGACGGGTTTCAGTTCTGGTGCGGAGCCAATTTTGGAAAAACGGTCGGCGATAAGCTCCAGGCGTTTTACGTCGTTGCCCAATTCGTCCAGCACTTCGCCTACTTCTTCGTCGCCTTCCCTCAACAGGCGCAGATGTTCGATCCAGGCCACGATGCCGGAGATGGGCGTACCAAGCTGGTGCGCCGTTTCCTTGGCCATGCCCGCCCAAACCCGGTTTTGTTCTGCCCGGCGTGAGGTGCTGAAACCCAGGTAGCCAAAACCGATAAATGCCGCTATGAGCACCAATTGGATGAAGGGATAATAAGTGAGCAGGGTGAGGATGCGGGAGTGTTCAAAATACAACTGCGTGTCGCCGAAAGGGGAGGAGATGATTTTGGGCACCTGCCCGGCGGCTTGCAGTTCGGCTATTTTTTCTTTTAAAAAAACGGAATTGGTGTCCCGTTCTATTCCGTAGTTTTTGCCCTCCATGAAGCCATCCGACGTGACGAGGATAATGGGCACAGAGGTATTTGACTCAAAAAATTCCTGGTGGAAACTGAAATCGCATTGGGCAGTGGCATCGTCTTCGAACGAATAGGAAAGCTGGTCATAGGCCGTTTTCAATTGCTCCACTTTTTTCTGCTCTTCCTCTGCCAACTTGTCCGTGAGGTATTTTGTATAAAGCATCGAAATGGCCACAATGATGACCCCGGCAATCGCTAGATAGACCTTCCACCTCGACTTTCTTTTATAAATATCCATGCTTTGTGAACGATGAACCATGAATGATGAACTATGAACTGTTGAGTAAAAGCAAAAATAATAGGGGTGGGCTGATTTTCGGCGTTTTATGTTTTTTCTGTTCAAACTTGCCCAAAAACGGAGCGGCACGGGTTAAATTTCCCGTGCCGCTCCGTTTGTTTTAAAGTAAAAAAGTAAAAAGCACTCCTACACGTTCAAGTAGCTCATCAGTGCATCAAAACGCACCTGCAAGGATTCGAGGTATTCCTCTTCGTTGTAGGATGCTTTTATTTCGTAACCAAAACGCTCAAAGGCGTTCAGGATGGCGTGGACGTCCTGGCGGTTGATTTTCAGTGTGACCTCAACGGTGGAAGATTCCGGGTGCGAAGTGACGAAAGTGCTGAGTATCGCAGCGCCTTCCGCTTCCACCAGCCGGGCGATTTCGGCCAGCGAGTAACTGCGCTGCTGGAACTCCAGCACCACAATGCAGCCATTGTCGCTAAAGGCAGCCGTTTTGGCAAAAAAGTTCAGCACGTCTTCCAGCGAAACCATGCCCACATAATCGCCATCCGGGTTCACCACGGGGATGACGGTCAACTGGTGCTCGGCCAGCAGGCGCATCACTTCGTAGATGTGGTCGGATTCTTTGACGGAAGGGCGGACGAGCGACAACTGAAAGGAGCCGATAGGCTCGTGGATATTGTGAATGAGTATATCCTCTTCGCTGATAAGGCCCAACAATTGACGGTCATTGACAATGGGGAGGTGCCTTACATTGAAATTCTCCATCACGGCAAGCGCTTCTTTGCCCGTGTCGGAAGTCCTGAGGGGCAGGACGGCGGTTGATATTAATTTTTCAGCGACCATAGTTTCGTGTTTGTGTTTAGTTCATGTTTTAAAAAAACAGGCGCTAAAATTCAGCTACTGATTTTTAAACGATTCATTTCCCAGTTAGCGGTTTCGTTACAGTAGCGGGAAATGAATTCCAAATGTCAAAGCCTGTTTTGCAAAATCAAGGCCAACTGGGATTATAGGATTTGGCGTTCCGCCTTTGTTCTGAAATATATGATGCGCTAAACGGGCAAAATTCAACAAACTTTTGCCAAATATTTACCCAAGCAGCTTTTTTTTCTGTTCGTCAAATTCACGATCTGTCAAAAGACCCTTTTCCCGCAGCTCGCCCAGTTTCGTCAATTGGTCGAGCAGGTCGGGCTGACTGTTCAGCAGGTCATCGCTGGCGGCTGGTTGCCCCTGGGCCTGCGACAGCTTATAGCCGTTTTCCTCAAAGGTGTCAAACTCCTTCTGGATGCGAATATAGGCCAAAGCGTGGTGTTCCTTGATCTTTTGAAAATCACGGAAGCCTAACAAAACTGCCTTGTCAAGATGTTTGAATGCGTTGGCGGCGTCTTCGATGAGCGAGTATGCGCAGGCCAGGTTGAAATGAGTGGCGACGTCAGATGGTGCAATTTCGAGGGATTTTTTGAAATCTTCAATAGCCCCCAGGTAATCGAAGTCCTTAAATTTTTCCAGGCCGGTGTTTTTGTAGGGGTTTGGCTTGGCTGCTTGCTGCTTTCTTTGCGGTGGTGGGGCCGTGGCTTGGTGTCGTTCTTCTGAACGGTAATCCCTGCGTTGTTCCCGATAGCTCCTGCGTTCTTCCCAGCGCTCGTGCCTGGGCCTGCGGTCGAAATCCGTTTGGCCCCATGCCGACTTGGGCGGGTTGTTGTACTTCATTTCAAACTTGTTCTGATCCATTGCAAAAAGGCTGATGGCATCAATGAGCGCTATGATCCACATCAAGGGGAACCAGCAGAAAATGAGGTAAACAATGCCCAGGCCCGTTTGTCCTAAGTAAAAACGGTGAAAGCCCAGCCATCCGAGGAAAAGCGCCAAAATTCCCGCTACATTTTTATCTTTCATGTATGAATTTGCCTTGCTTAAAAAAATTTAAAGTGAAAACGTGCGGCAACTGTCAGGGTTCTAAAAAAAAGGTCTTATTAGATTCAAATTGGGTTTTTAAAGACCAAAGCATCAAAATATCTTGCAAGTGAGCACTGTAAAGTCGTCCTGAAACTTAGCCTGCCCTTTAAACAGGTTCAGTTCCTCCATTATTTTTTGGTTAAACTCCGAGGCTGGCAGGTGGTAGTGTTTCAGTACAAAATCCTGCCCGAATTCCTGGTCCACAAACTCGCCTTTTTCGTTTTGCAGCTCCGTCAGCCCATCTGTAAAAAGCAGGATAAGTGCCTCGCTGTTCAATTTCATGCTGCCTTCTTCGATGAATGGCAGTTCGTCAAAAGCCCCCAACACGGTACTGCCTTCTTTGAGGCGATACAGTTTGTCGCCCATGGCGAGCGCTGGCGGGTTGTGGCCGGCATTCACGTAATTCAACTGGCGGGTGGCCTTGTCGTATTGCCCCACAAAAAAAGTAATAAAGCGTTCGCCCTTGGTGATGCGCAGCACGCCCTCGTTCAGTTCCATCACAAATTTCCTCAAATCGGTATGGCGGCTGAGCAGGGTGTGGAAGTTGGCCTGGAAATTTGACATCAGCAGCGCAGCAGCCACGCCTTTTCCGGCAATGTCTGCTATGCAAAAAGTGATCTTTCCGTTGTTGTGTTCCACAAAATCAAAATAGTCGCCCCCGACCGTAAGGTGCGGACGGTAAATGGCGGACAGTTCGTAGTCCTTGCTTGTCGGCAGTTTTTCAGGGATGAGCAATTGCTGCATTTCGCTGGCCAGTTCCATCTCACGCTTCAGGCGCTCCTGCTCCAATTGCTGCTTGAACAGGCGCTTGTTTTCAATGGCCACCGTGATGATGTTGGTAATGGTGGTGATGAACTGCACCTTATTGTACATGTCTTCCTCCTCGCTGAAGCCGCCGATGAAGACGTAGGCCAGGTGGTGATCCTTGTGCTTGACAGGGATAACGACGTCGAACAATTTTACAAAAGGGTGGTCGCTGTCGGTAAGGTTTTGCAGGCGGGAATATTTGGACAACTGGCCTGTGATGTCCATTTTTAAAAATTTGTCTTCAATGCCGATGTGGGCCGTACACTCCCATTTTTCATTTTTTCTATAAAAAAGGGCCATTTTTTTCACGCCCATTTCCCAGCTCAGGAAGGAGCGGTACATCTCGAACAGGCCCGACATTTTTACATTGTTGTTGATAGCCTGCGTGATGTTCAGCAAACGGTTGATTTGCAACTGTTTCAGGTTGAGGTCACGCTCAAGTTGCCCTATGGTGCCCAAACTCTGTTTTACGCGCTTGAACGCTGTTTGCGGAGAAGTATCAGTAGTTTCTTTCATTAAGCCTTGTGAATACCTTGTGAGTAATTTGCTCTATTAAAATATTGTGCCTTAAATGGCCAAAGGCTGCTTGGCCTTGAAATTTGCCCAACTTCAATAAGTTTGGGTAAAATTAGAAATTGGCTTCTAAACTTTTCCATAAAAGTATTTTTCATGGAAATTTGCCCCGTTTGGCGTTTTGGCTCCAGTGTTTGTGGCCACCGATCAAACAAAACCTAACTAATGCAAGTATTTGATTATCAAGGAAAAAAAATAGCATACTACCTCAATGGGGAAAAAAACGGCACGCCAGTGGTACTTATCCACGGCTTCTGTGAAGACAGCCGCCTTTGGGACGAATGGCTCGATTTTCTGCCCCAGCGGCAATACCTGCGCATTGACCTGCCGGGTTCTGGATTTTCCGATTTGCTGGAAAATTTAACCATAGAAAAAATGGCCGAGGCCGTGGATGCGGTGCTTGTACATTTGAAGATTAAGAAATGCATCCTGGTCGGCCACTCCATGGGCGGCTACGTGAGCCTTGCTTTTGCCGAGCAGCACCCGGAAAAGCTCTTGGGCCTCTGCATGTTCCATTCGCACCCATTTGCCGACTCGGAAGAAAAAAAGGCAGGACGTGACAAGGCCATCCAGTTTATCAAAAAAAACGGGCACATCCTGTACGTGCGCCAAACCATCCCGGCGCTGTTCATTTACGATTATTCAAAGGGCTATCAAATGGAGGTGAACAAGCTCATCCACAATGCCACTTACTTTGCGCCGGAAGCCATTATTGCCTCCCTGCATGCCATGCGCAACCGTCCCGACCGTTCCCCAGTACTGAAAAATATCGCATGCCCTGTATTGTTTTTTATTGGAAAACACGATACCGCCGTCCCCTACGACCTCAGCATGCGAATGGCCCATTTGCCCAACTTTGCCGTCATCCACCTGCTGACCACCGTCGGCCACATGGGCATGTACTCCGCACAAAGGGAGACCGCCAAGGCTTTCAAGCAATATTTGGCAAAACTGGAAGGGAACGGGGGCAAAGAAGAAAAGTTAGGCGGTAACTCCAAGGCATCTGCTAACTGAAGTTGGAGGCTGAAAAAAAATTAGGAGGTAACTTCAATTTCAAGTTACCTCCTAACTGGTACACCGCATTGGGTGCTTATCTTTTTTGAGTGCCTGATTCCTAACCCTTTGCGATTATTTTCCGGTAAAAAATGCTCCCGCCAATGTCCACTTTCAAAAAATAGACACCTGGTGGATTGCCGCCAAGGCTCAGTTCCAGCTGTTGTTCGCCTGCTTGCAAAGTTTGGCTGGACAACAAGACAGCCTTCATTTTTCCTGTGGCATCGAACATGCCGACCTGCATGGTTTCGGCTTGTGGCAAATGTACCAGCAGCTTGAATTCGCCCCCCGTTGGATTGGGGAAAACGGTCAGGCCGTATTGATTTTGTACTTGCGGAGCAGCATTCACCCCGCCCAGGTTTAAACTAAAAATGCCAGTGCAGCCATTGGCATCGGTGACAGTGGCAGTATAAATCCCTGCGGGAATGTTGGCGAGCTTGTCCTCCATGGTGCCGTTTTCCCACAAATAACTGTATGGGGGCGTTCCATTGACGGGAATCACCTGAATAAAACCATCGCTGTTGCCTGGCGTAGGTTCCATGAATGAGCCTGCGATGTCAATGGTTATTACCTGGTTCAATACCTCAAACTCAATAAGGTGAAAGCATCCTATACAATCTGTTGTTGTGACGGTGTAAGGCCCCGCTGGCAATTCTGGCAATACTTCCAGCGTCCATGTACCACATTGTGGGCTATTGGCTGTGCCGAAAAACGAGCCCATTTCGGTGCAGGTTTCTGGTAAAACTTGCAGGTCGTAAACAGGTTGCGGCGCTTCGTTGACGTTGTAGCTTGCTGTAGTTTGGCAGCCTTGCAGGCTTGTGACGGTCACGCTGTAAGTACCAGCCATCAGGTTGGCAAGGTCTTGCGATGTTGCCCCATTTGACCAATTATAAACAAAGCCTGAACCCAAACCACTTACAGAAAGATCGATAAACCCATCGCTTTCACCAGGGCAGACATTTTCACTAAAGTCAGCAGTCAGGCTCAATGTATTAGCCTGCACCTGTACGGAAAGCTGGCCCATCATAGGTGTACCGCCAGCAGGTGTGACGCTGAGCGACAAAGCCGCCTGCCCTGCCGAATTCCATAAAACTGCCACATTGTTACTTCCTTGCCCGCTGACGATGGTGCCATTCGTAGCCATCCATTGATAGGTAGCTCCAGGGGTTGTTCCAACTGAATAGACGGAAACGGAATTGGCACAGGTGGTGGAAGGCCCGGCAATGTTTATCGAACCCGGCGATGTTACCACAACTGCATTGGATGTATTCGTGCAGCCGTTTTGCAAATTGGTCACTACAACCGAATAAGTGCCTGGGCCCGTTACGTTCAAGCTGGTACCTGTGGCGTTTGGGATGGGGTTTCCATTGAGCCGCCATTGGTAGGAAAAACCGCTGCCCTGGTACAAGGGCAACTGGATAGAAGCGCCAACCAGCATAATGGTATCCGGCACAGGTATCCAGGCAACAGGGGCGCAGTTATTGCTTTTCAGTTGAAAAATAGTATTGGTATTGTGGCCGGTCAGGAAGAGCTCGCCAGCGCTGTTTTCATCCAAAACGCTAAAGTCGAAATCGCTAAAATCGCCGATTTCCTGCACATCCACATTGCCGCCTTCCCTTGACAGCGCCCATATTTTATTGGAACAAAAATCAGTGAAAATGTACTTGCCAAACAGGTCGGCGTACTGGTTGCCCCGGTACACCACGCCCCCGGTGATAGAGCCATAGCACCAGCCGCTGATGGGCACGTCAAGATGGCCATATTCAAAAATCGGATAAGTATAAACGGAACCGGTGAAGCATTGGTTGGCGTTGTAATCCAGGGTGCCTTCCTTGCAGGACCAGCCGTAATTATGGCCGCCAGCGCTCCCAACTTGTTGAAAATTAACTTCTTCCCGTTCGTCCTGGCCCACGTCGGCAATCCAAAGGTCGCCCGTCCAGCGGTCGAAACTGATGCGCCAGGGGTTGCGCAGGCCGTAAGCCCAAATTTCCGGGGCAGTGTTCGGCACGCCCACGAAGGGGTTTTCGGCAGGCACGGTATAAGGCCCGCCGCTGCTGCCCACGTCAATACGCAGGATTTTCCCGGCAAACGAAAGCAGGTTTTGGCCATTGCCATTGGGATCGCCCGCACCGCCGCCATCGCCCGTGGCGATGTAGAGGTAGCCGTCGGGGCCAAATTTCATGCAGCCGCCAACGTGGTTTTGGCCTGGATGTGCAAAGGACAACAGAATGCCCTCGCTGGTTAGGTCCGTTGTGTTTGGATTGGAATCGCTGCGTTTCCAGCGTGAAATGGTGCTGGCACCATCGCCCGCCCGGCTGTAAAAAGTGTAGAAATAGCCGTTTGACTGGTAGTTGGGATGAAAAGCCAGGCCGACCAGGCCCCGTTCGCCGTCGTTCATCACATGGCCGCTCACATTGAGGTCGAGGAAAGGCGCAGCCTCTTTCGAGCCGTCGGGATTGCAGATGGTGATGACCCCATTTTTTTGGAAAACGTACAGGCGGTTGTCGCCGGGCGCTTTTTCAAAACCAGTCAGCCAGTTGTAGCCGGAGGAAAAGGTGGTCAGGTTGGTGGATTGTCCAAAGAGGACAGTAGAAAGTGCCAAAAGGCACACGGTGAGTGGGATGGATTTGTTCATGTTTAAAGGATTATATGCGGCAAAGTTCTAAAGTTTCCTGAATCCAACAAATCTTTTTCAGAAAAATTATTTACCGTGATTTTTATTAGCATAAGGTGTTATGGTGGGCTATTGTTTGATGATTTTTTTTGAAAAGGAATGGCCGTTTGTTTGGAAATGGAGGAGGTAAATGCCTGCGGGCCAGGTGCTTGAATTTATTTTTAGTTGGTGGTTTCCTTTTTGGAAAAATTCATTTTCTGAAATAACTGCCGCCCGCCTGCCGAGCATGTCCAGCGTTTCGATGCGCATCTCCATCGCCTCCGGTAAATCCATTTCCACAAAAAAATCCCCGCTCGCAGGATTTGGAAAAACTTGCAGGTTTAGCCTTTTTTCAAACTCCTCCTCCGTCCTCGTAAACACATCCACCCCCCACACCACCACCGTATCACACCCAGCCTCACTGAAAACCGTATCCACCAGCAACGTATCCGCAAACAGCTGATGACCCAGGAAAAAAGAGCCGATGGCAATGGCGGTGTCCAGCGAAATTTGCAGAAGCGGGATGGTGGAAAGTTCCAGCGTAATCAGGCTGTCGCAGCCGAGGGTAGTGGCGAGGGTGGAATCTTCGTAGAGGCCAGGAGCGGTCAGCCATTGCCCCGAAAAAAAGTACGGCACATTGGCACAAGTGGAATCTTGAAAAGTGAGGTCATAGACGGGCCAGGTGGTGATTTGGGTAAAATGCAGGCTGTCAATATTGGGCAGTGCTATGCTTTGCAAAAAAGCGGTGTCGCTTTGGTAAGCGACACCCTGGTATAATCCTCCCGTACAGAGGCTCACGTCTGAAATGCTGATGACTTCCGGTTTTTTGATGGTGTGGAAATAAGCTGGCTTGGCCTGGGGCGAGGCGTAGTCGAAGGTCACACAGGAGCGGTTCAGGATTTGGCTGTCCACCGGCACATCGGGCAACTGGCTGACACGGAATTTTACAAAACCATCAGCAACGGAGTCGTTGGCCACGCTGTCCGCCAATTGGATATTGTCGAAAGTAAACTGTAAGATGCCCGTGTTGCTGATAGCCATTTGGTAGGGGTGGCTGGCGCTGCCAGGGCGCAGGGTCGTCAGGTCGAGCCAGTGCGAGAGCGTGTCCTGAACGACTACTTGAGAGACCGTGCCTTCGCCGGTATTTTTAAAATAAATAAGATACTCAATGTCCGTTTCCTGTTTGATAAGGTGCTGATTGCCAATGCCTTTTGGGAAGGCCAGTTTTTCATTGGGCAGCAAATAATCGGCGCTTTCCCGGCAGTCGTCGGACTTGAAGGCATCGGCATCGTCTTCCGGGAACATGGTGACGTTGCCCAGGTTGATGTTGCCTACATTTTGGCTGCAACCTTCCACCGCCACGCTGGGCTGGCTGCGGCCCGGATGCCCCTCGGCCTGCTCGGTTTCCAGGCGGATGGTCTTGCCAAATGCAGGGTGCATCACCACGAGGCTGTCGTCCGATCCCAACTGTATTTCAATGGCCCGCCCCACGATTTGGTCTTCTATCACGATAAGCGCTTGCGGCTCGTTCATGCCGCCCGATCCCACGTTTTTTGCTACAAAACGGACGGAGTCACCCTGGCAACTGCCTTTTAGTTCAATGCTCGATTCGTTCCATTGCGGGTCGGGTGGCAGGCAGTTTTCGTCGGGGAAAATATGCGCTGAGAGGCAATGTGTTTTACCTAAATCCGCACCGCAAACCAGGAAGGTTTCCATCTCAAAACGGCCACCCTCGCCCGGCTCCAAATCCCCAATGTCGAAGCGCCAGGTATTGCCCGGCAACGGCATGGCCGGGATTGTTGCGCTGACAAAAGACAGGTTGGCATCCAATGTTATTTCAACATAAGCCCCCGCCGCCGCTACTGTGCCGTGGTTGCGAAAGCGCACATCGTAAATGGCTGATTTACAGGGTTGAACGATACCCGTGGCGACGTCCACCTCCATTTGTGGACAGTCGTAGGCAGCTTGCAGGGGGAAGCTCGCCCCCAGTGTATCAAAGGTGCTTGCAAAAACCTGGGAGAGGTCGTTTTCGCAGGATAGCCAATAGCTGTTTGGGGGAATAAGCTGTAAACTGTAAGTACCCGTATCGGTCAAAATGGAGTAAAAACCATCGCTGTCCGTCAGGCCGTAAAAGGTTTGGTTGGGGTTGCTTGCCCTTAGCATCCAGCTACCGAAGCCGGGTTCGTTTTGGTCAAATTCACAATCGAGGTCGAGGTCGTGGAAAATGCGGCCTTGCAGGTAGTTGCTCAACAGATTCCCGTTGGCGTTCATCCGCATCACGAGGCTTTGGCTGGTCTCTATAATGCCGTTTGTGTCCACCCGGCTGTGGCCGGCGATGATGAAACCCTCGTCGGGCGTCAGTTCCAAGGAATGCGGTACATCCCGTTTGTCCTGGATGTAGGTGTTGTGCCAAATTTCATTGCCATCGGTATCGGTGCGTAGCAGGTAGATGTCGTCAAAAAAGTTGTTGAAACTCTGCGCCGAACCGACGAGGGCGTAGCCGCCCGACGGCATTTCTTTTACAAAAGCGCCCCATTCGCCAAATGCCCCGCCAAAGGTTTGCGACCATTGGAGAATGCCGTCATTGCTGGCTTTTACCAAATACACGTCGTAATCGCCCGCCCCAAAACTACGGGTAGCCCCTCCGACGATCAGGCACCCGTCGCTGGCCTGTAGTACGCTAAAGCCCAAGTCGGAATCCGCACCGCCAAAGGTCTGGAACCACTGGAAGCTGCCATCCAAACCGACTTTTGCCAGGTAAATATCCTCCATGCCAGCGCCGAGGCTGGCCGTCGTCCCTACCAGTACAATTTGCTGCCCAGCCACCTCCACCAATCCCCAGCCTTGGTCTTCTTCCGGGCCGCCATAAATGTTGCTCCATTCCTCATTGCCAAGGCCGTCCGTTTTTAGTAAAAAAATGCCAACATCGCTTCCATCGTCGCTGCGGCCAATTACGGCAAAGCCGCCATCGGAAGTCTGTATCACCGACCTGCCAAACTCAAAAGCCGTGGTGCCGTAAGTGTTTTCCCATTCGATGTTGCCGAGGTGGTCGGTTTTTACCAGCCACACATCAGAGTTGTTGCCCATGAAGGTGCTGCCGACGAGTATGTAGCCACCGTCGTTTGTTTGGGCAAATCCGTCCACTTCGTCGTGGGCAGGACCGCCGAACAGCTTCCGCCATTGCTCTTGGCCGAAGGGGTCGAGTTTGAGGAGATAAGCGTCGTGCAGGTCGTTGGTCGCTCCTGTATGGCCAGCCACGATGTAGCCGCCATCGGGGGTGGGGAAAGCGCCACGGGCAAAGTCGTAGTTGCTGAAATCAGGTTTCACTTGCCAACCTTGTGCCTGGGCAAAAAACGGCACGGCCAATAGGAGAAAGATGGGCATCAAAAATTGCCCCAACGCATGGAAGGATAGGTAATAAGCTGCCGCCTTTTTGGGTGCCATTTTCATGCAATAAACTTTCCTGACGTGAGCAGTTAATGGGATTGCTAACAAAATTTTCCCAAAGGTGGTGAAAGGCGGCTATTTTATCAACTACAAATTTTTGGATTTCTCAATCCTAATTTTTACAGATTTCATTAAAAATGCCTTAATAGTTAATGGATTTCTGTATTCTTTTCTCAAAAATATCATTTTAGGTAATAGCCCTTTAAGAAGCATTTTTTTTGTTAAAAAATAAAAATTGCCAAAAGCCTCCTCTACGGAATTTGTTTACCTTTAGCGCAGCTAAAAAACAGGCTATGAGCAAATCGCTGCACGACGCTTTTTTCAAGAAGGTGTTTTCTTACCGAACGGTCTATCTGGATTTTTTTAACCAGTTGACCCCGCCCTGGCTTCAGGTATTGCTGGACATTGAATCAATAGTGCCCATGGAGGGCACTTTCCTTACCAAGGAGTTGAAGCAGTTCTTTTCCGACAAACTTTTCAGTGCAAAAGTGAAATCGGGGCATGAAATAACACTGTCTTGCTTGTTGGAACACAAAAGCTATGTACCGGACAACATTTATGAACAACTGCACCGTTACATCCTGGAAAAACGGACGCAGGAGCGCAAGAACAAAGAGCCGAAAACACTCGTCATCCCATTTGTCATTTATCATGGCAAAGAGCGTTGGGTCAAAAGGCCACCACACGCTTTTTATCCTGCCCTGCCAAAGGCGTTGAAGCGATTTGTCATGGTTTCTGATTATATTTTGGTGGATGTTGGGCGTTTTTCAAAAAAGAAAATCAAGGAATTGAGGCAGGGCTATTTGGTCAATTCGCTGCTTTTACTAAAATATAGCCGCCGGCCCGATTTGCTGGATAAAAACCTTCGGGATATTTTCGTGTATGGCGATTACTACAGCAGCACGGAAGAAGGGAGGGAGTTTATTTTTTCCCTTTTGACTTATTTGTTTGAATTGGGTAAATTTGAACCCGAAAAGCAGGAAGAAATAGTCAAAAAGATCAAGGAACCTTTAAAAAATAGCGTTATGACAATATTTGAAATCAAAGAAAAAAAAGCAAAAAAAGAAGGTTTAAAGGAAGGAATGGAGAAAGGAATGGAGAAAGGAAAAATACTTAAAGCAACGGACGTAACCATCCGCCTCATTGAGCATAGCCCTGAATTGTCCGACAATGTCATTGCTGAAATCTCTGGCTTATCAGAAAATAAGGTTAAAGAAATCCGCCAGAAACTGGCAGAAGGCAAAAAAGGCGAAATTGCACCGCCCGATGACATGCATTTTAAAAATGGAAGAGAGCATTAACCAACTGACAATCAACATTTAATAAAACAAACCCGGCCAGCCCCCACTCGCCGGGTTGGTTGTTTATAAAAAAACCAGTTGAACATCACTCTATGCAAAACAGCCGCCTCATAGAACTCTTCTCTTCCTTTGAAAAAACGGAACAACGGGAATTGGGCAAATTCGTGCGCTCGCCCGTCTATAACCAGCGGCAGGACGTGACAGCGCTTTACGATTATTTGTACCAAAACGCCCCTTTTCAAAAGGCGGAAAACATCAGCAGGGCAAGTGTTTTTGCGGCTATTTTCCCAGACGAAGCCTTCGACAATGCCAAGCTGGACTATACCATGTCCTTTTTGTTCCAAGTGCTGAAAGCTTGGTTGGTTTACAAGGAACAAAATGCTGACCCGGTTGCCAGCCAGGTGCTGCTGGCCAAGGCACTGCGCCGCCGCAACCTCGATCGCCTATTTGACAAGGAAATAAAGACTGCTGAAAACCTGCTGCAAAATCAAGCCTACAGAAATTCCGATTTCCATTATCAAGCTTACCGCCTGCATTTTGAAAAACAGGCCGCTGCCAGCCGCCAAAACCGGAATTCCACTACCAGCTTCCAGGAATTTTCGTCGGAACTGACCACTTTTTTTATTGCCCAAAAACTGTGGCAAGCCTGCTCCACGGTCATTTACCAAACTGTCTTTCAGGCTGATATTCAACAGCTTATGTTGGCCGAGGTGTTGACGCATGTGGAAAATGGAGGCTACGAAAACGTGCCTGCCGTCAACCTGTATTACCATTGCTACAAAGCCCTGACGGAGGCCAATTCGCAGCCTTGGTTTGCCCGGCTGCGGGAACTGCTGCAAGAACATTACAAAGCCTTCCCGGTGGAGGAGTTAAAAGACCTGCACCTGCTTGCCATCAACTACTGTATCAAGCGTTTCAATACGGGCCAAACAGCCTATCTGAAAGAAGCTTTCCGCCTCTACCAGGAAGGGCTTTCCATCGGTGTTTTTTTGGAAAACAACTCCCTTTCCCGCTATACCTACAACAACATCGTGATGGCGGGCCTGTTGCTCAAGGAGTTTGATTGGGTGGAAAACTTCCTGCACGAGTACCGGGAATCCATCGAGGCGAAGCACCGGGAAAGCACTTTCAACTACAATTTGGCTATTTTTTATTTCCAAAAACCCGACTACGAAAAAGCAATGGAACTGCTGCAACGGGCCGACTTCGACGACGTGATGCACAACCTGAACGCCCGCCGCATGTTGCTGAAAATCTATTTTGAAAAAGACGAAAAAGAAGCGCTCCTCTCGCTCATCACAAGTTTTAAAAACTTCATCTACCGCCACCGTGAATTGGGTGCCTACCACCGGGCGCTTTACATGAATTTGCTGAAATTTACCAAAAGGGTATTGGCCATACAACCCAATGACAAGGCGGCTTTAGCAGCCTTAAAAGAGGAAGTGGAAAAAACGGAGCCTGTAGCGGAAAAGGCCTGGCTGTTGAAGGTGATTTATTGAGTCCGCTGTTTTCAGTTTTCAGTCCACAGTCTACAGTCCGCAGTCCGATCACCTCTACTGTGGACTGTGGACTGGAGACTGTGGACTGAAAACTGAATCACATCTTATTCGCTGACGAAAAAATCCTGCCCCAGTTGATGCCGTTGAACAGGTTGCCGTTTTTGGTAGAAAACCAGATAAACAGCGGCTTGCCGACGATGTGGTTGTGCGGCACGAAGCCCCATACCCGGCTGTCTTCGGAGTTGTGGCGGTTGTCGCCCATCATCCAGTAGTAGTCCATTTTGAAGGTGTAGCTGTCCGTTTCCTGGCCGTTGATGAAGATCTTGCCGCCTTTTATTTGTAGCTCGTTTTCCTCATAATTGCTGATGACACGGCTGTAGAGGGCAATATTGTCCGGGCTGATTTTTACCGTAGCGCCCTTTTTGGGAATGTAAATGGGGCCGTAGTTGTCGTTCGTCCAGGTGCCGAAGTTTTTGGCGTCGTGCGGGTAGTATTGGCCTGGTTTGGAGGGGAATGAAAGCACTTCTGCCGTCACGTCAGGGCCCATTGCCTTTATTTTATCCAACTGTTCATTGTCCAAAAAATAAATGCCGTTGGCGGGATCGGCCTCTGCGACATTGACGCCCAATTCCTCCAATTTGCTTTGGTTGATAGGGCCGCTGGAAGAATTGACCCGATAAAGAAACTGCATGTGCGTGGGGTTTTGTGCAGGTTCGCCATTAATATACACTTGACGGTCAATGACTTGCAAACTGTCGCCCGGTAGGCCGATGCAGCGTTTGATGTAGTGGTCTTTTTTGTCAATGGGGCGGGCGACCAATTCTGCCTGTCCACTTTTCACCTGCATAAAACGCTGCGGCGTCATCGCCCCCCGGCGGAAGTCGTTGATGCTCCAGGTCCTTTCCGGGAAAATATAGACACTGTCGCCCTCCGGATAATTGAACACCACGGGGTCATAACGTTTGATGTCTGTCAAAGCCGGCAGGCGGTAAAATGGCAGGTTGGGTTTTGAAAGATAGCTCTCGCCGCCGACAACGGGGATGCGGTTGTGAAGAAGGGGCAACATCACAACAGTCTTCGGGGTCCGGATGCCATAATGCGCCTTGCTGACAAAGAGGAAATCGCCCACTTTCAATGAACCTTCCATCGAAGAGGTCGGGATGGTGTAGGCTTCTATTAAAAACATGCGGATGAATGCGGCGGCGAATACGGCAAAGATGATGGCCTCGGCCCATTCCCTGCCCGACGACTTTTTGTAGGGGTTTTGGCGCTCCAGTTTTTGGAGTTCCCGGACATTGTTGTTGGCACGGGCAGCTTCCAGTTTGGCAGCATATTCTTTTTCCATATTCAGCGTAGGGCCGAGGTATTTGTCGTCCTTGTTGGCACCAATCATGTAAAAAATGATGGGTGCATAGACCACGGCTAAGGCACTGTGCCAAAAGTCATATTTGCCAAAGGACCGCACCAAGTCCACGCACAGACCGACGAAGATGAAGATATTAACAATTGGCACCAACAGCCAAGCGGCATGGGCGGAGCTTCGTCCCACGAGTTTGCACATGATGATAAAATTCAGGCCGGGAACGAGGGCTTTCCAGCCTTCTTCGCCAGCTTTGGTGAAGAGCTTCATCATAGTGACGCTGAACAACAGGTAGGAAACGATGAGAAATATGAGTATTGCCATCTTTAAATATGATTGAATAAGGAAGGATTGAATGAGTGAATCAAAGGACACGGACATTCAACCGTTTTTCTCAAAGCCGCAAATATAATTTAAAAGTAAAGCCGGGCAATTGGCTGGAAAGACGAAATGCCCGCATCATTCGACGTAGCCTTCTATGGTGAGTTTTTCGGCCTTGCGCTGGCCACTGAAATACACCGTGATTTTTTTGCTGAAATAGCCCAATTTCTTGGCGTCGTACTCGATTCTGATGTAGCCCTCCTTGCCGGGTTCCACCACTTCTTCCGGCCAATCGGAGGCCGTGCAACTGCATGTAGTGCGCACGTTGTCAATCACGAGGGTTTCGTCAGATATGTTTTTAAAACGGAAGTCAATGGTGACGGGAACGCCCTGTGGAATATCGCCAAAGTCGTGCGTGGTGGCAGAAAGCCATTCCACTTTTGAGTCGTTGGCAATTTGGTTTTGGAACAGGAAAAGAAAGGATATGATAAGCATTGCCATTTTTAACAAGTTTTGATTTATGATTCTTCAATGTTTGATTTTTGATATTTGATTGAAATTGACGCAAAATCAAACATCATAAATCCTCCTTCAATACATCCCAGGTGTGGTCGGCCAGCAGTTTGACCGTTGCTTGGAATTTGACCGTACTTTTGCGGCCCCATTCGTTGGGTGCCACCATTGACAAAAACTCGCTGCCGTCTGTACGAGTATAAAGATGGTATATATGCCCAATGAGCGGCTTGAAATTCATTTCTGTCAAATAAATCCGCTCCGAAATTTCCACCCGCCTGTGTATTTGCTGGGCCTGTTCGGCCAAAAGTTCCACTTGTTTCCTGATTTGGTCGAGATGCATGTTCGTCTGCTCGTACATGGCAGAAACGGCCAGTCCTTTGGTGCGGCCCTTGTCAATGGGTTTAATGACCGCACTTCCAACGTGGTGGGCGTAGGGCAGCAAATGCGGCGTTTCCGTGGTTTTGTCCTTGTCTATGGGATTTATGAATTCTTCTTTTTCCATGTTTAATTGTAGTTGAAGCAGGGGCAAAGTTCACAAAGTTCCCGAATTCTTGGACATGGACAATTTTTGGGGCAATTGGTTCAGTTATTTTATAAAACGGCAAAACCGGGAAAGCAATTTACTTTCCCGGTTTTCAAAAACACCTAAACACGTAAGAACCCAAACACAAGCTTATTTCAACTGGAACTCGCCTGTGCCCGCCACATGTCCTTTATTATAGACCTCCACCTTGTAAATGCCTTTTGAAAAAGCGCCGAGGTTGGGATCCCAATTGAAGCAAATCTCGGCGGCATCGTGGTTGTAGTCGTATTCTTTTACGTAAGTATAAGGTATTTCGTCGCCTGTCTCCTTGTCAATCATTTTGCCGGAACCAAGTTCGTCCACTGCCATCGTTTCTCCGACAGGTGTTAAAATCCGCACAAAAAACTGCTCCACCCCGGGGCGCACGATTTCGTTTTCCGTAGTTTTAAAGCAGACCTTCAACTGGTCAATGTTTTTGGCGTATTTCTTCTTCACGGTCTTGCCGCTGTTGCGTTCTTTCAGGCCCGTGGCGCTCACGTTTTCTACCTTGATAACGGAGGCCAGGTTCACCTTTTCCACCAGTTTGTTGCGCTCGGTGGAGAGCTGTTCCTTTTCGCTGGCAAGGGCGGATTTTTCACCCACCAATAGTTCGTTGCGGGCCTGTGCGCTATCCAGGTTGGTGCTGAGGGTTTGCGCCCGCTGTGACAATTGGTCCCGCTCGGCGGCCAGGGCAGCATTTTCATTTTTTAGTCGCTCTATTTGGGCCACATATTCCTGCACTTGTGATTTCATGTTTTTGAGTTCGGAACGAGCCTTGCCAAGGTCGGTGCCGCCCCTAATCATGCCGTCAATCTTGTCCTTTTGCACTTTTAGCTCAGCTTTTTGCTGGTCAATGATGGCATTGAGTTCCTCGTTGCTGGTGCGCATTTCCTCCAGCTCCGACAGGGCCTCGTGGTATTGTTTTTCAAGTTCGATTTTCAGTTTGTCCGCCTCTGCCAGCTCTGTTTTTTGCTCGTCCACCACCCGATCCTGGGTGTATTTGTTGTAAAGCAAAAAAGCATTGATGGCCAATAATGCGACAACAACCACTGCGGCGATGGCCAGCAGGCGTTGTTTCGATGAATCGTTTGTTGCCATTATAAAAAAATTTTAGATTTTAGGTTAGATGTTCAAGTGTAGTTTGTGGTAGAAGATGGTAGAGGTATCGCCTTGTTTTAAGTTGCTATGGTTAAATTTAGTTTATCCTACAACGCTGAAATTGGAATGCGTGTGTTTTTAGGATTGTGCAAAAGTATAAGTTTCTATCGGTTGGCTTTTATATATCAACTGTTTATGTAAAACGCTTGCCCAAACTGCATCCCGTTGCACGGCTAATTCCTATTGCCTACTTTCGCCCGTCCACTTTGTTTTTTGATAGTTCGGCAAATCCGGTGGGAGAAGTTTTTTTTGTGTTTAGGTGTTTTTGTATTTATGTGTTTTGCAACACTTCGTAAACACAAAAACACCTAAACACCCAAACACAAAAGCATCTCTACAAGATTTGTCAAAGCGCCAACTTTAATTGAAGACCATGATAGAATCAATAGACATTGCCAATATCCTTTTCCTTGACATCGAATGTGTGTCGGGCCATGCTTTATACGACGATTTGGACGAAACGTTCCAGGAACTTTGGGCCATCAAAGCCAAAAGCCTCCTGCGCAGGGGCGGCGGCGAAGAGCCTTCCGGCGAACAGGTGGAAGAGCTGTACAAAGAAAAGGCAGCCATCTATGCCGAGTTTGGTAAAATCATCTGCATCTCCGTCGGCATCGTGGTGCGGGATGCCGAGCAAAAACTGGGCGTCCGCCTGAAATCCTTCGCCCACCAGGACGAAAAACAATTGCTCAAGGACTTTTGCCAAATGCTCAGCCAATTCTACAACAACCCCGACAAGCACTACCTCTGCGGCCACAACATCAAGGAATTCGACATCCCCTACATCTGCCGTCGCTTGGTGATCCATCAATTGCCTTTTCCCAACCTCCTGCAACTGCACGGCAAGAAGCCCTGGGAAACCAAATACCTGCTTGACACCCTGGAGCTCTGGAAATTTGGCGACATCAAAAACTATACTTCGCTCAAACTGCTCGCCGCCGTACTCGGCTTCCCCTCTCCCAAAGACGACATTGATGGCAGCGACGTGGGCCGGGTCTATTGGGAAGAGCAGGACATTGACCGCATAGCGCACTACTGCGAAAAGGACGTGCTGGCTACCGTGCAATTGTTCTTACGCTTTCGGCGGCTGCCGATTTTGGAAGAAGGGCAGGTCGTGCATGTGCAGTGATTCAGTTTTCAGTCCACAGTCTGCAGTCCACAGTTTCCAGTCCACAGTCCGCAGTCCGGTTCGAAACAGTGAAAGTGTCAGCGGGCCGTGGACTGTGGACTGATCCCGATAGCTATCGGGAGTGGACTGAAGACTGAATCAAAGACAATACGCCAAAAAATACTCCCCCATCCTTTCAAACCACACCTCGTATTCCTGGCAAAAATCATCCTTGCAGACCTGCCCCGTCGTCGTTCCTTTTTCCTGATAATCAAAAGGTTGCACTAAAATAGATTGGCGGAAATCCAGCGCTTTTCTGCCGTAGGCTTTGAACAATGCTTCTTTGATGCACCAATAAAAATGAGCATGTTCCAAATAGCTGGCGACTTGCAGGCTGGCCAGTTCATTTTCATTTAAAAAACGGGGTGCCAGGGTGTTGATTTTTTTTACAAAAAACTGAATATCAACCCATGTGGGCGAATGGGCGAGAAGCAGAAACCGCCAGCGACGAGTTCCATGGCCTCCAGGCTGCCGACTTCCTGGTATTTTTTCACAAAATCAAGCAGGGCTTGCAAGCGGCGGTTTTCCCGGTCGAGGTCGAGCGGGGTGAAGTCGTCGAAAACCTCTTGAAGGTCGAGGCCCATGTCAACGAAGGCTTGCTTCAGGGCGAGGTTCTGGCGGTAAGGTTCGATGTCTTGAGGGTTGAGTTCGCTCATAGTTATTTGTATATTTTGAATAATTGAAATTGAATAAATAATATAGGCCGCAATTGATTTACAAAAACCTGTTAATCAATGTCTTGCAGGTTCCTGTCTGCCGACAGGCAGGAATCGCCCATTATATATAGTTCATTATTCACTAATAGGGTATTAAGAAAAATTTGACGCAGAAAGACGCAGATTTTTTATGATTTTTTATGGAATCCGCCGCCTCTGGCGGCATCTGCGGCATTGAGAAATGAGTATATTCGGCATCAGAAAAATTTTGTTAACGCCCCTAATTCATTAGAGCTTGTTTGCGATTTGGTGCTTGAGACAAAAACGAGCTATTTTTTGTCAGTTTTTTAGGTTTTTGAAGGCGCATAACTTGTCCCGATTCATCGGGAGTTTAGCTACGCAACTGAAAAAAGCTGAAAAAATGGCGAAAAAGAGCCGTTTTTTGGCCAAGTGACCAAATCGCAAACAAGCTCTTAAGGCGAATATGGCAATTTTTTGCAAAATATAATACCATAAAATTAGCAGCTTAATATCCTCCAATAAATTCGAGAATTCACCCAAAATTGCATTTTGCAAAACATCGCAATAAAATATTCAAACCAACACGTACATTACCTATCTTTGAAAAAAATACGATGGAAGAAAACGACCGCTATATCGAGGGCATTTACAATTACTGCGACCGCTGGTGCGAGCGCTGCAAGTACACCGACCGCTGCTATAGTTTCCAGATGGACGTGGAGGATGGCATTGACCCCTTGAACCCTGATGTTTCTGATGAAGAAGTCTGGGAACAGGTAGGCAAGCGTTTATCGCAGGCGCTGGAATTGTTGCGCCAACATGCCGTTGAGATGGGCCTCGACTTCGACAACCTGCCGGAAGTAGTGGAAGAACCGCCCAGCGAACTGGCCGCCCGCCTGGAGGCGCAGTCAAAAAAACTCCACAAGGAATATGTGAAACGCACCCAGGCCTTTTTTGAAAACAACACGGATTATTTTAAAGAAAAGACCCAAGAAAGCGCCGATTGGGTAGAAATGGGCATCGCCGACGACGAGGAAACTGGAAATAAATGGAAGCTGGTGGACGACCAAACTAAAGTCATCCAATGGTACACCTTTTTTGTCGGGGTAAAAATGCGCCGGGCCATCGGCGGGCTCGATGAAATGCACGGGGAACAATGGAGCAGCCCCGAACAAAGCGACGCCAACCGCACCGCCCGCATCACCATGTTGGCTATTGAGCGGAGCATGGCCGCCTGGCAAGTGATGCTGGGCACTTTTACAGAAAAGGAAGACGAAATCATCCAACTATTGGCGCTGCTGGCCAAGTTCCGAAGGATGGTGGAGACGACCTTTCCCCGTTGGGCGGAGGCAGGGCCGGAGGTGGTGTGGTAAATCCTTTAAGCTCCCACCATATCCCCATACAGCGCCTCCCGCTGTTCCCTGATCTTTCCACTTTTCAAATATTCGTCAAAATTCATCAGGCTGTCAATGGCTCCGTTCGGCGTGATTTCGAGGATGCGGTTCGCCACGGACGACAGCAGGGCGTGGTCGTGGGAGGTCATGATGAGGTTGCCCTTGAACTCTTGCAGGGCGTTGTTTAGTGCCGTGATGGATTCGAGGTCGAGGTGGTTGGTCGGCTCGTCGAGGAGCAGGAAATTCGGGAAGCGGAGCATGATTTTGGACAACATGCAGCGCACCTTTTCGCCGCCGGAGAGCACACTTGATTTTTTGTAAACATCCTCCCCGCTGAACAGCATCCTGCCGAGGAAGCCACGGATGAACTGCTCATCTTTTTCTTTGGAAAACTGCCGCAGCCAGTTGACGAGGTCGAGGTCGTTTTCGTTGCTAAAAAACTTTGTGTTTTCGTTGGGCAGGTAGTCGAAGGTCATCGTTTGGCCAAATTCCACCGTACCTGTATCGGCTTGTGTTTCACCTGCCAACACATCATAGAATGCGTTCACGGCGGGTGTGTTGCGGCTCAGGAGGGCTATTTTTTCGCCTTTGTTCATGGTAAAATTCACGTCCCTGAACAGCCAGTCGCCATTCATGTCCCGCTTGCTCAGGTTGCTCACCCGCAGGATTTGGTCGCCCGGTTCCCGCTCCGGTTTGAAATGGATAAAAGGGTACTTGCGGCTCGACGGTTCCAGCTCATCAATGTTCAGTTTTTCCAGCGCCTTTTTGCGGCTGGTAGCCTGGCGTGACTTGGAGGCATTGGCGCTAAATCGGGCGATAAACTCCATCAACTCTGCCCGTTTGGCTTCGGTCTTCTTGTCTTTGTTGGCCTTTTGCTGCATCAACAATTGGCTCGTTTCATACCAAAAAGAATAGTTGCCCGTAAAGATTTTGATGCGTTTGAAGTCAATATCCACCATGTGGGTACACACCATGTCGAGGAAGTAGCGGTCGTGCGACACCACGATGACTGTGTTTTCATAATCTGCCAGGAAGTCGGCGAGCCAAGTGGCCGTTTCGGCATCCAAGTCGTTGGTCGGCTCGTCGAGCAGCAGCAGGTCGGGGTTGCCAAAAAGGGCCTGCGCCAGCAACACTTTCACCCTTTCGGGGCCGCTGAGTTCCTTCACCAATTTGAAGTGCAGGTCTTCCTTGATGCCCATGTTGCTCAGCAGCACAGCGGCATCGCTTTCCGCCGTCCAGCCGCCCATGTGGCCGTATTCGTTTTCGAGTTCGGCAGCCTTCATGCCATCGGCCTCGGTGGCGTCGGGGTTCATGTAAATGGCATTTTTCTCTTCGTTGATGCGGTACATCTCCTGGTGGCCCATCAGCACCGTGTTCAGCACCATTTCTTCTTCAAATTCGAAGTGGTTTTGTTTCAACACTGCCATGCGGTTGCCTGGATCAATGCTCACGCTGCCGTGCTGGGGGTCTATTTCGCCGGAAAGGATTTTCAAAAAAGTGGACTTGCCCGCCCCGTTGGCACCTATCACACCGTAGCAGTTGCCACGGGTGAACTTCAGGTTTACTTCATCGAACAAAATTTGCTTGCCAAACTGGAGGCCTACGTTATCTACTGTTACCATGTTGAGAAAAATAGAGACGTGAGAGGTGAGGGGGTGAGAAGTGAGGGTGGGCGCCTGCACATTTTCATGTTTTCATCACATCTTCATCGTCATTTTAAAAATTGAATTTCAAAAAAGGCTGCGAAGGTAGGCAAATATTCGCAGGGAGGGGTTTAAGGAATTGTTACTATTTTGGGGAGAACTGAATCCGTTTTGAATTGTTACCTCCGCATGACAACAGACAGAACCACCGAACTGCTCCAACTGCGGCCCAACATCAACGCCAATTTGGACGAAAACCCCGAAAACAGCCCTGGCCATTTTCAAAATGCCACCTTGCGGCCCATTTTAAAATTGCAAAATGCACTGCTGCTGCAAATGTTCAAGCATCACCTGCAAAAAACGAAGGGCAGTTTCTTCCAGCTTTCACCGCCGAAGCAGTTGGAGTTCATCGCCAACAGCATCCGCAGCGACTTGCGGCTGCGCAACATGCTGGTTGGCATTATCGTCGGCCATTTCACGGAAAAGGAATGGGAGATATTTGCCGGCCAGGAACAGGAACTGACCAAGCGCATTACCAATTTGTTGGTGGAAAGGCTCTGCGATCAGATCGGGGAACTGCTGGGGTAAATGGACTTGTGGGGTTGGGGTCGGGTAATGGGAGGCAGCGATATCTATCAAGTACATCTTATACAGAACAATGCCGTTCTTTGATGGACAGTAGTGCGCCAGCGGGGGGCAAGGCTTTTAGGAATTGTTACTATTTATTTAGGTGAAATTAGGAAATGTGGCTTACCGCAAGTAAGTAGCCTTTGCCGAAACAAAACAAGGGAGGGGCGTAGCCCCGGCCGGGGTGCGCCCAGTCTGTCGAAAGGCGTTTCGGGCCTCAGTCCTTCCGTGCCGGGGCGATGCCCCTTTTCACCACGGAATCTGACCATTTTTTGGGTATCCAGGGGCATCGCCTTGCCACCGTTTGTAGCCTTTGCCGAAACAAAAACAAGGGAGGGGCGTAGCCCCGGCAGGGCCAATACAAGTAATTACCTACTATCAGAAAACAAACACCTCATGGCAAACACTTACACCCAACTCCACATCCAATATGTTTTCGCAGTAAAAGGAAGGGAAAATATGATACCCCGGCAGCACAAAGAACAGGTACACCAATACATGAACGGCTTGCTGGTGAACCGTAAACACAAATTGCTAAGGGTAAATTGTATGCCTGATCATTGCCACCTTTTCGTTGGTTTACATCCCGCCTTATCAGCTTAGCTTGCTACTGATCTTGGCCATTTAGGCATAATTAAAATTCCCCATCCTCCACCACCGCCAAATTTGGGTATCTGTTGCGGAATTCCTTCCCCTTAAACTTGCGGAGCAAATAATGAAACCAGTATTTCGGCTGCTTGTGCAGGATAAAAGCAGCGGCGAAAGATTCATGCCCGTATTCGCTTGCCAAGCGTTCAATCATTTCCTTGCTCACCGAACTGTCTTCAAAAAATTCCTGCAAATGCTCAATCTCTGCTTGTGTCAAGCCTTTTCCATGCTTTTGCAGTATTTTTTTGATTTTGAAAAAATCAATGGTCATCTCTTCCCCAATTGTAGGGTTGAAAAACAGGGCGGTGCCATTTTTGTTTTTCAGGATTTCCGGCGAATAGACCTGTTCAGGGGTGATGCCCTGCAATTTGAATTGCTTCTTCTGGCGCTCAAAGTCCTTTTCTCCCAAGATCTTCTTCTGTTGGAATTCCAATTTGGCAATGCTGGCCTTGGCTGCTTCCATGCCCGTCTTGAACTCCACCAAATCGCTGCCGAAATACTCGATGAAAGTTTTTAGATAATTTTCCGTATGCCCAGCAGCAATGGCTGCCCGTTCCTTGTCGTAGCGGTAAACAATATGGCTGCTTTTTTGAAAAAACTGGGCCCTGATGGTTTTTAGATCTATTTTATCTGCCCTCCCAACTTGGTGTTGTACACCCGACCAATACCATTTACCGTTAAAAGGTACAGCGGCACCAAACACTACCATCCCTTTTTTGAAGGGCGAAAGAAGCGAAGACTTTTCTTCTGGAAATTCGTACACAGCATCTGTCATCAGGTTTTTCGCCTTCATGCCATTTTTGCCCATTTCCATGATTTCATACATAGAGGCGTGGCGTTCGTACCAAGACAGCACCTCAGACCGTTGGGAATCCGAGAGCGGCAGTGCATGGGCCAGCACATCAAGCACACCTATGCCCGACCAAAGGGTACACTCCTGGCACAGAAAATCATCTATATAAGGGATTTTTTCGTTGAAATTCAGCCCGGTAGCGTCGTGGTCGTCTAAATACATGTAGTGCAGGGTGCGGAACAGGTAGCTGCTGGTGCCCATCCAAACCAGTTTCTTCTTGACATCCACGCCGGTCTTGTTTGGCGAGCCCAAGAATTTTGCCACGCTCGATTGCTCAGGCAACTTCTCAAACTGCTTTTCCATAAACTGTGACAACCGTTGCGCCAATGGCAATAGCTCTGGGTGGTGGGGCGAGAAATAGTCCATGCCCTGCCAAATCATCAAGGCGTTCCAGAGCAGGTGAGATAGGCGGTATTCATCCAAAGGAAAATCGGATGCCTTTACGCTTTCTGGCTTGGAAAATGGCAGCGGATTGCCAAAGCAGAGGAGGTTGTGGTCTTCCAGCGCCTTCCACATTCCGATTTCATACCAAACGTCTTCCCCAAACTCAGTCAGCAGGTTGGCCAATTCTGGCAGGAACTGCCGCTCAATAAAATGGAGCAGCATGGACTTGTCGTTTTTCAAAAACTGCTCAACGTTTTTTGAAATTTCCCCTAACCGCTTGTCGGTGGGGGTGTACATGCCATCGGGACGGAAGTGTTTGAAGCTCATAAAAGATATGTTTAGAAGTTTTGCAAAGCTGCTATTTTCAATTTTTTCCAACAATGTTTATCTTCACCCGCTTGATTATTCACAAAAAACTATGAGAAGGCCATGACCTACCTCTCCAACCCTCAACTCGACCTGGCGTTCGACTACGTCCGCAACACCAACAAGAACATTTTCCTGACGGGAAAAGCCGGGACTGGCAAGACCACTTTTTTGCACAAAATAAAAAACGATGGCTTCAAGCGTATGGTCGTCACGGCCCCGACTGGGGTGGCAGCCATCAATGCCGGGGGCATGACGCTGCACTCGTTTTTCCAACTGCCCTTTGGACTGCACCTGCCCGGCGCTACCCGTGATGCCAGCCAACAGCGGCGTTTTTCGGGGCAAAAAATCAGCCTGATGCGCAGCATTGACCTGCTGGTGATTGACGAAATCAGCATGGTGCGGGCCGACCTGCTCGATGCGGTGGACGAGGTGCTGCGCCGCTACCGTGATCACTCCAAGCCTTTCGGCGGTGTGCAATTGCTGATGATCGGTGACCTGCACCAGTTGCCGCCCGTGGTGAAGCAGGACGAATGGGAGATGCTGCGCCACCATTACCAAACGCCTTATTTCTTCGGTAGCCTGGCCCTGGGCAAAACGAACCCGGTGGCCATCGAACTGAAGCACATCTACCGCCAGAGCGACGAGCAGTTTATCAACCTGCTGAACCGGGTGCGGGACAACCAACTCGACGACGAGGTGATGGAAATCCTGAACAGCCGTTTTATCCCCAATTTCAAACCGAAAGAGGAAGACGGCTATATCACGCTCACTGCCCACAACGCCACGGCGCAAGACATCAACTCGCACCGCCTGGCTGCCATCGAAGGCACCATGCACATTTTCAATGCAAAAATCGAGAACGATTTTCCCCAACATGCCTACCCGACCGAGGAGACGCTAGAATTCAAAGAGGGCGCACAGGTGATGTTTGTGAAAAACGACATTAACCCGGAGAAGCGCTTTTTCAATGGAAAAATCGGCCAGATCGTGCGCATTGCGGACGGCGAGATTTTCGTGCGCTGCAAAGGCGATGAAGAAGACATCGGCGTGTCGCCCGTGGAGTGGCAAAACATCAAATACTCGCTGGATGAAAAATCGAAGGAGGTGAAGGAGGAACTGCTTGGCACTTTTACCCAATACCCCCTGAAACTGGCCTGGGCCATCACCATCCACAAGAGCCAGGGCCTGACTTTCGAGCGGGCCATCATTGATGCGCAGGCTGCTTTTGCGCATGGGCAGGTGTATGTGGCGCTGAGCCGTTGCAAGAGTTTTGAGGGCATTGTTTTAAGAACGAAAATCGGCTGGACAAGCGTGAAAACGGACTCGGTGGTGAAGGATTACAGCGAGGAAACAGAGCGCAACGCCCCCGACGAGGCGCACCTCCGGCAGTCGAAGCGGGAGTACCAGCAGGCGCTATTGCGGGAGCTTTTTTCTTTTCAATTGATAGAACGCTATTTCAGCCAACTGAACCGCCAGTTTTTGGAACATGGCAATGTGTTGTCAGCGGAAGGCATGAAGCAATTCAGGGAGATGGTGGCCAAATCTGAGGTGGAAATTTTTGCTATGGCCGACAAATTTTTGCCGCAACTGCCATTCTATTTCAACCAGCCCGACCTGCCGGAAGAGCACGAAGCGCTATTGGAACGCCTGAAAAAGGCGGGCGGTTATTTTAGCCAAAAACTAAAAGACGAACTGCTGCCAGCCGTGAAAAACATCCACCTCATCACCGACAACAAGGCTGTGCGGAAAACGGTACAAGAGCTTTTGGACAACCTGCAAAAGGAGATTTTTAGCAAAAATGCCGCTTTCAAAGTTTGTATAGAGGGCTTTATCACCCACGCTTACGTGCGGGCGAAAACAGATGCGGAACTGGATTTTTTGGCGGCAAAAAACAGCTCCACTGCTTCTACGCCTGCCGTGCCGAAAAACACCCCGCACCCCGAATTGTACTCGCAACTGCTGCGCTGGCGCAAGAATTTGGCAACGGATATGAACGCCGAACTGTACGAGATTTTGCCCACCAAAACCCTGCTGGAACTGGTACAAACCCTGCCCACCGACTCGGCCACGCTCAAGCGGGTAAAGGGCATCGGCGAGGTGAAGGTCAAGCTCTTCGGGGCCGACCTGATCGGCATGGTAGAAAAATATTGCAGGGCGAAAAACATCCCCACCAATTTGCTGCCGCCCCCGGCCACGCCCAAGCCCGATACCAAGCTGCTCAGCTTCGATATGTTTAAATCAGGGAAAACGATAGCTGAAATCGCAGCGGAACGGGCCTTGACGCTTGGCACCATCGAAGGCCATTTGGCGCACTTCATCGAAAAGGGCGAACTGGACATCGCCGACCTGCTGGAAAAGCAAAAGCTGGACGAGATGGTGGAGTTTTTTACCCAAAACAACACCCAGGCCACGGCTGTGGCCAAGGAGCATTTTGGCGATAAATATTCTTACGGGGAATTACGGATGGTAATAGGCTGGCTACGGCGGGAAACTGCGGGCTGACCGGTTTATTTCTCTTCTATCACTGCCGAAAGGCCCTTGTCAACTAGTGCGTCTTTTTTTGGCCGCAGTTCCTTGAAGGGGGCGGTTTTGACCGTGGCTTTGCCTTTGGTATGGATGATGACGGAAAGCTGCTCGGCTTGTTCAAAGCTGTGATCCAACACTTCGGTGAAACATTGAATGACCCACTCGAAGGTATTTACCTCATCGTTATAGACTATCAACTGCGCCAACTCGCCCGTATCGGTACTGTCGGCTATTTCCTCTTCGATTAAAACATCAATTTCATAGTCTTCTTTGACAAAGGGATTGTAAGGCATTGCTGAATTAAGGTTAATGGTTATCCACTGATGAACATTGAGTTACCGGGCTACCCTTTCCCAAACGCTCATTTGTTCAACCCGTTAAGGGTCGTTTTTACGGCCTCAAAGTTCGGTAAATCTCCCGCACTTTCCAAAACTTCTGCATATTGGATGATGCCATTTTTGTCAATGACAAATGCCGAGCGCTTGGACACGCCCCTCATGCCGAGTATCCAGTCTTCGTACATGGTCTCATAGGCACGGGAGATTTCTTTATTAAAATCCGACAGCAGCGGGAAGTTCAGTTTTTGATCGTCCTTGTATTTTGCAAGCGTAAAAACAGAATCAACGGAGATGGCCATTACCTCTGCATTGAGTTTCTGATATTGGGCAATATCGTCACGGGTGCTGCACAATTCTTTGGTACAAACAGAGGTGAAGGCTTGTGGGAAAAATAGCAGGACCAAGTTTTTTCCTGTGAAATCATCGAGTGATACTTCTTGTTTTTCGCTGTTATAAAGTTTGAAGCTGGGGGCTTTGTCGCCTGTTTTGAGTGGCATAGGTTAATGATTGAATGTTAAAATGAGTGAATGAAATTGGGGCTCCGCCATTTTTTACCAGAAGTAAAAACGGAGAGCCAGCAACCAACAACGATCAGCCTTTTTTGTTCTTTTGCGCTGCAAAAATTACATGACATTCGTCATTGTGAAAATAACCCAAAAATGAATGCCCAATGACCTAATGACCAATGACCACAAAGGCCAATGACAAACCTTGTTAAATGAACACCACCAAAAGGGCCTATCTCGAATTGCACGTCGCTGTTTTCCTTTGGGGTTTTACGGCCATCCTGGGCGCCCTGATTTCCCTGTCAGCGCTCTCTTTGGTATGGTGGCGGGTGCTGCTCACCAGTGTGAGCCTTGTATTCCTGCTCAGGCCGGGCAGCGCTTTCCGCAGGCTGTCCCGAAAAACTATCCTGCAATTTGCCTTTGTGGGTGCATTAACGGGGGTGCATTGGCTCACTTTTTTCGGGGCGGTCAAGCTGTCTAATGCCTCCATCACCTTGGTTTGCATGGCCACCACTGCCTTTTTCACGGCCATCATCGAGCCGCTGTTGTTGAAGAAAAAAATCAACTGGGGGGAAATCGGCCTGGGCTTTTTGGTCGTGCCCGGCATGGCGCTGGTAGTGGAAAGCGTGGAAGTTTCGATGCACATGGGCATCCTTGTGGGCCTCATTTCGGCCCTATTGGCCGCTTTTTTTAGTGTTTTAAATAAAAAATGGCTGCAAAATGCCGAGCCGCTCAGCATCACTTTTATCGAAATGAGCAGCGCCTGGGTGCTGCTGAGCCTGTTCCTGCCCTTCTATTTTTACAGCCAACCGGATGCCGCCTTGTTGCCTTCCTGGAAAGATTTTGCCCTGCTGCTGGTACTGGCACTGGCCTGCACCACCCTCACCTGGATTCTGGCCCTGCGTTCCCTGAAGTACCTGAGCGCCTTCGCCTCCACCCTCACCGTGAACCTGGAACCGGTCTATGGCATCTTCCTCGCCTGGCTAATCCTGCACGAAGACAAGGAACTATCGGCCAGGTTTTACTGGGGCGTGGTGCTGATATTGCTGGTAGTGTTTGGGTACCCGTTTTTGAACAAAAGATGGAAAGGGACGAAGGCTTGAAGCAGAAAACTACAAAGTAGCTAAACAGTGGCTTCACCAAGTGGTATTGCCGAAGTATAATTTTAGGCAAAAATGTTATCTGTTACAACAGAATTCAACCCATCGCCACCGCAGCCAATAACTGCACTTTCTCCGTCACCCATTTTCTATCAGCAATCAAAAAACCAGGTTGTTGCAGTTTGTCGAGCAGTTTTTTAGCCCGCTTGCTATCGGTTTGGCTAGCGGGCGAAACGAGCTGTTTCATCAAATCCACGAAGTTGTTGTGAAGGGTTTTGTGGGAATTGGTAAGATAGCGGTTGCGATGGACGAACATTTTATGGGCATTGAGCCGATCGCATAAAAGAGTGGAGGTGGGGTCGTTTTCGTATAGAATTTGTATTTCGAGTTTTCGGGCCATCAGTTTCAAGTTAAAATCTTTGAAATGGCTGCGAGATTCCAGCCTGTTTATTTCAGCAAAAGCTGCTTCGAGTGCAAGTCCTGCTTCTCCGAAATTGTTTTGGTTAAAGCACAAAAAAGCTTTGATGAAAAAGTAGGAAGCCTCCTGGCTCTCGCTGCCAGTTATTCGAAATCGGTGTGCTTCAAGTATTTCTTTAGCCCAACTGCCCTCGTTCTCGCCCACAGCCATATTGACAATATTGAGCAATGTATTGTGAAGGATTTTTTCTTTTTCATAGAGAAGCCCCATTTCCAGATGTGACCTGTAAAGCCCCAGCAAAACTGGCCTGTAATATGCCTCGCCGTGGTTTATTTTTCCAAGGCAATAATGCCTCGCCATGGTTGCCAAAAAGTGAAGCGTGTTGAATTTCAAACGGTGGTTTTCTTGATTAAAAAGGGCGACAAAACGGTGAAAAACAACTTCAGGTGTTTTTACATCCAACAGCTCAAAAGCCAGGCATAGTTGTTCGATTAAGGGATTGTGAAAATAGCTGTTCCCTTTGGCAATTGACCTCAGGCTTTCTGAAAACGCATCGAAATGGCTAAAATCAAGCGCCGTCAAGTTGGCTTGGTGGGCAAGGCGCAAGGCCAACTCCAGACCCTGTGCCAAATAATATTGGATAAAACTTTCTGTGGCCGCTGGCAGATTAAGATCGTTCTGAAGGTCATTGATAACAGAAAGGTGATCATACACCTCCATTTCAACCTGGAAGTATTGAAAATGTATGTCAATGGACAATGAATTGGCCTGTTTTTTCAGTTGTCGCCGCACCTGTTCTATTGACTGCTCAAAACGGTGATGAAGATTATTTGCCCGGTAAAAACGAGCCATTTCCAGGCGGGTTCCAGCCTCTCCTGCAACTTGGCGCATTTGTCGCCAGGCTATAAATTCCCTTATGCAATCCATCAGCGCTGACATTACGTTGTCAAGCAATGCCCTGTTAAATGGCTTCCCAGGGTAGGTGAAAGCAAAAGCCTCCTCATGTTTTAGTTCGTGGTCAAATCCCTTTTCAAAAAGATAACGGTGCAATTCGATGCATTTCGGGGCCAGGCGGGAGGGATTGAACAAGGGCGATTGCAGCGCCTGAGCCAAAAGTCTGTGCTCAACTGGTGCAAGCGCCTTCAATGTCTGGCATAGCAGGGTATCGTTCATCATGGCATTCGTTGTGTTTCTCTGCTGCCAAGATAACAATATACGTATGAAAAGCTGGAAAAAATGTTATTGATTAAAGGAAGGGGCAGAGGGTATTTTTGCAAAAAACTTTAGAACAAAATGAGAACATTATTCAAGATTACTTCCCTCCCGTATTCCGTACTCATGCTTTTCGGCATTGGAATTTTGTTGAACTCAGGTTGCGATCTTTCAAAGGATCAAAATGCACAATCGGGTTTTTCTTCCTCCTGTCCGACCATAGATTCAACCAAGTTAGCAAAGGTTCGATCAGGCTTTAATTCCAACTTATCTTACACTTATTCCTGGGAAATTCCCAGCGGTGCCAATTCCTTCAATATTTGGTTCAAAAGGATATTGGTCAGTGGTCAGGAACAGGTACTAGCCCAAACGACGGTAACTACAGCAAGTTTTACAATCGACAGCCTTATCGAGGGCCAGCATTATCGTTTTGAAATCCAATCGGTTTGCCCGGACAAGGTGAGCGGAATTGTGATTGACGACATTGTCCGGAAATAAGCAACCCTGCAATATTGCGGTGGAATTAAATCATTAAAAATCAATGTGGTATGAAAACAACCTTACCCCTAATGGTATTGCTATGCCTATTCTTAACCCCAGCCATTTCCCAATCCTGGATCGGCCAAGGCGCAGGCTTGTTCCCAAATGCTTATGCCATCTACAGCCTCTCTGTGGTCAACGACAGCGTGGTGTGGATGACTGCCAGTGTCTATTCTGTAGTTAGTGGAAGTGGCGCTGTACCACCCAACCACCTCACCAAAGTGGCCCGTACTACTGACAGTGGTGTAACATGGCAGGTGCACGATGTGGAAGAAGCCGTGGGCCGCTTCGCTTTCGACATCGAAGCCCTCGACAGCAACACAGCTTGGATAACCGGCCAAGACTACGGCAGCGGTGCTGGCAGGGCACTTTTCAAAACCGAGGACGGCGGCGAGACTTGGGCCAAGGCTACTGAGTCCCGGTCCTGTGGCGTGTTCATCGAGTTATTCGATAATCAGCACATTTACGCCCAGGGTAACCCATTCAAAACATGGTCGGCTGACGGAGGCCAAACTTGGCTCGTGGACACGCTCACACAGTACCAAAGCGGAGAATTTAACGTGGTGGTTTCTGGCAATAACATGTCCGACACCGTGGGCGACACCGTCTGGGTCGGCACTAGCAATGGGCGCATCGTGCGCAGCACAGGCTATGGAGCCACGACGGAATTTTTTGACACCGGGTTCCCTTTCATCCAATGTGTGGCGTTCAAAGACCATTTGCAAGGGATGCTTTTTTGGTACGGCAGCGCCTCCAGTTTCGGCCTCGCCCGCACTTTCGACGGTGGCGCCACGTGGGAGGCCACTCCCACCATGCCCCAAACAAACAAGGAGTACAACGTGACCTATGTGCCAGGCACAGCGGGCACCTTTATCACAACGACCGATGAGTATGGCTTCGGCTCCGAGGTGTTCTGGACCACCGATTTCGGCGAAACATGGGAAGCAGGTGGCGAAAACGAAGGTGCACTCACCAACTGCATTGATTTTCACAGCCCGGTTTCCGGCTGGGTGGCCACAGGCGGGGCTATCACGAACCCTAACGTGCCTTCCGTCTATAAATGGTCGGGCGATGTCCTCTCAGCCGCCCGTGAGCCTATTTTGAAAAACCTCATCATCCACACCTTCCCCTCGCCCTTCTCCGAAGCACTCCACGTCCAGATTGACTTTGAAAAACTGACCAGTGGCAGCCTCGAAGTTTATGATCTCGCCGGGCGGCAGTTTTTTATTCAAAATATTGACCATCAACAAGTTTGGAACAAAACCATCGCTGTGCAAGGCTGGGGGGACGGGGCGTATTTGCTCAAAGTGAAGACGGCGGAGGGGATGGCTGTACGGAAAATTTTAAAACACTGAACGATCAAATTCAAGCACTCAAAAATTCTTCAACATGAAAAAAATCTTACTCCCTTTCCTCTTTCTTCTTTTCACCTTCTTGAATGGGTCTGCCCAATCCACCTGGCAAGCCTACGAGCCTGCCCTGCCCGAAGTGGTAGGCACTTTCCACCTGCGCACCTCCGTCCTTGACCCCAATGTGGCTTGGACGATCTGCGCCAAGTACACCGTGACCGCCAACGCCTACTCTTGGCAGCCATTGGACAGCCTCGTTTTCACAAAAACCAGCGACGGCGGCCAGACTTGGCAGGGCGGGCGCATCCCAATGGGCGTGGAGCCTTACGGCAACAGCATCTGCCCCATTGACGCCAACACTGTATGGGCCACTGGCACGGACGTGGACTTTGCCAACTACCTCCTGCAAACCACCGACGGCGGGCAAATCTGGACCCGCCAGCTCGAAAATGGCTTCACCTGGCCGACTTCCTACGTGGATTTTGTGCATTTCTTCGATGCCGAAAATGGCATCGTCATGGGCGACCCCGCCGCATCTGACACCGAGCCAACACCCTTTTTTGAAGTCTATACCACCTCCGACGGCGGGCAAAACTGGGCACGTGTCAGCAGCGCCAACATCCCGGCGGCGCTGCCCAACGAGTTCGGCATTGACAACCTCTTCGACGCAAGGGGTGACACCGTTTGGTTCGGCACGGTCAACACTACCACTTACGCCCCCCTCCGCATTTTCCGCTCCCAAGACAGGGGCCTCACTTGGGAGGCATTCGACTCGCCCGCCCATTGGCCGTTTTCCTTTGCCGACGGGCAATATGGCGTGGGCGCAAACACCATCTCCAGCTCCCAGACCGACCTGCGCCTGACCACCGATGGCGGCGAAACCTGGACGCCCCTGCCCCCGCTGAACATCGGTTACCTGACCACCATCGCTATGGTGCCCGGCTCCCGCTACATCCTCGCCGTGCTGCGCACGAACAACATCTCCGGCCCATTCATAACCATGCTCAGCACTGATTTGGGGCAGACCTGGACAGAAATCGGCGACGGCACCCATCACACGGGCAATGCCCAATTCGTCAGCCCGACCATCGGCTATGCCGGCGAGTGGCAGCCCGCCGACCACCCGACCCGGATGTACCGCTGGGCGGGCGACCCGCTTTCCGGGCTGCTCTCCGGCAAGCCGCTCGACGCCGAGGTGGAGCTGTTCCCCAACCCCGCTTCTGACTTTGTTTTGATCAATGTAAAAACGTCACAACCCGCTGATTTTCTGCTGCTTGTCAACGATGCGCAGGGCAGGTTGATAGAGCGCTGGGTGTTTGAAAAAACAAATTCCCTAAACGTTATGCTGGATGTGCATGGCTGGGTACCTGGCGTGTATTCAGTAACCGTAAGTACAGTAAAAGGTACTGCGGTTAGCAAAATTGTGAAGAAATAAAATTAAAGCCATTCCAAAAGATGAAGTTTTGAGAAACGGGTGTTTCACGAAAATCCAAAAGAGAGAAGAAAGGCGGAAGGCGAAAAGCTCTGAAAGAGAGTAGCCACATTTTAATCACGACCTATTTTATGATTCTTGTATGCCCCCTTATAGGATTGGTAAAATGGGTTTCAAAAAAAATCAACCATGATAAGCATTCAAAGCCTGAGTTTAAGCCTGCAACCAACCGGAGCTGAAGTCAACGTAACCGTACGTTATCGGGTAGTTTTCGATCAAATTGACCGATTATTTTTCAGCAATGGCGTTGATTACACAGAACGTGTAACCCTTCTTGGAAGGGATTCGCAAAACCTCCAAGTATTAGGAACAAGAGATTTTGAATCTTCAGGTTGGACAATGGGAGATGGACAGGAAAGTAAATCA
Organism: Saprospiraceae bacterium; assembly: GCA_041741095.1. Lineage (GTDB taxonomy): Bacteria > Bacteroidota > Bacteroidia > Chitinophagales > Saprospiraceae > UBA6168. The sequence continues at coordinate 42,219 of JBGSKQ010000030.1, forward strand.
CGGCAACAGACATTTACCATGTCAAGACATGAGTTGGACGAAGACATTGGAGGATTTAATCAAGTTGGTATTTACATCCCTAACAATGATGAAATCCGTTGCAAGGTTGAAATAATTCCATTAAACCCGCCTACCATTACAAGCGGAACATTTTCGCTTACTACCCTATTTGATAGGGTATTGGTTGGAGACGATGTTCAAATCTAAGCTCGAAGGAGTTGAAAATTTGGCTACTAAAGTTTTGAAGCAATATTAGCACGGTTCAGGAGGCAGCTTCCCGCCGCCCCCAAATTTTTTATACTATTTTACCATGAAAAAATTGTTACTGTACCTCGTCTTGCTCACCAGCAACCTGACAATGGCACAAGAGGAGATTTTTCAAGGTTTCTCCGTCTGGTCACAGCGCTTAGATTTGAGCCTATACGCCGGCAAAAAATACCGTCTCACAATGGCCATCCGGGCCGAGCCAGCCGACATCGAATCTTTCGCCTGCGGCTTCATCCGCAACGAATATCCAAAAATGGCCGTCCGCAACTGGACCTTCATGGACAACATGACCGACCGGCCAGTGACGAGCAGAGCGTGGGAGACTTACACCCTCGGAGGAACTGTGGAAAAGGAAGCCCCGTGGCTCGGCTTTGGATTCCTCAACATGGGCAATGGCAACTTTTATTACGACGATCTGCAACTTTCTGTGGAAACCGAACCCGACATTTGGTCGCTCATCCTCATCGAGAACGGCGGTTTTGAAAACGAGGCCCTCGACCCATGGCAGCAAACGAGCATGGGCGTTCCAGCAAGGGTGTTCGGCGCAAATGCAGCGGTGATTTCCGAGAATCCTTTCAAGGGCAAGCAATGCCTGAGGGTAACGAACAGGTTGTTGGTGAAAAATTAATTTCGACTAAAAGATTAAACCCAAAACAAATGTGGACAATGACCGGGCGAAAAAACATAAGGCATCCCAGCTATTTAAAAATAGCTTGATTATCAATTATTTACCTCCAAACCTACGCCTTCCACATGACCGCATTGGCTTTGGGGTGAAAACGTTGGAGTATGGGCCATGCGACCCGCCCGACCATAAAGCCCTCAGCACCCTTCCTCTTCCTCCACCTTTTTCGGCTCCGGTTTTTTCTCCGGCACGATGGTCTTTTTGGCTGGGGTCTTGGCCGACGGCGCTGCGGCTGCGGGCTGGGCAGGTGTGGCTTTCTGCGTTCCGGCTTCGATTTCTTTTTGGTGGCGTTCTATCGCTTTTTGAAAAATGGCGGCGTAGTCGTACCTGGCCATTTCAGGGGTAGCTAACGCAGTCGTATCGGCGTATCCACTTTGCAGGATTTTTACATTTTCAAAACCCAACTGAGTCAATAATAGCCAGGGGCCATTGGCACCAGAGGCGCTTTCGTGGTATAGCACGACAGAAGGGCTTTTTTCCAATAGATTAATGGATGAGTCATCCAACAGGTGCGCCGTGGGGATGTTGACGGCATTGGGCAGGTGGCCCCGGTCGTATTCGATGGGCTGCCGCAGGTCAATCAGCAGCAGATTTTCATTGCTTTCCGACCTCATTTTTTCAAATTCTGCTTGGGATATGATATAGCCTAATGGGGCAGCTTTTTCCAGGGTTTGTTGTGGCTTAAGTTCGAATCCGTTGTTTTCACCCCCACCACAGGCCGTCAAGAGGGTGGCCATAAAAAGTATGGAAAAAGCAAGCTTGGAATGTTTTATCATGATGAAACAAGTTTAAATCTTTGAAAATCAGCAACCTTCTTCTTCATCCTTTTTTTGAATTTGTGGCTTGGGCTGCACGTCAATTTTCTTTTTGGCACCCACCGGCGGCTTGATTTCTTGAAAAGCCTCCGGCGACAAAGCCTCGCTGCCCCCGATGAAATAAAGTGAGGTCGCCTTCCGCAGGTTGTATAGTTCAAATTCCTCCGAAGAGGCAGTTGGGGAAGGCTCCGCTGGTTGCAAAATGGTTTCCACCCACTCGTTCAGGCCACCTTTCATCACATAAACATTTTCGTAATTGTTCCTTCTGGCGAGCATCCAGGCCTGGGTCGAATAGATGTCATCATTTGAAAAAAATACCTTTTCCATCTCCTTCGACCCAAGATGTTCAGCGGCTTCTTCGCTCAGTAGTTTTTCCAGCGGAATATTCACAGCGCCGGGGATGGTAAACTTGTTGTACTCAGCTTCAGGCCGCACATCAATTAGTAGCAAAATAGGGTCTTTGGAAATGATCTTCTCCGCCATTTTGTCGGTGCTTATCAGCCTCGATGGGTCGTTCATTTCCAGCAGCATAAACTCAGGCGACTGCTTCCGGCTGTTGTCTTTTTGTTTGATAAAAACCAATCCCAAGCCCAACAGCAATGCCAAAGCTCCCAATATCCAATTGCGTATATTCTTCATTTTTTTTGTTGAAATAATTTAAATACAAAACTAAAATATGGGTTTTGAAACCCCTTAGCTTTCAATCGCAATTAATTCGAAAACCGAGTCAATATTCCACTTTTTTAACCTTTTTTTGAACAAAGGCCGCAATATTGAAACCGATAACGGCGGCTGCAATAAATAATAAAACAAAAACGCCAGTACTCAGCCCTAAGGCTTCCGTGATTTTTTGGCCGCCCAATGAATCTTGCATGTATAGCGGTTCTATCAGCGGAAATGCCTCGGAAAAGAGGAATATCCCAAGGTACAGCCCTATCACGAAAACGATGGCGTCAATCTTGCCGATGCCCACCGCACACATCCCTGTGCCTGGGCAATAGCCGCCCAAGATAAATCCAAAACCCATCAAAACACCACCAATCAGCGTGGATTTGACAAATGTCGGAGGAACGTAAACCATATTCAAATCTATAATTCCGGCATAATTGAAATATAACAGGCCCAACATGGCCACAATGGTGGCGGTAAAAAATACTTTCAAAACGGTGAAATCATATCCGTAGAACAAGCCTATTATTTTTCTGGAAGATGAAAAACCCGATGATTCGAGAATAAACCCGAAACCAATGCCAATCAACATGGCAATAACGTACGACCAGCCTGGATCAATCACACCTTGAGGAATCAATGGTCCCATGATTTATTTTTTGTGTTTCTATGATATTTGGAGCTTGATTCATTTGATTTAAGATAGACGATATATGATTTGAGATTTAAGATTTTTAGGCATCAGTTAATCCCATTAATGGCTTGTATAATCAACAAGGGCCCAAAAAATCAAAATTTAAATAGCTTGAATCAAATCATATATGGAATTGAAATAAACCCCTAAATATCATAGAAAAATTATTATTTTTAATGACGAAATAATGACTGCAATACAGCTATATCCATAATTTTCGAAAAAACCAGGCGGAGGCATAAGCCACCCCGAATATGGTAATCATCGTCAGAAAACCCGATGTGGCCAGGGCTGCCGAACCGCTGAGTGCTGCCCCGCTGGTGCAGCCCCTGGCGAATTGGGAGCCGATTCCAAACAACAATCCACCGGCCATTGCCGCTATCAGCCTTGTCCGGGAGGTGATTTTTGGGGAATGCTCCACTTTGAATTTCAGCCGGCCTGCCAGTGCGCCCGAAGCGAAGGCCCCCACCATAACACCCAAAACCTCATAAACAAGCCAGGTGTTCAAAGGGCTTTCGCCCGGTTCCATGAACTTGCTGTAATATTGTGATGAAACGGCATGTTCGTGGGCAACCTCACTGACCGATGCCACCACCGAACTTTTGACAGCCCCACTGGCACCAAGCCCCCTTCCCGTCAGGTAAAACGTGAGCAGGAGCAACAATCCGAGTAAAATCCCACCTAAATACGGGTCAATATAGTTTTTGCTTTTTAATTGATTTTCCATATAGTTTCCTTTTTGCGGATGTTTTTTAAATAAAATCTTGGCTCATGTAGTGTTTGGGTGAAACGCCCAAGTACCGCCGAATTTATTCGGCGTTATGCCATTATTCGCCGAATGAATTCGGCGGTACTTTCACAGTAAAACGACATGAGCCAAAAACTTAATACAAATACCGGGTAAGCTGTCCTGCATCCACCATAACAATCCTGAAGATCAGGCCGCCGATCAGGATGCACAGCGCCGGCAACATCACAGGTATTTTTACGCCCCGCAATTCCAGGATTTCAAGAAAAGCAGGAAATATCAAGCCCATGATGACGACAAATACCCAAAACTGAATCGTAAACTCACCGCCAAGGAATAAGTGCGCAGACTCTATCTGTACCTCCGGCCCTGCCAAGAAGCCCATAAATAAATGCGTAATAAGAAACAGCTCGATGATGATGAGCAAGAGGTCAATCCTGGCGAACGTCATCCGCTCTTGGTGCGATTTCGACATCCACATAATCGTTGCGGCCCCGGTTGACAATCCCGACACCAGGAATAGCGGCCCTAAAAGTGCCGTGTTCCAAAGCGGCCTCGCATTGAATGCCGATAGAAGTATGCCAGTATAGATGCCCAAAATTACAGACAGCACAATCATTACCCAGGCTATGGCCTTGCGGTACTTGACGACCAGGCCTTCGATATTATTTAGTATTTTCAGCTTCCAGTCCCAGCCAGGCACCAACTCACGCAGGTAACTGGCCGCCCACAAAATAGACAATGGCGTGACGGCCATCAGCGTCCAGGCACCCCAGGACATGGGCGATTCGAGCCGCAGCGTGAGGTACAGTTTCCAGGAGTTCAGCGGGTTTTTTAGGTCAAAAATCAACGCTGCCAGGCCGATGATGAGCGCAAAGGGCACAATGAAAGTGGCCCATTTCACGGCAGTCGGCATTTCTTTTTCCCGCCCCGTGATGGTGAAATAGGCTGCAAAAAACAGGATGCCCGCAGCCAGTCCGCCCAGAAAAAGGTAGACCGGGATGGGCCAGTGCCAGATGTGCAAATGCGGGTCAATGTTGGGGATATTCCGCCCGCTGACAATGAGTTCTTCATTCATGATAAAATGGGAATGAGAAATTGGGAACTGGGAATTATTGAAACCCAATTCCCAATTTCAAATTTCAAATCAAATAATACACCTGCGGTTTCGTGCCAGCCTCCGGTGCCAGCACTTTATACTTGCGGGTTTTCAACATTTTGGAAACCTCGCTGCTGGGGTCGTCCAGATCGCCGAAGTACATGCACTTGGTGGGGCACACTGACACGCAGGCCGGTTGCTGCCCTTTGCGCACCCGGTGTATGCAGAATGTGCATTTGTCCACATAGCCATCGGGGTGCGAAAAACGGGCATCGTAGGGGCATGACTCTATGCAGGCCCCGCAGCCGATGCACCAATCGGGATCCACTAGTACCACGCCGCCTTCCACGATGTGGCTGGCGCCGGTTGGGCAGCAGCGCACGCAAGGAGCATTGTCGCAATGGTTGCAGCGCTCGGAGCGGAGTTCCAGGCTCAGTTCAGGGTAACTGCCGTCCACTGTTTCCGTTACCCAGTCACGGCAGAACCCTACCGGAACCTTATTTTCAATTTGACAGGCCACGACGCAGTCGCTGCATCCCACGCATTTTTTGGTATCAATGGCCATTGCATATCTCATGATTCGTAGGTTTTTTTTTGCCTAAAACGTCGTCGAGGTTTTGAACCTCCCCCAACGATAAGCACCGTAGCATCTCTACATGTCCGCTGCTTGTGGTTTTTCCATTAAAAAAGTGACAAAATTGGCCCTCATGCCCGTGCCGCCCATAATGGGGTCAATAGGCACATGGGTGATCATTTCGGTGTCGTTGCCGCCCCGGCCATAGGCACGGGTCAATTCCTTGCGGGCATGGCCGAAACCGTGTACCATATACACCGAATCCCAGCGTATGCGCTCGGTGATGCGAACCTTGATGGGGAACGTGCTGACCACGCCGTCCTGGTTGCGCAGCCAAACTTCCTGGCCGTTGTGCAGGCCCCAGATTTTGGCCACTTTTGGGTTGACCCATACATCATTTTCATCCATCAAATCCGTCAAATAAGGGTTGTTCGCAGTGCGGCTGAAGGTGTGCATGGGTGCCCGGCCGTAAATGAGCCGATAGTAATTGGCGGGCGGTTCGTCGTGTGCCACATAATTGGGCAGTGGGTCGAAGCCTTGCTTTTCAAACTCCGTGGAATACAGCTCTATCTTGCCCGAAGGCGTTCCAAAGTGCATGTCCTCGCCATCTTGCAGGTAAAGCGGGCGTCCTTTGCGCTCGTATTTTTTCACCCCTATTTTCTTCATTTCTTCCAAAGAACTGCCCACTTGTTTGAGCTGCCAGTCGAGCACTTCTTCGTATTCTTTGTATGGAAAATAAGCGCCCAGGCCAAGCCGTTCGCCCAGTTGTTTGGTCATCCACCAGGCAGGTTTCGATTCGCCAAGCGGCGCTGCCACTGGCATCCGGAGGGCAATGTAAGGCTCCCGGTTGGGGGAGTTGCGGATTTCGTCGTAGCGCTCCAGGTAAGTACATTCGGGCAAAACCACATCGGCGTAGCCCGTGATTTCCATCGGCATCGTATCAACGACTACGACGAATTCCAGCGAGTTCACCGCTTTTTCAAACTTGTCTTTTTCGGGCATGGCCAGCGGCAGATTGGTGCCAGTGACGAACCACGCCTTTATCATGCTGTCGCTTCCTTCCTGCGGGATGGAGGCATCCAAAAAAGCATTGGTGACTGCCATGCCGGCCAATGGGTACTTGCCGCCGTGCGTTTCACGCCAGCCCCATTTCGGCGTCGGGTATTCGGGCATGGGATATTCGGGCAGCGATTTTTTTTCATCAAAATAAAAACCGCCCCGCCTGCCCCAAGTACCAAGCAGTGCGTTCAGGATGGCAATGGCCCTGCTGCGCTGCGTATCGTCGCCGTACCAGGTGACGTGGCGGCCCGGATGGACGATGGTGGCCGGAGCGGCGGCGGCCATCAGCCGTGCCGATTGGCGTATAAGATCGGGCTGAATAGTGGTGATGCCGTAAGCCCATTCCGGCGTCATGCGGCGTACATGGTGCATCAGCCTATCGAGGCCAGTGCAGTATTTTTCTACATATTTTTTATCGTATAAATCTTCATCAATCAGCACATGTATCCAGGCCATCAACAGGGCGATATCCGTGGCAGGCTTGATGGGCAGCCAGAATTTTGATTTGCTGGCAGCGGTGGAATAGCGTGGGTCCACCGTGATGATGTCCGCTCCACGGTCAATGGCATCCGACATTTCCTGCACCTGGCTGTTGTGCATGTTTTCGCCCAGGTGGGAGCCGATCAAAACCAGGCAACGGGTGTCACGTATATCGGTCGGTTCGGGCGAACCGAGGGAAGCGCCGAAGGTTGCTTTCCAGGCGGCTTCCCTTGGCCCACGGCATTGGGCATACGAAGGTGCGGCCACCGTATTGGAGCCAAAAGCATTGAACAAATGGGTGAAATGGTGGCCGGGCGAGCCGTGGTTGAACAAGGCAATGGATTCCGGGCCGTATTTTTCCCCGATAGCCTTCATTTTGGAGGCTATAAAGTCGAGCGCTTCATCCCAACTTGCTTTGCGGTAGGTCTGCTTGCCGTTCTCTGTTACCCGGATGAGCGGGGAAGTCAGCCGGTCTTCGTCGAAGTACATGCCAATGCCGCCCGTGCCCCTGGGGCAGAGCCTGCCGTTGCAGTGCGGATCGCTATCATTGCCAATGAGCTTGGACAATTTGCCTTTCTCGTCCATGTAGGCCCAGGCGGCGCATTTCCAAAAACAAACTTCGCAGTAGGTGGGAAGCCGGGCAAACTCACCCAATGCCGCCACTGCCGGGTTGTTGGCTTTCAGCAAAGCATAGGTGCCAAGGCCCATTGCCGTACCACCGAGGCCAAGCGCTGTTATTTTGATAAAATCTCGTCTTGATGCCATAAAAAAGTGATTTTCGCCATACTTTTCGACGGCTAAATAATTATATAAGGGCTTGATAATGAATGAGATTGGTCAGCCAAAGGGGTGAGAAAACTCAAAAAGTAAATCACCACTAAGTGAGAAGGGTCACTTATCTTTCGCCTTTCCCGGTCAATCATTTGGCTTATGATTTTATTAAAAAAACCGAAGCGCACGGTACTGTTTGCACTGCTATGTAGCTGTATTGGCTTTTTGGCAATTTGGGCGCTGCCCAGCAGTTGCAGCCAGGAAAAACCGCCCGCCGAAGAGCCGCCCATCGTGCATGAAATCCTCGGCCAATCGGAGACTTGCCTCAACTGCCACGCCGATTACGCCGGGTTTGCTCCTGCCCACGATCCAAAAAACATCGGCTGTACGCCCTGCCACCTGGGCGACCCTTACGCAGTGGAGGAAAAAGCATCGCACGAAGGCATGGTACTGGTTCCTGGCAACCTCTCCGACGTGCGCCGAACCTGCGGCACGGCCAATTGCCACGGCGATATTGCCCACCGGGTAGAAAATTCACTGATGGCTTCGATGGCGGGCATCATCACGGTCAACCGCTTTGCCTTTGGCGAATCGGACACGTTGTCCGCATGGGCGCATGTAAAGGACCTGCGAAAAGACCGAGCGGGGGATACCCACCTGCGCAACTTGTGCGCCTCCTGCCATTTGGGCAATGAAAAAACCAAACCCGGCCCCGTCACCGAAAGCTCCAGGGGCGGCGGCTGCATCGCTTGCCACCTCGACTATTCAAGGCCCGCCGATTTTGCCAGCAACAAAAAATTCCACCCCGCCATCAACCTGAACGTGGGCAATGAACATTGCTTCGGTTGCCACAGCCGCTCCGGGCGCATTTCCACCAATTATGAGGGCTGGCACGAAACGAAACTGGACGCTGAAACTTATGCCCGGCAGCCGGGCTACCGCCTTTTGGAAGATGGCCGTATTTTCAAAAAAATGCCTGCGGATGTACACCACGTTGCGGGGCTGGACTGCATTGATTGCCACAGCGCTAAAGAATTGATGGGCGACGGGCAGCGCCACCTGCACGAAGAGGAAGCGGTGAAGATTCAATGCCAGGACTGCCATTTCACCCAAACACCCGCTACAGTGAAATACGATAGCTTGGATGTGGAGGCCAAAAAAATCCTGCAACTGCGTGGGGCAGATTATTTGGATGCCCGCTTCGTAGTTGGAAAAGCTTCAGGGGATGCTTTGCTGAATGTCATTTTTGACCATGAAAACAAGCCAGTTTTGGTGGGGAAAAACTCAAAGCAGCGCCACCCGCTGCGCCCGCCTGCCAGCATTTGCACCCGTGGCACAGCACACGATGACCTTAGCTGCTCTGCCTGCCATACAGAATGGGCACCGCAGTGCGTCGGTTGCCATACTACTTTTGATAAAAATGAAATGGCCTACGACCTGCTCGACAAGCAGCCAGTGCAAGGGAAATGGGTCGAGCACCTGGGGGAGTTTTTCGCCGAACGCCCGACGTTGGGTGTGGTGGAAGGAGGCCGATCCCGCCAAATCAAACCCTTTTTGTCCGGCATGATCATGACCGTTGACAAATCGGACTACCCTGGGGAGGAACAGTCGAAGGAATTATTTCACAGGCTATTCGCTCCGGCGGCACCGCACACCACCAACCGGGGTGGCCGTACTTGTGTTTCCTGCCACAATGGACCGCTGGCGCTTGGCTATGGGCGTGGCCATTTGAGCTATGAAAAAGGAAGGTGGGATTTTGAAGCGGATTACGCAGCCTCGCCACAGGACGGCTTGCCACAGGATGCTTGGATCGGCTTTTTGGGTACGCCCAAAAGCACACCGTCCACGAGGCCCAATGCCCGCCCGTTTACGGTGTTGGAACAACAAAAAATACTGCGGGTGGGCGCTTGCCTGACTTGCCACAAAGAGAATTCGGAAGTAATGATGCGCTGCCTGGACGATTTTGAAAAAACGCTGAAACAGGTGAGCGGGAAGTGTCGGTTGCCAGATTTTTAAGTGCAGGATCCCTATAAATCAAGAAGTTCCGCCGGCGCAAAGTCCGGCGAAACATCTTGCCATTGGCTTAAAAAAATAAGTGCCAAACAATCTAATCTATTGTTCCACGGGGTTGTTGGCAACCCACTCGTTGTAAGCACCATCGTAAACTTTCACATTTTGGTAGCCAAGAATATTTTTGAAGGCAACATACGCTACGGCGGCACGCACACTGGTTTTGCAATACACCATGACCTCGGTTTCTGGCGTAATGCCATTTTTTTCCGCTATCATTTTCAGCTCATCTGCTGATTTGAAAGCACCGCTGGCCGTCAGTAAATCTTCATGGTTGATGTTGATGGCACCGGGTATATGGCCTTGGCTGTTTTTCACGCCATTGAACTCTTCGGCGGTGCGGCAGTCAACGAGCTTCACGCCAGGGCTGTCCTTTCGGGCCTTTACATCTTCCAGGTTGACAATGAGTTCAGGGTTGACGGTCGGGGTGAAAGTGACTGCTTTTAACTTGATGGGTTCAGCCGTCAAGGCTATGCGGGCGGCACGGCATTGATCCAAATCTTTGTGCAGGATTTTGACGTTTTGTGCGCCGATGTATTTCAGAATCCAATAAAGGCGGGTCGAATATTTCTGCGAACCGTCGTCGTAGATGACCACTTCGCTGGTTTCGCTGATGCCTTTTGCACCAAAATAGGCCGCCATTTCTTCTGGGCTTTTGATTAAACCTTCGATATCGCCGGGTTTGTACAGCTCATTGTGGTCAATATTGATGGCCCCTTTGATATGGTTGACATCATAGTTTTTGGGTTTGTTGGCGTCCACCATGATGATCTCAACGCCGGATTTTTGCCTTTCCATGCACTCTTTGGCGGTGACGAGGTCAACCTGCGCCTTCAGGGTGAAACTGAACAGGAAGGTCGCAATCAATAATTTCAGGATTTTCATTTTTTCAATTTTAAAAATGAGCTGGAAATGGAATCCCCTCATTTCCAGGCCCATTTGGATTTAACAATGCACTTTATAAAAGGGCATTCTCAGTGTTTATTTTCAAAAAACAACCTGCGCCTGAATCATCAGGGCGTCGTTTTTAACCTCCACTGTGCCGTCCTCCTCTACATTGTACAAGTAGTTGATTTGCAGACGTGTCCATTCGTTCGGGAAAATGTTTACGCCATAAATGATGGTACTGAGTTGGTCGTGCAGCACATCGCTGGCCATATTTGGTTCGTAGTATTCGTACTTAATGACCGGCTGTACCTTCCAGGGGGTCATGTACATGGCCTGCACAAAGAAGCCGTTCCTGTCCACCGAGCCTTCGTGTACTTCCACCGTGCCGCCGCAGCCGCCGCCCGTGGTATAGGAGCCAACGTCGCTGCCCTTGATGTATTCGCCTTGCACGAGGAAGCCCTTGTACTTCAGTTCCAGGTCAATGCCCAGGCGTTCCCGTTCGTCTTCTTGCTCGGCAGTTTCTATCACAGCGGGGTGTTTGCCAAAGCGGTAGCTGGCGCCGACGGTGACAAATTCAAAGGGGTGGAAGGTCAAGCGGCCAACGATGTCCTTTGCACGGTTGTCGTCCAGCAGGTTTTTGCCGTTGCCGTTTAAAACAGCAAACTGATATCCAAACAAGTTTTTCGTTTTTGAACCAAAAATGCTCAGCGAGTCGGTGCCGCCGGAAATCATCAAACCAAAATCACGGAAGGGGCCAGCGAGGTTGTTGACCACCTGCGAGCGGTTGATGGTGTGCAGCTTGTGGCAAGGCGTGGAAAGCTCCAGGCCGAAGGGGTTTTTAAATTGGCCAACGGCAATTTTTGCCCAAGGGCCAAAGCGGTTGTAGCTGACAAAAGCGTCGAGAATGTAGGGGCCGCCCAGGGTTGGGCTTAGTTCTGCCAGGGCGTAGTAGCTGAAATCGTAAGGGATAGAACCCGTGACGCCCAGGCGGAGGCGGTTGAAATAAAAGGAACTTTTATTGAGGCTTTCGCCATAGATATCATCGCCAAGGAAGTCGTACCTGAACTCAGGCTGTAAATAGCCGACCACTTTCACGCCTTCCTCGCTCGTTTCCATACATCCTTGTGCCAGATTGATGTGGGGCAGGAAAAAAAGCGCTGCCACTATCAGGGCAAGAATCTTTTTCATGATGGAAAATTTTAAGTTTTGATAACAGGGGGAGCGAAAATCACACCCCCTGCTTTGTCAATCAAAAAAGGCAAAAAGGCCCATACAGGATGGGCGGTTCCATTGCCCTTATGGCCTTGGCCCGTGGAGAGTACCAGCAGTGTCGTAGTAGCCAAAGTTGGTATCAGGCCCAGAGCCGGCACCTGTGCCATGCCAGGTTGATTTGGCATCGGCGCCATTAAGTAGCAGCGTATGTACGATACCGTTGGCACCGTACATCATGCTCCTGCCATTGTAGCCAAGCACATCTAGCCACATGGTAGTGATAGCAGAAGTCTGGCCGGTATAGCAGTAGGTCAACAGCGGCTTGCTGGGATCGAGGTATTTCAGGTTGGCCAGGGTCAGGTCTTCGTCTATGCGGTAAGCACCTGTCACGTGGCCATAGCTGGTCCAGGAAGCCACAGGCCATTTGTTGTTGATGAAATAGTTGCCCGGGTTGGACAAGACATCTGTTTTTGAAACACCCCAGTCAGTTTTGGCGAGCATTGCACGCACCCTGGCTTCCAGGATTTCGGCACCTTCGGTTTCACCAGTAGTGAAGGTTGGGCTGTCAAATTCCTGCACCGTGGCGGGGTCGCCAGTAGTGATCCAGTTGGGCGATTGGAAATCCGTAGCGTTGCTGTTCCACTTGCCGGCCAGGTCTTCGTGCCAGCCGGACATGCCCCATTTCAGGACATAGGAATCAAAACCCATCAAGCGGAGCGCGCCAACGGCACGTGCTGCAGTCTGGCCAGTGTAGCAAGCGACAAGGATAGGTTTACCATTGGCATTGGCAGCGGCCTCCAGGATATTTCCGATGTCGGCCCGGACGGCGTTTTTGATGTGGCCAAGGTCAAAATCTGCTTGGCTGCGGATGTCAATTACATAGTAGTTGGGAACAGAGTAGTCGTTGGCATCCACGCCGACGGCGGTAGCCGATTTCACCCATCCGTCCAAAACCTTGGGAAGATCCAGGTTGTTGGAGGCCATGTACTGTACAAGGGTAGTATATTCCTGATTGGACGGTGTAACAGGATCGTCCTTACAACTGGAAAAAACCAGGAACGATAAGAGTAGTAGGGCAGATAATTTTAATAAGTCTTTCATGGCAAAAAATTTAAAGACCTACGCACCTGAATTTGAAGAACGCTGGCCAACGCAAGGGTTTCTCATACCCAGGCTGCGTTATTATAAAGTTGAAATAATTCCATCTTTAAGACCAAAATATTATTTGGAAAGGCGGGTAATCAGTGACTTTTGTGAGTAAAAATGTTGACTAAAATCAAGTATTGGAGCGATAGGCAGGCGGGCAAATCAAATTTTATGGCAAGTGAAATTTTGGGAGCTTGAAATTTAAAAAACACCAAAATTCCTTTTTCGGAATAATATTTCAGTATTTTATCAAAAAGGAAGGCGGCTGTTCATCAAATTGGTATTTGTGATAAAAGTCTCATAAAGGCTAAAATTTTGTATCGAAAACAGTATTGAAATGCACAGCATAGCCGAAGCAACCAGACTTAATACGGCCTCGGAGAACAGCGCCCACACCTGCTGAACGGAAATGATATCGCCTTGCCAAGCGTATTTGGCCGGCCCGGCCCGGTTGTTAAGATTTTTTTCTTCAGGGAACCATTTGGCGGTTGGGCTGCAAAAAGTTGGGGGGAGAGTTCCAAAAACAATTGATTTTATTGGTAAAATATTGACGGCAACGCCCTATTTTTCCCCTCAATACCAAAGAAGCTTGGCAAAGCATGGACAATTAGACCCGTCAGCAATGATATTGGCATTCAGGTCGGGCCAAACACAGGCAGTGGAAGACCTTTATGCTGCACACCGGAACGACTTCTTCCTGTGGGCAGGCAGGCGTTTTCAGGCGACCCGGCAGGATTTTGAGGACGCATGGCAGGAGGCTGTTACCGCACTTTTCGAGCAGGTCGTTTCCGGCAAATTGACCTCCTTCCGAACCAGCCCCAAGGTTTGGCTCTTCGCCGTCGGTTACCGCCAACTGCTGAAGCGAAACCGAAAAACCAAACGCATCCTCTTACGGGACTCCATTGACGAAGCACTGTTAAAAGACGTGCAAGAGTTTGATTTTCAATGGGATGAGCCTGCATTGGATGAGTGGGCCCTCGTGGGCGAGGCCATGCAAGCCATCTCGCCCCAGTGCCGTGAAATGCTGGCGATGCGGTTTTACCAAGGAAAAAAAATCCCCGATATGCGGGCTGCGCTGGGGCACAATTCCGAAAACACGACCAGCGCAGCCCTCTCCCGTTGCCTCAAAAAACTAAAGGAAAAGGTGCAGGAAATAATGAACGATGAGTGATGAACAATTGATCGAACGGTACTTCTGCTACGATTTGCCGGCAGAAGAACGTGCAGTCTTCGAGCAGCGGCTGGCGGTGGACGGCGCCTTCCGCCAGGAGGTCGAGGCCTTTGAAAAAACCATTCGATACGTGCGGCTTGACGGGCGGAAGGCACTACAAGCCCAACTCGCCGAACGGGGCAGACAGTTGGACGCAGAAAAAAAAAGGCCCACCTTCACCCGCCGTTGGGGGTGGGCATTGGCGGCATTGGCGGTAGCCGCTTTTTTTATTTGGTTTTTTGACCAAAACAAAACGGCGCCTCAGCAAACAGCGCCGGGTAACGCCGCCCAGCAGGATTCTTTGAAAATAAATGAGCCCACCTTGCCCGACACCGCCGGGCAACAGTCCTCGCCGCCAGCCGCCGGAAATGCACCGCCGACGGCCGCAGAACCAAAACCGGATCACGGCAGGCAGGCAAAAGCCGACCGGCTTTTCGCCGCTTATTTCCAGCCATACAAAGACGACTCCATAGAGCCATCTATAAGGGGCGAGGGCGATGCGACACCGGAAGAAGTTTTCCTGCAAAACTATTGGGACAGCCAGTACAAGAAAGCGCTCGCCGCTTTTGAAAAACTGGAACTGGCATCGAAAAACAAGGGAGATTTACAATTTTTGCAGGCCAACTGCCAGCTGGCGACGGGTAGGGCGAAGGCGGCGAAAAGGGTGCTGGAAAACCTGGGGCGCACCCGTTTTTCCGCCGAGGCGAAGTGGCTGCTGGCGCTGGCTTTTTTGACAAATGGCGAACAGGAACGGGCGAAGGCGCAGTTGCGGGAAATTATGGTAGATGTGGCTTCGCCGAGGCGGGGCGATGCAGCGCGGCTGCTCGATGAACTGGAATAAACCCTGTTTTTTCACCCTAAATATTGAACCTTATGAAAAAATGGACACTCACCTTAGCATCGGCATTATTCTCAATTTTCAGTGGATTAGGGCAGGTAAAAACAGGGGGGCTATTAAAAGAATTAGATAGCCTTTTTCAGATGTCCGTTAACTTGTCCGATCAACGGAAGTTCGATCAGGCATTAGAGATAATGACCAAGGCTGAAATTCTGGCAAGTACATCCTTTGGCGAAGCATCCGCTTCGTATGCCAACGTCTGTTATCATTTCGGGCATGTACATCATGCGAAGGGCAACTACCTATCGGCGGAGCCTTGGTTTCTAAAGTGCAGGAGCATAAGGGAAGCAGTGACGGGAACCGAAAATGCTGAGTACGCCCGCTGTCTTTATCGTCTGGGAGTAATCTACTACTTAACTGGGAATAACTATGAAAAAGCAGAAAAATACTACCTCGAGGCCAGAGCCATCCAAGAGCGAACCCTGGGCAAAGAACACAGCGATTATGCGGCTACCATCAACAGCATGGGCAACCTGTACTACTACACCGGTAACTTTCAACTCGCCGAAGTACACTACCTCGAAGCGAAAGACATCAGGGAAAGAGTTTTGGGCAAGGAAAACATCTCTTACAGCGGGAGCCTGAACAATCTGGCTAATGTTTACCATTCAATAGGAAATCACGAACAAGCCGCCGAGTTGTACGGTGAAAACGTTGCCATCATCGAAAGGACAAGGGGAAAAAATAACGCCTACTACGCCGGGGGCATTATGAATCTGGCAGGCACCTACCTGGCCCGGAACGATTTCAGGAAAACGGAAGAACTTTACGCCGAATCGAAGCGAATCCTAGAAGGACTGCCGAATTACACGGAAATTCCGAGTTATATGTCCCTCGTGGAGGCGCTCGGAATCTTGTATGAAAAAACCGGTCAATATGCGGAGGCCATTTCGTTTCATGAAAAAGCAAAGACCCTGCGTGAAAACGGATTGGGCAAAGAGCACCTTTCCGTCGAGATGAGCCTTGCGGCACTGTCGGGCTTGTATTGGAAAACAGGACAATTCTTAAATGCAGCCCAGTGTTTTATGGAGGCCTCGGTTATGCGCCGGCGATTCCTTTCCGATGCCACCCGTCATTTTTCCGAGAAAGAGGTTTTTGCCTATGTTACCAGTTTTGAAAAAGAACTGGACATGCAACTTTCCTTTGCTGCGGGTTATGTTTCACATGCGCCTGCTTTTTCTGGAACTTGTTTTGACAACATCCTTTTTCACAAAGGTTTTTTGTTGAACAACTCTTATCATTTCCGCAATGCGGACTTCGCCGACCCTGCCCTGACCGATAAACTCACACAGTTCAAGTCCATCCAGGCACAGCTTTCCACCGAATACGCCAAGCCCCCATCCGAGCGGAACCACGGCCAAATTGCTCAATTGGAAACCCAGGCCAATACCCTAGAAAAAGACCTCGCCCGCACCATCGCCAACTTCGGTGAAACCATCCGGCAGGTGAACTGGCAACAAGTACAAGCCGCCCTCTCACCGGATGCAGCCACCGTCGAATTCGTACATTTCAAGTATTTCAAACCCGAACCCACCGACAGTGTCCTGTACGCCGCCCTGTTGCTCACACCGGGCATGGAGCAGCCCCTGTTCATCCCGCTTTTTGAAGAAAAATCACTGGAAGCCCTGCTGCCGCCGCCCGGCAAAAACCGCTCGGAGTATGTCAGCAACGTGTACCGAAACGAGGCCATCGCCGCCCTCATCTGGTCGCCCATCGAGCCGTATCTACAGGGAGTGAATATGGTTTACCATTCCCCTTCCGGTCTGCTAAATCGCCTCAACCTGGGAGCGCTACCCGATGCCGCCGGAACCCCGTTTTTCAGCCGTCGTGAAATCGTCCAACTCAGCAGTTCCAGACAACTGGGCACTACCCCTGCCTCCCGAAGCAAGTCCGGGATTTCGGCTGTGCCACAAACCGCTACCGCCACTGCCACCCTCTTCGGGGGTATCCAATACGACATGGACAGCACCGCCATTGCCCCCGCTGCCACGGACGCACTGGCCATCAATACCCGTGGGCTAGCTTTCAGCGAAACGGACTCTACCCTGCGGGGCGGCTCGTGGAAATATTTGAAAAACTCGGAAAAGGAAACCACCAACATCGCAGGCATCCTCGAACAGGCTGGCATTCCGGCCACAGCTTTTAGGGGCTATGCCGCTACAGAAGAGGCTTTCAAACGAATGAGCAGGCAGGGTTCCTCACCACTCATCCTGCACCTGTCCACGCATGGCTATTTCTTTCCCGATGCAGGAAATGGGAAGGCTGGCGAACCGGTTTTCAAAAGCTCCGACCACCCGATGATTCGCTCCGGTCTCATCCTCGCCGGTGCAAACCACGCCTGGCAAACCGGCAGGCCGCTCGGTAATCGGGAGGACGGCATCCTGACTGCTTACGAAATCAGCCAACTCGACATGCGCAACTCGGAATTAGTCGTCTTGTCAGCCTGCGAAACCGGCTTGGGCGACATCCGGGGCAACGAGGGCGTCTATGGCTTGCAACGTGCCTTCAAAATCGCCGGGGCGAAAAACCTCATCATGTCGCTCTGGCAAGTGCCTGATTTTCAGACACAAGAATTGATGACGCTGTTTTACCAAAATTGGCTACTGGAAAAAATGACCGTCCACCGGGCGCTGCAAGCGGCGCAGGACGAGATGCGGCAGCGGGGATACGAGCCGTTTTACTGGGCGGGGTTTGGGCTGGTGGAGTAGTCTTTTTTTTTAGAAAAATGGCGGAACGCAGTTAAGATTTCCCGCCCTGCGGTACTCAGAGGTATTTTACCACAAATCCTCTTAGCCTATGCGGACAATTCTTACCCTCACTTTCTTCCTTTCCTGCCTTTTTTCATACGCCCAGGGCGGCAGTTGGGACATTTTTTACCCGTCCATGCCCGCAGTGGCTGTTGCTGCGCATGCCAACACCATCCTGGTTGGTACGAACGGCGCCGGGTTGACGGTGTTCGACACGCTGGGCAACCGGCAATCTTTTTTTGTCGCCAACTCCGGCATTCCCTCCAATGACATCCGCAAAACGGCCATTGACGCCACCGGGCATTGGTGGGTGGAGTACTACTTAGGCTTCGCCCGGTTCGATGGCACGGCCTGGCAGGTTTGGAGCAAAACCGACGCTGGCATTTCCAGTTCGGAAACCGTCAGCGTGCTGAAGGCCGCTCCTGACGGCAGCATCTATGCCGGCACGTCCGCCGGTTTTCTTCATTTCAAAAACGATGTCTGGACGCTGTTCACGACCGCCAATTCCGGGCTTCCATCCAACAGTATCAGGGATTTGACTTTCGACGCCGTAGGCAATATCTATTTCGCCACCGGAGCCGGGCTTGCCATCACAGACGGCACGAACTGGACCATCCACGACGCTGCAAGCACCGGGCTGACCAACCTCAACAACGTGAAATCGGTGGCGGTCACCGCTGACGGCATCGTGTGGGTCACGGTAGGACAGAACCGGTTCGCAAAATTGGAGTCGGGAACCTGGACGGAATACGTGGCGGCGGACATCGGGCTGACGGGTGCCGGGTTTTCAGGAGCTGTTTTTTATGATGCATTCGACCGGCTTTGGCTGAATTTTACAAAAAAAATATCCGTCCTCTCAAATGGCGTTTGGACGCACTACGATGAAACGGCCATCGGCTGCACCTTTTTGACTTCCGCACAAAACAATATTTTCCTTGCTACCGATGGTGCTGGAAATCTTTGGGCGACCACCTGCGGCCTGACACGTTTCGATGGGCTAAACTGGGAACAGCAACCCACCACCAATTCCGGCTTACCGGGTGGGTTGGTTTTTGCCATCTCGGAAGATGCAGGTGGCAATATTTGGTTTGGCACATTGGACGGAATCGGCAAACTCGACCCAACTGGCAACTGGTCGAATTTTGACCCGGCGGATTTCGGGGCAACTTCGGTTTACAATGACGTGTACGATATTTTAAGCCCATCCAACGGCGATGTTTGGATTGGGCTGGTAGAGGGCGAAATGCTCCGCTTAGACGGTACTGGTTGGACACTGTTTGACACCTGTGCAACTGCCTTCCCCGACTGGTCGCAACTGCAACTCAACCTGTATATCAGAGCTTCCGCTGAGGCACCTAACGGCGACCTCTGGTTTTCGGTGGCCCCGACAGCGGGTTTCGGGGCGAGGCTGGCAAGGTATTCTGCCACCAATGGATGGTCTTTTTTTGACCCAAGCAATTCTCCCGTCGTGAACGGGGCCGATGTAGAGGCCATTGCCTTCGATGCAAGCGGCACGGGCTGGTTCGCTTCCACCAATAAAGGATTGTACCACTTCGACGGCACTGCCTGGACAGTCTTCAACGCCGCCAATTCCGACCTGCCCGACGACCACGTCCACGATGTAACTATTTCGCCCGATGGAGCTGTTTGGGCCTGTACAGAACTGGGCCTGGCCCGTCTTGATGGCTCCGATTGGACCATTTTGAACACTTCCAACTCAGACCTGCCTTCCAATGAAACTTACCGCATCGCCTTCGACGGTATTGGCGGCATGTACGTGGGCTACGATATCCCCGGTGCAGGGGCACAAGTGGCTGAACTACGCAATGGCCAGTGGCAGGTAATAGCCGCCCCTGGCTTTGAAGACCTGGTTGTTGACCCGCCTTATGCCTTTATGGTGGACAGCCATAATCGCCTGTGGTTTACGAAAGTTTATTACGATCAAAACTTATCGCTCCGTCCGGTTTTCAGGTACGACCCGATGCTGACGGCCACAGACGAGGGTGTGGATGAGGGCTTCCCAATCACCGCTTTCCCGAACCCGACTGCGGGCAATGTCTTCCTTCAATGGCCGACTGGCATGAGCGGCGAGGCCCTCTTGCAGGTGCGGAATGCACAGGGGCAAGTTGTGCAGGCTGCCAGTCTGTTCGTTTCGGCGGGGCAATCCGTCCCGGTGAACCTCAGCGGCCTTCCAACTGGGTCTTATTGGATAACGGTTTATCAGGGCAGCCGTTTTTCAACGATCAAAATGGTGAAGCAGTAAGTATCACGGACAAGGTGGCCTATTGCCAATACAGCGATAAGAAAACTAATGCTCTGCGTCATCAGCCATTGGCAATTGGCAGTTAGTCATTGGCGAAAACGTTGATAATCAACAGTGTAATTGGCAAAAACCTCTGTGAAAAATTGGTCCTCAAAACGCCAATCTGACAAGAACTTGTTGAAATATTTTATTGAAAAACACACTGGCCCATAAGCCGGATGATTAGCCAAATGAAACAATATGGTTCAACTTTTCAATCCAAACATAGCCTTGTCGAAGTACGTGGAGAACTTTTTGGCCATGTCTTTCACCTTTGAGCAGGAAGTGCAACAGTTGGTGTCGGCAAGGGGAGTTCCTATGCTGGTTTTTCCCTTTGGCGATCCTCCTAAAACATCGGGGGAGGGTTCCGATAGCTATCGGAATTGGGGGCTTGGGGGCAAAGCCCCCAATTGCACAAAACCTATTAGCGTGCAGTATAACTATTTATATTTTGCACAAATAGGTTTGTCCTAATTTCGAAAAATATAATTGTGCAAAATATAAGTGCCTATATTTCATTGAATAATTTCTGTGTTCAGAATAAAGCATTGGCTTTGAGGCAGCCACAAATGCCCTGCTGATTCAGCCAAATATTACAGGTATTTTTTGAACCAACTTACTGTTCTACCGTGCGCACTGCGCATAGGGGGAAATAGGGAGGTTTTTATTTAACCAAACCCAATCTGCATGAAAAAATGGATGGTACTCGCTTGCTGCCCCTACATTTTGGTGGCAAATCAGTCCCTTGTCTCCGCCCAGCCCTCCGGCTACACTTACGGCGAACAAATCACCATCAACGCCTCGCAGATGGGTGGCAACTTGTCGCTTTTTCCCGTTTTGACGGTAATAAATCTACTCCTGCTTTCGCCAGTTTTCATTCACACCAGCCTGGCACAAAGCGGCAACTGTCTCGATTTCGACGGCAGCAACGACTACGTCTTACTCAATTCTTTGGCAGATGACATGTCTGGTTCCACCATTTTCAACATAGAGTTTTGGGTAAAGGGAGCGCAAAGTCAACCCACGCCCAGCGGGCAGGCAGGGTTGTTTAGCATCAACACTTCAGCAGGCGGAAACGTGCTGCTTTTTGTCTTAGGAACAGGATTGTCGGGGCAACAATGGGACGGGAAAATTTACGTGTTCGATGGAGTCATTGGTTGGTATCAAATCAACGGTCCTTACATCGGGGATAACAATTGGCATCAGGTTATCTATTCGAGAAACGGTTCCTCAGCAAGCCTCATGGTGGATGGGGTAGCAGCAGGTTCTCACTCTCCCGCTTATTCTTTCGCTGCGAGTGATTTGTGGAGTATTGGGCAGGAGTACGATTTTGGGCCTTTAACTTCAGACTGCTTTCAAGGTCAAATAGACGGTTTAAAAATTTACAACAGCTCCAATTTAGTTGGTGATTATGACTTCAACCAAGGTACTGCAGGCGGCAACAATGCCAGTCAGACAACTTTGATAGATGGCAGCGGAAATAGCAATAACGGGACTTTGCTCACCTTTACGCTAAACGGCAGCACCTCCAATTGGGTTGCTTCTTCCGCTCCATTACCCGTCGAACTCCTTGATTTTCAAGCCAAACCAAATGAAACCACCGCCTTGCTTACCTGGCGTACCGCCTCCGAGCAAAACCACCACGGTTTCTACATCGAAAAAAGCCAGGATGGCAGGCAGTTCGAGTCCATCGGTTTTGCTGTGGGCAGCGGCTTTAGCAGCGAGGAACGCAGCTACTTTTTCGAGGATAAAAACTTCTTTGCCGGCGCCTACTACCGCCTCCGGCAAGTGGATTTTGATGGTAAAACCGCACTATCACTTATCGTTTTCCTGGCAGCAAAACGCAACGGATCCTTTGCGGCCTACCCCAATCCGGCGGCCACTGAGGTTTGGGTAAAACACCCGCCTGGGCATTCGGGACCTTTCAGCCTGTTGCTGTATGATGTGGGGGGCAGGCTGGTTTTTTCAACAAATATAACTGATAATCAAGCAGGTACATCCAGCATTGATTTGCGGGGATTGCCCCCTGGCGTCTATGTTTTAAAGCTGCAGCACTCGTCAGTTGCCTGGTCAGAGCGCATCCTTGTCAGTCGCTGATCGGGTAGCCCAGTGCCACAGCAATCCACCTTTATTTTTTATCAAAAATTCAATTCAAATGAAAAAACTCTACGTGTTTTTCCTGGTGGCGTTTTGCAGCCCATTTTCCGGTTCAGCCCAGTGGCAGAGCTACGATCCCGGCTTCCCCGACACCGTGGGCACGTCCTTCTTGGATGTGGTCAACAACGATGTGGTCTGGTCCATTGGCGTCCGTTATGGCGTGGACGAATGCCTATTTTCACCCTTTGTTTCCGAAAAGTGTTACTTTACCCGCACGGCGGATGGAGGCACCACCTGGCAAACCGGCGAAATCCCGCTTGGCACGGTGCCCTTCCTTGCCAACATTTCCGCCATAGATGCCAACACTGCCTGGATGTGCGGCCTGGACGCAGGTGGCGGAGGTGCCAAGGTGCTGAAAACCAACGATGGCGGCACCACTTGGGAGCATCAGGCAACCGCTGCCTTCGACCCTGCTGCCTCTTGGGTGAATTTTGTACACTTCCGCTCACCGGCGGCTGGCGTTGTCATGGGCGACCCCCGTGATGGCTATTTCGAGATTTACACCACTGCCAACGGCGGCGACTTATGGTTCCGGGTGCCTGAAAGCAATATAGACGAGCCATTGGCCGGAGAGTTCGGCTATAATGGCGCTTTCGATGTGGTTGGCAACAACTACTGGTTTGCCACCAACATGGGCAGGGTGTATCGCTCCACCAATGGCGGCACAACATGGACAGCCCACCAGACGACCCTCCCGGACGGCTTTTTTATTGCATTTTCGGATGTAAACAATGGCTTGTTGGCACAAGTAACCACATTTGACTGCAGTACCACGCCGCCCACCTACGGGTTCAGCATGAGCCGTACCAGCGATGGCGGCCTCACCTGGTCAGACGCTACCCCGGCGGACAATGATTTTGCCATCACTGCACTGCGCTACGTCAAGGGTACGCCCAACGTGGTGATGACCCTTCGGGAGTCCAACCTTTCCGGCGGGTATTTCACCTGGGTCTCACTAGATCATGGCGCTACCTGGGCAGCGGTCAGCAATGGCCAAAATGTCGGTTGGATGGACTTTGTGGACGGCAATACCGGTTGGGGGGGCGAGTACCAAATGCTGGACAACAAAACGGAAATGTTTAAATACACCGGCGACCCGCTGAGCGGCTTGTTTCATGCCAAACCACTTGAAGCGGTGGTAGATGTTTTCCCAAACCCCACAGATGGCGTTTTGAACCTGTCCATAGAAAGCAGCACAGCGGAAGATTTTGTGATTAGAATCAGGGATATGATAGGCCGTCAATTGCAGCGGATGGAAACAGGCAAGACTGCCCAGTTTAGGCAGTTGCTTGATTTGCAACAGTTTCCGACAGGCATTTACACCCTGACTGTCAGCAGCCTGGGAAGTGTATATGCAGTGAAAATTGTGAAAAAATAAAAGGGAGCGAACAGAAAAGCTTGTCGTGCAGCGAGCCTAGCCCAGCTTAGGCCACATGCTAAACCCCCAATATTCGGCACTGAATGAAAATTTAGCCATCGGAGGCAGGAACTGTTCCTCTGCCTCTTTTTTTATTGTAAAAGCCGGATATTTACCCTTTAAACAGTGAAGACATGCGCATATTTATTTTTCTGCTAATGCTACCAATTTGGGCGGCGGCCCAGCCCTGCCAATACCTCGCCTACGATCCGCTGGATTATGCCCCCGGCAGCCCGATGAATGGCCAAAACCTCGGCGGTGGCTGGTTGCAGCCTTGGTTTGTTCAAAATGCCGATGAAACCCTGCCTGGGTACCAAGTCAACGCAGGAGCGGGATCGCTGGCTTTTTCCGACCTCCAAACCCTTGGGCGCTACGCCATGGGGGGCCGGGCCTACCTCACCGCCGGGCGGCGTTTGGATGCCAGGGACGGTGGCCCATTCGACGAATACGTGGCCACGGACAACGAGGGCATCGGCAGCCAAACGGGCGGAGTCCTGTGGATGAGCGCCCTGCTCCGCAAAGACCAGGACAACAACCAATCGGTCTTTGCCGGCCTGCACGGCAGCGACCTCTCGTGGTGCGACAATTGCAGCAGCCATATTGTGGAATTTGGTTACTTCGAAGGGCAAAGCGACGTGTCGGGTGAACGGCGCTGGACTTTGCGCCTTGGCAATAGTTTTTATCCCACAACCGTCCCGGTGGCCATTGGCACAACGGCATTTTTTGCTGTCAGGCTGCAGTTCAATGTGGGCAGCACGGATGTTGATTTTTATGTAAACCCTACCGAACTCGGCAACGGCAGCCCAACGCCCACGATGGCCCAAAGCAGCCAAAGCCCTTTTGTCCTGCGCAGTGTGGTGGCTTATTTGGGCAACAGCCCCGCCAATGGCTCAATTGACGAAATCCGATTGGCCACCTCCTACGCTTGCGCAGCGCCGGATGCGTCGGTCAGCGTGGACCTGCCGCCGGTAGCCGTCATCAGCGCAACGCCCAACGACGGTCCTGCACCACTGAACGTAAGCCTTTCTGGCACAGGCAGTTACGACCCGGAAGGCGGCCCCCTGACCTATACCTGGAACTTTGGCGACGGCTCGCCTGCTGCCACTGGCCCTTCCCATTCGCATACTTTTACTAGCATCGGCAACTTGACAGTCAGCCTTACAGTGGAAGACAGCTCCGGGCAGTTGCACACCGGTTTGCAAAGCATCATCGTGCGTGATGAAAATGGGACTTTCCCTTGCCAGAGCCGATTTTCCTTGGTGCAACAGGCCTTTTGTTCGGGCAACAACGGCTTCATCCGCATCAACGAACACCCTGAAAATTTTACGCTCCGTAACTCCTCTGGCACAGCCCTCACGCCCAGCAATGGCAATGAATTCCAAAACCTGGCGCCCGGCATTTACAGCTACACCGCCTACAGTGCCAGCGGTTGCACTGATACCTTCGATTTGCACGTAACGGTGGACAGCAATACCTGTGCAGGTTGGCAGCCGACCGATTGCAGGCTGGCCATTGGCACCAACTTGAGCGGCTTCGCCGACTGGGTGCCGGAGCGCCCCTTGCGCAACCTGATGAAGCATGTCCGCCACGATTTCATTGCCTTCGACGACCCCTGTTTTTGCTGGAGCAACGGCAACGCTGCTGGCATCGCCACCGACGCCGACGGCTATCCGACACACGTACCGCAAGCCTTCAACGGAGTGGACAACAAGGTGCGCTATGTCATTTCTTCGGAGGGGGCCAACCTGCCGCCCGGACAAACCTACCTGCTGCTGTACGACGGAACGGGAACGGTGACGGTGGGCGGTAGTATCGCAGTGACCAGCAGCGACCCCGGCAGGATACAGTTTGATGTATTGGTGGCCGACAACCAGTTTTTTATCATACATGCTTCGCAAATGGGCGACCACGTGCGCAACGTGCGCATCCTGCGCATCGCCGACGAATTTACCGACTTGGATGCCGAGCCGTTTTACCCAGGTTTTTTACAAAAAATAGCCCCCTTCAACACTCTGCGTTTTATGGATTGGGGTGCTACGAACAACAACCCCGTGGAGAACTGGGCCGACCGCAGCACCCTGACCTATTTTACCTACGGCACCCCGCATGGCGTTCCTTATGAAATGATGATAAAATTGGCCAACCAGACCAAAAAGGATGTGTGGATATGCGTGCCACATGCCGCTGATAGTAACTACGTGGCGCAAATGGCCGCCCTCTTCAGGGACAGCCTGGATCCCAGCCTCAACATTTACCTTGAATACAGCAACGAAGTGTGGAACTGGATTTTCAGCCAAGCGCACTACAACGTGGAAACGGCCCCTTCCAACCTCAACTATGGCCGTGCAATGGCGGCCAAGGCGGGTCGGACTTTCCGCATTTGGCACGAGGTATTTGGTGCCCAAAAAACAAGGGTGAAACGGGTGCTCGGCTTACAGGGAGGTTTCAATTACCTCAATGAACAAATCCTTTCTCAGCTTTCGCCCGATGAGTGGGACTACGGCTCGCCGACCGCCTACCTCGGACTCGACCACTCGCCCAACGGCAACCCCGTGCTGAACCCATCCAGCACCCTGCAGGACATCATCGCCAATGCCCGCAACGCATGGGCTGGCTTCCGCCCGGCCCTGCTGCAGGACTACCGAAACGTCCGGCTATTTGGGAAGGAAATCGTGAACTATGAAGGCGGGCAGCATTTCGTAGGCAATTCTTTTGGCATACCCTATCCCTACCAACAGGCCATGTGGGACGCCCAATACAGCCCCGAAATCTATGACCTTTACGATGATTTACTCGACTCGCTGCGCCGTTGGGACAGCCGCCTCTTTGGCAATTTTAGCCTAGCCAGCCCGCAGGAAAGCGTTTATGGCTCATGGGGTGTGGTGAACGATATTGACATCCAGCCGCCCTACATGGCCACTGCACCCAAATACCAGGCGATTTTGGACAACTTGTCCTTTGCCGATTTGGATTTTGACGGCTTTGATTCGCTGTATGTGGCTTGCCCCGGCTTTGGGGACATTGACTGCAACGACCACCAAGCGGCCATTCATCCGGGAGCAAATGAGCTTTGCGGCAACAACGTGGACGACGATTGCAACGGCCTGACCGATGCCGAGGATCCCGATGTGGTGCCCGCCACCAATACCTGGACGGGCAGCGGCGACGGCAGCACCTGGATAGACTCTGCCAATTGGAGCGAGGGCAGCGTACCTGCCGCCTGCCACGATGTGATTATCCCTGCGGGAAATGCCGTTACCCTGCCCGCTGGCCAATCTGGCCTTGCCAGGACATTGCAAACCGACCTGGACGGGCAATTGACCGTACCAGCTTCAGCGGTGCTGGAAGTGAAAAACGAATGAGCCTTTGGCCCCTCATGCCCACACCTTGCACCCCTCGGTGCAATTGGTGCAAATGTCAATCTGATCACGGCCTTTGAGCAAGGCAGAGCGGAACTGTTGATATTCTTTTCCTTGCCAAATTTCACCAAAAGAAAGCTGCTTCAAATCGCCCAAACGGTGGGTGGCGTCTTTGTCGAAACAGCAGGGCACTACCAGCCCGTCCCAGGTGATGACACAGGCGTGCCAGAGCTTCCAGCAATGGTTGAGGAGTTTGTTTTTTACCCGCCAGGTACCGTCGGCGGTTTGCTCGTAGCGGGCGTATTTTCCAATGGTGGGGATGAGGTCGTTGCCGTGCAGGTAGTCATAGACTTGGGCCGTTTTCAGCTTCACTTCGTCAATGCCGATTTCTTTTGCAAGCCGTTGAATGTCAGGGATTTGGTGTTCGTTGGGGCGGGTGACGAGGAACTGAAAAATGAGGTGCGGCGTACTTGAGTTGAGCTGTTTTTTCCATTTTACCACGTTTCGGGCACCTTGCAGCACGGTTTCCAATTTGCCCTCCTTACGGTAGTTTTCATAAGTTTCCTGTGTGCTGCCGTCCACTGAAATGATAAGGCGGTCAAGGCCGGATTCGATGGTCTTGCGGGCGTTTTCTTCGTTTAAAAAATGGCCGTTGGTGGAAGTGATGGTGTAGATGCCCTTGCTGTGGGCGTACTTTACCATGTCCAAAAATTTGGGATTGATGTAGGGCTCGCCCTGGAAATAAAAGATGAGGTAAAGCAGGTCCCGGTACAGTTCTTCTATAGTATTTTTAAAAAAGTCCTCTTTCAGGTTGCCCGTCGGACGGGAGAAGGCCCGCAGGCCGCTGGGACATTCGGGGCAGCGCAGGTTGCAGGCGGTGGTCGGCTCGAATGATATGGTCATAGGCCGCCCCCATTGGATGGGCCGACGGGCAAGGCGGGTAAATTGGTAGGAGGCGTATATCTTGGCCAAGTTCCACAGTCGCCGGGTGGTGAGCTTGGTAAAAAAATTCAGGGCATCGTGGCGGTAGATTTTCATGGTGAGATGTAAAAAATGCAAAGGTAAAGGGAAAAAGGCGGGGCCCTTGCTACTTTTGCCGCCGTACCATTCCCTTTTTACTTATGATTTCAGAAACTACCATTGACAAGACGATAGAATTGCTTGAAAATCAGCCGGATGGCTACGAAATAGCCTTGCGTGATTTTGCCGGGAAACAGCCCGCCGTACTTTCCTTTTTGATGTCGGAAAATGAGGGAGCGCTCTCGGAGGAGGAACGTGACTTCATGGTTTACATGGCCGTGGTGGTCTGGAAATCCATTTTGGCCGAAGATTTAGATCCGCCAAAAGTTTCCGTTGAAGAGCTGGCCGAGGCCGAAGAAGCGAATTGGGAAAAATTGCAAAGCTCCAAGGCAAAAACTTTCCGTGAGCGCCTGGACGTATTTTTTGAAGACTACCCGGAGGAAGACCTGCTGGCCTTTGTGGAAGACGCACTGACCATTGACGAAGAGGACGAAGAAGATGACAACTTCCACCTGACGCAGGATGGGCAGGAGCCTATGTTTGTGGCATTGAAAACAGTGATTGATGTGATGACGGGGGAATGAAAATGATCTAAAACCTAAAAACATCTCAAATGGCCAAAACACCTGTATTAGAATACCCGTATAGGATCGTTCCGTTTTTTTCAGACTATGGTTTCAAGGCTACATTTGTCGGGAACAACATTTTTTCAAGAAAAGCAATTCAATTACTCTCCCAGCTTAACTCGCCAATAAAAAAATTGGAGTTGCTCAGAAACGAATTTGAAGGGTTGTCCATAGAATCAAGAGCAGGAGTGTTTGATGTGATTTGCAGAGATGAACAATATTTTATTTACATCCTTGAAATGCAACGGAAACACTTGGCCAATCTTGCGACAAGGCTGATGTACTACAATTTCCATATTTTCAACAGCCAAGCAGCTAAAGGCATGGAGGGGTTGGATGAAATGAAACCTACATTTTGCATCTGTATATTGCAAGATGCATTTTTTCCAAAACAAAGCAAATACCATTGGCGTTTCCAATTCCGGAGCGAAGAAGGACAAGCCTTCTCTGACCTTTCGCAAATTCACTTGGTAGAATTGGGCAAATTCCCTATTTTGCAAGGAGATTTTAAACGTGTTGCAACAGATGCAGAAAAATTGTTCTATACCATGAGTTATGCACATTTGATCGATCCTTCCAACAAGGCTGAAGTTCCAGATTTTTTTGAAGAGCCCTGGCTCGCAGAGGCACTTAAAAAATTGGATCTTGCCAAAATGTCACCGCTCGAAAGGGCCTTACTTGACATTAGCATTATGAAAGAAAGGTGGGCTAGGAAAGAACTGCAGGAAGAATTGCAAGAAAAATTTGAAGAAGGTGAAAAAAGAGGCGAAAAAAGGGGTGAAAAAAAGGGAGAACAGAAAGGGATAAAAAAAGGCATTGACCATGCGGTTCAAATCATTTACCTTTTTCAAAAGGGAAATTCTGTAGAAAAGATTTCAAAAGAAACTGGCCTTTCAGCAGAAGAAATAACTGCTGTGATTGATAGCTTTCAAGCCCTTCAATAGTGCTGTAGGTTATAGCGTTCCCAATCCCCCACATCATCCACATCCATCAGCCTTTCCATGCAGGCCCAGCTTTTCCCCAAAGCATTTATCCTATTTAAAGTCGCTTCAAAAACAGCGGGGGTGCTCCATGCAATGCCTTCGAACACGGCAGGATAAAACTTTTTCATCCCAATCAAATAATACCCCCCATCCTCCGCCGGGCCGATCACGAAATCATGATCCTCTAATTTATTAAAAGCATTCTCCAAAATACCGGCACTAAGGCCGGGGATATCGCAGCCTATCAAAACAGCCATTTCATAAGCTGGCATGACCTCCTCAAAGCATCTGGCCATCCGTTGGCCAATGTCTTTTCCAGATTGTATTTTCTTTATAAAATCACTGCCTGGCCACTCGTCCATTTCATCCACAAAATCGCTGTAATAAAGGTAGCGGGCGGCAACGGTTAGAAGTGCCACTTCACGGGTGTGCCGCAACAAAAAGTGATAAATTTCGAGCGCTTTTTCATGGCCTAGCGAGGCAGCCAGCCGGGTCTTGACCTTGCCCAAAACGGGGTTCTTCATCGTGATGAGCAAGGCCCGTTTTTTCATGCAAAAAGGTTGTATTTCAGGATGCAATAAATGGCCCTGAAGCCGTCTTTCCAGTTGATTTTTTTGCCCTCGGCATAAGTGCGGCCATAGTAGGAAATTCCTACTTCGTAAATGCGTACATTGGGCACACGGGCCACCTTGGCGGTCACCTCCGGCTCAAAGCCAAAGCGGTTTTCACGCAGGTCGAGGCCCTGGATGATTTCCCGGCGGAAGAGTTTGTAGCAAGTCTCCATATCCGTCAGGTTTAGGTTGGTGAAGACGTTGGAAAGGTGGGTGAGGAACTTGTTGCCGATGGAGTGCCAGAAAAACAGGATGCGGTGGGGGTTGCCACCCATGAAGCGGCTGCCGAACACCACGTCGGCAAATCCTTCGAGGATGGGCTGCAACAGCAGGTTGAATTCACGGGGATCGTATTCCAGGTCGGCATCCTGGACGATGACGAACTCTCCCGAAGCATGGCGGATGCCCGTGTGCAGGGCAGCACCTTTGCCCTTGTTCACTTCGTGTTTCAGGTATTGGATGGGCAATTCCCGGTTTTCGGCTTGGTATTTTAAAATGGCTTCTTCGGTGCCGTCTTTTGAGCAGTCGTTGACGATAATCACTTCTTTTTCAATGCCTTGTACCAATTCTACAGCCTTGACTTTGTTTAAAATCAGATGGATGGTTCTGGCTTCGTTGTAGGCGGGTATGACGATGGTGAGTTTCATAAAGTTTGTTTGTGTGCAGACAGCCGTCTATCAAAAAAGGCTGCAAAGAAAGTAATTTTCAAGCTTTCCATTTTTGACCGGCAGATTGCCGAAGGTCTTTCACAGGGCTTCTATTTTTTCCAACAGCCATTTTTTAACGGCCAGCGCCTTGCATTTTTCAATTTGCGATTTTAGTTTTTGGATGGCCTTTTCATCAAAATGGGCAGTGGTAGCCAGGCGTTTGGTGAAACGCAGGGCATTCATGTATTGCTGTTTTATCTCTTTGGAAATCAATTTGTTGCGCCGCAAATAAATGCGAAAACTATCAATTAGCGAATCCAGCGCCTGGTCTTCGCCCAATTCATAATAGGTGCGAAGGAGCAGCAGCTTGCTGCCCAGCGCATAAGCGATGGTCTGGTAATCCACCTCCCGGAGTTGGCCAATTACTTTGTCGAACTCGCCTTTGTGGAAATAAAGCTGGGCCAGGTTGTATTGCAGGGCGTTTTCCTGGTCGGCCTTGGGCAGCCGGGCGGTGTATTGCTGTATAAAATTTTCAGCCCAGGCAAACTCCCGAACGTAAAAGGAAGTAGTGACAATGTTTTTGTAGTGGTGGGGGTCAAGTTCGCCGTTTTCAAAAATGATTTCCTGCTCCAGGGCTATCCTGTACAGCGAAAAAAGCTCCGTGTAATAATCTATCCTACCGTTGTTGATTTTGCTGTAAATACAATAGTTCATCAGGTGGATGAACAAGGTTTGCAACTCCCTTTTGCGGAACAGCCCGGACTGCTTTTCCAACATGTTTTTTAGCTGAAAAAAATACGCTTCGTTCTCTTGTTGCTGCGTCATCAGTGCTATCAGGTAGTATGCTTTGACGGCAGGTTCCTGCAGGTAGGGGCTGTTTTCCACCTGCTTCAAAAAATCTGGAAAAAGGTAAATCTGCGCCGCTTCCGAGCGAATGTTTTGATAGCCGAGGGCATCGCAATAATGCTCCAATTTTTTGGTGAGATAGTAGCAATCGAGGTGGTGGTCGGCCTCCTCCATAAAATGAAAAGTAGGTTCCTTGGCGGCCGTATGTTCCATGTGCTCGTGGTGCCTGCGCTGCAAAATGTATTTGAAATAATGAAAATCCGCATCCTTATAGCCCGATTTTTCCAGTTCGCCCTCAGCCTGTCGGGCCACCCCGTCAAAATGCTTGTCCAGGCGGGTGCTGGCCAGGCGGTGCAGCAGGAAAATTTTGGGCGTCACCGGGTGGGCTTTGTATTGCTGGTAGGCAAGGAAATCAAGCGCCAATTGTAACAAATCGGAGTTCAGCCGACGGTATTTTACATCGTCGTAGGGCACCTCCGGGAACAGCTTTTTCCACAAACCCAACTTCGATGGTGTTTTATCCGTCTTACCTTCTATGGGGCCTTGTACGAGCAACCCGTACAAGGTCATCAAATCCAAGTTTTCATTGAAAAAAGGGGAAGCCAGGTATTTTTGGAAGCGCTGAATATCTGCCGCACTGAAGGTTCTTAGCAAGTCGGTTAATTTGTTGCTGATCATTTTTTTAAAATAATTGGCTTGTTAATCACCTAACATTCAGTATTTTAGAAAAAAAATGACTGGCGGCTTTCCTGGAACAAATCTATGCATTTGTACCTGTATGAAAGCACGTGAAGCTGCATTTTTGTACATTGGTAGGCACAATGCCAAGCGAACAAAGGCTTCTTAGTGTATTGATGAACTATGAATGATGAACGATGAACTGATTAACGGTTTTTGTAAAATCATTGCAGCCAAATAGCATAAACCAAATGACGGCGAGCTAAAATGCCATAACAGCCATGTCAGCATTTTTACCAAAATTTTCTTTAAAAATGGCCCTTCTGGCTGCCATTTGCCTACAATTTGGGCGGATCGGCGCCCAGTGTACGTCATCCGGGCAGGTGATCAACCTGGCCAACAATGGCGGCTGTGGCCTCGTCGTGTTGGAATTTCAAAACTACGGCCTGCTCGTACCTACAGATACTGCCTTGGGCCTGACCGAAGGGATGCAGATCAACTTTTCCTACGAGCCTTCCCTACAAAGCTCCCTTTGTTCTGCCGGCCCGGCTATTGACATTACTTGTCTGGAAATCTTGTCCTTGCCAATGGCCGAATGCGATGCCTCTTTCAGCTATGCCTCCATGTTGGGCGCTAATTTTAAGTTGATTTTCCAACCTACCGTATTGGATGCCGACATGGAATATTTTTGGGACTTTGGCGATGGGCAAACCAGCAACCTGCCCGCTCCATACCATAGCTACGAACCCGGTACCTACCAGGCCTGTCTCACGCTCGGCGGCGGTGCATGTGTACAATCTACTGTTTGCCAAAGCCTTGATTTACAATCTTGTACAGCCACTTTTACCCATACTACTACCAGCGATGGAAAGGTGGTTTTTGAAAATACTTCCACAGGCGACTTTACCCAATGGCAATGGGAAATGGGTGACGGCATGGTCATTTCCAACGAAGCCCTTGGCCTGCACGACTATGGCACTGTGGACATTTTTACAGCTTGCCTCACCATTTGGAACAACAACGGCTGCTATTCCAAATTTTGCGACTACATCTTTTCCGGCACAGGCGAAATTTGTGAGTTCACGGATTGCGTACTGCCGGGCGATACCGACAAGGACGGATTGGCCTCTGTTTACGACCTGCTGCCGTTGTGCGTCGGTTTTGGCACGGAAGGGCCTTCCCGGCAAGGCGACGCTTCGGCAAACATGGCCTGGTCGCCGCAATTTTCACCCAATTGGGGCATCGCCTCGCCCGCCGGCATTGATTATAAGCACCTGGACTGCAACGGCGACGGCCTTATCAATGAAATGGACGCAACGGTAGTCGATCTGAACTATCAGAAACCCGGCAATTACCTACAGGCGGAAACGGACGGCGCACCGTATTTTTGGCTCGACTTCGACTGGGACACCGTGGTCATCAACGACGATTCGCCGCCTCTCATCGAACTGGAAGCCGATCTGGTAGCCAGCAATTCCCAAGTGCCCTTTGACAATTTGCGGGGTTTTGCGCTGCAATTGGGCTACCCGGCAGAGTATGTGGCCGAAGATGGCATTGTGGCTGATTACAACGACAATTCCTTTTTGGGCAGCCCCAACAACTTGCTTTGGCTGGGAAAAAATAGGTACGAAAAAGGCAAATACGACCTGGGTTTTGCCAGAAAATCGGGCAGCGGCAATGGTTTTGGGGATGTGGTCAAAATGCAGTTCATCATTATCGCCGATGTGATTGGCAGGGAAGCCTCGGCCACGTCTTTCACCGTCACCATTGAAGATGTGGTAGCCATCAACCCAGAGGGGGAGATGCTGGCCCTGGGGCCAAATTTGGCAGAAGCCACCGTCGTGATTTTGAACAAAAAAACCACCGCTGCAAAGGAAAAATGGCTGGATAGCCAAGTAGCCGTTTTCCCCAACCCAACTAAAGAAGTTTTAAAGGTGGAGTTGGCTGGCATTGAAGGCAGAAAAATAGAAGCCTTCAACCACTTAGGGCAAAAAATGCACGAGCAAAGCATTGCTCGGCAGCAGTCAGAAATTGACGCAAGTCTTTGGCCATCAGGGGTTTATTTTTTAAAAATCCATACTGGATTGGGTCTTGTGACCAAAAAAGTTGTGGTGGAATAAGTTACAATCTATTTCAATGACAAAAGCCCGGCGGAAACATACCGCCGGGCTTTTGCATTATAGATGGAACCATATTGAAATAAAAAGATTTATCTAACTTGCCCCGCCCAGAGGGGATTTGTTTAACAATAAAAAATAGCGAGTGGGGACTTTGGAAGCAGAGGCCGTAATAGCACCTGAAA
Source organism: Saprospiraceae bacterium (assembly GCA_041741095.1). GTDB lineage: Bacteria > Bacteroidota > Bacteroidia > Chitinophagales > Saprospiraceae > UBA6168. Next base: position 77,199 of record JBGSKQ010000030.1, read on the forward strand.
ATCATTGTATTATCGCCCCTCTTTCATCCATTTTCACATCTTATAAAGCAACAATATGGCCAGTATCCGCCAAAAGCAGGTGGCTGAAATGATCAAACGTCACTTCAGTACCTTGCTGCAACAAGAAGGGGCATATATCTATGGAACACAGCCTTTCGTCACAGTGACGGAGGTGCAGATGACCCCAGATTTTTCTATTGCCAAAATTTATCTTTCCGTTTTCAACCTGGATAACAAACAAGAGGTCATCCTGCAAATGGAAGGCAGCTACCACCGTTTGAAACAGGCCCTTGCTTCCCGCATCCACAAGCAAATCCGCCGTATCCCAGAGCTACAATTTTACCTGGACGACATGCTCGACGAGATGGAGCGGGTAGAAATGCTGTTCCAAAAGCTGGAGCAGGACAACCAGCTCGGCAAACGGGAAGAGGAGGAATAATTTGCATACCTGGCATTGGCTGATTTCCTATCCGATCTATATCGGAATCCAAATCTTGCATACATTAGCCAAAAATTACTTCGTACCATGAAAAAAATCAGGCTGTTAATTCTCCCAAGCTTTGCTATCTTCTTTCTGTTGTCGTGCCAGCCAAAGCCTGTCGGCGGCGAAATCGGCGACACCAACTGGGTGCTATCTTCCATGACCATCGGCAGAAAAGTGTTCGAGGCGCCCACTGCTACAACAGCCCTTTTTGGTAAAAATAAACTAACGGGAAATGCGCCTTGCAACAGCTACTTCGCCACCTACGAGGCCGACGGAGTCATGGTCTCCATCTCAGAAATTGGCTCTACCAAGCGTATGTGCGATGGGATGGATTTTGAAAACAATTACCTCGGATTGTTGGGCAAGGCAAGCGGCTATTCGGTGTTGAAAGACAAGCTGGAAATCTACAGTATGAGCGGCAAATTGACCTTCAAACCCATGCCGGCGGCGGAAGTGGACAAAATGAAATACGAAAACGGTGTAGGAAGGTTGGCAAAAATGTTCCCCGCCATAGAAGGAGACTTGATGCCTCACCTCTACCCTATCCTGAAGGTGGACAATCCTGGCAACTATCCATACAAAGGCCAATTGGTGGACACCAATTTTTACCAATATTTCGATAGTGAAACGAGCAATGTCTGGAACAGCACCGGGGGCGATGTTTTTGCCGTGGGGAATGTGGGCGACCTCTTCATCTGCCGGGTTCCTGGCCGCTATGTGTCCAGCGACATTGCTTTGTTCCAAATAAAAAACGGCGAAATGGCCCGTAGCGAAACCGTGGCCTGGGCCTGGTGCGACGAAGGCTGGTGCAACCAACAGGACGCCTGGCTGAAAGATGTGAATAAGGACGGCCTGACTGACATCGTGCAGCACTATACCCTCACCGACGATAAGGGTAAAATAAGGGAAGAAAGGCTGACTGTGCTGGTGCAGACACACGATGGTATTTTTAAGGAAAACACGGAGGCAAAGCCAGATAAGACTCAATTCACTATGGCCAACATTTAAGCCCATCCTTCATGCGAAACCTACTTTTTATCATCTGCCTTGTTTTTTGGCTGGGTTGTTTTGAAAAAAAAGCAGCCAATGTGGGCGGCACGACCGTGCCTGTGGAATTGTTGAAAAAATCGGACGAACTGACATTTGACTATACAGGGCTGCTCGACAAAGCCCAACGAAAAGATGCGGACGCATTGAAGCAAATGCTCCTTTTTTCAAAAAACCTCGAAGACCAGTCCAGTGCCGACCTGCACGGAGCCATATTGCGGGAAATTTTGGCAAAAACGGGGGATAGTTTTTTCGCCGAAACCATAGTCAGCCTTGCTGATGAAGATAAAAACACGGCATGGACCGCCCTCGAAAATGGCGCTTCCCAAAATCTGAAAAAATTTGCCCCACTTGCCTGGAATGCCCTTTTGCCCACCACCGGCCTGAAAGAATACGAAGGGCTGCTCGTTTTCAACACGGGCAACAGTACTTTCCGGGATTGTGCCGAAGCGGAAGCCATTTATTATGCAGTGGATGAAACGGGAGAACTTGAAAGCAATTACCGCCGTGTGCTGCCGCATAGTTTTCCTGGCCAAGCAATCGTTGCCAAAGTGAAAGGCTACAAAACGGAGCAATTCGGCCTGCGAACGCTGCCTTCCAATTTCGCTGGCTTTATCATCATCACTGAAATGTTGGAACAAGCAGAAAAAAACTTCCGCAACACCTGCGTCCCATACGATTATTGGGCATTGGGCACAGAGCCTTTTTGGTCGGCTGAAATTTCTGGGCAGGAAGCTGTCATTGAGTTCAAAGGCATGGACGAAGAAAGCACCCGCATGTTTGCCTATGCCAATCCTGTGGAAGAAGATTCTATAAAGGTCTATGCCGCCGTCAACCAAAGTACAGGCGACAACATCCGTGTCCATATTAAAAATGAAAAATGCAGCGACGGCATGTCCGATAGGGAATATTCCTACTCCGTGAGCCTGACCATGAACGGAAAAACTTTCGAGGGCTGCGCCATTTCGTTTGATGAAAAAGACAAAAACCCCGAAGGCGAGGGGCAGTAAAACCCCATTCAAACCAAGGTTTCCAACACCGCCCTTGCCATCGTGCCTTCCACTCCTTTAATTTTCAATGGTAAACAAATCAGGCGATAAGCGCCCGGCTGTACCTGCCGCAGGTCTATCCCTTCCAATATGACCACTTCATTGGACAATAAAATGACGTGCGTATCGGGGCTATCATGATATAATTGGATGGAAAGATAATCAATGCCAACGAGGTGGATCTGGTGGTCAACGACCCATTGGGCGGCATCGGCGGTGAGGGCGCAGTAGTCTTCGTAGAAGGGGTGGGCAAGGTCGTCCCACAGGCGGGAGTTGTCGGTTTTAAAGAGCAGTTTTTCCGTGCCGGGCGCTATGCCCGATTGGGATAAATCATCGGCAGTTATTTTCGTTTTTTTCTGAAAATCAACCACTTGGCAAGGGCCAATCAATTTGTCCAAAGGAATTTCCTCGGTCGTTTTGGCATCATCCACAAAATGTAGCGGGGCATCAATGTGCGTACCCGTGTGGCTGTTGGTGGAAAAGTGCGTGGCATTGGCCACTGCCCCGTTTTTTATGCTTTGCAAATGTTCGATGCTGACCGGGCGGTTGGTGGGCCAAACAGGGAGCATCGGGTGCATAGGGACGGAAATGTCAATGATATTGGGCATGAAGTTTTATGTAGAAATTAGAAATTAAGATATTGGTTGAAAATCAAGCAGTTAGAAAAATTAAGTGCTAAATTAATTGCTCCGGGAACTCATTCTCCTTTCATTTCGCTTAGGTCAAATTCAAAACCGGGCAGCACATCCTCCCCCGAAAGTTTTCCTGAAAAACCAGCTACTTCTTCCTTGGTGCCGTTCTGGCGGTAGATCCACACTTTTTCCTTGATAGGGTCAATGAGCCAGGCAAGGCGCACTCCATTGGCCATCCAAACTTCCTCCATTATCTTTTTCAGTTTTGGCAACCTATCAGTCTGCGAGCGGACTTCCATGACGAAGTCGGGGACGATGGATGCTATTTTTCTTTGTTCTTCATCCGACATACTTTCATGTTTTTCCATCGAGACCCACGCCCCATCTGCTTTATGGGTTGAGCCGTCTGGGAGATCGAATGCACCCGAAGGACTTAGCACTTTTCCCAGATATGGATTCTGTTTTGACCATAATTTTAGTGCAAAAAAAGCTTCGCCTTCATTGATACTGCTATTGTAAGTCATAGGGGGGTAAATAGTGATGTTGCCGTATTTGTCCCTCTCGATTTTGAAATCGCCGTTGCGGAGCAAAAAACGGTGAAAGGTATCCTTGTCCATGCCGCTCTTCAATACGGCTGGTCCATTTTCCACCATCATAAACAAAGGGTTTTCTATTTCTGCGGTTGTCATTATATCTTATTTGTAACTAATTAGCCGGGGTGCTTGGGTAAAATTTTTAAATTTTTCCCCAAGCACCCCAGAATGTGGGAAGAGGAAGAAAAAATGAAATTTTTTCTTCCTCTTCCCACACCCTTCTATACAGTTTTCTTTTTGAAATTGAATGGCCATGCAAGATAAAGGATCATTTCAACAAAAAAGTATCCATCTGGGTTTGGCCGACAATGGCGGGCTGGAATAAGTTCCCATTGCCCAAAACACAAAAACACACAAGCACAAAAACACACCAGAAGAACTATTCCGGCAAGTGGTGGGTAGGCGAACGGTGAATTTTAGAATAATCAATGCGCTGCCGCCCCTTTCCTTTCTCCTCTTTTTTGCCCACAAAATCTTTCGGGTAGTAAAAGCGCTCCCGCACCTCGTTGTCCATCAGATACGATTGCTTGTAGCCCCGGTAAGTTCCCCAAAACTGCATGAGGCGGAACATAAAAATGCTCCGGAATTCTTTCAGGAAAACGCCGTCGTGCAGGGCCTGCCGCCAGTCGTGCAGGCAGTTTTTCCAAAGTAGGGAGAGAAAAACCGGAAAGCTAAAAGTCTCTTTTTTCATGATGAGGCGCAATGCGATGGCCTCCCGGCGGTAGCGGTTGAACACATTTTTCCATGCCTCCTCGTGTACGTGGATGATGGTGGCTTCAGCCTGGTAGGCGATGCGCCAGCCTTTTTCCTGGATATTCTTGGCCCAGGCAAGGTCTTCGAGGCCCGTGAGCGTTTCATCGTAGGGATATTGCTCCCAAAGGCTGCGGCGGATGGCGCAGTTGGCATTGTTGCAAAAAGGGTGCGGCTGGTCCATCGTGCTCTGCTCCGGAAACCACTTGGCGAAAATCTGGTGCTCGCTGTACTTATTGCTGTGGTCGCCCCGCTGTTTACCATAAACGAGGCTCACCCGTTCATCCTCAAAAGGTTTGATCATCAGTTCCAGCCAGTCTTGATAAACCGGGTAAACATGCGCACTGGCAAAGAGTAAAATATCGCCAGTGGCTGCTTCGCAGCCCAGGTTCAAGGCATAGCCAAAGGAAAAATCCTCTGGTCGGATGGAGACAATTTTGGTGGGAAAATTGGAAGCGATGCTGACCGTTGCATCCGTCGAGCCGCTGTCCACCACGATGATTTCCACGTCCTCCACGGTCTGCTCCATGATACCGGCGAGCAGTCGCCCGATATGTTTTTCTTCATTGAAGCAGCGGATGATGATGGACAGTTTCATGTTCGGCAAACAGTGGTCTGAAAATTCACTTATTGGGCATACCAATTACAAATCACTTGGTCTTCCCGAGAGGCAAGTTCCCCTATTTGGTAGCCTCTGTCTATTAAAAACTTAAAAATCTCGGTTAAGTTGGTATTGAACGATGGCAAGAACAAAGGGTGCAGTTCCAGCACCAGCGCACGGGGTTTTTGTTTGCTTTCCAGGAGCTTGCCCATGCCTTTCAGGGCCATCATTTCAGCACCCTCAATATCTATCTTCACCACCGTTGGCAGCGGAATGGCCTTTTGTTCCAACAAATGGTCAACTACTTCGATTTTCACCTTGATAGATGTGGAGATTTTATTGACCGGACGAAGGCTTGGCGATGCCGCATAGGCCCCGGCTGTGAAAAGTTCCAGTTCTCCTACTTCGTCACCTAAGGCGATGGGCATGATTTGGAAATTGGCAATGCCGTTCAGCTCGTAGTTTTTCTTCAAACGGTCAAGGTTTTCCGGATCTGGTTCAAAGCTGATAACCTTGCCCTTGTTGGCTTTCATGGCCGCCGGAATAGACCAAGCGCCCACAGACGAACCGATATCGTACAGCACATCATCGGCTTTCAGCAATTTCAGCAGCCCTTCCAATTGGTCTTTTTCGCCACCGAACTTTTGCAAACGGAATTTCTCCACAGGGTTATTCACGTGAAACCGGATCGTCTTGCCATCTACCAACCCAGGATGGGAGCAGGTGTATGGATAGCGGAATTTGTTTAATATTTTTTTGGCTGTTTTTTTCATTTTAAATAATTGACAGGCAAAGATTTAACAAATTTTGAAAAACTGTAAACCAATACCCTACCGCAACAAGGTCACATCTCCTTTTACCACCCTATTGCTGCCGTCCAGCATCCCCAGTTCGGCATAAAAAGCAAATACGGCGGGGTTCATTTTCTTGTTGCGGAAGGTGCCGTCCCAGCCGAAGGCCGGCTCATTGGGCAGGGCATTTTCCGATTCGAACACCATTTCGCCCCAGCGGTCGAACACCCGCAATAACCGTACCTCCGAAATGCCTTTCCCTTGTATGTAAAAATGGTCGTTGATGCCGTCTCCATTGGGGCTGAAAGCATTGGGCACGTAAATGCCGGGGGTAAATTCCACTGTGACCAATATGCTGTCGCTTGCGCTGCAATCGTTTTGATCAAAAGCAACCAAGGTGTAAAGCGTGGTAATTTCAGGGCTGGCCAAGGGCTTGGGGCAGTCGCTACAGCTCAGCCATTGTTCGGGAAACCAGTTGAAAAACAAGCTGTCCTGGAAAGTACTGGCCAGAATGGTTACCGTTTCGCCCAACTCAATGGTAATATCGGAAGGCAACGATAAAAATATTTGCTGTGGCTCTCCTATGGAAATGGGGAACTGCCACTCGCAGCCGTCCGGGTTTTGGACAAAAAGGGTGTAATTGCCTGCGGGCATGTTGGCCCAATTGGTGCCGGTTTGAAAATTGATGCCGTCCAAACTATACATCATTTCGGGCAAATTGGCGCTTACGGAAAGGCTGCCATCCGCAAACCCGAAGCAACTTGCATCCGTTGCCGCTATTTGCAAATCCAGGTCAACATTGGCGTCCAACTGAACAGTACCTGCCGTTGTGCAAGCGCCCGCATCCGCCACCGTTACTTCGTAAATACCGGGCGGCAGGCCTGAAACGGTGCTGCCCGTTTCGCCAGGTAGGCTCCATTGATAGGAAAACGGCTGCGTACCGCCCGTTGCCGCCACTGTTATTTCGCCATCTTCAGTACTCCCGCAGCCTTCCGTCGTTTCAAATGACAACAAAATTTCGTTGCTCACCGATAGTGTGATAACGTGGGTGGAATCGCAGCCATTCGCCATTGGATAGGCTTGGGAATAATCGCCGGGCTGCGTTTCCCAATTTCCAAAAATGAGCGCCGAATCGCCGTAGCAGATGGAAATTGTTTCAAACACCTGCACGGTATCGTTCACAATAAGGGTAATGATATGGGTGGAATCGCAGTCGTTGACAGTGGGGAATACTTGTAAATAAATACCCGGCTGATTGGTCATGTTGCCAAAAATGTCGGCCATTTCATTTTCACAAATGACAATGGTTTCGCTGGTTAAGGCGGTATCCAAAACAGTCAGCTCAATCGTGTGCGTAGAGTCGCAGCCAATGGCCGTCTGCATGGTTTGGGTATAAATGCCCGCCACATTGGTCGGGGTGCCGAATATATCGGCGGTTTCATTTTCACATATCGTCATGTTTTCGCTAATTTGGTAATTAGGATTTACCAATAATTCAACGAATATCATTGAATCGCAGCCATTAACAGTATTGGCCAATTGGGAAAATATTCCAGCTTGGTTTTCCCAATTACCAAATATAAATGCTGAATCGCCCTGGCAAATGCTGATGGTTTCGCTCACAAGGAAAGTATCGTTTACTACCAAAACAATTGTATGCGTGGAATCGCAGCCGTTGGCATTAGGGAAAGTTTGGGAATAGCTGCCGGGCGAGTTGGTCATGTTTCCAAAAACGTCCGCCAGTTCATTTTCACAAATAGCGATGGTCTCGCTGGTTAAGGCGGTATCCAAAACAGTCAGCTCAATCGTGTGCGTGGAGTCGCAGCCAATGGCCGTCTGCATGGTTTGGGTATAAATGCCCGCCACATTGGTCGGGGTGCCGAATATATCGGCGGTTTCATTTTCACATATCGTTATATTTTCGCTAATTTGGTAATTGGGGTTTACCAATAATTCAACGAATATCATAGAATCGCAGCCATTAACAGTATTGGCCAATTGGGAAAATATTCCAGCTTGGTTTTCCCAATTGCCAAATATATATGCTGAATCGCCCTGGCAAATGCTGATCGTTTCGCTCACAAGGAAAGTATCGTTTACTACCAAAACAATTGTGTGCGTGGAATCGCAGCCGTTTGCATTTGGGAATGTTTGGGAATAGCTGCCGGGCGAGTTGGTCATGTTTCCAAAAATATCGGCCATCTCATTTTCACAAATAATAATGATCTCGTTGGTAGCTGAAGTATCCAGCACGGACAGGTGGATGATATGGGTGCTGTCGCAACCGTCAGATTGTGAAAAAAGCCCCCTCCCCCCTATAAAAACAGGCGGAGAATGCTTACCTTTCGCGTAATAAACCAATCGAAAGTCATGTCCCACCACAAAACAGGGATTTCCCGGCACCAAATCAGCTTCGGCAGCTTA
>JBGSKQ010000031.1:0-82696 GCA_041741095.1 Saprospiraceae bacterium
ATTGCTTCCAAGGCTACTTTTGCCTTGAATTTTGAATTGAAATTGCGCCGTTTGTTCGCCATTTTTTTACAGGTTTAAATGTGAAAATAATTAAATTTCCCATCTTAAACTACTGTCCAAAAATTGGGGACAACCGCAATCTTCTCAATCACTTTATTTTCTTCTACAATTTTTTTTTCTCTTTTTGAAACCTTCTCGCTCGAAAACCATTCTCTTTGCCTTCTTAGTTCATTTGATGCATTTGCTAATTCCGTTCGTAATCTTGCTTTTTTATCAATTTCTTTTAATTGTTCGTCTGATTTTGAACTTAATAATTGAAATATTAAATCTGCATCAGATTCATATTGAAAATTCCCGGTTGTATCAAACTCCTCGATAATCTCAATAAATCCTTCATTTCTTTTAAGTTCATTTTTTACAATATCAATCCTATTAAGCATTCCAAGACTAATGGCGGCTGTTTTTCTTAAATCTTCCTCATTGACAGAATTATTTAATATGAATACGATTTGTTGAAACGCCTTTTCTTTTATTAATTCATTCTCAACTCGCAATGAGTTTCTATGCCAACCCCAAACAGCGATAGAAATAATAACTGTTGCAATAATTTCTGCAACGATGTTATCAATAAAGAACTTTTTAAATTTTTTTATCGAATTTGTAAAGGACAAGACTACTTTCTTGCCTATTTGCCTCATCTTTTCTTTCATGATTTTTAGATTTTATTGCAGGGATCGTTTGGCTTGCTGCCGTGCCGCCATGTGTTGGATTTGCGGGCTGGCTATTCGGCGGCTTGGACAGCAAACCGTTTCTACTCGGGTTTAATTTTTTATTATTTTAATTGCTTCGCTTTTATTAAAATCTGATTCTAAAACAAGGTTTTTAATTTCATTTCCACCACTTATAATGGCAATTGCCGCAGTATTCGGAGGAATGCTGCCTACATTTTCTGCATACAGTTCAATGATATTTTCTTTTTCAGTTAGAGGGATTATGATTTCATTTGGTTTCTTTGTCACTTTAAATTTATCCATAGCTACTTTTCCATTCAAACGTAAAGTTATTATATCCCCGTCTTCCTTTCCATTGTCCCACATCTTAATTGTGATATAATCGAATGATGAACTCACACTATCCTTAATAATAACTTTTCTCTTTTCGGATTCTATCTTTTTCTCTTCTTCAATGTGTGAAACTAATTTCTTTATTAGAAATCTCCCCCCGTCTTTTAATACTTGTGGGTCATTGCAAATACTTAACAATTCTTTAAGCCGCCAGTTTCCTTTTAATGAAGTACAATTTATAATTTCAGTTTCGTAAATTCCATTTAGTCCAATATTGCCGCCATAAATCAAAGTGTCTTCATATAAAAAGATTAAATTACCCACTAATTCGCCTTTTAAAGTAGTTTTGCTATTTGGAGCAAATGGCAAGTTGTTCCAAATAAAAAAACCTGAAAATTTTTTTCCGTTAATTTGATTTACTTCGATGGTCATTGGATAAGTCTCATTCACTCCACAGCTGTATTGAGTAAATTCGCCAATCCAAATTCCTTTGACAAACTCTGCATCTTTTTTTGACTCTTGGCAATTCAAATTTTGAGAATAGCCAAGGGAGGAAACATTTAATATTAATAGTAGAACAATAAGATGTTTTTTCATTGTTTCAATTTTTAATTGAGTAGAACAACGCCACTCCCAATAACGACGAAGCAAAACCCGCATTGCGCCTTTTACTTCGTCGTTTTCGGGTAAGTAGCCATTCTGTGTCAAAGAAAGTCATTTTAGTTTTTCGAGTCCCCACAGTATGTTTATAAAAATACTCCCGGCGTTTCCATCGGGCATCAGGTGTTGTACAGCGGCTAAGGTAATACACCGCTTTTTATCCCGCAATACATTGACTGAAATATTGATAAATAATGTGATACACAGGATTGTTTATTGAAAACCAATAGCTTACAAACCATTGTGGCAGGATTGGAACACGGATTGGGCGGATGAGGCTGATTTACACGGATTTTTGGCCTCACCAACTTCATCATCTGTGTAAATCCGCCCAATCCGCCCAATCCGTGTTCCCATCCTGTGATTTTTGACGCCATCATTCACGTTGACAACTATTTATCGCAGCCCTCCGCCGCCCCTACGGCAATGCCAGAAGGGTAGGGCAGGCAGGGCAGCAAAACCCCGCCGATTTGCCCAATCCTCCCATCCTTTCCTTATCTTTACCCCTCACAAAATTCTACAACATGAAATATCGGTCCACCATCTCCATTGTTGCATTGTTTTCCATCCTACTATTTTCTGCCTGCAAAAACGACGGCGACGCCGCCCGTGATGCCGCTGTGCAGAGCGTGACCCCCGCCCCTGGCGATGCCACGGCGGTCCCTGCCGCTACACCACCCCCGCCTGGGCAAGAACCTCCGCAAAATGCGGCAGGCGTCTGGCACTACACCTGCCCGAAAGGCTGCGAAGGCGGCGCTGGCACAGCCACGGCCTGTGCGAAATGCGGCACGACCCTCGCCCACAACCAGGTTTATCATGCGGGTGCCAATAATACCCCTGCGCCCCCCATTTCCGTCGGCGGCGACAATCAATTAACTCCGCTGCCTTCACCTCCCAAGCCAGAGCCTGCCCAAAATGCAAAAGGCGTCTGGCACTACACCTGCCCGAAAGGTTGCGACGGCGGCAGCGGCACGGCCATCGCCTGTGCAAAATGCGGCTCCACCCTGGCGCACAATACGGTTTACCACCAGTGAGAGAGAATGAGAGAATGAGAGAATGAGAGAATGAGAGAATGATGGAATGTGGGAATAACGGCAAATTCACTCATTCTCTCATTCATTCATTCACTCATTGAAATTCACTCATTCCATCATTCATTCATTCACTCATTGAAATTCTCTCATTCTCTCATTCTCTCATTCTCTCATTGTAAGCCTGTAACCTACCCCCTTCAAGGTAATAATCTGCACCTGTGGGTCTTCGGCCAGGTAGTCACGGAGGCGTTTGATATATACGTCCAGATTGCGGGAATTAAAAAAGGAATCGTTACCCCATATTTTGTCCAGAATATCCTTGCGGCTGACGGCGGTGTGGGGCTGCGAGGCGAGGATTTCGAGGAGTTGGGTCTCCCGGTGCGAGAGTTGGTGGATGCTGTTGCCAATATGCAATTCCTGTTTGGTAGGAAAGAACTGGTAGCGGCCAAGGGCGTAGCCTTCTTTTTTGTGGTCAATGGCGGGGGCGTTTTTCGCCAGGTTCAGCAGGTTGTGGATGCGCACGATAAGTTCCTCCATGCTGAAGGGCTTGCGGATGTAGTCGTTGCCGCCCGATTCGAAACCTTTCACCACATCCTGCACCTGGTTTTTGGCCGTCAGGAAAATGATGGGCATCTGCGGCACCTGTTGTCGTATCTCCTGCCCGATGGAAAATCCGTCCCGGTTCGGCAGCATCACATCCAGCACGCAGACATCCGGTTTGAACTGTCCAAAAGCGCCCATCACCTGCTGCCCGTCCATCACCAGCCGCACCTCGAAATCCCTGCTTTCCAGGCTTTCTTTCACGATTTTCCCCAGGAAGGGTTCGTCTTCTACGTAGAGGATTTTTAGCATATCAGGCTGGCGTTGTGTCTGTTGGACATCCCCCTTACCCCAATGTCATTAACTTAGTGAAAAGCGAGACCACGAAGTGGTCAAATGTGAATAGCCCCGGATAAAATCCGGGGAAGGAAGGAAGTGGGAGTTACAACCCTGAAAGGGTTGAATATCAAGGCATTGTAATAGTTCAACCCCTTCAGGGTTGTTGCTAATCCCCACCAAATACCCCGGATGACATCCGGGGCTATTCACGTTTGACCCTTTCAGGGTCGTTAAGTTAATGACATCCCCCTTACCCCCTTCAAAGGGGGAATTAATGCCTGCTAAATGCAAAAACTGAACGATTGAGCAGAGACTCAATCCCCCTTTGAAGGGGGGAAGGGGGGATGTCAACGAGCAATAGCAGGCTTTAGAAATAATCCTACAGCCTCCAATCAAAAATCAAATATCTCACATCGTAGAATCTCACATCAAAAAAATTACCTACCACCATCATTGAATCAAATCCCTCAAAATCGCCCCCGCAATCACCTCGCTTCCTTGGGGTGTAAAATGGTCGGTATTGTCCTGCAAGTCGTAGGTATTTTGGCTGAACTCGCTGACCGGGGCGATGAAGGGGATATTATTCTCTTTTAAATACTGGCTGATTTCATCAAAAACACCTTGCAGGGCAAATTGTCCGTTTTCGTAGGCCACGGCAGGTGGGAAAAGGACAACCGTGAAATCGCTGCCGTTGCTTTTGGCGAAGTCGGACATCTGTTTCACGATGGGCAAAAGCTCCTTTTTGTTGCCCTCGAACATCCATTCGTACCAGCGGGTGGTGGACATTTTACCTTCTTTGATGAAACGATAAACGGCCTTTCGGATGAAAAAGGGCAGTTTGAAAAAGGGCTTTTCGTAAATGCGGTACAGGCCGTTGTCTCCGCCCTCGTAGATGGTGTTGCGTTTGGAGAAATCATTGAGGTTCAGGAAGTAGTAGAGCTTTTCGGGTTTATAAACGGGGTATTTTATTTCCAAAAAACGCTTCACCTCTTCCAGTCCGTAGCCGGGCGTCCCGAAATTCAGGATGCGGATGCTGTCGCCGACCATGCGTTGCAGGGCAGCAGGCGGAGTCTCTTCCTGCGAAAGCGCAATGCCGAATGGCACAGAATCGCCGAGCAGCGCCACTTTGCGGGGGCCGCCGGTATCCTCGCTGTTGTCACGGATGCCATGCTGGTTGATGTGGATAGTTCGCCCGTCTTTTTCGATTTGATAGCCCGGCTTCAGGACGTAACTAAGGGCCGGGTCGTCCGTGGCGGTGTAGTAGTGCAACGGATCGTTTTGCTGTGCTTTCAGTTGCGGCGCCACCATAAAGGCAAACAATGCCTGGCAGGCGATTTCCAACAACAGCAGGGCGAAGAGGACGCCGAAGAGGACGGCGAAGAGTTTTTTGAAAATGTTGCTCATTAGTAGGTTTATATGTGTTGATGAGGTTGATAAGGTTTATGCGGTTATTATCAACTTAATAAACCTTATCAACTCCATCAACCTTCACAGAGGCGTCGGCGGTGCAAGCGCCATCACCTGTTTTTTAAAGGCAAAAATAGCGTCTTTCAGGGCTTGTTCCAGCGAGTATCTTTCTTTGTCTGGCTTCATGCCCTCAGCCTTTTCCATGCCCTTGTTCCATTGGGCGAAGGTGGCCTCCATGTTTTCCACGTTTTGGGTGAAGGCAATTTCCTCCTGCGTCAGCGCCCGGCCCTGGATGTTGATGCTGGCCTTTTGTTGCACGAGTTGTTCGAGCAGAGGCGTCACTTCGTCGCCTGTGGCACGGGACTCCTGGTGCATGGCCTTGATTTCGGATTCGAGTTGGGCTTCGCAGCCGAGCAGGGAGGCTGCCAAGAACAGGATGGAAAGTGTTGTTTTCATTGGCAAAATTTTTCCCAAAGCTACTGAAAAAGGTCTTTCCAAAACTATTGGGCCTGTCCAGAGTTATTACTTTTGCAAATAGCCCGTGGCGCTTGGTAACGCTAAGGTGTATATTTTGGATAAAACTGGCTTGAAAAAACAGTTAACATATCGTGCAGTGACCGCCCTTTTGTTGGCGGTATTGGTCTTGCAGGTGGTCGTCCTGAAAGAGGCGCACCATCTTTTGGATCACCACCACGAAATTACCTTGCACTGCGACAGTGCCGACACTCACCTGCACGGCAGCGAATATGCGCCGGAGGACTGTTTTATCTGCGATTTCCACTTCGCCCCGGCGCAGCTTGCCTTTGCTGACTTTCCGTTACAATTGCCTGTCCAGGCCACTTCCAAGGTCTTATTTTTTGATGTTGAAACCATCAAACAACAGGCTATTTGGCACTTCCATCGGCGGGGCCCGCCTTCCTTCCTTTCCTGATTTTCCCACGTATTTTCCTTTTTTGATGGGCTTGAAGCCAGTCGGTTTATGGCTGCTTTGTTGTCATAGCCGAAGGTCAACTGCAAATTGATTGAACCCGGAGATTATTTGACTGAAAATCAATTGCTTAGCCCCAGCGGGGCGAAATGTCGGTAGAATAAGACAGACCGCTTTCATGAAGCTCCAGCGGAGCGGAATATTCCGCTCCGCTGGAGCTGAAAACCTCTAAAATATAACTACTACCAACATTTCGCCACACTGTGGCTGTTTTGGGTAATCAATTTTTTGCAAATTCCTGACTGCCGATTTATCTGCCTTTGGCATGAAAGAAGGCGTGGTTCATAGTTCATCATTTATCGTTCATCGTTCAGATGCCTTTTTCATGAAATCGTACCTATTGTTTTTCTCCATCATAACGGGCCTCTTCGCTGGTGTTCCATCCTGGTCGCAAAACTGCCACGCCACCCTGTTCGGCACGGTCACGGAGGCCGAGACAGGCGAGCCAGTGCCTTATGCTGAGGTCTTTTTAGTGCAAACTGGCCAGGGGCAAATCACCGACGAAAAAGGCAAGTTCGTCTTCACGGAACTGTGCGAAAGGGCCTACACCGTCACCTGCGACCACATCGGCTGTCACCACTTGTCAAAGGAAATCCAGTTGGCCGGCGAGATGAGCCTTGATTTTTCCCTGGCCCACGAAGCGCTCAACCTGGGCGAAGTAGTGGTGCAGGAAAAAGCCATCGCCCCCACCGCCACACAGACCGAACGGACGCTGTCCAGCGCAGCCCTCGACGCTGCCAAGGGCCAGACGATGGGCGATATGTTGAAACTATTGCCCGGCGTGAGCAGCCTCAATACGGGCGGTTCCATTTCCAAACCCGTCATCCGGGGCCTGCACTCCAACCGGGTGCTCATGCTCAACAACGGCGTGCGGCTGGAAGGGCAACAGTGGGGCTCGGAACATGCGCCGGAAATTGACCCCTATATCGCCGACAAAGTATCGGTGGTCTATGGTGCCAACGGTGTGCGCTACGGCTCGGACGCCATCGGCGGGGTGGTACTGGTGGAGCCAAAACCATTGCGGCAGCAAAAGGGCCTGGGCGGTGAGGTCAATTTGGCGGGTTTCAGCAATGGACGCTCTGGCGCAGCCTCTGCCATGCTCGACGGCAAGCTCGGCGGTAAACTGCCACTGGCCGGGCGCTTGCAGGGCACTTTCCGCCGTGGCGGCAATCTCCGTGCGCCGGATTATTTTTTGGAAAATACGGGAATGCAGGAAATCAACTACTCGGCCAGCCTCGGCCTGCAACGGGAGCGCTGGGAATCGGAAGTTTTTTTCAGCCAGTTTTTTACAAAAATCGGCATCTTCCGTGGCTCGCACATCGGCAATTTGACCGATCTGGAAAACGCCATCGAACGGGGAAGGCCCCTTGACGACGGCGATTTCAGCTACGGCCTGAACCGCCCGCTGCAACGGGTGGCCCACTATCTGTTGAAAGTGAAAAACACCCTGCGAACTGGCACTTCCGGCAAGCTGAGCCTACAATATGCCCGGCAGTTCAATCGGCGGGAAGAGTTCGACGCCCACAAACGTTTTGGCACAATTCCAAGTGGTTTCGACGACCCGGAAATGATGTTTGAAATCACTACCCATACGCTGGATTTGGTTTGGGATCACAAAAGCTGGCGACACTTCACGGGCAGCATCGGCGGGCAGTTTTTGGCACAGCGAAACACCACCGACCGGGGCGGCCTCATTCCCGATTTCGACAGCCAAACGGCAGGTGTTTTTTGGATAGAACGCTGGCGCAAATATCCTTTCCCGCTGGAATTCGAGGCGGGACTGCGCTACGACTTCCGCCGCCTCGATGTGGCCAACAGGGGCAGCGAGGTCATTGATAAACAACTGGATTTCAACAACTTGTCGGGCACGTTTGGCACTATTTACAAAATGTCGGAACATTTTGACATCCGGCTCAACCTCGGCACGGCCTGGCGTTCGCCCAATGTCAACGAGCTGTTCAGCGACGGTGTACACCACGGTTCCGCCAGTTACGAAAAAGGCCGGGACGACCTCGTGCCGGAGCGGGCCTACAACACCAGCCTGGCCTTCAGTTTCGACAACCAGCGCAACCTCTCCGCCTCCCTGTCGCTCTACCAAAACCGGGTGCAGGATTTCATTTACCTGGAGCCGCAGGAGCAGCCCGTGCTGACCATCCGGGGTGCTTTCCCCAGCTTCGCCTACCAACAAACGGACGCCCGCCTGACCGGGCTGGACTGGGGCGCTGAGTGGTCGCCGTTGGCATGGTTGGCTATCACTTCCAGTGGTTCCATTCTCCGTGCCAGGGACCGCAGGAGCGACGACTGGCTGGTGCTGATGCCCGCCGACCGTTTCCGGCATGGCCTGCGCTTTATGTTGGGTAAAAACAAAAAAGCGGAAAACGCCCCCTTCGTCGGGGCTGCCATGCAAAATGTACTGCGTCAAAGTCGTGTGCCAGCAGGCGTGGACTATGCGCCGCCGCCCGCTGGCTATACCCTTTTCGATTTGGAAGCGGGAGTGGGTTTTGCCTTAAAAGAAAAGCCTTCAGTCCCCAGTCTTCAGTCTTCAGTCCGCAGTTGGCAGTCCGCTCCCGATTGCTATCGGGATCAGTCTTCAGTTGGCAGTCCGCAGTCTTCAGTCCAACTGACCTTGAGTGTCCAAAACCTTTTCAACACCGCCTACCGTGACTACCTGAACCGCTTGCGCTATTTCAGCGACGAGGCCGGGAGGAACGTGGCGCTGCGTTTGAAACTTAATTTTTAATGGTTAAATGGCTGGATGGTTGGATGGTTTCACCTCAGCCATATAACCATCCAGCCATTTAGCCATCCAACCCTGTCTGCCGTCAAGCAGGCATTTAACAATCAATCTTTTAACAATGAAAAACTTAAAATTTCTCTTCGCATTTTTTGCCTTGAATGCTCTTCTTTTTGCTGCCTGTGATAAAGACGACGACGGGCATGATCACAATGAGCAGGAACTTATCACCACGGTGAAATTAACCTTTACCGAGGTGGGTGGCAGTTCCTCTGAGTTTACTGTAAAAGACCTCGACGGCGATGGAGGAAACCCGCCCGTTGCGGATGAGATTAAGCTGAAAGCGAACACTGCCTACACCATCGGCGTTGCATTTCTCGATGAGAGCGAGGCCGACCATACGCACGACCTGACCACAGAGGTCGAGGAGGAATCTGCGGCCCACTTAGTTTGCTTCTCGGCCACGGGTAGCATGGCTACACCTACCATCGGAGATGTGGACAGCAACGGCAAACCGCTTGGCTTGGAAAGCGCCCTGACCACCAGCAATGCCGGAACAGGCACCTTACAAGTTTCACTGAAACACGAGCCGGACAAAGATGCCGCCACCCCCTGCAGCACAGGCGAAACGGATGTGGAGGTGACCTTTGATGTGACGATTGAGTAGAAAAATGCTCACTACTCCATTAACCTGGCGAGGTGTGCCACTCCAACCACTTCTATATCCTGTTGCAAGGGGTAGGGGTTTTTCACCGGAGCAACGACGAAGTGTTAGTGTTGGCTTGTACCGGTAGCACAGCCTTCAGGCTGTCCTGTTCGTCGCCCTTCAGGGCGGCGGCGTAAACGCCACCGAACAGGACAGCCTGAAGGCTATGCTACCGGCCAAATGCCAAAATTTAAATCCAAAAAATATGACAAAACAATTTGAAGTCCTCATCATCGGCGGCAGTTACGCTGGGCTTTCGGCGGCAATGGCGTTGGGCCGTTCGCTGCGGCAGGTACTGGTCATTGACAGCGGGAAACCCTGCAATCGCTTCACCCCACATGCTCATAATTTCATCACCCACGACGGTCAGGTTCCGGCGCAAATCGCAAAGCAAGCACGTCAGCAAGTGGAGCGGTATAATACCGTGTTTTTTCACGAAGGATTGGCGGTGGAAGGTAGGAAAACGGAGGCGGGTTTCGAGGTGGAAACTGAAGCTGGCGAAGTATTTTTTGCCAAAAAACTCATCTTCGCAACGGGCTTGCGGGATGTGCTGCCCGACATTCCTGGCCTGTCCGATTGTTGGGGAAAAACCGCCCTGCATTGCCCCTATTGTCACGGCTACGAAGTGCGAAAACAGCCCACCGCCATTCTCGGAAACGGCGACTACGGCTATGATTTTTCCAAACTCATCAGCCACTGGACGGCTGATTTGACGTTGCTCACGAATGGTCCTTCCACGCTTGACGAGGCACGTGCGGAGAAGCTGAACAAGCATGGCATCCGCCTAGTGGAAACGGAAATTGACCACTTAAAACAGGTAGATGGGCAACTGCAAGCCATCGTTTTCAAGGATAATACAAGCCTGCCAATGAATGCGATGTACCTGCACCCCGATCCTGTACAGCAATGCAGTATTCCCCAACAACTGGGCTGTGAAATGACGGAATTGGGCTTGCTGAAAGTGGACATGATGCAGAAAACCACCGTGCCCGGCGTATTTGCCTGTGGCGACAATTCTTCTCCCCGATTCCTCTCAGCCGCCGTTGCGACGGGAGGGATGGCTGGGGCCGTGGTGAACAAGGTGTTGGTGGAGGAGGTGTTTGAGTAGCAGGCTCAGGGTTGATTGGAATTTGCCCGTTTTCCCCAATCCTCCCCCCTCAATTCAAAAACAAAGCAATCGCTTTCATCCTCACCCAATCGTTTCTGCTCGACGAACTTGAAGCCCAAGCGCTCATAAAATCGGTGGGCACGGTCGTTGGTAGCCAAATCGGCGATGATGGCGGGGCGTAGCTGGATGCTTGAATTAAGCATAAGTTGTTGACTCATAAGTAATTAATCGCATACACAATTCGCATCCGACAAACTCACCGCCGACAGCGTCACCGTTCCTTGCGGGGTCCCGGCAGGAGGGCAAACCACCAAAGCACCCGTATTGGCATTGAACGTCTGGGTCTGTTGCCCGCTCACCGATGTGGTATAGGTTAAATCGAAAGGTGCCGTACCGCTGAAATCAACTGTAAAAGATAGGCAGTCCCCTGCACATACCTCAGGGTTGCCCGATGAAAAACTGACCGACGGCAAGGGGGATGTGCCCAAGGTTTGTGAAGCCGTGCCCGTGCAGCCGCCGATGTCCGTTACGGTGACGTTGTAGGTGCCCGGTGTGTTCACGGTGATGCTGTTGGTCGTTTCCCCGCCCGACCATTGGTAGCTTGCGAAATTCCCCACGGCAGTGAGAGTGGTCGTGGCATTTGGGCAGATGTTGCTGGGGCCGATGATGCTGGTATTGGCTGGGATGCCGGGACTGACCACCTCGCTGTCCGTGCCGGTGCAGCCGTTGGCGTCGGTGACGGTGACGGTGTAAATGCCTGGTGCAGATACCGTTACGGCCTGGCCTGCCTGCCCGTTCGACCAATCGTAGGAGGCATAACTGCCACCGGCAATCAATTCAAGCGAGCTGCCCGGACAGATGGTGCCACCGCCAGTGATGGTCGGCGGGTCAAAAGGCGCTGGGTCAACAGTGATGGAAGCTGTGGCAGAGCAGCCCCCGGCAGCGGTGGCCGTGATGCTGTAGGTGCCGGGCGAGGAGATAGTGGTACTGCTGCCAGAGCCGCCGTTTGACCAAGTGTAGGACTGGTAATTACTGGGGTCGGCAGTCAAGGTTGCCGTTTGGCCCGTGCAAAGCGAGGTGGGGCCGTTGATGTTGACCGTCCCACCACTCACCGTGATGGTGCCACTTGCCAAGTTAGGGTTAATAAAGGCTGTGCACCCTTGTGAGTTGGTCACGGAAACAATGGTATAGGTGGTCGTTTGTGTAGGGCATAGCAGCACAGTAAAGAAATTACCTTGGCCGCCAGGTGACACGATGGTTTCTGTGCCGCCTGTGCTAAGACTCAATATTGCGGTGAAAGGGCCAGTGTTCTGACCATTTGTTACAAGGATGTTGGCTTGGGCGCATTGCCCTGCACAAATGTTTGGGTCAACAACGCCTATGCCAGTCGTGAAGCCGAGTACGCTGGCACCACCGATAGCTGTGCTGCCATTGCCGCACGTCACCGTGACGGTATAAACGCTGGGTGTAGAAATCACGGCAGAGGCCGTATTGTCGCCGTTCGACCAGGCGTAGGACGCATAACTGCCTTGGGCAGTGAGCGTCACTGTGGTGTTGTCACACAAAATCTGGTTGCCAGTTACTATCGGCTGTGGGCACTGGGCTTGTACCTGCCCTGCGGCAAACAATGCCATGAATAGCGTTAGGAGGTTGACAAAATTTTTCATGTCGAATGTATGTTTTGGCATAACGCCGCTATGAAATGGTAACTTTAGTTCCTGTTATTTTTGAAAAACCATTCTTCACTCGCACACACAATTCGCATCCGTCAAACCCACAGCCGCCAGCGTCACCTGCCCCGGTGGCGTACCTGCGGGCGGGCATATTTCCAATGTCCCTGCATTGGTGGTGAAAGCTTGCACTTGCGGCGACCCGCTCCCGGCGGTGTAGGTCAGGCTGAAGGGCGGCGTCCCTGTGAGCGTTACATCGAAGGTCAGGCAATCCCCCGCACAGATCTCCGGATTGGCTGCCGAAAAATTAACCGTTGGTGTCGCCACCCATTGCACAGGAGCGAAAAAACCTACATCGCTACAGCCCGCTGACCAATCAGGATTACCCGGCGAACCCGGAGCAGCCACGGGAGCCACAAAATAAATTTGGTTCAAAACCATAGTTGCCGCATCAAAAATGAAAGATGGATTGGCTGAAATTTGAATAATCCCATTCGGCAAAGCCGACGTTGAATCTGCCATCAAAACAAAAGAAAGTGCCGAACTCGGCGTCAAAATTTCGTCGCCGAGGTGTGTGAGCGTGATATTTTGATTTTGACAGGCAGTAAAGAGGTTGAAATTTTGGAAATTTCCAGCAAAATTTTGACAGCAGTTGATTTCAAAATTGGGTGGCGCAGCGAGGTCGCCTCCTCCCATCCCTGCACAAAAAACAGTGGCAACCCCCGTAATCATATCCACTTGATAAAGTGCCGATTCGCCTGTCGCAGCGTTAAAACCTAACATAAGAACCGTCTCGACCCCATTATAAATGACGGAAATACCGCCTACCAAACCCGTCAAACTGGGAAAAGTATGCACCACTGTCGCACCGCCGGGGTTGCCAATGGGTATTTGCATCATCACAGAAAGCCCATTGTAGTCGGACAACAAACCATACAATTGGCCTTGATAAAAAAACAAATCGCCTTGAAATGCAAAACCAGCAGGCAACTCCCCGAGCACCGTGTAAGTACCGGAAATTGGGTTGACAGCAATTAAAGTCCCGTTCGGCGAGCCGTTCAAGGGTGCTGCGGTGTAGATCAAGCCATTTGCTGCATAGACCATGCTAATCGGCAAAAAATCGGTTGGCAGCACGGCCACCAGATTCGTGTTGCCCGTTGCGGCGTCAATTTTCACAATGCCAGCCAGATCCATGAAATAGACATTTCCGGCGGGGTCGGCTGCCATCGTGTAAGGGTCCACAAATTGGTTATTCAAAGGCGTGCCGCTCACTTCGCAAGCACATATATCAACGGGGTATGCCCCATCGCCATATTCGATGTACACCTGTGCGCCAAGTTTTGAAACTTGGGTTGTGCAAAAGCAAATTGCCAAAATCCCCCAATAGGTCTTTTTCATTTTTAGAAAAATTTGAAATTTACTCGCACACACAATTCGCATCCGTCAAGCTCACCGCTTCAAGCGTCACCGGCCCCGGCGGTGTCCCGGCTGGTGGACAGACTTCCAGCGTACCCGAATTAGCGCTAAAGATTTGCGTCTGAGTTGGCCCGCCACCTGCGGTATAGGTCAGGCTGAAAGGCGGCGTCCCTGTGAACGTTACATCGAAGGTCAGGCAATCCCCCGCACAGACCTCCGGATTGGCCACCGCAAAACTGACCGTTGGCTGAGGTAGCCATTCGACCTCTAATGTATCGGTGGAGAAATCTAAGCAGGGGTCGTTTAGGTCAACATTTCCATTCAAATTATTGCCAGCAATAGCTAATCCGAAATAGTTTATATTTACCTCCAGTGGTGGGCCAAATGTAAAACTCGGTATGTTGGATATGGCCACAATGCTGCCTAAAGGGTCATTCTCATCGGTGTACAAAATATATTGCAGCAAATCGTCCGGCTCAAGGTTCGTCAGGATAGCCGCAGAAAACTCGGCAACCTGGGGAAGACATATTTGGCCCGGATAGTCGGGAAGTATCCCCGCATCGGTGGCGCAAGGGCAAGAAATCGGGAAAGTATAATCGTTGGGCGTGTCGCCACCACCAATAACGAACGGTATATTACCACAAGCAACTTCCCAAGTTTGCGTATTAACGTCGTATTCCCAGACTTCCGACGGCGGCGTGGTGTCGTACACAAACCAAATTAATTTCGGACAAGTGGGATGATTGATGGAAGCCCCCCCAGCAAAAGGGAAGGGCATATTCGTAATAATCGTCGAGGCCGCTGGGTCAGCCAGATTGACATCAACCAATTTCCAACCTTGCGGCGTATTCATCGCACCGTAATAAATACCGTTGAGATACACCAATTCACCAGTGGAAGCCCAGCCAGCAGGAAACTGACCCATATTTTGCACTACGCCAGTGGTCGGGTTTATTTTGAAAATGCCATTCGTTATGGCATACAAAAAACCATCTTCACCCCATTCCAATCCATTTGATGCAATATTAGGCAAAGTTGCGACGGGCGTAATCGTACCAGATATAGGGTCAACCGATTCGATTTGGATGGCAGAGTGGATTATATAAATCAAACCATTTGGGGCATTACACATATCCAATGTGCCTGCGGGTACATTAACCAGCGGGGTAGTAGCACAAGTCTCCAAATCTATCTCTACGATTTGTCCTGCCTGAGAAGTAAAAGTGCTGGCATAAACTACTTGCGCTTCAATTTCTGAAAGCTGTGAAAACCATAAGAAAATAAGAAAAAAGAAAGGTCTCATTAGTTGATTCATAAAAAGTTAAAAAATAGAAAATGCCAAACATGAAAAAAGTGCTTTTGTGTATTTTTCAAGTGATTGTTCACTCACACACGCAATTCGCATCCGTCAAACTCACCGCTGCCAGCGTCACCGACCCGGGTGGGATCCCAATGGGCGGACAGACTTCCAGCGTACCAATATTGGCGATGAAGGTTTGTGTCTGCGGCCCTACGCTCCCAGTGATATAGGTCAGGATAAAAGGCGGTGTGCCAGTGAGTGCCACGTCAAAGGTCAGGCAATCGCCAAGACAAACTGCTGGGTTGGCCACAGAAAAACTGACCGACGGCTGTGCGTTCCACTCAATTTCAATGGCATTGGAGATGTCCAGGCAGGGGTCATCAAGGTCAACATTTCCATTCAAGTTATTGCCCGCAATAGCCGCCACGTAATAAGTGAGGCCTACCTGCATGGTGGCTGGATTGAAAGCAAACCCTGGGGTATTGCTCGTGGCCAATAAGCTGCCTTCCGGGTCATTTGCATTAGTGTACAAAATGTATTGCAGCAAATCGTCCGGCTCTAGGTTCGTCTGGGTGGCGGGTGAAAAGGAAGCCGATTGGGGAGTACATGCTTGCAACGGACTGCCGGAGAGCATCCCCGCATCGGTGGCGCAACACGACTCGCAGAAACGAAGAGAAAGTATGAAGCCTGCTGGATACCCCAATGTAACCACATTTGTTATTTTGAGGCTGTTGATTGTTTCAGTAATCGGCTGGTCTTCCCATCCAGCAAAAAAAGGCCCATTTATACTTGGTGGCGCTCCTACCCTTCCATTTGGTAGAATAACACAGGTGCTTGTTGCACAAGAATGTGTTGTGCCGGGTACTGTAATTGGGTAAAAAGCGCCGTTTACTTCAAATTCGACCTCCTCCACAGCTAAATTGGGGAAATTATTTACTACGGAAAGGCCTATGGTTACACCTGACACAGGTGGCGAAAAAGTAAATGTAAAGCTACCGCCAGGATTATCCCCTAATACATAAGGGCCTATACCACAAAAATTCTGCGAACCAGTTTCACCTCCCGGCGTAACTGACACCTCAGTACATCCAATCTGTACGGTTCCGGACAAGTGCGTCACCGGTTGCGTACATTGGGCTTGGGCAGCCTGGCCCGATACCATACATAAATGCATGAAGCAGGTTTTGGCAATGATTGCAAATGGGTTTAGCAGGGGCTTTTTTAAATGAATCATTTGATATTAATTAGGAAGTATTACCCCATTTTAAAATTTATATATCATCGTATTAGTGAAATCAAAAAGAATAAAAGCGATTATTTTTGGTTTGTAAGCACCTAAAAATCAGTAACTTGCATATTGACCCCCGACATAGCAGGACATATTATTCGCCTTTTATCATTCTTAATTCCATTAATTATCGTACTACCGTTATATCCCCCTTCAACACCTCCGTTTTGCCATTGGCATATAGCACTTCCGCCACCCAAACAAACACGCCGGGGTCAACCAGTTCTCCCCGGAAGGAGCCGTCCCAGCCTTTTGAAGGGTCGTTGGGGGTCAAGCTTTTCAATTCCACCACCATTTCGCCCCAGCGGGTGAAAACCCGCAGGTACTTGATTTCCGCCACCAACTCGTTGCCGAAAAGCGTGAAGCCGGGGTTGAAAGGACTCTCAGGAGAAAAAGCATTGGGCGCATACACCGAGGGGCGTTCCCGCAAATTGAAAAACAAAAAGAAAGTCCCCTCCTGCACACAACCAGCCGCCGAAACTGCCGTGAAATTAACCAGTACATCTTCTATTGGACGGGCCTTGGCCGTTGGGCAATTGTCGCAATCCAGCAGGATGTCGGTAGGCGACCAAGTGAATTCCACGGGCTGGAAATCCACGCCCGGCGGCACCAGCGGAACGACCTGCCCCGGCACGAACTCAATCGTATCAGCGAAACTGGTGAAGAAGCTTTCTTGTGGCAATACCTCGGTCGCTTCTGTGGCAGTACAGCCGTTGCCATCGGTGACGGTGACGGTGAAAATGCCCGGCTGCGCCGTGACCAAGGCTGCTGTCGTAGCCCCATTTGACCACAAGACGGTCGGGCTGCCGCTCACATCTACCAAATCAAGCTCCAGCACCGCCTCTGCCGATTCGCAGTCGAGCTGGTCGCCGATGATGTCGAAATCAGGCGCTGCCGCAAAATTGAATTGGTAATCGTCCGACGCCGTGCAGCCGTATTGGTCTGTGATGGTCACGGCATACACACCAGAAGTGCCAATCACGATGGCGTTCGATGCTTCTCCCGTGTTCCAAGCGTAGCTGGCAAAGCCGGGTGGTACCGAGAGCAGGGCCGTGTCGCCGAGGCAAATCGGCATCGGCGGCGTTTGCACCACCACAACCACCTCATCCGGCACTTGCACAAAAATGATCGCCGTGCCCGTGCAACCGGAAGCATCCGTTACGGTAAGGGCGTAGCTGCCATCCTGCGAAACGGTGATAACGGGCGTACCTACCCCCGTTGACCAAACATAATCAGCGTACCCTTCCGGCGCTTCCAGTGTCAGAATGCCATCGCAATTATAGCTGCCTTCGGCAATGGACGGTAAGAGCGCATTCCCTTCCGTTACTTCAAAACTGTCACTGGCCGTACAGCCGCTCCCGTCGGTCGCCGTGACGGAGTAGGTACCTGCCGCTGTCACTGTGATTTGCGGAGCAGTTGAGCCATTTGACCATAAGATTTGGGTGAAATTGGAGGCATTGGCAATGCTTAAATCGGTCGAGCCGCCCACGCATATCACATTGTTGCCGATGATTTGCAGTGGGGTGCCGCCGCCCACCGTCACCACCACCTGTGCTGTGCCTGTGCAACCGTTGAGGTCGCTTACGGTCACGGAATAATTGCCCGCTTGGGAAACAGTGCTCTCAGCACTTATTGCCCCATTTGACCAAATATATTCTTGAAAACCGCTCGTGGCCGTCAAAGTCGAAGAGCCGCCAGGGCAAAAAACCGTGTTCCCGCTGATGGACACCGAAAACTGTTGCGGCACCTGCGCAAATATGCTCCCAACCCCCGTGCAGCCGTTGGCATCCGTGACCGTGACCGTGTAAATGCCAGTCTGGTCAACCAAGGTAATTAGATTTGTGCCTCCATTGCTCCAGAGATAAGTCTCATAGGCATTGCCAACACCCAACCCCACCAAGCCGCTGCAATCTTGCGACAACTGCACCACTTGCGGGTCGAGGTTGTTGCCCGCCGTTACCTCGATGCTCGTCTCGCCTGAACAACCGTTCGCATTGGTGACAGTCACGCTCACCAAGCCCGGCGTGGCGACGGTGATAAAGGAACTCGTGGAGCCGTTCGACCATTCGTAGTTGTCATAGCTGGCGGTGAGGAACAAAGTTGTCGGATTGCCATTGCAAATGATGGAACTGCCCAATAACGCTGGTGGTATGATGTTGTCCTGCAAAACCGGAAAGGCCGCCTCTGTGTTGCAGCCATTGGCATCGGTGGCCGTGACGGAATAGAGGCCGGGCTGTGTGATGGTCGTTGCAAATGTGGTAGCCCCGTTCGACCAAGCATAGCCGACAAAACCCGCCGTGGCCGTCAAGGTAGCAGCGCCACCCGTGCAGATGGACTGGGCGCCCGATATCACAACTTCTGGCTGTGCTGGGATGATGGCGTTGAAAACGGCAGTGCCCGTGCAGCCGCCCGCATCGCTCACCGTCACTTCGTAGTTTCCATTTTGTGAAACAACGGCCGTTTGCGAAGCGGCACCATTCGACCAAGTGTAAGTCAAGAAGCCTGCCCCAGCGTCGAGGGTCAGTTGCCCGTCGCAGGCGAAGGGTTGTGCGGTGATTTGCGGCGAAAGCGAACTGGCAACTGTCACTTCCACCGAAGCCGTGCCCGAACAGCCATTGGCGTCAGTCACTTGCAGGCCGATGGTGCCTGCTGTTGAAACCGTTATCTGTGGGGTAGCCACTCCGGTTGACCAAAGAATGGTTGAGAAATTGGCGCTGACCGATAGGATGGTAGATGCCCCGTTGCACAAGGTCGTGCTGCCCGAAATCTGTGGTTGCGGCGGGGTGTTTTCCACCACAGTCAGCACGTCCACGGAGGTGCAGCCATTGGCATCGGTGGCTGTGACGGCATAGGTGCCGGGCAGCGTCACCGTTGTTTCGGCGGCAGCCGTACCGTTCGACCAAAGGTAGTTTTGGAAGCCCGCCAAGGCCGTCAGCACACTGGAAGAACCCGTACAGAAAGTCGGGGCGCCCGATATCACAACTTCTGGCTGTGCTGGGATGCTGGCGTTGAAAACGGCAGTGCCCGTGCAGCCGCCCGCATCGCTCACCGTCACTTCGTAGTTTCCATTTTGTGAAACAACCACCGTTTGCGAAACGCCCCAGTTCGACCAAGCGTAGGTCTGGAAACCCGCCCCGGCGTCGAGGGTCAATTGCCCGTCGCAGGCGTAGGGTTGGGCAGTGATTTGCGGTTGCAAACTTGTGTTCACGGTCAACTGAAAATCATCCGTCCCGGTACATCCACTGGCATCGGTGACCGTGACCGCGTAAGAGCCTGCTGCCGAGGCGGTAATCTGTGGTGTGTTTTGCCCCCCTGACCACAGCCAATTTTGAAAATTGCCTGCTGCCGAAAGTACGGTTGAGCCGTTCTGGCAAATCATGGAAGCGCCCGTGATGACAGGCTGTGGGCTATCGTTGACGGCAAGGCTGGTACTTGCCGAGGCTTGGCAGCCATTGACATCAGTGACGGTCACGTCGTAAGTGCCAGCAATGGTGGCAACTATGCCAGGGTTTTGCTGGCCGTTGCTCCAAAGGTAATTGGCAAAGCCCGCCGAGGCGGTCAGCGCAGCGCTTTCGCCTTCGCAAATCTGAGCAGGCCCACTGATAGTCGCTTGTGGCTGTGCAGGTATGTTCACGAAGGCCGAGGCAGACCCCGTACATCCGGTTGCATCAGTGACGGTCACGGTGAAATTGCCATTCGATGTGACCGTGACGAGTTGCGTGCTGTTGCCGTTTGACCAAGCGTAGCTCTGAAATCCCGCACCCGCATCGAGGATGATTTCGCCATTGCACTGGAAGGGCAGTTCGGTCGGGGTGATGTTCAATGAGTTGCCGACCGCCAAATCCACGCTGGCCGTGCTCGTGCAGCCATTGCCATCGGTGACGGTGAGGCCGTAGCCGCCGGGAGCCGAAACGGAAATGGCGGATGCCAGACTGCCATTTGACCAAAGATAGTTGGCAAACGGCCCGCCCGTGGCAGTGAAAACAGCCGTGCCGCCCGCACAGATTTGGGTCGGGCCAGTGATTTGAGGAACGGGTGCTGGCTGCTCTGTTACGTTGAAGGAACTGGTGGCTGTACAAGCAAAACTGTTCGTGACGGTGACAAAATAAGTACCCGTCGAATTGACGGAAATGCTGGGGCCGGTTTGCCCGTTGTTCCAGAGATAATTGGCAAAGCCCGGTGTCGCCGACAGGATGGAACTTGCGCCTTCGCAAATAACAGGGTCGCCCGTGATGCTTGCCTGCGGTGCGGCGGGGACGGTAGCGTTGACGCTGGCCGTGGTAGTGCATCCACTGGCGCCTGTGACGGTGACGGTGTAGCTGCCGGGTTGGTTGACCGTGATGCTGGGCGTGCTCCCGCCGTTCGACCAAACGTAGGTCGGGAAGCCCGGTGTGGCGCTCAGTTCTGCCAGTCCGTTGCATTGATAGGGCAATTGCGAAGCAGCAACGATGGGGCTTGGATTGACCGTCAGGCTGGCGGCCGCTGTGCCCGTACAGCCTGCAGCATCGGTGACGGTTACGGTGTAAGTGCCTGCCATTGAGACGTTTATAGAACTGCCCGAACCGCCGTTCGACCAATTGTAATTTTGAAAAATGGGGTTCGTGACCGAAATGGTGGCCGTCTCCCCGGCGCAGATTGGGGTAGGCTGGCTCACACCTGGCACGGGTTCGGGAAGAGAAGAGATGGTGGTCGAAGCCGTGGAGGTGCAGCCTGTGCCATCGGTGGCGGTAACGGTGTAAGTGCCGGGCTGGTTGATAGTATTTGTCTGGGTATTTGCCCCATTTGACCATGAGTAAGCCAAAAAACCTGAAGATGCCGTTAGGGTCGTCGTGCCACTTGTACAGATGGACTGCCCCCCGGTGATTTGCACCAGGGATGGCGGAGGAATGACGACTGTCAATGCAAGAGTCCCCGTGCAGCCGCCTGCATCCGTGACCGTGACGGCGTAGGGGCCAGTTTGCGTTACGATGATGGACTGGTCCGTGCTGCCTGTTGACCAAAGGTAGCTTGGATACACAGCCCCCACTTCAAGGGTGTACTGCCCGCAGCCAGAAGGCAAGGCAGAAAAAGGAAAAGAAAGGGGGCTTCCCGCTGTCACCACGACAGAACTGGAGGCTGTGCAACCGCTGGCGTCGGTAATGGTGACGCTGTAGGTACCAACAGTCGAGACGGTAATATCCTGGGTAGTCTGCCCAGATGACCAAAGTATGCCTGGATAATTTTCACTGAGGGAAAGCAGCGTGGAGCCACCCGGGCAAATGGTCGTATTACCCGTGATGGTAGGCTGTGAGGGGGTGTTCAGGACGATGACGGCACTTTCGCTGCCTTCGCAGCCCGCCGAATTGGTCACGGTGACGGTGTAGGTGCCAGCTTGGTTCACAGTAATGGAACTGGCCGTGCTGCCCGTGCTCCACAGGTAGCTATTGAAGGTTTCATTGACGGCGATGGTGGCCGGCTGTCCATTGCAGATGCTTGGTGGGAAATCCAACGTAGGCTCCGGGGCTGCTACTATGTTGAAAGTGATGAAGCCGAGGCCGGGACATTGGGCATTGGCAGCGTTGTAGATAGTTGCCAAGGTTAAGGCAGTGGAGATGGAATAAATGGCGAAGCGGCGGGCGGTAAATTTGACGACCATTGGCTTTAAGTTTTGAGTGAAGATTGGATGCTTGCATACCTACCTTCTTGAGGAGTGAGGAGTTGGGATATGTGGCTTTAATATCAACAAGTGCTTGCTGCCAGGCATACGCTAAACAATTCACGGATCTTTGGTATTGGCATCCATGCTTGCGCAATTTCAACCAAAAATTTATGTGCATCAAAGGAAGGAAAAGTTGCCTGAAAGGCGTGGGTTGTCGAAATAATTGTAAACGGGTGTGCAGGAAGAGTTGTAAACGGGTACTAAACAGTACAGGGAGGGCAGTGGCTTTGTTTCAAAAAATAGGGACGCCTGTTTTGAGCATCCCTTTTTTTCCGATTGTGAAAAGATCATTTATCATGATCGCCACCGCCAAAGAGGCAAAGCACCTCAAGGTTGTTTTGGACGGTCATCCGGTTGCCAGTGTCGTCGGTAGCCGTCAGCTTGACGGTATTGTGGCCGTGGATTTTGTACTGGTAGCTGGGCGTTGCGCTGGTGGCATTGTCGCCGTTGCCGAAGTCCCAGGCATACGATACCGCATTGCTGGATTTGTTGGAGATGATCAAATCCTGTTGCTCGAAGATGCTGTCGTCGTCGAGATTGGCGACGAGGCGTTGGCGGTTATTTCAAGATTTAGAAGGTATGTCAGGGCAATAATTTATTGTTACAATTGGCGCTTTCTACCATTCATTTTCTACTCATTCAAATACAATAAGTCTGGTAAATTCATTCACCGCCCCCCCCCGTGAGAAAAGGCTTTGCCATATTCCTCCTTCTCGTTTTGGGCTGCCCTTACTGGGGCACCCGTGCCTTCTTATTGCACAGAAAGGAGGAAATAAGGGAAATGGTTAAAACCCGCATCCTAGCCGGGGTTGGGAAGAACCAAATGGTGCGGCTGAGCTTTACGGCACTTGCAACGAAGACCCAATTGCGGTGGGAGCATTCCAAAGAATTTGAGTACAAAGGCGAGATGTACGACATCCAGCAGCCTCCCGGCATACCGAGCGTGGCGGATGAACTGTTTTTGCAGGTATAAATTCAATTCTCCTACATCGTAACGGTGGCCGCCATCAATAATATCCCCACATGTGACAAACTATACAGACAAGGAAAAAAACCGCCCATAATTTTGCCGCTCATTTTAAAAATACTATATCCTTATGGCGGTAAAATATTGGAGAGGGTTTATTTTATACATGTTGTTTTTGTTTTTTTCAAAAACGTTGAGCGCCCAAAATATTCCACTTGATTTAAACGAGGCCATTCAACGCACGGAGGCCAATAATTCCCAAATAAAAATTGCAAACTTTGAGTTGGCTGCTGCATTGGAAGAGGTGGATAAAATGAAGTCCATATTTCTTCCGCAAATCACGGCATCGGCTACGGGCATGGCGACTAATACGCCGCTCAACGCCTTCGGGACAAAGCTGCAACAAGGAGCCATCACACAAGCAGATTTCAATCCAGATGATTTGAACGGGCCTTCTTCCATTTCCAATTTTAATACGCAAATCATGGTGCAGCAACCTATTATAAATATGGATGCAATGGCCATGAAAAAAGCGGTAACCGCCAAATCGGAAGCTTATAATTATCAGGCCATCCGCACGAAAAATGTGCTGAAAAACCATGTGGTAAAAGCCTACCTGCAATTGCAATTGATGTACGAAATGCTGGATGTTTTGCAACAGGCAAAAAATACCGCTGGAGCAAATTTAAAACTGGCAAACGACAATATGGAGGCCGGATATATCCAAAGTGCCGACGTGCTGTCCGTGGAAGTCCGCATCAATGAAATTGAGACGCAGCTATTTCAGCTTGAAAACAACATCCAAAATATATCCGATCAATTGTCCTTTTTGATGGGTGCTGAACCCGGCCAAATATACAAGCCCGGCGACGCTTCGGAATTTTCCGACGAATCCGGTATTTTGAACCATAATATGCCGGACACCCGTTCCGATATTTTGGCCATGCAAAGCCAGGTAGCTGCCTATGAACACAGCCTCGACGCAGCGGAAAAAGCACGTCTGCCCCGCCTGAATGCTTTTGGTTCTTATGATTTGAACAGCAGTTTCGATTTCGGAGATTCACAGCACGGATATATGATCGGCCTGC
Source organism: Saprospiraceae bacterium (assembly GCA_041741095.1). GTDB lineage: Bacteria > Bacteroidota > Bacteroidia > Chitinophagales > Saprospiraceae > UBA6168. Next base: position 24,008 of record JBGSKQ010000031.1, read on the forward strand.
AGGCAGCCTGGACGATATTTAGCGGAAATAAAAATAAAAGCGACGTGCGGAAAGCTCAAATTGAATTGGACAAATCACGCACACAATTGGCGCAGATGATAGCGCAAAACAGGATGGAATTTGCGGTCGTTAGACGTAAAATGACCGAAGCCCAACAAAAAGCCAAACTCAACGAATCTGCCATTAAACAATCGAAAGAAGTGCTGCGAATAAAAACCGACCGCTTTGCTGAAGGACTCGAAAGAACGACCGATATACTGATGGCGGAGACCACCGTTTCACAAAAAGAAATGGAACATGCGCAAGCTGTTTTTGAATATAAAATGGCTCATGCGGATTTGCTCCTGATGCTGGAACAAAATTGATGCTTGAATTGGAGTAGTAGCACGACAATTACTTTCATTTTACCCTCCGAATTATTTTAAAAAAATCAAAAATGACAATAAATATGAGATCTATATTCGGTATTTCAGCGGTTTTAATTTTCATTACATTACTTGCTGCTTGCGGTGGTGGCCATAAAAACACCAGCACCGCAGCCCCTCGCCCAACGGTAAAAGCTACTTTGGCCAAGGCTGGCGGTGGAACGGTTAATAACTTTATTTCACTGAGCGGAAAAATTCAGGCTGAAAATTATGCGACCGTTTCCGCCCGCATCATGGGCTACCTCATGGAAGTAAAGGTGGATGTGGGCGACCAGGTGCAAAAAGGGCAATTGTTGGCCACAATAAAAAGTGATGAAATCCTGGCGAAAATGGCACAGGCAGATGCCGGTATTGCAGAGGCTAAAGCTGGGCTTGACAATATTGAAAAAGATTTTGCAAGGGTCAAATCATTGTTCGACAAAAAAAGTGCGACACAAAAGGAATTGGACGATATCACGGCAGCCAAAAATATGATGACGGCTAAATTGAAGCAGGCACAGGAAATGAAAAACGAGGTGAATACCATGCTTTCTTATGCCAGAATCACCTCTCCTTATAATGGCGTCATTACGGAAAAACATGTAAACAGCGGCGATTTGGCCACACCGGGGCGACCACTTTTCACCGTTGAAGGGGGCGGGGATTTCAAGGCCGAAATATTGGTGCCGGAAAACCAAATATCTTCCATCAAAAAAGGGGAAAAAGTCAAAGTAATTTTGAAAAATAATGGCACGGAAATAAACGGCTTTATCAACGAATTTAGCAGTTCATCCGCACAAACGGGCGGGCAATATTTGGCGAAAGTGGATTTGGATAAAAATGACCTGAAAAATACTTCATTATACTCTGGAATGTATGTCAATGTGCTTTTACCGATAAAAAATACGGCCACACCGGAAGGAGGTAAGATACTGGTGAATAAAAATGCCGTCGTAGAACAGGGCCAATTGACTGGAATATATACTGTGAGCGAAAACGGGACAGCCATTTTGCGCTGGGTGCGCCTCGGCAAATCTTATGGCGACAAAGTGGAAATATTGTCGGGCTTGTCTTCAGATGAAAGCTATATTGCTGAATATGAGGGCAGGTTGTTGAATGGCGTAAAAGTGCAATTGAATTAATCAAATCCGGGTTTTGAACCAATAAAATGTTGAGACATGAATTGCTGGGAGAAAAACAGTGAATCCTAAATGCTTGATTTTCAATGTTGTGTCGCCCCCTCCCACACCTCATTTTTCTAAAAAATAAAGAATAAATTATAATGCAACAAGGATTAGCAGGAAATATAGCCAAGATGTTCCTTGACAGCAAGTTGACCGTCTTGCTGATGGTGGCTTTTCTAATCATCGGAATATACAGTTCAACGCTCATCCCCAGGGAGGAAGAGCCGCAGATTGACGTGCCGATTGCCGATATTTTTGTCGGATATCCTGGTGCCAGCCCCGAAGAAGTGGAATCACGTATATCCGAACCATTGGAAAAATTGATTTCCAATATAAAGGGCATCGAATATGTGTATTCGACTTCCATGAACGAGCAGGCAATGATTGTGGTGCAATTTTATGTGGGCGAAGACATTGAGCGCTCTTTGGTAAAATTGTACAATGAAATCATGAAGCACATGGACAAAATGCCGAGCGGAGTAACCATGCCCCTCGTGAAATCCCGTGCAATTGACGACGTGCCCATGCTGGGCCTGACACTTTGGAGCGAAAAATATGACGATTATCAATTAAAAAGAATCGGCCAGGAATTAGCTACCGAAATAAAGAAAATTAACGACGTTTCCATCACCAAAATAATCGGCGGGCGCTCACGGGAAATGCGGGTAATTGTTGACAAAGACAAGCTCGCCGAAAGTGGCCTCGATTTGCTGGGAGTTGCCAACTATATATCCGCCAACAATCAGGAATATAGCTCAGGAAAATTCAATTTAAACGATGAGGAATTTTTTGTAAAAACCGGGACTTTCCTCGAAACGGTGGAAGATCTGGAAAACCTCATCGTCGGCGTCCACCAAAACCGTCCTGTATATATGAGGCAAGTGGCCGAAGTGGTGGATGGACCCGAATTGCCGAAATCGTATGTATCTTTTGGCTACGCCAAATCATCAGGTGAAAAATGGGCAAAAAACTTCTCCGAATATCCTGCTGTCACACTTTCCATCGCCAAAAGAAAGGGGGCAGACGCCATGAAATTGTCAGATTTAATCATGGAAAAAGTGGACATATTGAAGGAGAATTTAATCCCCGAAGATGTCCATGTGGAGATTACCCGAAATTATGGGGAAACTGCCTCGCACAAAGTATCCGAACTGTTGATGCACCTTGTATTGGCCATAGTTGCGGTGACGGTGTTGGTTATGTTGTCAATGGGTTGGAGGGGTGGATTGGTGGTGTTTTTATCCGTGCCGGTGACATTTGCACTCACATTATTCGGATATTATTTCCTCGATTATACATTGAACCGTATTACATTATTTGCATTGGTATTCGTGACTGGGATTGTGGTGGATGATTCTATTATTATCGCAGAAAATATGCACCGGCATTTTAAGATGAAAAAATTGCCGTTCAAACAAGCGGCCATATATGCGATAAACGAGGTGGGCAATCCGACCATATTGGCCACTTTTACTGTGGTGGCAGCCGTATTGCCGATGGCATTTGTATCCGGCCTGATGGGGCCATATATGAGCCCTATGCCGATTGGAGCGGCTATTGCCATGCTTTTGTCGTTGTTTGTGGCGCTGACCATCACACCTTATTTGGGCTATAAATTTTTGATTGAAAAGGACAAACCCGAGAAGAAGAAACACAACTTCGTCCTGGAGGAATCTGGTATTTATAAGGTGTATTTTCGTCTGGTTAACCCCTTGTTGAATTCTTGGTGGAAGCGCTGGTTGTTTTTAGGTTTGAATATCATTGTATTATTTGGTGTGATGCTCATGTTCCTCAACAAATCGGTAACTGTGAAAATGTTGCCGTTTGACGACAAAAATGAATTTCAGATAGTCATAGATATGCCGGAAGGAACGCCACTCGAACGCACCGCCAACGTGGCGAAAGAAATCGCTCTATATATTTCCGAGCAAGATGAAGTGGTGAATTATCAAACTCATGTCGGCACGTCCGCCCCCATTACTTTTAATGGCCTTGTGCGGCATTATGATTTGCGAGGCGGCTCAAACGTGGCTGATATTCAGGTAAATTTGACTGACAAAACGCAACGGAGCCTGCAAAGCCACGATATTGTCAAATTGCACCGGGAGCCTATTCAAAAAATTGCAGCGAAATACAATGCGAATATAAAATTAGTGGAATTACCACCAGGCCCTCCCGTGTTATCCACCCTGGTGGCGGAAGTATATGGGCCGGATTATAAAAAACAGATAGAAATTGCAGACAGTGTGCGTCATATTTTAAATACAACTGAAGATGTTGTGGACGTGGACTGGATGGTGGAAGACGACCAAACGGAATATCATTTCGTTATAGATAAGGAAAAGGCGATGCTGAACGGCATCCCACCTCAAAAAATCGTGGCGACACTGAATATGGCCATGTCCGAACGACCAGTATCAAACATCAATGCGGAGAATGATCAGGATCAAGTTGGGATCAATATTCAATTGGATGAAAAAGAACGTTCGGATATCAACAGCATAAAAGCGCTGAAATTGATTGGTCAGGCAGGATTTCCCATTCCCATCGGCGATTTGGTGCAGATAGTGGAAAAAACGAAAGACAAGAGTATTTACCGCAAAAACCAGCGCCGGGTAGTATTTGTGCTGGCTGATATGGCGGGACAATTAGAAAGCCCCGTATATGCTATCTTGAAAATGGGTGAACGCTTGAAAAACATGGTTTTGCCCGCCGGATATAAACTGGAAGAGGCGTATGCTGCGCAGCCATTTTCTGAAAATGATTTCACCATAAAATGGGATGGCGAATGGCAAATCACACTGGAGGTATTCCGTGATCTTGGTGCAGCATTTGCGGTAGTTTTGGTCATTATTTATATTTTGATTGTGGGTTGGTTTCAAAACTTCAAAGCACCGATTGTAATGATGATACCCATTCCACTTTCTATGATTGGGATTATTTTAGGGCATTATATGATGGGGGCATTTTTTACGGCCACTTCTATGATAGGCATGATTGCACTGGCTGGAATCATGGTGCGAAATTCAATCTTGCTGATTGACTTTATCAATATGCGGCTGCAAGATGGTGTGGCATTAAAACAAGCCGTCATAGAAGCAGGGGCGGTGCGCACCACGCCGATATTGTTGACGGCGGGAACTGTGGTCATTGGAGCATTCGTCATATTGTTCGACCCTATATTCCAAGGCTTGGCTATTTCGTTGATGGGCGGCACAATTGCTTCCACAGTATTGACGCTATTGGTCGTGCCATTGATATATTATTTGACCGAGCGTAAAAAATATCCATCATCACCAATTATTGAAAATAAAACCGAAGAGTCATGAAATTAATCGTCATTACCGGCGCTATTTTTTTCGACGAAGAAATCGCCAAAATATTGGACAAATCAGACGTGGCCATATACAGCCGTTCCAATATATCCGGCCACAAAAAAAAGGGGGAAGTGAACCTGAGCGAAAACTGGTTTGCGGGCGGCAATGGTTACCAGGAATCGGTCATGTTCTTTGCCTTCACCGAACTGGCAATCGTAGAAAAAGTCATGGCAGCCGTGAATAAATTCAATGAAACACTCGAATCCGAAAGCCCGCTCCGGGCCTTCGTTTTGGCAGTGGAAAATCACAATTAAATATATAATGCTATGATGGAAAGAATTATCCGTGCCATTGCTGGCACTTTTATTATTGCCAGCATATTATTGGCCATATATGTAAACATCAACTGGCTTTGGTTCACCGCTTTTGTGGGGGCCAACCTGTTGCAATCGTCCATTACAAAATGGTGTTTGATGGAAGATATATTGAAATATTTTCGGGTGGGTTCAGGGACGGGTAAGGTTTGATGGAATCTACTTCAAGCTCTTATGGATACTTGGATTTTTCCCTACTTGGTAAGGGGTCAAAAGAGTTGGTAGTTAGGCGGTAACTTGGAGTTACTGCCTAACTTGGCTCGGCATATCAACCAATTTGACCCACGACTCCCTACTTATTATCTGGCAATTTCATCATCATCACTTTATCAATCCTTGCCCCGTCCATGTCCACTACTTCGAATATATATCCTTTGAAATCGAATTGATCGCCTGCTACGGGCATGTTTTCCCATTGATTAAAAATAAAGCCCGCCAATGTGCTATAATATGGGCTGGATTCTGGAATAAGATCTTTTTGAAGAAAGTGATTGAGATTAATGACCAGCACATTTCCACTGACCAGCAAGGAACCGTCATTGCGACGGAGGATACCGTCCGGTTCCTCGTCTTCTTCCGGTAGATTGCCTACAATTGCTTCTGCAATATCGTGCAAGGTGATAACTCCTTCGAATGCACCGAACTCGTCAGTGACAATGCCAAAATAGCAGCGGTTTTTTTTGAAAAGGTGCAAAACATCTATAGCAAATTGATTTTCAGGCACAAATACAGGTTCCCGCAGAATGCCTCGCAACTGGAATTCCGGCTCAGTTTTATGGGCAAAAAAATCCTTGGCGTGGAGATAGCCCAGCACTTTATCGTAGATGCCTTCGCAGACGGGGAAATGGGTGCGGAGGCTGTTGCGCAATTGCTGTTCAATCGTGTCCAGGGGCTGGTTAATATTAATCCATTCTACATCGAGTCGGTGGGTCATCAGCGACTTGGTGCGCAGATCGCCAAATGTCAAAACGTTATGGTGGATTTCACTTTCGTCTTTTTCGAATAGACCTTGTTTTCCTGCAATTTTAACCATATAGCGCAGCTCCTCTTCGGTGATTATTTCCTCGCCTATAGGGTTGATATGGAAAATTTTAAAAACAAGAGCAGTACTTGCCGTTAGTAGCCAGACAAAAGGCCTGGCAATGCGGCTAAATAACTTGATGAAACCGCCGATGGCGAGCGCTACCGGTTCGGCAAACTTGATTGCGAGCGTTTTGGGAATTAGTTCACCGATGACGATGGACAAGTAAGTAATGAGCGCTACCACCAACACGTAGGTGATAGTGTGTGCATAAGGCTGTAGAAATGCTACTTTTTCTACTACTGGCCGAAAGTTGTCGGTAAGCGTGGCTCCACCATATACGCCTGAGATAATGCCAATGAGTGTGATGCCGATTTGTACCGCCGAAAGGAAGCCTTCGGGTTTTTTCAACAGATCGAGCACGGTCTTGGCCTTGGCGTTGCCCGCCTCGGCGAGCTGCACCATCCGCTGCTTTTTGACGGAAACAAGGGCTATTTCCGACAGGGCGAAAACGCCATTGATGAGGTTGAAAAGTAGGATGATGAGGAGTTCCAATATAATATTGATTTTTATTAATACTCGTATTTATACTGTGCGCCGCCCCAAATCCCAGCAATTAACTTGGCGGCGTGAGCTATAAATCAACGTTTGATATCCCTAATGAGTAGTTATCAAATACCGCAGTTCCATCATTGCGGAGTTTGAAAACCCCCTTTCTCTAAATTGCATGGAATTAGGCATTAACCCAATATTAATTTCTAATGCGGCTGTCTTTAAAATTAAGATGGAACAATTTCAATGGAATAATCTGCAAAATTAAAATCCCGCCAAATTATTCCATTCCTTCATTGATTTTTTGAAGTTTTTGAAATACAGCTTATTAAATTTGTCCATGTCAAATTCCTCGGGGTCGAATTCGCCACCAAGCCACTCCACCAAATCTTCGTACTCTTCTGTGCCTTTTTGCTTCATTTTTTCCACCAAGTCTTGGTAGCCCCAGATGCCGCCGCAATCCTCTGGCGGGCAAGCCATCGCCCCACCGAACAGCAGGGGATAAGTTTTCCCGGCCTCAGATTCGTGCAGTTTTTTTACCTCCACGATATGTTCCCAGCCATCGCCGAAATCGTATTCGTACACAATTTTGGCTTTTGGCACATTCAAAATGGAGTTGATTTTGATTTCACGGCTATCCTCCATTTCGTCAAAATCGTCGTCGAAGGGTATCCCAATGCGCCGCTGGTACTTGCCGACGATGAATTGGTGCAAGTGGCTGTGCGTCCAACCCATTGCAAACTGAATGATGTAGTGCAGATCGTGGAAGGTCATATCTTCAGGCACGAGCACCCGCCGCCAGATTTTGGGTTTGCTGCCTTGCAGCACGATGTCGAGTTCAAGTATTTTGCTCATGTTTAAATTAATTATTGTGGAAATTTAATGACGAATATCGTTCATTTTCTGCAATTCACAAGTTGATCTAAAATGCCGTGTTATTTCAACTTGCAAAACACCCACTGGTTCAGTGGTTTTTATAAAACAGCCTAATTACTTTTTCTTATTTTCATTTTTTGCACAATGTTTGCGTCCTTTGCAGAGTGTTTTAAGAAAACTAACTGATTTTGAAAGACCCTCGTTGCAACAGAAAGCGCTTTGCCGCTTGGTTCCTGCTGTTGGCATTGTGCCTACAGCGGACGGTGGGCTTCGTGGGCAATGAGGTGGCCATAGCGGTGGAGATGGAAGCGGGCATGGACAGTACCGAGCAGGCCATCGCAGATAAAATTAAGGAACAAGAAGGGTTTGATGCCAGGATTGATGTGCAGGACGATGCCGAAATGGAGTCGCTCCAAAAATTGGGCTACCTGGCTCCCTTTATTTTTTCCGAAGAGGTTGACAGTGCTGTTTGTTTTTATACGGTTGAATATGCTCCCAAAACGATGTTGGTCAATACGGTGGTGGGAAATGGGCAAAGCGATCCGAATTTACCTGCCAGCTCCTCCAAATCCTTCAATGAAAGGTTGTTTTCTTCATTTTGTTTTTGGGAAAATATCTTTGCCATAAATCATCAGCCTTTCTTTAATACCACAACATTCTCCGTTCCACATTATTGGGAACAATCTTATATTCCTATCCTTTCCCCGCCGCCTAAATATTGGGTTTGAACTACGGCACTATATTGCCGTCTTTTTTCTTGTGAACAAGATTGGTATTGATTGATGCCATGCTATCAGTTTGATGCCTGTTATTGGCATTGCTCTGCTGTTGGCATGATTCAAATACATTTTCTCTTCATTTTCAAATTGTATATTTCAATGAAAACTCAACATACAATTGTATATTGTACATTGGCATTCTTTGCCTTTTCGGGCTTTTTAAAGGCCCAAACCCCTTCCGACGCCATCATGATGCGGCAGTTGGAAACTTGTATCGGTGTTGTATATGAACACGGGTGGTTCGATGAATATTGGGAAGGCGAACAGCTCAGGGTTAATGGCACCATTGAGACCGTTAAGCGCAATTCGGTGACGCCAATGATCGCCTTTGGTATATTTGAGCAATTAAACCTGCTTGTGGGGGCATCGTATGTACAAACGGAATCCACAGAACCAAATGGAGGTCACTTTGTTGGGGCAAAAGGCTTCCAGGATTTTATGGTGGCATTGAAAGGCCAGCTTTTCAATCAACAGATAGGCCCAGGTAAATTGGCATTCCTCGCCACTGCTGGTTTCTCGACCCCCATGACCAATTACTTGTCCGATTACCGCCCTTACAGCATTGGGTTCGGTGCCAATGAATACAGCCTGCGGGGCATTTTGCAATATAAATTCGATATGGGCGTGTATGTGCGTGGCGCTTTTGCTTATTTGGAGCGTGGCCAAACGGAGGCTGAAAGGGATTACTACTACAACAATGGCAGCTATTATACTGCCTGGATGGACGTGCCAAGCGCCTGGAATTACAACGCAGTGGCCGGTATTTGGATATTGGGAAATACCTTGAAACTGGAGGCCAATTATATGGGACTTAAATCCACCAGTGGCGACGATATACGGCCATACAATGCGGCACAACCTACCAATAAAGTCAATTTTGACCTGCTTGGATTCTCTGCCCAATGCTATCCCAAAAAAGCAAAAGGTTTCGGCGGACTGGCTTATTTTTCCCAAACCATCAATGGACGCAATGCGGGCAAATCCAGCCAATTTGGATTGGGCTTGACGTATCAGTTCAGGATTTAATGGCTATTGGCTATTTGAAAACCATCTCAATATAAAAACTGGTAGTGAAATATTTTAATTGACGCAGATTTTGGCCCGGGCTAAGGTGACGCCTCAAAAGGGCCAGCAAAATCTGAGGTTAACCCAAGGCGTGTGCGGCTCTTTTGAGGTGTCGCCTTAGCCCTTGCATCAGTTAATTTCTATCACTGCCGAAAAAAACTTAAATCATCATGGAAAATAAATTCTTCGCATCCCTATTTTCAGGCTGCATTATATTGTGTGCCTTATTTGTTTCTTCCTGTGAAAAAGACATGCCTACACAGGCCAATTATACCGATTATATATTTTCAAAAACAGACGAAAATGGCGGTATTTGGACTCCGGTTTTGTTGGATAGTTCCACCCAAATTGCCATCCCTGTGCCGGAAGATGTCACTTCGTCGGCTTACTTGGACGAACTTTCCGCATTGAAATCAGAGACCACCAATTTGAGCGGGCAGCAAATGGAGACGATTGAATATTGGACCAACAATCCAATCCTTCGCTGGAATGAAATTGCATTGGAATTAATTGCAAAATATAATCTTATTCCTGGCCCGAACGACGACGACACTTACACATTGCCCAATCCAGCCGATCCCAGCGCCATTCCTTATTTTCCATTTGCGCACCCACCTTATGCGGTTCGTGCTTTGTCCTATTTGAGCGTGGCGCAATTTGATGGATTGATCACCGCCTGGCATTACAAATATGCTTACAACCGCCCCTCGCCAAATACGGTGGACAATGCGATTCCTGCCGCTTATATCGAAAATGATATTCCGTCTTACCCATCCGATGGGGCAGTGGTGGCCACCGTTTCGAAGGCTATTTTATCGGCCATGTTCCCGCTTGAAAAAGACTATTTGGCCGAAAAAGCTGCCGAACATATTGCCAGTTTGAAATGGGCTGGAATGAATGTGGAAAGCGACATTTCCGCTGGGGTTGCCATCGGGGATGAAGTGTCGAAAATCGCCTTGGCCAGGGCAGCCAACGACGGCATGAAAAAGGCCCAATGCCCCAAACCCGTCTCCGATTCGCTGCAAACTGCCGCATTCGACAGGCTCGGCTGGAAATGGGAAAACCTGGAAGTTCCCGCCCGTCCGGTCGGGCTGACTCCGCTGTTTGGCCAAGTGAAAATGTGGTGTGTGCCAACGGTGGAAGAGGTAAGGCCGCCCATGCCGCCAGCGCCCGGTTCTGCTGAATTTGAAGCTGATATCAAATTGCTGAAAAATTATCAGGACAATATGAAGGAAGAATGGCGGGCCATCGCCAATTTTTGGCAAGATGGGCTTGGAACCTACACACCGCCCGGCCATTGGAACCGCTTTGCCAAGGAATATGCCATCAAATACAAGCTGAACCCGCTGCGCACGGCACGAGTTTTTGCCTATTTGAATATGGCTATGATGGACGGCGGTATTAGTTGCTGGGATGCCAAATATTATTATCACTATCCACGCCCAATCAATGCCATTGAGGGTTTTACAACCATCGCAGGGACGCCAAATTTCCCAAGCTACACTTCCGGGCACAGCGTATTCTCAGCGGCCGGAGCAGAGGTTTTGACTTATATGTTCCCCGAAGAAGGCTCCATATTTAGGGATTGGGCCTTGGAGGCTGCCATTTCAAGGGTTTACGGAGGTATTCATTGGAGCTTTGACGCAACAGCCGGGACTGAGCAAGGCAAAAAAGTAGCGGGTTACACCTTGGGCATAGCCAAGGCCGATGGAGCGGATTAATTGGTTTGATACAATATAAAAGTCACGAATTGTGCAAATTGTCACTATACTCCGCACAAAAACAATAGGTGCGAAGGATCAATATACTATTGATAATTTGTGCAATTCGTGACAAAAAATTGACCGGAATATTTCAATTTCTGTCTGTGCATATTTTAAGCAAATTCTAAGTTTATTTTAAGGCTTTGGCAATCCGGTTAGCCTACATTTGCGCCATTATTTTGATGATTTAGCTTCCAAAATCCCAATGTTTATTTTTTGAAAAATATGCCGACAATGAAAAAAATAATCCTATTGGGCATTAGCCTTTTTACATTTTGCCAATTGTTTGGCCAATCCGACCAGGATACCATTAAAAAAATATCGCTGGATGAAATTGAAATTTCTGCCAGCAGGAACAATATTGGCCGCTTGCAACAGACAGAAGGCGCTTACATTATGGCAGGTAAAAAGAACGAAGTCATCAACCTGCTATATGCCGATGCCAATATTGCCGAGAAAAACCCCCGCCAGATTTTTGCAAAAGTGCCGGGCGTCTTTGTGTATGACATGGATGGTTCCGGCAACCAAATCAACATCTCGACCCGTGGCCTTGACCCGCACCGGGGCTGGGAATTCAATATCCGGAAAAACGGCATCGTCACCAATACGGACTTGTACGGTTATCCGGCCAGCCATTTTACCCTGCCAATGGAAGCCGTGGAGCGCATCGAAATCGTGCGTGGCACGGGCGCCCTGCAATATGGGCAGCAGTTTGGCGGGATGTTGAACTATGTGCTGAAACAGCCCGACACCAGCCGCACCATTGGCTTGGAGACAGTCAATTCCATTGGTTCCTATGGCCTGTTGAGCACCTACAACGCCATTGGCGGCAAGGTGGGAAAATTGGAATATTATGGCTATTACAGCAAGCGGGTGAGCAACGGCTACCGTGACGACAGCCGTAGCGACTTCAACGGCCAATCGCTCATGTTGCGCTATTCGCCGCTGGAAAACCTCACGTTGACGGCGGAATTTGCCCACTCGGAGTACGTCTTCCAGTTGCCAGGGCAACTCAACGACAGCATGTTCCACGAAAATCCCCGCCAAGCTACCCGTAGCCGCAATTATTACAGCCCTGATATTTACATTCCTTCTTTCAAATTGGATTGGGTCTTGGGCGAAAAATCGAGCCTCCAGTGGACGTTGTCAGCCGTGCTGGGCAGCCGCAACAGTGTCATGTTCGACAAGCCGGTTACAACAGTGGATGTGATTGACCCCGTGACGCTGGCATACGCCCCACGCCAGGTGGATATTGACAACTACCACAGTTACATGTCCGAACTGCGCTTTTTGCAGCGCTATAATTTGGGTAAAATCGGCTCAACTTTGGCCGTCGGCGCTCAACTGATCAACAACGACCTGCACCGCCGCCAGCAGGGCAAAGGCACGACCGGCTCCGATTACGACCTGACGGTGCCTGACAGCAAATTTGGCCGTGACATGCATTTCAAAACGCAAAATCTTGCCCTGTTTGCCGAAAACCTATTTCAAATTACCAAGCAGTTTTCCATCAGCCCCGGTGTGCGGGTAGAAATCGGCGAATCGAACATGACGGGCGTGATTTCCTATTTGCCCGATGATGAAATACCGAATACCATTGAACACCGCTTCCCGCTCTTCGGCGTCAATGCAGAATATAAACTTGGTGCTTTGCAAAGCCTTTATACAGGCTGGTCCCAAGCCTACAGGCCTGTTATTTTCAAAGACATCGTGCCGGGTTCTGTTTATGAAAAAACCGACAAAAACCTGGAAGATGCGAAAGGCTACAACCTGGAAGCAGGCTACCGGGGCGTCTTGGGCAGCTTCCGTTGGGATGTGGGCGTGTTCAGGATGCAATACAACAACCGCTTGGGCAACCAGGCCATTCAGGAGGGCAATGATTTCTTGATTTACCGCACCAATATTGGCAATTCTGTCACGAATGGCGTGGAGCTTTTTGGCGAATATGCTTTCAGTATTTCACCCAATTGGAAGGCCAGTATTTTTACTTCGACCTCTTTTATGAAGGCAGAATATGAAGACGCTGCCATTCGGGTGGGCAACGAAAACGTGGACATCAGTGGCAACAAAGTGGAAAGCGTACCGGAATGGATTTCACGCAACGGATTGACAATCAGGCACAAGCGCATCAGCTTAACGGCCCTCTACAGCTATACTGCCGAAACCTTCGCCGATCCGCTCAATACGGTGGAGCCATCCTCGACGGGCGCAGTTGGCCTGGTGCCTTCCTATGGGTTGCTGGACTTAAATGCCACCTGGCGCATCTCCCCGGCTGTCACAATCCGCCTGAACATGAGCAATGTTTTGGATGAACAATATTTCACAAAAAGGCCCTCTTTTTATCCCGGCCCCGGCATTTGGCCCTCTGATGGGCGCAGTGCCAATATTTCCGTTGGTTTTAGGTTGTAATTTATTTTTGTAAAACAACAAAATCATATTTGCAACGCCGCAGTCAGCTTGATTTGCGGCGTTTTTTTATTGAATTATTTTTCAAATTATTTGCACATATATACTGTAGGCTTTTAGCGTTTGGCCAGTGGCAATTAGCACCGAGCCAATAGCCAATAGCCAGTGGCCAATAGCTCATCTATATATGCTTGTAGATTTTTATAAAAAACCAATTTTTGGCGTCACACTTTTTCATTTTATAGCCACCAATCAAAAATCGGTGCCCATACTTTTGCGCCATACTTTTACACGTAATGCAGTGACACATAAGAAGCAAAATCTAAAGTCCAAATGCATTACAAAACACTCAGAACACTCGCTATCGCTGGCATTTCCCTTCTTTCCTCTTTTGTTTTTTCCCAAAATTGTGGCTGCGATCATTTGATTCAACAAGCAGGAATTTACCGTCCGGCGAGCCTGGGCAGTGGGCCGTTTTACCTCAATGCGCAACCCGGCGATGTGATCTGTGTAAAAGCGGGAATCTATGCCGACCTGCGTTTTTTTGATTTTCAGGGCAGCGAGGCAGAGCCCATCACGGTCGTCAATTGCGGAGGGCAAGCAGTTATAGCAAACAACAGCTACGCTGGTGGGCTGATTTTTGAAAATTGCCGCTATTTCCATGTGACAGGCACTGGCGATGATGCATTTGAATATGGACTGAAAATAAATGGCACGGGCGCAGGTGCGAGCGGCGTGGTGGTGACCCGCCTCAGCTCCGATTTTGAACTCGACCACATCGAAGTGGCCAATTCAGGCTTTGCTGGTTTTATGGTAAAAACGGACCCCGGCTGCGACCCGGCCACCTGGCAGCAGAATTACACGATGCAGAACGTGGACATCCACCACAACTACATCCACCACACGGGCGGCGAAGGCATGTACATCGGCAGTGTTTATTGGGAAAACGGCATGGAAAAAACCTGTGACAGCGAAACGATCAGGGTCTATCCGCACCGCATTTTGGGCTTGCAGGTGCATGAAAACCGCTTGGAAAACACAGGGGCGGACGGCATACAGTACGGCTGTGCGGCAGATGCCCAAATTTACAACAACTCCATCGTCAACGCAGGAACCAACCCTTTTGCAGTGTATCAAAATAGCGGCATACAGTGCGGGGGCGGTTCCGGCGGCACATGTTTCAACAATACCATCAAAAACCCGGGCGGTTGCGGCATCATCGTGCTGGGCCACCTGGGCGGCAACAAGTTTTACAACAACCTCATCGTCGGGACGGGCGGCTACGGCATCTTCGCCGACGACGCCAACAGCACGCAGATGGGTTCCAAATTTGAAATTTTAAACAATACCATCGTCAATCCCGCCACCGACGGCATCCGCCTGTATAACCAGGCCAATGAAAACATCATCTGCAACAATGCAATCGTAGCCCCTGTCAATGGCCAATTCGTAGCATTCGGCCAAGGGGCTACAGCAGCGACGAGCCACAATTACACCGCAGAACAGCTTGAAAATGCAGGCTTTTATGATTGGTTGGACTTCAAGCCGTCGCCCTCCTCGCCTTTGGTGGACAATGGGGACGACACACAACCTGCTGGCGTGGACTTGGACATTCAAAACCAACAGCGCCCAATCAATGGCAGGGCAGATATTGGAGCTTATGAGTTCCAGAGCATTTTCCCCATTGACCAAAACGACCTGAAGTTTTCGTTGGTGAATGCGGATGGGCGCAAGCTGTTCTGGTTTTTACATGAAAATGAACACTTGGAAAACGTTGAAATAGAGCGCTCCTTGGACGGCATCAATTTTATTTCGGTAGGCTCCATAGAGGCAGAAGGTCAAGGCATTTATTCTTTTACCGATTCGGAAAACCTGACGGGCAAGATTTTTTACCGGCTGAAACTGAAAGAAGGCGAGTATTCTTTTGACCATTCAGCAACGCTGTCTTGCAAAGTAGAACACCCGCAAAACAAACCCAGGGACAGCTTCGGCCAGGTGTTGGAATTGCTGGCTGGCCAAAGCGAAAAGGAGGCCCATGTGGAAATTTACGACATGGCAGGCAGAGCAGTGGCCACCTTTTCAGCCAACACAATGGATGGCAGCCAAGGCATTGCCGATAGGCTGCAAGTGCCTGCCGGGGTTTATGTGGTACATGTGAAAGGAGAGGGCTTTGACCTGTCGCAAAAAGTTTTTTATACACCGGTTTATTAACCCTTTGTTGCTCTGAAAGAAGGTTTTTTCCAAAGCCGTTGGCCAATTTATCGCCAACGGCTTTGTTGTTTGTCTTTAAAACTGTTTCTTAGTGAAATTAAAAAATAATATAGGCCATATTGATTTACAAATAAGCTGATAATCAATGCTTTGCAAGTTCCTGTCTACCGACAGGCAGGCATCGTTCATTCCCGAAGTAAATTCGGGATAAGCTATTTATAGTTCATCATTCACGTATTTTTGGCCATGAAATTTTTCATCCAGCTATCCTACAAGGGCACGCACTATTTTGGTTGGCAGCGGCAGCCACGGCACCCCAGCGTCCAGGAGACTTTGGAAAATGCACTGGAAAAAATGTTGGGCTACCACGTGAATTGCATCGGCTGCGGGCGCACCGACACGGGCGTTCATGCCAGCCAGTATTTTTGCCACATCAAGGTGGAAACGGATTTCGCCTACGACCCTGTTTTCCGCCTCAATAAAATGCTGCCCGACGACATCGCCATCCACGACTTTATCAAAGTGCCCTGGGAGGCACATGCACAACACGACGCCCTTTCCAGGACCTACGCCTACCGCATCCACACCATAAAAAACGCCTTCCTGAGCGAGATGAGCACTTTTTATCCAAAAGAAAATATGGACACGGGGAACATGCAGGCGGCAGTTGAATTGCTGAAAAATTACCGGGATTTCCGCTCTTTTTGCCGACAGCCCAGTATTTATAAAACGACCATTTGTGAAATCACCGAAGCGGATCTAAAAGTGGACGGCATGGGCGAAAATTTAGCCTTTACTTTCACTGCCGACCGTTTCCTTCGGGGCATGGTGCGTTATATGGTGGGTCAAATTTTGGAGGTGGGCTATGGCAGGGTCAGTTTGGGGGAATTTGAAAATCTATTGAAAAACGGCCAGGCGCCCAGGCGTTTTAAATCTGCCCACCCGCAGGGTCTCTACCTTTCGGAAGTTCGGTACGGTTTTTTTGAAAAACAAGTTTCGCCACATATTGCTAATGAAAATTTGATCGTTTAGCAAAGCGATTTGAAATAAAAATTGGTTAAAAATAAGCGTTAAAATTTTTTATTTTAACTAAATCCCCCCGAACCATACGTTACCTTCGCACCTTTGTAAAACCGGGCCAGCGGCCCATTACATCTCTCGGAAGGACCAATTTACCCTAAACCATAGACAGTCAGCGGCGGAAAACCTATTTTTCGCCACCAATCGCCAGGCCTGATGATGTGCCTCCAACGACAGGAGTTTTTTTAATCCTAATACTAATAGCCAACTGTAATTATCAACAGCATTAATTATCAAACATTCACTTATAAAAGCAATTTAATGATGGTAAAATTCCTAAAGGTTTGCGCCTTGATTGTGTTAATGACAACGGGCGCACTTGCACAAAACAGTTATAATTCCGAACTCCCGCTCCAAATATCCGACCGCTACATTTTACCTTTAAGAAGTCTGGAAGACGATGGCCTCCAAGCCAGTTTGGCCAAAAAACTCAATGCCAACCCCAAATGGAAAAAACTCATTGCCAATAAAAAACTGGCCGTCGGGCTGGTGGACTTGGCCGACCCCTACAATGTGCGCTATGCCGCCGTCAATGGAGACGAAATGATGTACGCCGCCAGCCTGCCCAAAATCGCCGTGCTGCTGGCCGCCGAGGATGCCATAGCAAAAGGCGAACTGAAAGCAACCAATGAAGTGCTTTCAGATATGCGCCTGATGATCAGCAAATCGAACAACCAAGCCACCACCCGCATGATTGACCGGGTGGGCTACAAAAAAATATCCGGCGTGCTCACTGATCCGCAGTATAAACTCTACGACAAAAAACACGGCGGCGGCCTTTGGGTAGGCAAGCGCTATGCCGCTGGCGGTGCCCGCAACCCCGACCCTCTGGAGGGCCTTAGCCATGCCGCTTCGGTATCGCAGGTCTGCCGTTTTTATTACATGATGGCAATGGGTAAACTGGTGAATAGCGAACGCTCTGAGCACATGCTGCAAATGATGGGCGACCCTGGGCTGCACCACAAATTCGTGAATACCCTTGATCGGACGGCTCCCGGTGCCAAGCTGTACCGCAAGTCGGGTTCCTGGAAAAACTTCCACTCCGATTCCGTGCTGGTGTGGGGCGACCAATGGCAACGCTACATCCTGGTCGGCCTGGCAGAAGATGCTGAAGGTGAGCAGATTATGCGTGACCTGGTGGTGGCCGTGGAGGATATTTTGAAAAAGAAAACCCTCCTGGTGGAGAACGGGCCTGTGCAGCCAAAGAACAAGGGTTGAGAAGGGCAGCTTAGTTTGCTGGGCAGAAAAATGCTTCCCGAATTGGAAGGGATAAGTAAATGGGTTATTTTTGTTTAAAACAATCTTAAAATATGGACTCAGCAACTTTGCCCATCCAGTCAGATTATGAAACAGAACGTGGAAAACCTATGCCCAGTAAACTACACTCCGTCATTACCCAAAGACTAACTGTGTTTCTGGTCAACAACTATGGTGATCAATTTGAAATACTGCCTGAGCTTACGCTTGATACCAGCGAAAAAACGACCCCTGACATCGCCATTTGCCAGCCAGAAGAAATTGATTTTACGGTAGATGAAATCAAAAGAAAAGAGCCACCCCTCGCCACCATTGAAATCCTATCTCCGACGCAAGTATTGCAGACACTGTTGGATAAAACCAACGAGTATTTCTCATTCGGGGTAAAATCGTGCTGGGTCATTTTACCGACGCTGAAGACAGTTTATGTCTATAGCGCTCCTTACAAATTCGAGGTATTTTCGCCTGGCGACGATTTGTACGATGCAAAACTTGATATCAAGATGCCCATTGACACACTTTTTGCTTCCAAATCAATTGTCAAATAAGCGTTTTTTATAGAAAAGTGTGCTTTCCATTTTCTACAAATAATTCCCGGTGTTTTTCGTAAGCACCGGGAATTGTGTTTTTTTACCCCTCCAACATCAAGTCACTGCCAATGACCAACATCAGCGAAACGCTAAAACTGCTCCTGCGCACGGCCTTCGACATCCGTGACGGCGAAATGAAGCGGGCGGCGCTGATGCAAGCCTACATTTTCCTCATCATCTCCACGCTGCTCATCGTCAAGCCAACGGTGAACGGCCTTTTCCTCACCCAGTTCAGTGTGGAGAGTTTGCCAAATGCCTTTATTCTGGTGGCCATAGCGGCGGCGGTGGTTGCCACGCTCTATTCCCGCTTGCTGGCCCGCATCCCCTTGCAGCGCATGATGAAAAACACGCTCATCGTCTCCGTGTTGTCGTTGGTGGTGTTTGGCTCCTTTTTGCTGATAGATGTCGCCAAAGGGCTGGTGCTGTACCTGTTTTACATCTGGGTGGCCATCTTCGCACTGCTCGCCACCTCGCAGTTTTGGGTGCTGGCCAATCTGGTGTTCAATGCCCGTGAAGCCAAGCGTTTGTTCGGGTTTATAGGGGCTGGGGCCATCGCCGGGGGCATTTTTGGCGGTTATCTCACCTCGGCGCTGGCGCAGGTCATGCGGGTAGAGTTTCTGTTGTTTGTCTGCGCCCTTCTGCTTTCCCTGTGCCTTCCCATTGTACGCACGATTTGGAAAAATTATGTGGTGCAGCCTCCCGCACCAGTGCAGCCAAAAAGCCGGGTCATAGGTTGGGCCGAACACCCCATCAACCTGATCCGCCAATCTAAACACCTTAGCTTTTTGGCGGGCATCGTGGGCGTGAGCGTGATGGTAGCCAAATTGGTGGACTACCAATTCGGCGGCCTTGCCGCAGCCGCCATTGACAACGCCGAAGAGCTGACAGCTTTCTTTGGATTCTGGTTTTCGACCTTCAATCTGCTGTCGCTCTTGTTGCAGCTTTTCCTCACCCGGCGGATTGTCGGAACCTTTGGCGTAGCCACTTCACTGTTTTTCCTGCCTTCACTCATATTGGTGGCGGCGATCCTGCTGCTGTTGTTCCCCGAATGGCTGCTTGCGGCGGTTTTTTTTAAAATGTCTGACGGCAGCCTCAAGCAATCCATTAACAAGGCGGCGATGGAATTGATCATCATGCCCATCCCAGCGGATTTGAAAAACCAAACCAAAACCTTCATTGATGTTTTTGTGGACAGTGTGGCCACGGGCATCAGCGGCCTGGCCCTCATTTTTTTGGTAAAAGGATTGAGCCTCTCCACCACGGCCATCAGCCTGCTCATCGTGGCGCTCATCCTGCTTTGGATCTACCTGGCCTATCGGGTGCGGGGCGAGTATTTGCGTTCGTTTAAATTGAAAATTGAAAGTGCAAAAGGGGAAGAGCATTTGCCCAAAAAACAAATAGACCTCACGAGCGAATCTGCTATCGGCGGACTGGGCAAAGTGCTGGAAAACGGCTCAGAAAAACAAATTCTATTTGTGTTGGGCAAGATAAAGGAACTGCCAAACGACCGCTTTTTTGAAATGGTGAAAAAACTGCTGCAGCACCCCTCGCACGAGGTACAGGCAGAGGCCATTGCCACTTTGTATTTTTATAAAAAACACCCCATGGTGGAGGAGATAAAACCATTTATCCAAAGCGATAGCCAAAAGGTGAAAATACAGGCATTTGAATACCTCATCGAGCATTCGTCGGCCCAGCGCTACACCTTCATGAACGACTACCTGCGGAACGAAAACTACCGGGTGAGGGCGGCAGCACTGGTTTCCTTGGCCCGTGATACCCGTGACAACCTGCGCCTGAAAGCGGCCTACGGACTCAAGGAAAGGCTGGTAGATTTGTTGGAAGAAATCCCATTTATCAAAAACCCAGAGCAAGAGGCTTTTGAAAAAATTACCTTGCTAAAAGCGATTGGCTACGCCAATTTACCAGATCTCTACGAACATATTTTCCCATTTTTTTCTGATAAAAACAAAGAAGTGGTCGGCCAGGCCATCACCTCGGCGGGCAGGACGCAAAGCCCCATTTTTGTGGAGCGCCTTGTCCGTTTTTTGAACAGCGAAGAACACCGTGAAGCTGCCGTTGTGGCACTGGCTAATTATGGCAAAACCATTGTGCCGGAGCTTCGGCGCACCATGCAGGTACCTGGTACACCCATAGAAACCCTTCGGGTTTTTCCTTTGGTATTGAAAAAAATCGGTTCGCAGCAGTCCGTCAATTTCCTCATCGAGCTTTTCGACGTGGACGACAAGGCCCTGCAACAGGCCGCCCTGCGCAGCCTCAATTCGCTTCGCAACAATTATCCGTATTTGAAATTTGAAAAAAAGCAAATCGTCAGGCGCATACTGCGGGAGGCGAAATTGTACCAGGACACCCTGTCGGCGCTGCACGCACAGCTATACATTCGCCTCACCCGCAAAAGCGAACCGGTCAGCGACCGGGAAAGGGAGCAAATGGAAGCCCGCATGAGCCTCATCCGCCTGATGGAGCAGCGCCTGGATCGCAACCTGGAGCGCATTTTCCGCCTGCTCGGCCTCAACTACGGTTCGGAAGACATTCTCGCCATCTACGAAAGCCTGCGCAGCGGCAAGGACGACCTGCGGGTGAATGCCCTCGAATTCCTCGACAACCTGCTGGAACCCAGCATCAAAAGGGCCATTATCCCCATCATAGAAACGAGCATGTTGGAAACCATCACCGAGGAAACGGTGAAAAACATGAACCTGAAAATTCCCACCGAATACGAATGTTTTAAGATGCTGCTGCGGGGAAAGGACCTGCGTATCAAGCTGGCCGTGCTGTACCTCATCCGGCAGTTGGGCGATAAAAAATTCCTTCCGCTGGTAGAAGAAAGCCTGCAAAGCAGCCAGGAAAAGGTGCGGGATTTTGCGGAGAAAGTGGCAATGGGATTGAAAGTCCTGTAAGGCTAAAAATCTTGCAAAAACTCACTCCCTCACCAGTTTGTCCACCTTCCCAGCGAGTAAATTGTGGTCAATATTGGAATTCTTCCTAAGCACGTTCGTCATTAGGGCTACCAGGTAAACGACGCTGTCGCCCCTTTCGACAATGGCCACGGAGTTCATGTAATTCTCCACGTTGCCCTTGAATTTGCCGCAGGGGTCGTCGGCTTTCCCATTGCATTTGTACAGGCTGCCGGACTTGAAATACACAGCGGCGTCTTTCAGGCTTTTGTTGTTGGCATAGCGCACTCGGGTATCCGTCAGATAGAGCAAACGCTTGATTTCCAGGCTGGTAGCGGGGTCAACGATGTCGCCACGCTCCAGTGAAACAAGCCATTTCATCATAGCTTTAGGGGTGCCAATGCTGCCACCTTTGCCTGGGATATAGTTTGTGCCGCCACGGGTAAAAAGCTGCCCCAGCCGCCATTCGTCTTCGGTAATGCCCACCGACCGCAGGGGATCGCTGACCACCGAGGTGGCAATGTCCGCCAGGGCGGATTTGGGAGTTTTTTTAAAATATTCCTCGCCCTGTTCGTAGGTCAGGTTGAAATAGTTTTTTCCAAAAACCCGCATCAAAATGGCCTCCCGCCACACCACGCTGGCGGCGCCGTTGTTGCTCACGGACATCATGTGGTCGGCCCATTCGTAGAGGGTAAAAGTGTCTTTTGGCTGCACGGTCCGTTTGAAAAACTTCTTCGTTTCGGGGTCAAAAAAAGGCACAGTGTGCGAGTCCGTCATCGCCCATGGGCCGGCCTTGACTATCTTTTTCTTCAACAAATCCCGGCGCTGCTCAAATGAATCCGGGTAGAGGTTTTCCAATTCGCAAAAAAGGCCTGAAATCACTGCCAGTTTGCCAACGCTACCTGGTTGAAAGCCACGATCTTCCTGGCGGGCGGCGTAGCGGATGGGTTTATTGGGCGAAATGTCCAGCAAGGTGATGGAATAGCTCTCGTGCAGGTTGGGGAAAAGGGCGTTCAGCTTTTTTTGAAACGCCGGATCGGGTTCGGGCAGGTAGCCGAGGCTGTCGCCTTTTTGCGTGTTGTAGAGGTGGAGTTTGATATCGTTGATGGATTTTTGGGCACCGATGGGCAGTTTTGTTCCTTTGATTTCATCTTTCATAATCAGTTCCAACCGCAGCAAACGGCGGATGCCCGTCAGGGTAAAGCCGTCAATGGGGTAGGCGGCGGCTTCGGTAAGCAGAGTGGCGAGGAAAAGAAGAGGCAGTAAATATGATTTGGCAGTCATCGCTAATTTTTTTTTGCGGGGAAATTACCCAAATTTTATCCATTGGAAACTCCGCATCTACTTGGAGAATACGAAGGCGATAAAGACATTGTGAATTGATTTTCAGGATTTTATAAAGCATTTTGCTTGCTAAGATAAATTTATCAAACATTGAAACCTCAAAATTAACAAGCCCCGCAGAGCCAGGTTGACTTTGCGGGGCTTGTATTTTGGAAAGGAAGCAGGCAATGGTTTATTTCTTCAAATGCTGCTGCAGAATGCTGACAAGTGCTGGCCGGACGTTCGTTTGCTTCGCAATTTCACCTATATCTGCATTTTTCTTTTTCAATAAAACGGTGATTTCCTGCTCTTTCAGGAGTTGTTGCCGAATTTCTTTTACAAAGCCCGCCGTAACTTCTAACACCTCTGCGATAGTCGCCTCATCGAAATTTTTATTGAGCATGTTGCGGATGGCAGTAATGTCTTTTTCTTCCTTGCCTATTTCGAGCCCCTGCTCGAGGCCCTGTTCTATGCCGTCTTCCAGACCTTTCTTCTCGCCGAGTTGGAGGCCCTGGATGTACAGGATGTCGTCTTCATAATCTTTATAGCCTATCATTTCAATGACTTTTTTAATGGTTTTATCACGCAAATTACGCTTTTTTGAAAGCATCAACAACTGTTTGATAAATTTTCTGATCGCTATGGAATTGCCTGCCAATTGAACCAGCCGCTCCAGAATCATCCTGATAATGTCATCTGGATTTTGCCCCTTTGGGTTGGCCAAAATTGCAAAAATCACTTCCTCCGGCGTGTTTGAATATAGAAATACCTCGAAACTGATTTCGATGATGCAATGTACCTTGTAACAATAGGTGAAATGGGTGTGTTTGATATTCCCCGAAATATTTTTTGGGGGCTTATTTCCGAGGTAAAACAAGTGCTGCTCAATTTCTTTTCCGTAGATTTTTCCGCAAATCCCCAAGTACTCGGCCATACGCCAATCCATGTTGCTTTCGTCTTTTCCCTCGAACTCAAAGTGCAGAATGTGGCCGTCGGGCGAAGCGACTCCAGTGATAAGCATCAGGAAATCGGGTTCTTTTTCGACGGTGGTTTGCATTTTAACCTTTGGCAGTGGCTTGAGTTGGTAGTTTTCATATTTTAAAACTGCGTTGATGAGGCCGGGAGCCAGTTCCCGAAGGTTTTCCTTGAAAATCTTGTCGAAGCTGTTGCCTTCTTCTTTGCCGGGAGGTGGGTTTTGCCTGTTTGGGGCACTTCGTTTTGCCATAGTAGTAGTTTAATTCCGTCGCAAAATAGAGATTTCGATTTACAATCCCTTTTTTAGCCCCACCATCTTCCCGCCGTCCACCTTCGGCGTGATGGATTCCAGATAGGTCGAACTCGTTGCGCTTTTATTTTCCACAAAAGGCCGTACCTGGAAGAGCCAGAGTTTGTTGTCCTTAAAGCCGCACTCCACATCGTAGGGCGGTTTCATTTCGGTAAATTTTTGGTACAGGTTGTAGGCCAGCAGGCGCAGGTCATAGACGTTGCCGTGGTTGAGGATGTATTTTTCAAAAGTGGCAAACTTGGTATCCGTGCCACCAGATTCGGGCAGTTTGCGGTAGGTCGGTTCCCGTGCGGGCGAGAGCAAGATATTCTTTTCGTCGTAGCGCAAAAGGTATGACTCGGCTGCCTGTCCATCCACGGCACCGCCAGCGCCCCAGTTGAAAGCAACGGTTTGGTCGGCCCCGTGGCCCGTGGTGATGCCTTTGGTGATCATCACGCCGGAGTAGTCCACGTCCACGCTGGGGATGATGAGGATGCTGGGGAAAACGTTTTCGGGGTTGAGCAGGTAGCGCTGCCGCCATTTGAAACTGCGCTCCGTGTAGGGCGAGGCCCACACGTCTTTAATGCCTTGTAGGATTTTTGCCTCGTCCACCACGTTGAACAAAGTGAGGTTCAAGCCTGCCCCGGTGAAGTCTTTCAGGTCTTCCATGTTGGTGTCGCTGCGCAAAAAGACAGGCACCTGACCGATGTTTTTCCCAAAAGCGCTGGAAAAACTGGCCTTCAAATCCGCCACAAATTCAGCTTGCAATTCAATAGATTTGATGGCATTGCGCAGCACCTCCAACTCGCCAAGGGTGTAAGTTTCTACCAGATTTTCTGGGCTGCCAGACTTCTCCATAAACCTGGCCTTTTGAAAAACCTGGTTCAAAAACTGCCAATAGCTCATGCCCTTTCCGGGCATCTGCTGGTCCATGTGCTGCCGGAAAATGCCGAAGGGGATGACCAGTCCTTCCACCACGTTTTCAGGGAAAAATTCTTTTAGCTGGCCAAGGTTGGCGGCTTTCGGGCCACATATTTTACCGGAAGAGGCGGCGTTCACCTGCCGCATGTTCAGCACCTTTTTTTGACCCAAATCCACCTTTTCTACTGGCACAGTAATGCGCTCTTCGCTGCGTTTTTTTTCATCAAACAACTTCTTCTCTTCGTCCGTCATTTTGTCGGCAGGTTTCATGATGACCGTGCCACGGTTCGACACGGCGTAAAAGACTCTTTGGCCGGAGAATTTTTTCAAATCCGACAGGTTTTGAGATGAAACGACAGCATTGGGGATGGCGAGGTTGCGGGCCAACAATTGCACGTGCGAAACCATGTTGCCCTCCGTCACCGTGGCGATGCCAGCCACAGGTTTCAGGTCGCCGGGCGGTCGGTTGAAGACGTAGATTTTGTCCCTTGAAACCTCCACCTCGTCTTCCGATTCGCTCACGACGACCAGTTCGCCGAGGGCATAGCCGGGGTTCAGGCCACGGGCGTGGCTTTGGTTGCCGATGTTCATCACTTGGTTGGAAAAATTGGCTTCTTTGGCAATAAAGTCGCCGAGTTGCGTGACGCTTTGTCCCAAATTCAACAAGATCGAACCCCGGATGCGGTCGTCAAAAAAACCATAAGCCAGCGGCTCAAAGCCGTTGTACTGATTCACCACATCCCGATAAACGCCCCTCACCATGCCCGTGCCCCATTCCACAAGGCTGCGGCTGCGCTCCAGGTAGGCGTTCAGTTGCCAAAGGGAAAGCTCGTCCACCATCGGCACGGCGAGGTCTTTTTCCACGGCGTTCCATTCCCAAGTTTCCAGAAGGCCTGTGCCGGCGGCTGCCATTCCCGTGTAGCAGATTTTATTCATCAATTCGGCGGCATTCGTACTTTGCCATTCTATCACATCCTTAAAATAAACTTCTTCCAACACATTGGAAATGTCGAGCAGGGCGAGGCGGGCTTTTTTGTTTTTGACGGTCAAAAACTGCTGCCGGATCTGCCAAAGGAGTTCGGCTGTGGCCATCACCCGTGCGGAGGTCGGCTGCGCCTGCCCAAAAGTAGCAATGTATGCAGCCAGGCTTTGCCCGATTTGGCTGTCGGATGGGATGTTTTTCAAATATTTGTTCAGCGTATTCAAGTTGATGGGCTGGTAAACAGCCTCCATTTCTGCCACCAATTCATCCAACTGATCGAGCAGGTTCTGGGTGAGTTTCGCCCGGTTTTTTTCCTGAAAAGCTTTGACCCGTCCGATGTCGCTCTGCTCTGGTTGGCCGTGTATTTTCACCCGCAAATCCGTGAAAGGGGTGTATTTTTCAGAAATAACCTTTGAAATGGCCCTCACTTTTTGGGTACGGCTGTCATCTCCCTGGTGGGGGATGTCTTTGGCGGCCTGCCGTAGTAGGAAAAATTGCTTTTCCGCTACTTCGTCCTTGGCCAGGAGCCAGTTGAAAAAATCAATGCCCCACCGTTCCTCGTCCTCCACTTGGTAGGCACCCCGATAGAACTGCGCCAGACGCAGCACCCATCCGTCGTCAATGGCTCGGAGGTATTTTTCGAGTTGGTACTGCTTGAGGCGGGAGTTGTAGTGTTCGGCATCCCAAAAGTCTTCTTTGGGCGTGGTAGAAAGGATTTGCCCCATGAAAATGTGGTTCGATTTGCCGAGCGCCACCACCTCGTCCCGGTAGCGTGCCCGCTGCACGGCGCCTTTCATGTTGTCGCAGAGTTTTTCAGAACGTGGCACAGCAAAGCTGCCATCTGGGCAAAACCAGCGGATGTCACGGTAAGGCCCCCGGTACTCCACTTTGTATTTTTCGATCATCGCCTTTATATCGGCGTTTTCCTTTTGAGACAACGAAAGGACTGGGAACAGCGTCAACGAAAGCAGAAATAAAAACAACTGTTTCATAATGAAAATTTCGATAGGTCAGTTTTGAAAAAAAAACGGCATTGGAGGCATTCTATAGTACCTTATCGGTTAAATCCTTGCATTTCTGCAAGAAGTTGATAAAGTTTATGAGGTTGATAAGGGTTGATATCAACTTAATAAACCATCATCAACCATTATCAACACTTTGGTTCTGGCTTTGCCAGGTTAGGTGAGTGCAGGATATTTTTTGAATGGGCTTCAGGTGCCGAAATGCCGAGGATACTTTTAGAGGGGCTAAAATAGCAATTTTTGAGCAGGCGATTGGATTTTACAGAACGTTGCCCACAGGATATTAGTCCGTTTTATGTAAATCGAAAGTTCAATTTTTGATCTGCATAAAATAGTTTCCCCGCTTCCCCCTTGCGCCCATTTTTCTAAATAAAAACTTAACATCCCGCCCAATCCGGCATCTGTTTGTCCAACAGCATAAATTTGCAGCCCAAGCAAAAATTTCCCTAAAACATGAAAAAACTGTTTTTCTTTTTTTCCCTATTACAATTGTCCTTATCCGCCGTGGCGGCCGAGGGCTACAAAATCACTGTAACCATTTACGGCTACGAAGGTGAGCAGGTATTCCTGGGCTACCGGCGAGCCGACAAAGTTTACAGCAAGGACACGACTGCGCTTGAAAAAGGTAAATATGTTTTTCAGGGCGACGAGCCACTGGCCCCTGGCATTTATCTGGTGCTGATGCCGCCGGAGAACAAGTTTTTTGAGTTTGTGGTGACCAGGGCCGAACAGCAGTTTTCAGTGGAAACAACGGCCCCGGATTTTTCTAAAAGCCTGAAAATCAAAGGCTCAAAAGACAACCAGCTTTTGCTGGACTATCAGGCGTACATGGCCGATAAGGTGGCCGTTTCAAAAAAAATACAGGAAGAGTTTGCCGCCGAAAAGGATGAAACGAAAAAGGAAAAACTGAAAAAAGACCTCGAAGACCTCGCCAAGGAAGTGCGGGCCCACCAAGACAAAATAGCTGCCGACAACCCCGGCACCTACACCGCCAAACTGGTGAAGGCATTCCAAGACCCCGATGTGCCGGAAGCGCCCAAAAACGAAGACGGTACCGTGGACTCGCTTTTCCGCTATAAATACTACCGTTGGCATTATTGGGACGGCTTTGACTTGTCGGAAGATGCCTTCGTGAACACGCCTTATTTGAAAGAAAAAGTTGACCGCTATTTGGACAAAATGATTTATCAGGTGCCGGATTCGGTCATTCAGGCAGTGGATTTTATTTTGGGCAAAGCGGAGAAAAGCCAGATGGTTTTCCAATACCTGTTGCCCTATTTGCTGAACAAATATTACACCCCGGAAATCATGGGCCTGGACGCCGTGTACGTACACCTTTCGGACAATTATTACAAAAGCGGCAAGGCTGACTGGGTGACGGAAGAAGGCCTGAAAAAAATCACCGACGACGCACTCATGATGCGGAATGTGCTGATCGGCAACCCTGCGCCTAATATCAAAGTACAGCGCTTCGATCCGGCGCAGGACAAATTCTCCACCGACCTCATCAGCCCCTACGACGTGAAGGCCGAATACACCATCATTTTCCTGTGGAAACCCGGCTGCAGCCACTGCAAAAAAATGACCGAGGAACTCAAGCCATTTTATGAAAAATGGAAAAGCAAAGGCGTGGAAATTTTCTCCATTTCTTCAGCCAACAGCACGGAACTGGAAAAGGCCATCGAAGACATACACGAAAAGAAAATGCCCTGGATCATCACCGCCGACCCTTACAATCGGGCGAGGGCGCTCCAATATTTTTATGGCACTTCGTTGCCCAAGTTGTACATTTTGGACAAAGACAAAAAGGTCATTGCCAATAGGGTAGGGACGGCACAATTGGAACAAATCATAGAGGATCACCAGCGGCGGCAGGTGTCTAACCGATAATGTTGTTTTTAGTCTTTATTCCACTTTTTTCCACGTACAAACGGCTCGAAAACCAAGCCATGCTGTTGGTTTTGAATAGGCGATATTGTCGCTGATTTCACAATCAGACAAAGGTTGCTGCCAACTTCCACCTTTGGCAAATCCTTTTTCATCGGTCATTTCCGCCACATTACCTATCAGGTCGCAAATCTGGTGGTGGTTGGGCTTAAAGGTGCAAACGGGTGTAGTGGGAGTGGATGTTGAATCTTGAGCGTTTTGAAATTGTGAGAACCGCTCCTTGGTATTGAACAGGAATTCCCCTTTTTCTATTGATCGGGCAATTTTTTCTTTATGATATTTGGAGCCATAAGGGCTTGTTTTATACGCTGCAATTTTTTCCCATTCCTGAATGCTGGGAAGCCTGTAAGCCGGCACAGGCGGCTTGTGCTTTGGAATACTGCCTGTAATAGTGCCTTTCAAATACCTTTCAATGGTAAAATAATTTTCAGGGGTTTGATGGGGATTGAATTTAATCCAGCCCTTTTTTACCAAAATAGCTTCGTACACCCGATCGTTGCGCCACGAAAGATAATCATTTGCTTGCTCCCAACTTACGCCTACGACCGGGAAGTTCATGTACTTCACATCCAGCAAATATATGGTGATCAGATCTTCCGCATTTTTTATACCCGCTTCCGACCAAACCTTCTCGTTGGGTATGGCAGACATTACTTTTTCAGAGTCAACTCCGAAAATTCCTTTCAGCCAGAATAGATATTCTTCATAGTCAATATTGCTCACTTCACGCTTATCCACAAAATAGTTTGCAGACACTTTGACCGTACCTGGAGGCACTGTAGGTATTTTATCATAAGAGATATGATTTGGCCTGTTATTGAAAAAGGCCAAAAATGAGGCAATAGAGAGCAAAATGAGTTTTTCCATTTGTTGGTTGGTGAGTTTTTTTTTGCAAAAATAAAAATTTCAAATAATGTGCTATTGGCATGGCACGAAATAACAACTACAATATGGGTTTGGATTGAACAGCTACAGATGCTTAGTGCTTACAGTAAAAAGGCGCTGCCGATAAAATTCCGGCAGCGCCTTTTTACATTTACCGCATGAAGCCCAAAAAGAAAAAATTGAAAAAACTGAAACGGAGCGGACTGCCGCCCGGCACCCTGGAGTTTACAGGCGAACAGCGCATGGAACAGGTGCTGGTACACGAAGTGCGTTTCAATACTGAAACGATAGAAGAACGGACTTTTGTAAACCATGAAAAACCTGAAGCAAAAGAAGGGAAAGTCACCTGGTACGACCTGCGGGGCCTGCACGATGTGGCCTTGATCGAACGCTTTGGCCAACAGTTCAATATACACTCGTTGGTGCTGGAAGATATCCTGAACACGCAGCAGCGGCCCAAATTCGAGGAGTACGGCGACGAGGCTTTCATCGTCATCAATTCGCTGACCTACCACAAGCCCGACCACGAATTGAATTCGGAACAAATCGCACTTTACCTCGGCAAAGACTATTTGCTGACCTTTCAGGAAAACGCCGACGACACTTTTCACGCCGTGCGGGAGCGCCTGGAAGCAGGCCGTGGCCGCATCCGCACCCGCAATTCTGACTACCTGGCCTACGCCCTGGTGGACAATGTGGTGGACAATTATTTCCACATCCTCGATTGCTTTGAGGAAGAAATGGAAAATATTGAAACCTCCATCAGCCAAGAACCATCCAGACAGGCGAAGGAGTCTATCCACCATTTAAAATTCCAGATGCTGGCGCTGCGCAAATCGGTGATGCCGCTGAGGGAGGCGGTCGGCAAATTTTCCCGCAGTGAAATTGCCATCATGGACCCCAGCACAGGCCTCTTCGTGCGGGACCTCTACGACCACGTCATCCGCATCGCAGACTTGATTGAAACCTATCGGGACATGCTCAACGGCCTACAGGAACTCTACCTTTCCGAACTGAGCATCCGCATGAACAACGTCATCCAGGTGTTGACCATCATCACTACCATTTTTGTCCCGCTCACCTTCCTGGCGGGCATTTATGGGATGAACTTTGACAATATACCAGAGTTACATTGGCACAATGGCTACTATTACCTTTGGGGCTTCATGGCGTTTATTGCTTTGATGTCCATTGTTTATTTCAAAAAGAAGAAATGGATTTAGTAGGGAAATAAGTGGCGGGCGGCTGATAGTTAAATGTTGGCACTGCCTAGTCCCTCATTCCTCTCATCCTCTCAAAATGGCCCGCATACTACTTACCATATCCAAGTTGATCCTCTTTACTGGCTTGCTTTTTATTCGGTTCAAAGAAAAGGAGTGGGCAAGGATTTTAGAGCCGTGGGGCGAGCCAATCATTTCGGAATCAAGGTTTAGCGACCTGACCAAAGTCGTACTGAATTTTGCGATTTTAGCCCTGGGCCTCAACCTGGCCTTGATGCTTTTCTCCGCTATTTACCGGCGGCGGCAACGGCTGCCAAGGGGCATGATGGACAATGTGCTGTCGGGCCTGGAGAACATCTACATCCTGCTTATGGCGGCAGCGGTGATGGTGGCCATTCTGAGCTTGTTCGGCATTGATGCCAAAAGCCTTTTTACAGGTTTGAGTATCGTGGCGGCAGCTATTGCCATTATCACGAAGGATTATTTTGCCAATATCATCAGCGGCATCGCCATTAGTTTTTCGGATGAAATTTCCATTGGCGATTATGTGAAAATCGGCGACCATAAAGGCCGGGTCACTGACATCACCATTTCGAGGATTGCCCTTTTAAACGACGACGACGACATTATTTTCATCCTGAACAATACAGTCTATACCAGCGAAATCATCAATTACACCAAAAAAGGCATCCGCAAGGTCAACATAGATTTTGAGGTGAATTTGGCATTTTTAAAAACCATCGAAGCGCTGGAAGCTGATTTGATTGACTGTTTGCAGGACTACCACGAGCACATCGAACCTGCTTCTTACAGGCTGCGCATCATCGAAATCCACAAGGACAGCCTCGAACTGAAATTTCAGTACACCCTGAAGCGCATTGACCGGGAGCTGGAAAAAGAAATCCGCCGCAAAACCGTGCGCAGGGTGGTGAACCACCTCAGCGGCGACGGGGAAGGAAAAGTGGAGGGGTTATAGCTTAAGTGAATAGGCATTATATTTCATACTTGCCAATCCGCCGGGAAGGATATTTTTGCGCACTTTTTCGGGCTATGGCTCACGCCGCCAAGTTTCGTACAAGGGGGGTTGGGGGCGATAGCGATAGCCCCAAACCCCATGCACAATACTTGGCTGCTCATAGTAAATATGGTTTCCATTGTTAAAAAAAACTTTGGCGGAACAAGCAAATAATTTTTCAAAATGAAAATCGTCATCGCTGGGGCAGGCAACCTCGGCTTCCATTTGGCAGAGTTGTTATCCTATGAAAACCAGGACATTACGCTCATTGATGAAAACCAGGAAGTGCTGGACTATGCCTCGTCCCACCTCGACCTGCTCACCTTGAAGGGCGATTCTTCCTCCATCAAGATTCTCAAAGAGGCACGGGTAGAAGAGGCACGCCTGGTCCTGGCCGTTACCACTTCGGAGACTACCAACCTGGTGACGGCCAGCCTGGCCAAAAAACTCGGTGCCCGGCAGACCATTGCCCGTGTCCACAAATCGGAATACCTCAAAGATGCCAACCGGGAACTGGTGGCAGCTTTGGGCATTGATTCCATTTTTTCGCCGGTCCAATTGGCAGCAAAAGAGATCAAACGCCTTATAGAGCGCTGCTCGTTTACCGATATTTTTGAGTTTGAAGAAGGAAAAATTTCCTTGTTCGGCATCACGCTCGACGACTATTCCCCTTTGGTGAACGTTCAGTTGAGCAATTGGAAAAACGTGGCCGCCGACGAAACCCTGCGGCCCATTGCCATCCTCCGGGGCAGCCAAACCATCATCCCGCACGGCGACGTGGTGTTGCGCAAAAACGACCACGTTTATTTTATCACCAAAAAAGACAAAGTGGACGAGGTGGAGCAATTCGTGGGGGCGAAAAAGGTGAAGGTGAAAAACATCATGATACTGGGCAATTCGCCGCTGGCCTACGAAACCGCCAAAATGATGGAGGAAGACTATAAAATTACCCTCATCGAAAGCAGCAAGGATCAGTGTAAAATGCTCACCGAAAAATTGAACAAAACGCTGATTATCAATGGAAAGGCCGACAACGTGGACTTGTTGCTGGAAGAGGGCCTCGACCGTATGGACGCATTTATTGCATTGACGCCCAATTCGGAAACCAACATCATTGCCAGTCTCACCGCAAAAAACCACGGCGTTTATAAGACCATTGCACAGGTTGAAAACAAGGAATATACCTTTATTTCACAAAATATCGGCGTGGATACGCTCATCAACCAGAAACTTATTGCCGCCAACAATATTTTCCGCTTCGTGCGGCAGGGCAGGATAGAAGCCATCACGGGCTTGCACGGTGTAGAAGCTGAGGTGATTGAGTTCGTAGTTACGAAAAACAACCATATTACTCGCAAACCGCTAAAGGATCTTCATTTTCCTAAAGCCTCCCTCATTGGAGGCGTGATCCGGGGCGATGAAAGCCTGATCCCCGACGGCAATTTCCAGTTGCAGGTGGACGACAAGGTGATTGTATTTACCATGCCTGAAGCAGTTTCCAAAGTCGAACGGATGTTTAGGTAAAGCGGTGTTTGTGTGTTTTTGTGCTTGTGTGTTTTCATTGTACTGTAAACCGCAAATACAAAAGTGGCTCTTCTCAGCTTTTGCCAAAACAAAATAGACCCAAACAAAACCATCCGCTGAACACAACACAATGATCAATTACAAACAAATAGCACGGGTTATCAGTGTCCTGTTGTTCGTCATGGGCGGAAGTATGCTCACGGGGGTGATTTTTTCGGCCATTTACCAATCGGGCGATGGGCTGCATCTGATTTATTCTGCTGCAATATGTTTGGTAGTCGGCGGCCTGCTTTGGTTTTTGAGCAGCAACAAAAGCAAATCGGTGAACAAACGGGAAGGCTACCTCATTGTGGCCCTGGGTTGGCTTTCGATGGTTTCATTTGGCATGTTGCCCTACCTGATCAGCGGCGAAATCCCCTCCGTGACCGACGCATTTTTTGAAACCATGTCCGGCATGACCACCACGGGGGCCAGCATTCTCAACGACATAGAGGCCGTGCCAAAAGGCATCCTCTACTGGCGCAGCCTCACCCAATGGATCGGCGGCATGGGCATCATCGTACTGACGGTGGCCATTTTTCCAATGTTGGGCATCGGCGGCATCGAGTTGTTTTCGGCGGAGGCTCCCGGTCCCACTTCTGATAAAATACACCCCCGCATACAGGAAACAGCCAAGCGCCTTTGGGGCATCTATGTGGGCCTGACGGCCATTTTGGTGCTGTTGTTAAAACTGGGCGGCATGAGCTTTTTCGATGCCGTCAACCACTCATTTACTACCATGGCCACTGGCGGCTTTTCCACTAAAAATGCCAGCATGATGGCTTACGATACGCCGTTTATCCAATACACCATCATCGTTTTTATGTTCCTGGCCGGCACAAACTATACGGTTACTTACCTTGCGCTGAAAGGCCGTTTTAACCGGGTTTGGGCTAATGACGAATTCAAGGCTTACCTTTTTTTCGTGTTGGTTTTGGGCCTCATCATGTCGCTGCGGGTCTATTATGCCGTCCACCAAAACGGGGGTACCATCACCTTTGAAAAGGCCACACGGGATGCAGTTTTTCAATTGGTTTCACTCGTCACAACGACGGGCTTCGTCTCTGCCGACTACACTTCCTGGACCTACGGTCTCACCATGATTTGTTTCATCCTCCTGTTTTTGGGGGCCAGTGCAGGCTCTACGGCAGGCGGCATCAAATTCATCCGGCACTTGGTTTTTTTCAAAAATTCCTACCTCGAATTCAAGCGCCTCATCCACCCCAGGGCAGTGGTGCCGCTGAAACTCAACGGCCAAGTAGTAGCGCCACGCATCATGACCCACGTCATCATTTTTCTTTTGCTGTACATGATGATTTTTATTCTTGGCTCTGTGATCATGAGCATTTTGGGTTACGATTTCCTCACCTCCGTAGGGGCAGTGGCCACTTCGCTTGGCAATGTAGGCCCCGGCATTGGCAAGGTCGGGCCTGTGGACAATTTTGCCCATCTATCCGTTGCCGCAAAATGGCTCTTATCGTTCCTAATGCTCTTGGGCAGGCTGGAACTGTTCACCATCCTGATTCTGCTGACGCCTTATTTCTGGAAATCGAACTGATTACACTGTCAATTAATGTGAGGTTTGGATTAAAGCCTTTCTAATCAATTGGTAATCAGTTATTTTCAAAAAAAACTGCACGATTGGCTGTAGCAGTATCCTTTCGGGCGGGCGGGTTATCAACCCCGCCTGTTCCGGAACTGGGGGTTTTGATAACCCGCCCGCAAAGCTATCGGGACGATTCAAGGTAGGGCTTGAACAAATAGGACTACTTAACCCTAAAGCACGATGAAAAAATAACTTCCTATAGTTCTGGCATCAACGTCGGGGAGGTTCAAAACCCTATCCATTACACACAGAATATCTCCTTGAAAATCAGTGCTTTGAAAGCCCCACAGGGGCGGCAATGTTTGTAGAAATGGTAGA
This sequence comes from Saprospiraceae bacterium, assembly GCA_041741095.1. Lineage (GTDB taxonomy): Bacteria > Bacteroidota > Bacteroidia > Chitinophagales > Saprospiraceae > UBA6168. Next base: position 59,871 of record JBGSKQ010000031.1, read on the forward strand.
ATCCGATTCGTTAAGCCCCAGCGGGGCGAGAATTGCCTGTATTTTAGCCCAATTGCCGCCCCGCTGGGGCTGAACACAAATTGGTGCATTTTGCTACAAACATTGTCGCCGCTCTGCGGCTATATCATTGATTTACAAAGGGTTAATCTCCGAACTCACGTTAACATCAGTATGCTCGGAAAAGGTTTATCGTTTTCATAAACCTGTATAATTTCACCTTGTTCCAACACAATTAGCACATCTTCCCTGGAAATATTCCTTGTCAACATCCTTTCAAGCGTATGCTTCCGCCAAACGATATTGCCATCAGAAAGGGCCTTTCTAAACAATTTTATGTCGAATGAAGGATTCATGGAACAAAGGTGAAGCATTTGAATACAACATTCTATACTCCATCAAAAAAGAGCAAGAGGATAATCGTCAATCGTCGTTCGGGGTATTGGGTATTATTATCCATCGTCAAAATTTAACCATGTTAGTACGCCCCAAAATACCGCCTCAAAAACCATTCACCCGACAACAACCCCAGCAACAAGAAGAAAATCCATTTCAAATTGATCACCGAGCGGGTGCGGCTGGAGGAATAGATGACGGGCTTGATGTCTTTTTCCAGCAACGATTGGCCTAACTGTTCCAATTGGTTTTGATAAAACACCTGTCCGCCAAATTCCTGGCTCAGACGGCGCAGCATGGCGTGATCGGCGGTGGTTTCGTAAAGTTCCAATTGGATGGGCTGTACGCTGAACTGGCCGTCGTAGGTAAGTGCCTGGCCGTTGAAGTTCACGCTGCCCTTGAAACGGTAACTGCCGACCGGGAAGACCCCGGCATTCAACGTGTAGCCGTTGACGGTTTTGTTAAAAGTATAGTTGAAGTCCCTGCCGTCGCTGTTTTTGATGGTGAGGCTCACGTCCGGTTCGTTCACCAGTTCGTAGCTTTCGTTGTACAGTTCGGCGTCGAGGATGACGGGTTCGTTTTCGTTGAAAATGTTTTTGCCCAAAGAAATGCGGAAGCGGCGCTTGTCGGATTTCAGGGTGGCATATTGGAAATTTTTGCCCACCAATTCGCTGAAAATATCGTGGTTTTGGTGCTGCAAATAATCGAACAGACGCCAGCGCCAAAGGCCCTCGGCGGCGAGCACGGCCATTTTTACACCATTTTCTTCGCCAAACAAGAGCAGCGGATATTTCGTGTCCACCCGCCCAATGCGTTGATACAGCAGCACTTGCGCATCGCCCCGCAACTGAAAATCGCCAAAGGGGGCGGTCAGCGGATTGAAGGTCGGCAGGCTGTTCCGCAGGTTTTCATCAATGGTAAACAGGTTGAAATTTTGATTGATGATGCCCTGCACGTCGTTCGTGTTGCGCTGGTCGCCCACGATGTTGAGCAAGGGCTGCACCTGGTTGAACCTCACCAAATTGGTCTGTGTGCCAACGATGAACATGCGGGGTATCTTGCGGCTGTTTAGCACATTCAGCACGGCGGAAGCATCGTTTTTGTTGCTCGGCAAGTTGTGCAGCACCACGAAGTCAAAATCGGCGACGTTCACTTTCAAATCGTTGACGTAAGCGATAGTGATTTGGTAGTTTTTGTTGATTTCGAGGGTTTGTTTTAAGGCAGAAATATCAGGGTGCGGGGCGTTGGCGACGATGAGTAGCTTTTGGCGGGCATCCAGCACGTCCACAAAAAACTCTTTGGAATTATTGGCCGCAGTTGCTTCGCCTTGCACCTGTGCCACCGATACCCGGTAGCGCTGGACGCCGCTTTCGTTGGCTTCCAGTACGATTTCTTTGGTGGTAAAAAAGTCGTTGCTGGCGATGGACAAGGGGATTGTTTGCAAATTGCGGACGTTGCTGCCGTCCACTTTTGAAATGATGATATTGGTGGAAGAACCGCCGCAGTTGCGGGCCGCCACGTCCATTTGTACGCTGAATTTGTCGCCGAGGTAGGCTATTTTGTTGTGAAAAACCCTTTTCAGCACGAGGTCTTTTTTCTGGGTGGTGTCGCCCAGCGCAACGGCGAAAACAGGGGCATTCAGTTTTGAAGAAACATACAACGGATTGCTGCCCTCGTTGTAAATGCCATCTGTTGCCAGCACCACAGCGCCGAGGTTTTGGTTGCCGTACAAGTCGCTCACCTCTTGCATCACAGCGGAGAGGTTGGATATTTTGTCGGTCATTTCAAAATTGGCACCTTCCCTCACCTCGCTGCCAAAGGCGTATTCTTTCACCTCGTATTTTTGGGACAAATCATCTTTCAAAGCCTCCCATTGCTGCTTGTAGCTGTCCAAAGCTGCATCTTTCAACACTGTGCCGACCGACTCCGATTGGTCTTGGGCCAAAACGACCACTGGTTTTTTCGTGTCGGTAATGAGCGATTTTAACAAAGGCTGGAGCAGCAAAATGGCCAGCAGCGTGACGGCCAGGAAGCGCAGCACACCGAGTATTTTGTGCAGGTTTGGCCATTGTTCCACAAAAGTTTTGTCCCGAAAATAAAGCGTGAGGGCATAAGCCAGTCCAAGGAGTCCACAGAGCAGAATGTACCAGGTCGGATATTGAAAACTTAAACTTTCCATTATTTCAATTCGTCAATTCGTAAGTCTTTCAGGATAAAGACGTGAGGGGTGAGAAGTGAGCGGTGAGGCCATATCATGCTGAATATCAGCAAACTGGTTCAGTACTCAATTCTTGCAAAGGCTCACGCCCGAAAAAACTATTTCACAAACAACTTTTACCAAACGGTTGAAAAAGGGTGCTGTTGCAAAGAGCCTTAAAAAACCGGGCAAAGTTGTGAAATTTAGGCCAGCCTTGTTAGCCTTGGTGGCAAGCCCGCCGCAAGCGGTCATTGATGGCCCTGCCCAGGCCCTCTTCCGGCAGCCATGCTGTCAAAATGACATCCGCCCCGCACTGATCGGCCTGGCGCATGGTTTTGAACAGGTTTTTGGCGGCCTCATCCAGAGAAGCATTTAAGGACAATTGAAAACGGGCAAAGGCGGGCTTATCGTGGAGTTTATCGCCAAATTCTATCAGGCAGGTTTTTTTGTCGGAAAAACGCTTAGCCAATACCTCCACCTCGCCGACGTAGAGCGGCGTGGCCGTCGCATAGTGGCTTTTCAACATGCCGGGCGCCACGGGGTGGTCTTCGATTTCGGTTTTTACCAACACCTTTTTGCCCAATGCCTGCTCGATGGCCTCCACTGCTACCCCACCCTTTCGCCGGACGATGACTTCGCCGTTTTCAAAATCAACGATGGTGCTTTCCAGCCCAATCTGGCATTCGCCGCCATCGAGAATGTAAGGGATTTTTCCTTTCAATCCTTCAAAGACATGCTGCGCCGTAGTCGGGCTGACGTAGCCGAAAGGGTTGGCGCTGGGCGCTGCAAGTGGAAAGTCCAGTTGCGACAACAATTCCCTCGTCATTGGGTGAGCGGGAATGCGAATGGCGACTTTGGGGCTGCCCGCCGTCACGAGATCTGGGATAATGGGCTTTTTGACCAATAAAAAAGTAAGGGGGCCAGGCGTGAATTTTTTGGCTAAAATCTCCGCATCAGCAGGAATTTCTGCCACGTATTTTTTTACCGCCGCCCAATCCGGCAGGTGGATGATGAGCGGGTTGAAATGCGGGCGGTTTTTGGCCTTGAAAATTTTGAGGACGGCATCGGGGTCGAGGGCATTGGCAGCAAGGCCATAGACGGTTTCGGTGGGGATGGCGACCAACTCCCCGGATTGGAGGAGTTGTTTTGCTTTAGTGGCAATCTTGCCAAGATTTGTAACCATTGTAAAATGCTATACCTATATTTTGAAAACATTTTCTCCAAAATATAAAACCCCATAAATTCACTAGCTTTTTGGAAAAAATACTGTGGAGATAATATCTTTAGTTGGAACAAATCCAATCACCCTACTATCAGCAGCATTGTCTCTATTGTCTCCAAGCACAAATACATGATCGTTGGGGACAACAACAGGTCCAAAATTGCTACTATTCCAAGACGGATCAACTATTTGTTTCCAAACAGGATTATCTTGGAAATTATTACCAGGAAATTCAACCTTTTCGATAGCAATTTTGGATGAAAGATCGTGGAATTGCTTTTCAGTTAGATATAAAAACAGGTAAGGCCCAGCAGGGTTTATAGCATGTTTGGGCAACATAGAAAATAATTCAGGATTTGCATTCACTTCATCTGATTTGTACAAAAAAAGTAGCGGAAGATCCTTGTCTATTTGAACCCCATTCACAAATGCAAATCCTTTCTTTATCTGAATTGTATCTCCTTCTTTTGCTATTAATCTGTACATACGAATTTCTTCATTCACCTTCCCTGCATCATTGTTATTGGGTTGCCGAGTTTTAAAGCAAATAATATCTCCATAATCAGGTGTTAATAATCTTGAAGAATAAATTATTTTGCCAAGTGGATAAGCTGGGGCCATGGAAGATGTCGGGAGCCTATAGGTTTCAAACATAACCGTAAATTTGGCAACCAAGTACATGGCGACTAAAAATACCATTACGATAGCAATTATTTTTAGAAAGTTTCCCATTTTCTTTTATTTACTTTTATGTTAATAATTCCTGTTTTCTGCGAACATAAGAGACGAAAACCTGGAGTTTTTTCTTTGGTATCATTCAAGACAAATTTTTTTCATTAAACCTTTACCAATAGCTTGTTTTGTTACAATTTTTCCACTAAACCCTCTTTTTTGACAAAAATTTTCCACTAAGCCAGTTCCCCTTCCACCACATCCAACCTCTCCCCAATCCCCCGCTGCCGTTCCTCCAGCCTCGCAATCTGCCCTTCCTCCTGCGCCAGCATTTCATCAAATCCCTCAAAATTGGCGTCAATTTTCACTTTAATATCGGTCACATAGGCCCGTAGCTTGCCGGAGAGTTCCGTTTGCAGTGCGGCCCTGCCTTTCAGGATTTCCTTGTCAAAACCGTCCATAATTTTCTTGCGTTTGGCCGCAGAAGTGAAGCCTGCGAACAGTACGCCAATGGTGGTCAGTATGCCGCCGGTGACGTCAAAGACAGCGAGTTTGGTGACTGCGGCGAGGATGACGCCCACCACGGCGAGGCCGCTGCCCGTGGCGATGGAAGTGGTGGCAGGTTTTTTATCGGGAAAAAGGTGGTCGGCAGTGAAGTTTTCCGGGCGGTTGAGGAAGCGGTGGAAGGTGTCCTGCAACTCCTGCAACACATTGGCCCGGCGCTCGGCGATGTCGCTGAAAATCTCGTGGTTGTTGCGCAGCACGGTCTGGCTCGACTGTATTTTCAGGTCAATCATTTTGGCCATTTGCTGGATGCTGTCGGCGAGGTCGGCCACATTTTCGTTGAGCTTTTTCTGGAGTTCGAGGTGGAGTTCCTGGTCGAGGTCTTTGGCAAGGCCCTCCAGCCATTGCTGTGCGTTGGCTTTTTTGGTAAAAATACCTGCGATGCTGCGGCGTAGCAAGGTAAAAAAGGAAAGGCCGTCGTTTAGTTCCTGCTCCTTGGCCTGGGTGATGCGGTCGTAGCCGGCGATGAGGTTTTCCACCAGCATGTCCACTTGGCGCAGTGACTTAGATTCCTGTTTTTCAAGGTTTTGCGCCACGTCCCTGCGGAAGGCCACGTCCAGTTCCCACTGCTTGCGCCGATCTGCCACGCCTTTGGCAATGCGCTCGTTGAGGTTTCGGCTGGTGGCGATGTTGTTCTGCAATTTGAGGATGGGCGCCTTGCCGCCGGTGATGTTTTCTTTGATAAAAAGGCGCAGGGGGAGGAAGCCGCTTTCACTTTCATTGCCTTCTATTTCTTGTTTGGCAGACACGGAGAAAACATGTGGCTCATGGATTCCTTTTTTCACAGCATGGTCATAGACGCCTTTTTCATTCACCGCCAAATCCTCTGTATTCATCAAGTCCTTTTGTTGCAAAACAAAAACCACCTTGCGCCGCCATTCTGTATTGATGAAATCAAAAAACTCCCAGGCCGATTGGCGGTAAGGGTTTTTAGCTTCAAAAACAAACACGATCAGGTCGCTGGACGGGATGAAACGCTCCGTGATTTCCTGGTGGTGCTCTACGATGGTGTTCGTACCGGGCGTGTCCACGATGGCGATTTCCTTGAGGATTTCGACGGGCTGGGTGATTTTTTTCAGGTAGGGATTGATGGAGATGACCTCCTCTTTTTCACCCCAAATCACCTGCTGTATGGTATCCGTCATGGGTTGGGGCGCTACCCGGCAGATTTCCTTTCCCGTTGACAATAAGGCGTTTACAAAACTACTTTTCCCAGCTTTCACCTCTCCCACGATGACGAACATGAACGGTTCGTTGATGCGGTTGCGCAGGTCGCTAACGGTTCGGGCGAGGTCTTCATGTCCAATCTGCACGGTGATATCGTGGAGGTCTTTGACGATTTCGTCAATCTGGGAGCGGAGGGCCTGGAGTTTGTTGTCGAGAATGTTGGTCATTGTTTTTGTGTTGATGAATCGGGCGAATTATTTGCCTTTAAGCAGTTTATTTAAGCGTTCAATCTCCCTTATTTTTTCTTCAATACTCTTTTCTTTTTCTTCAATAGCTTTTTCATTTTTCGCAATGATTTCCGCCTGCCTGGCAATCGTGCGCTCCTGCATTTTTAGGTCTTCCAAAATAAAGTCTTCCCCTGTCATGTTGTCACGGACCTTCTTTTCAGAGCCAGCCATTCGGAGCCGCCGGATGATAGGGTGGAATTTTTCAGGGATGTCTTCCTCCTCCACATTCAGGATGTGGCTGCTGCTGTACCTATTGGACTGATCGAACACGCTCAACAGCATCAAAAGCTCTGTTTGACGCTTATTTTTCAGGGCTGGTATCTGTATGATGATGCTGTCGTGGGTCAGGCTTTCAATGAATTCTTCCTTTTTTTCCAAAGGCTTGCCCGTGACCACATCTATACAATGCCTGTTCACCTTGATAACGGGTGCGTCCGTATGGTCGAGCTTGTGGCCGAGAAAGTAAATGGTAAGAATCGGGAGGGCAGTGTAGCGCTCGGCACCAACATCCATCACCACCTGCACGCTATTGTTTTCGCTGGCGTATTGGTGGCCTAGGTAGCGCCTGAAGCGCATAATATCTGAGGGGTATTTTGCCTTTTGAATTTCAACCAGCACCAGTTTCAATTCACCTGTCTTGGCCCGGATTTTTGCAGCAAAATCAAGCCTGTACACCGTGACGGAGGGCTTGTCAAGCTCATCAGGATACTCCGTTGGCCGAAGTTCCAGTTCCTCTATCTCCTCGCCAATGATGGCCGACAAGAAAATCTTGGCCACCTTGTTGTCGTCCATCAGGTACTTGAAGACGGTGTCGTAGATTGGGTTGGCGATTAGCATGAAGCTGTATTTTCAGCAAAAATAATCAAACAAAGCGAAGGCATGATCTTCTAGGCAACTATCGCAACTTAAAGGTTATCGGCAATTGGTACAAAACCCGGACAGGTTCTCCCTTTACGCTCAATCCAGGCTTGAAATGGGGCATCATTTTCACCAGCCTAACCGCCTCGGCGCCACAGCCGCCGCCGATTTCGTTGAGGTATTTCACATCGGAAATGCTGCCGTCTTTTTCCACCACAAACTGGACGTTTACCGTGCCATCAATGCCTTTTTTCAAGGCTTCTTCCGGGTATTTCAAGCGGTTGCTGATGAAGTCCCGGATCTTTTGTTCCGTGCATTTCACTTCTTTTGACTGGTTCTTTTTATCGCATCCCGCATAGATGGGGCGGCGGGCGGCAGACTTCATTGGCACTGGCCGCTCAGGCTGTTGCGGTTTTTGATCCGAAGGCTTTTCCGCTGGTTTATCTGCCGGTTTTGTGACAGGTGTGTTCGGTTTTGTTTGTTCGGGCTTTGGCTTTGGCGGGGCAGGTTTCGGCTTTTTCCGCTGGCTGGTCACGCCTTTGGTGGGTTTCTTTGGGTCGTCTTTGACTGGCGTTTTTTCAGGTGCTTTGATAAAAAGGCTATCAGAAATGGAGCGCCCTTCTGCGTCCTGCAAAACCAGTTCGTAATTACCGGGCGCTATTTCGCTTCGCAAAATGAAAAAACCGCCCGCCGAATCACGGGACACCTGTTTATAGGTTGTTTCACCCTGCACAAAAGAGAAAAAATAAGGCGGCACACCGCCCTCCAAATTGACGTTCAAAACACTATCAGTCAATTGCCAGGAAAAAATCACGTTTTTGACGGCGGGCTTACGTGCCTGTTCCAACATTAGCAAAGCTTCCGTAACGTGCTGGCCATCAGGGAATTCGGCGATGTATTTTTTTAAACTAAAAGTATCAACGGCAGCCAGCAAGTTTGTGTCGGCCTTCATGGCGACCACATCTATCCAGGCGGCATCGTCCAGGCTATCTATTTTTTCCTGAGCAGCGATGGCTGTCGGGCTGCCAGGATTTGCCTTCACCATATCCCTCAGGTCGTCCACATCGTTGGAGGCAATTTCCGAAGGATAATCGCCCTTGTCCGGGGCCAAATATTGGAACAAAGCAAATGAAGCCACCACCAACACCAGCAAAGCCGAAAGCGCCCCAACGATTTTTTTTAAATTGCCTGAACTGCGGGGAGCAGGCGCAGTCGGCGTAGGCCCTGGGCTGGGGCTGACCGGGCCCGTAGGGCTTCCCGGCTGCTGTGGGGCAGGTGCTGGCGGGAGCGGTCCCCGATCCGTTTCTTTTTGCGCCGAGGGCTGTCCTGTGGCCATGTTGATGGCATAACCTGCGCTGACGAAGGCTGCCACTTCGCCTTTTTCGGGGATGGGCGTGGTGAATATTTCGACCTGTTCTTCCAGCACCACAGTGCGCTTGCGCTCGATGCCTGCCTTGATTTCGATGACAGATATTTTCAAAATAAGCGGGTGCCTGCCTTCTTTTAGCGGTTTTACATAAAACAGCCACTCGGTAGATAGGTCTTTGTCCACAAACTGGACGCTGTCGGAAAAGCTGCGGATGGCAAAGGCGTTGGCTGGATCTGGGTCGAGCAATTCTACGCCCATCACATCGGAGATGCGGATGTCCTTTACCACATCGTCCTGCTGCAATTCAATTCCTTCCAGCAAAATTGTTTTGTCGAAAGCCACCCTAATGATGCATTTCGTCTCCTCGTTCAGCACCATTTGATCAGGGATTCGGTAAAACACCTCGCCGTTGTAAACATCGGGCGGGCCTTGCGGCGCAGCGGTATCCGCTATTGCTAAGTGGCTCTCAGTCAGGCAGTTGATAAAATCCAGGATGTCCTTTCGGATTTTGTTAAATTCGATTTGGGCATCTTCATTTGACAAGATGCCCTGAAGCAACTGGTGGTTTACCTCCCGATAGCGAGCTTCGATAAGGATGAGATCGTTGAACTTGTCGGTACCGCTGGGCAAGTAGTTTTTAATGGCCTGAATAGCCATATCAATGCCTTCGGGCAGCACCTCTCTCAGTTCTTTCTGGATGTCGGCAAGAGTTTTCATGGATGGGAATTAGCTTTTCGTTTCCCCAAGTATGGCTCCAAATGTAGAGAATTATGAGGGAATGAGAGAATGAGAGCGTGAGAGGTCGGGTTTACTTTACTATGGCATATATCAACTCGTCCAGGATTTGGCCATTTTTGAAAATGGACTTTTTCAAGGTGGCCTCATGTGCGAAGCCAGCATTTTCAAGCACTTTTTGCGAGCCGATATTGCTGCTGAATGGGCGGGCAAAGAGGCGCACAATATCAAATGTATCAAAAGCATACCCGATCATTTCTTTCACTGCCTGAGTCATGATGCCTTTACCCCAAAAGGGTTCGGCCAGCCAATAGCCCATTTCGGCGCATTTGATGTGGATATCCTCCTGCGGGTGTATGCCGATGCCCCCGGCTGCTTCTCCATTGATAGTGATGGCAAAAATGCGGGTCGGCACATGCGAAGTAGCCATGCCGATAAATTTTCTGCCAGCGTCCTCGTTATAAGGGTGCGGGAAATGGCCAGTCAGGTTTTTGGCGATTTCATAGTTGTTGGCGTATTTGACCAAAGAAGAAAGGTCGTCAAGCGACCAAGGCCGTAAAAGGTACTGCATGGTATTCGATTTTTATAGGTAGCCGCATTTGAATTTGTTGATCGGGTTTGTGTCAATTTGCAGTATTTCTTGAGGCCGGGTTATAAAACCCGGCTGTTTCTGTGCCAAATCGCCGGGTTTTATAACCCGGCCTCCCGAAAGTTTCGGCATTTTGCACAACCCAAATATTAATTTCAAGGATGAGCATCTAAAATCATAAAAGACGATGGTAGGCAAGTGTTTTGGAACCCTTGTTTCATCCCAACAACACCAACAAAACCACTCCCAGCCCATACCCTACCAAAAAAAAGACGGCCATAATTCGTTCCCTTTTTTTCAATCTTGTATAGTCCATTTGTTTTTTGCCTATTGATCGGAGCTTATTGCCCGTGATGATAAGTTCGAGCATGATGGCCGCTATCAAGCCATAAGCCAGCAAGTATATTTTGTCCATCAATACCATATAGCCCACATCTGGCAGGGCGTCGGCATAGCTCTGTTGCAGGAACACAGCAGTTAGCAAGCTGCCAACGGGCAGGCTGATGCGGGCATCAACGTAGCCTGGGAAAAACAGCAGCGCCCCCATTCCTGCCATGATGACAATGGTGAGCGGCAAGAGCAGTTTCAACAAAAAATAACTGACAGGGCGGCGCAGCTTGAAGGAAAAGACAAAATCCGCAAAAACGCTGGCGGGATTGTCTGGATTGCCGAAGTCCGTTTGGTAGGCATGCTCGTTCATGGAAGTCTCGGCACCAACGATGTCCCATCCGGCGAGCGTGAGTTCTTTTCTGAAAAAAATGGGCGGTGAAGTGGTATCGCTGACGTATTGCAACTGGTTGTAAGGAAAATCAGGGTTTTCAATGTGGATTTCAAGGCTGTGGCGATCGAGCGGGAATCGGTCGAGGAGGAAGGGATGGAAAAAACGGCCCTCCACCCGAAAACCTTGGTAATTGAACCCGTCGCTGAGCAGGATGGTACTGTCCTCGAAGGGCGTCATGGTCATGCCCCACTTTTCCACGGCGTTCACGAATTCGATTTCCGTTGGGTCAATATCACCCTTCCATTTAAACCAAATATAAAAATCGGCGTAAAAGCTGTGCTCGTCCAGGTTGAGGTCGTAGAGGTTCATCAGATAAACCCCTGTAAAAACCCGTTGAGGGCTGCCCCCGTCCTGTGCCCTGGTAGGTTTTGTACAAAAGAAAAGCAGCAATAAGAAACCGACCTTGATAAAGTTCATATTGAAATGTGGAGTTATGGTTTGAGGCCACGAATTACACCAATTTTGGCAAATAATTTTGACCTGTTTATGCAGCCATGCTTTTACAGGCTAATTTTGCCGCTCAAATTTTAAAAAATACCATTTATGAGCATTAAACATCCATTTTTGATAATTGCACTGGCAGGCTTCCTTATCACGGCCTGCGGAAGCGACCCTTCTACCAACGGAGAAGCAACAAAACAGGAAAACCAGGAAGCCAGCACCGACGACAGCAAAACAGGCGAGGCAGCCGCAAATAGCGACGCTGGCCAGGAAATGACCGAAGGCGAGACAGCAGGCATCACGCCGGAGGCATTTAATAACAGCTTAAAAAAATTGGCGCTGGGCAAATGGAAAAACGAAGCATCCCCTACCCAAACTATTGAGTTTACGGAGACCAAATACAGGCGTTTTAACAACAACCAATTGGAAGCCGAAGCTGATTACGTAATCGACAACAGTTGCGCTGCATCCAATTGCACGATTCAAGGCCAAAAACTCTATGGCTGGTGTTTTATGTTGAAAGAAAACGGAGCTAACAATTGCTATGTAGTCACTGCTATCAACGCCGTAAATATGGCGGTGACCATGCCTTCGCAAGCTGGCTCCGCAATTAATTACATCAGGATCACTGCTGAGAAGTAAGCAACATTTGGCGATTGGTTTTTTGTCAATAATGGACGGCTAATGGCCTACCGATAACAGCTTTGAATTATGTACTTTTAATACCCAAACGGTCGCCCGTTCTCTCTGGAGCAAACGGGCGACCGCTAAAGGGATGCATTACCAAAATGCAAACAATGTGGAAATTATCCCACCAATTTCCCAATTTCTTAATTTCCCAATTCCAATCCACTACCTCACCAGTGTCACATCCCCTTCCAGGACTTTCGTGGCACCGTTCAACAATTCGATTTCTGCAAACCAAGTGAAAACAGCCGGATTCATCAAACGCCCACGGTGGGTGCCGTCCCAGCCCATGGCAGGTTCGCCGGGCGCAGCGTTTTCATATTTATAAACCGATTCGCCCCAGCGGTCGAAGACCAGGAAGGACTTGATATTTAGGACTTGCGGCCCCATGTAAATGGTGAAAACGTCGTTGATATTATCGCCGTTTGGCGAGAAGGCATTGGGGACGTAAACGGCTGTGCCTTCTTCCACATAAACCGTCAGATCATCGCTGACCTCACAGCCGCCCAAGTGCAGCGTCACTGTGAAAGTAGTCGTTTCCCAAGGTGTGGCAATGGGATTGAGGCAATCCACGCAGTCCAGCAGTTCTGGATAAGTCCAATGGATAGAATCCAAGTTGCTTTCCTGAACACTGGAAACAGTGACGAGCTGCAAAGGCTCTCCGGCGTAGATGAAGTTTTTGCCCACCAGGTTGGCGGTCAAATCTGCCGTGAGCACAGCACCTTCTTCCACCCTGAAATTTTGAGTGCCCTCGCATCCGGCGGCGTCCATCACGGTCAGTTCGTACTCGCCGGGCGAAAGGAACTGGAAGTTTTGCGCCTCGATAAAGGGTTGGCCATTCAAGGAGAAATAATAAGGCTCCATGCCCCCGCCTACAGCGGTAATGCTCAGCTCAGCGTCGTTTTTGCCTTGGCAACTCACTGAATCCAGCTCAAATTCAAATGTAGGCTCGCCTTTTTCCGAAACCACCGTCACATCGTCGGTTGAAAAACAGCCAATATCAGGATCAATGACCAGCAAGGTATAAACGCCTGGCTCTGTCACTTCTGGGTGCAGGATAAATGGGTCGGCAGGGAAAATGCCGCTGTCCCAACTCCAGGTATAAATGATGTTCGGCCCGACGGTATTGTTTTGCCCTCCTAAGCGGAAGGAAGCATCTGATTCCCAGCAAGTTATCACACCGTCATCGCCAGCATCAGCGGTGGGTGGCGGCGCTATCACGATGTCGGTTTGGGCAGAATAAGCGCAATTCGCCAGCGTGTAGGTAAAGGTGGCCGTATGCGTACCAAGGCCCGCTATGGCCGGATCAAAAACATTGTCCACCAGGCCGGGGCCGCTCCAGCCAAAGACTGCACCCGAAGCACCACCGCTCACATTGGCCAACAAGGTGACGGGTGTTGCATTGGTAAAACACATGGGCGCCACCGGGATGATGTCAATGAAAACATTCGGGCAAGGCTGCGTTTGGCAGGTCTGCTGCGCCGACGAAATGAGGCAGGAAGTGTTGCCAACCGGCGTTACCTGTATGGCCACCTGCACTTCCGGATCCAGGTTTTCAAATACAAAAGACGTATCGGAAGTTGCCACGCCGCCCGTACCTTCCAACACCACTACATCATACGACGTAGCTCCTGGAATGGAAGGCCAGAAAAACAGCACTGATTCGGTCGTTGAATTGCAGAAAATAGTGGGCGTAGCCAGCACTTCGTCCACTTGTACGCTTTGGGTAAAAACTTGCGAGGTGCAGGCACCTTCGTTTACCGTGAGTGAAATGGTATGATTGCCACCTGTCGCCCAAGTTACTTGATGTGGGCCGGCTCCAATGCCCGGTGTGGCTGTGCCACTGCCAAAGTCCCAGGTGAAATTGGCACCTGAATTAGCCGTGCCTGTAAAGGTAACCGTGGCGGCATCTTCTATGCAGATTTGGCCATCGGCTATAAAGTTGGCTGTGGGAGTTTGGTAAATATTGACGGTAGTTGTCGCAGCATAAATACAGCCCTGCTCTACATAAGTGTAGGTAATAACATGCTGGCCAAGCCCCGCTGTATTTGGATTGAAAATGCCCGTCGTTGCGTTGCTGATGCCTTGGCCAGTCCATTGGCCGCTGCCGCCGCTTCCGCCTGTTACCGAAGCAATCAATTGGATGTCCGGCGTATTGGGTACTAAACAAATATCTGGCACTGGCTGGATGTCCACATCCACATTGGGGCAAGGCAAAGACATACAAGTGGCCTGCACAACGGCGGATGGGCAGACGCCGGAACCTTCCACCGTTAATTCAATGGTAACGGATTCGCCAGCCCCCGCTGGGATATTGCTGACCGTGTAATCATTCGCACCTTGCACCCCTGGCAGGCCATCTATCAAAGCCACATCGTAGCTGGTAGCGCCTGGCACGTTGGGCCATGAAAACACGATGGAATTGGTAGTCGTATTGCATGTGATGGCGGGTGCCTGCACGGGCGTTTCTACCAAAATAGAATGAGAAGACATGGAAGACACACAGCCATCGGCATTGGTTACTTCCAGCGTGACCGTATGCGTCCCTGCTGTTTGCCAAAGGACAGAATAAGTGCCAGAGTTCCCGGCCTGCGTGGCCGTTCCGCCGCCAAAATCCCAGTCGAAACTGAGTCCAGGCGTCATGGGGCCATTGTAAGCGACCGTGACCGATTCGCCAGTGCAAGCCGAAGCTGGCATTGCAAAATCAGAAATTGGCGTTTCAAATACTTGTATATCAACGCTTTGTGAATAAATGCAAGAGCCTTCTTCGTACAGGAGCGTGATGGTGTTCACGCCCAAATTGGCTTGGTTAGGGTTAAACACCCCATTGCCGGAAACGCCTGGGCCTGACCATGTCAACAGCCCGCTGCCCGAATTATTGGTGATAGTGGCCGTCAAAGGCACGGTCGGCGAAGTGGCCGTCCGGCAAATATCGGCCACCGGATCAATGACGATGGAGACGATGGGGCAATCCTGTGCCTGGCAGCTTTGGGTAGCAGTGGTGGTTCCGCAGATGGTGTTGCCAAATGCTTCTACCGTGATGCTTTCCGTATCGCCGGGAAACAAACCTGTAATTTGATAAGAGGTATTTGTCACGATCAATTGCTGCCCTTGCACGGTGATGTTGTAACCTGTAGCGCCATTGACAGCACTCCAGCTAAAAGTGATGCTGGAAGTCGTTGTCGAACATGAAATGGCAGGTATCGCCAGCGGAGCTTCCACTAGCACATTGGCATTGATGGTTTGCGAAGAACAACCGTCGGCACTGACGACTGTCAAAGTGATAGTCTTGGTGCCAGTTGTGGCCCAGCTTACCTGGTGCGGCCCTTGGCCCGTTCCTGGCATGGCCGTTCCACCGCCAAAATTCCAATTATAAACTGCGCCCGGCCCAGCATTCCCAGTGAAAACAACTTGGCTCGTGCTGCTCAGGCAGATGGGTGAAATGGCGGTAAAACTGGCCGTTGGTGTTTGATAAACATTGATTTGAAGGGTGGCCGTCGTAAGGCAGTTGCCAATTTGGTATTGTGCCGTCACGACATTCGCACCGATAGCAGCCTGGCTTGGGTCAAATGTGCCAGTGGCAGCATTCGTGATGCCGTTGCCCGACCAAGTAAGTGTGCCGCCACTTGCACCCGTTACATTCGCCGTCAGGTTGAATGGAGCGGAAGCAGCCGTGCGGCAGATGTCTGCCACAGGGGCGATGGCGATATTGACTACAGGACAATTTTCTGCCGTGCAAGTCTGTTGTGCGGAGCTGTTGCCGCAGGCACCAGTTCCGTTTGCCACTACTTCTATGGAAACCTGGTCACCTGGGTTGAGGCCCGTCACGGTATAGGTATTGCCAGATTGGGTGCCTGTTTGACCAGCTAAAAGATTGACCGTGTAACTACTTGCACCAGGCACATTCCCCCAGGAAAACTGGATGCTGGAAGTAGTGGTGGCGCAAGCAATGACAGGTGTTTGGAGCGGATTATCAACTGTAATGTTTTGTGTAAAATCTGTGGAAGTGCAGCCATTGGCCGATACGGACAAAGTGACGGTGTATGCACCTGCCGCTGGCCAAGAAATTTCATAAGGGCCTGCACCTGAGCCACTTAGTACCGTTCCTCCATCGAAATCCCAATTGAAGGTAGCACCGGGCACTGCGCTGCCCGTATAGGTGATGGTGGCGCTTTCTGTTTGGCAAATATTGGCGTCGGCAGTAAAATTGGCAGTCGGCAAATTCACCACCGTCAGCGTGACGCTGGTCTCGTCGGAGCAGGTGCCTGTTTTACCTAAAATATAATAAGTGGTAGTAGAAGTGGGCGAAACAGTCGTGCCGGACAATGCATTGCCCGGCGTGGCGGGTGTGCCGCTGTGATAAGTTATTGTAGGATTCGTATTGTTTGCATCGCTGATATTCAGCGTCGAAAGATCAAAGGAACTGCCGTTGCAAATCTGCGGTGCAGGGCCAGTGACGGACAAGTTAGGCGGTACGAGGTTGCTGGTAACTGTAACCGATGCTACCGATGTGCAGGCTGGCGTTATGCTATTGTCCGTAACGGTCAAATTATACGTCCCCGCCGTGCTGACGTTGATGATGGGGCTTGCACTGGTAAATCCTCCAGGGCCAGACCATGAAAAAGCAGCGCCCATTGGCGTGGACGATGAGGCGTTCAAAGTAACGGTTGTATTGGTACAGGTGAGCGCTGGCGGGTTGGACGGATTGATAAATGCATTGACAAAAAGTTCCGTAAACGTCAAATGCACCACGCTGTCGCAGCCCTGCCAGGTCGTAAGCGGAATGTAATATGAACCGGGCGCACAATAAGGCTGGCCACCCACCGTAGTGCAGCCCCCTTCGCAGACCGTGACCGCCAATTCCACCGTATCCGGTAAAATGAAACTGAGGTGTACCTGCACCACACTGTCGCAGCCCAACCACGATTGCAAGGTCAAGGTATCGGAAGCACATACCTGTTGGCCACCGACCATGATGCAATCGCCCTGGCATACAGTGCGGTTGAGCACCTTCGGTGGTATGGCTGGCAAAATGTTCACGGATTTGAAATTGCTGGAAATATCGCCGCAAAAAGAGGCTATTGTTGAAATCAAATCCTCGTGCAGGCTGTCAATGTTTAAACCAACAATATTGGCCAAATCAGCAGAATCAGCATAGAGGTAGGAAAAACCATACACCTGATAGGTACCAGTTGGCAGGTCGGTCAGGTCTGGCACGGAATCAATTTCCAAAATGGTGTCGTGCTGCACGATGAGGAAAGTGTAGCCGTAATCTGCCACGTCAGCCGTAGAGTCAATGGGCAGGTTCAGTACCAAGCTCGGATCACCTTTACAGGTGACAATGGCGGCAGGATTGACCGTGCCGCCGTCCGCCTCGCAGACGATACAGGCCACCGGTTCTGCAAACTCCAATGAAAAATTATTCAAAACTCCCGTGTCCATGTTGCAAACGTCGGTGACGGTCAGCGTCCAGGTGCCGTTGACAGGCTGGCCAGGTACGCTGAAGTCAAGGAGGTCGCAGTTGGGCGCACATGGGGTGTTATTGATGGGATCAGTCGCACCGCAGGCCACGGTCCAATTGGTACCTGTGAGGCAACAAAGGCCGCTGGTGCATGGGCCCGTATTACAAACATATCCTGAAGTTCCATCCGTCAACGGGTTTCCATCGCCCAGCACGATACAAACCTCCAGATTGTCCTGTTGCTGGCCACAACCGCCATAGTTATTGTTTTCGTCGGCCATCAGCAGGTAGCTGACGCCGCTGGGCGAGGTGAGCGATACATTGAGATCGCCGATCCAGGTGTGGGTGATGGAAAAGCAAACGGAGGTAAGCGGATTGGTTCCGAGGTCGTTGGCACCGAGGGTTGTTACATCCAAAGTGCCGTTGAAAGAGCCGTTGTCAACAATGGGGACGGGACAGTTTCCGGTGGAGACGCAATCGCAAGTTTGGGAAAAAATGGGTGAGGAAGAACATAGGAGCAGCATTAGCAGCCCCAGCAAGTGAGTTTTACCAGTCATAGTTTTTGATTTATGTGACCTTGTTCGTACACAGTGTGCCATGGTTGTTATAGTGTTGATTGACAATCAGTTGCAAGCACTTTTCAAGCAGCAAATGCTTGCTTTCGCCAATTGCCAATGCACAATTTTTTTTTCTGGACCCTGGGCTTATGCGATAACCTGCCCGATGCACAGGGGAAGCCCTGGCATGGGAGGTTCATAATTTTCTTTTGCTCACAATGGCGGTAATGGATAGCGGAAATTGCCGACGCCAAATGACGGACGCCAGTTTTAATGAGGGGGGATAAAAGGGAGAATATCCAAAAATGCCTTAATGAGAATAATTTTCAACGACAGATATGCAGCGGAAAAAATTACCCTGGACTGATAGGATGCCAGGTGCTTGGGGAGGTTAAGCGCTGTTTCTCCCAAAAAACAATGCCAAAAGGGAAAACCGCAAAATTTGGATTAGTGAAAATTTAATATTTTATGGCAATTGGCCTTGTTAGGAATTTTAAAATGATCAAAATCACCAAGTAGTGCATTGTTAAATAACGGGGGGCGGATTACAAAATGGGGCTTTAGTAACGATTAAAGAACAACTTCGCAATGTAACGTCGGGGAGGTTTTGAACCCTGTTGATTGCCCACATAATAATTCATTGAAAATCAGGGGCGTAGCCCCGGCCCCGTTTGTAGCAGTCAGTTGAAAAAGGACTCCAAAAGGGCGTAGCCCCAGCACGAAAAGCTATGAAAATCACCCGTGTCGGGGCTACGCCTCTTAAAATTGAGGGTGGTTGCCGAATCCTACAAACGGAGCCGGGGCTACACCCCTGATGCTGTGGGTAATGAATAAGGTTTTGAACCCTGTCCATTACCCACAGAATACTAAATTGATTTTCAACGCTTTAGAAGCTCCAGCGGAGCGATAATGTTTGTAGGGATAAAATTCATACCCGTTTTAAGCCCCAGCGGGGCGGCAACCAATCATCGCCCGCCTTAGGCGGGCTGAAATGTATTGTTTTATTGCATTCTACAAACATTATCGCCGCTCTGCGGCTTAAAAATCTCCGAACTCAAGTTGATGTTAGGATTTTCAGGAAAGCGGCCCTTACATGTAGTTGCGTCTTTTGATGAAACAAATCAAATTGCATTTATCATAACGGCCTACGAACCAGATTTATCAGTTTTCGAACCAGATTTTAAAACAAAAAGGAAATGAAAAATATCCCTACCGTCTGCCCCCTTTGTGGTGGTCACGTTGAGCAAGGCCAAACTACTTTTACTGTTGATATGAAAACAGGAGTAGTTGTTGTCAGAAATGTTCCGGCCTTCGTCTGCGGCCAGTGTGGGGAGGAATGGATTGAAAATAAAGTGTCCGTTCAATTGGAAAACATCGCCGAAAGAGCCAGGAAACAAAATACACAACTGGAGATGGTTTCTTTGGAATCATAATAGCATAAGCTTCATACATTTGTTGACAGCATTTTGTCGTAAGGTATGGCTACAAGCCGTTACCATAAATGGAAAAAATAATTGCCAAGGTTGCTTTTTTCAAAAAATCCCCCAATATTGCGGCTTCATACTTTTGAAATGACATTATCTCACAGCACATATTATTTTGGTTTTTACTTCTACTTTTTTGGTGGCCAACCAGAGGAGCGGAATCGCCTATATGCGCTGAAAAAATCATAATCTACTGAAAATCAGGCATAAAAAAAGGGAGTTCCGTTCGGGGCTCCCTTTTTTTATTGCCCCATTTTCAGGCAAAAGCAACTGCCGGATCATGGAAGCCATCTCCACCGAAGCGCTGACTGAAACGCCACAATCCATAGTGGAAACCAACCCCCGAATCGTCATCCAAGGCGTCCGGGGAGCTTTCCACGAGATTGCCGCCAGGAAATTTTTTGGGGAAAATATCGAAATTTTCCCCGCCTTGTCTTTTGCCGAGCTTTTTGAAAAAATGGAAACCGGAAACGCTGCCGATGCCGCCGTCATGGCCATAGAAAACAGCATCGCCGGGAGCATTTTGGGCAATTACCACCTGTTGCAGCACAGCGGCCTGACCATCACGGGAGAAGTTTTCCTGCGGATAGAGCAGCACTTGATGGCCTTGCCGGGAGTTGAAATTTCACAGCTTAAAGAAGTCCAATCCCACCCGATGGCCCTGGCCCAATGCAGCCTTTTTTTCAAAAAACACCCGCATATCAAACTGGCCGAATCGGCGGACACGGCAGAAAGCGCTGCCCGGATACACCATGAAAAGCTACGTAAAGCCGGGGCCGTCGGCAGCGAACTGGCCGCCGAAACTTATGGCTTAGACATCCTCGCCCGCTGCATCGAAACCAACCACCAAAATTTCACCCGCTTCCTCGTATTGAAGCCCAAATTGGCCACTGTGCCCAATCCTTTGGCCAACAAAGCCTCCGTCAGTTTCACCCTTGCCCACGAAGCGGGCAGCCTCAGCCGCATCTTGTCCATGTTGGTCGCACAGGGCGCCAATTTGACCAAAATTCAATCCGTGCCTATCCTCGGTAAGCCCTGGGAGTACCTTTTTTTCGTGGATTTTGTGGCTGAAAATGGCAAGGCGCTCCAAGCCACCTTGGATAAATTAAATGAGGTGGCGCTCCAAACCACTACACTCGGAACCTATCCATCTGACAATTGGACTTCACAATGAGTGAATGATAGAATGAGTGGATGAAAGAATGATTTGCTCGGAAAATAAAGACGAATGACTAATGACTCAATGACTAATGACTAATAACTCAATGACAATAAAAACCGCCAAACGCCTCGACGGCATCGCCGAATACTACTTCGCTACCAAGCTGAGGGAGATTGCCCAAATGCGCAAGGAAGGCAAGGACGTGCTCAACCTCGGCATCGGTTCGCCCGACCTGCCGCCCAGTGCTGAGTTTGTGTCCGCTTTAAAATTTCATGCTGCGCAAAACGGTACGCACGGCTATCAATCGTACACGGGCATCCCGGCGCTGCGAAGGGCATGGGCCAACTGGTACGAGCGATTTTATGGGGTGCAATTGTATGCCGAGGGAGAGGTTTTGCCACTCATCGGCTCAAAAGAAGGTATTGTACATATTGCTATGACTTTTTTGGAGGCGGGCGACGTGGCGCTGGTGCCGAACCCGGGCTATCCGGCCTATCGGGCGGCTTCCTTGCTAGCAGGTGCAGCGGTGCGTTTTTACCATTTAAAAGAAGGAAACGGCTGGTTGCCCGATTTGAAAAAATTGGAACAAACAGATTTATCCAAAGTGAAAATAATGTGGGTAAACCTGCCGCACATGCCCACTGGAGCGCCGCCGTCCGGCACTGTTTTTCAGGACTTGGTGAATTTTGGCAAAAAACACAACATCCTGATTGTCAACGATAATCCTTATAGTTTTATCCTGAATGAAAAGCCCATGAGCATCCTTTCTGCTACAGGTGCAAAGGACATTGCCCTCGAACTCAATTCCATGAGCAAGTCCCACAATCTGGCTGGCTGGCGGGTGGGCGTATTGGCTGGCAACAAGCATTACCTCCAGGCCGTGCTCCGCTTCAAAAGCAACATGGACAGCGGCCAGCCGCTGCCCTTGCAGGAGGCCGCTGCCCGTGCCCTGCAAGCCCCCGCCGATTGGTACAAAATGCAAAATGTAACCTACCGCCAGCGCCAGTTGCTTGCTTTCAAATTGTTGGACAAGCTGGGCTGCCGTTTCAACGAAATCCAGCAGGGCATGTTCGTGTGGGCGAAAGTGCCAGCGGCTTTTACGGATGGCTACGCCTTGTCCGATCACATATTGTATGAAGCAAATGTCTTCCTGACGCCCGGCGGTATTTTCGGTTCGGAGGGTGAAAAATACGTGCGGGTTTCCCTTTGCCAGGATGTGGCGGTTTTTGAAAAAGCCATTCAGCGCATCGCCGCTGCCAACAACGTCGGGGAGGTTCAAAACCTCCCCGACGTTTACGCTCACCTTAAAATCCAAGCGGCATGACCATAGGTATCATCGGCACCGGATTGATAGGCGGCTCCATCGCCATCGGCTTGCGGGAAAATGCTTTTGCAAAAACCATCCTCGGCATGGATGCCTGTGAAAAAAACTTAGCAAAGGCAGTGGAATTAGGATTGTTGGACGAGGCCGTTGCTTTGGGTGAAATGCAGGAGCGCTGCGACGTCATCATCGTCGCTACACCCGTAGATGCTTTGGTAAAATTGCTGCCCAAAATATTGGACAACACCAGTAAAAACCAAACTGTGCTGGATGTCGGTTCTACCAAACTGCCCATTTTACAAGCCATCGCCAGCCACCCGAAACGCCACCGATTTGTCGCCACGCACCCAATGGCCGGGACGGAATATTCAGGCCCGACAGCTGCCATCCCAAATCTGTTCGAGGGCAAATGCTGCGTGTTTTGCGAAGCAGAAAAAAGCGCCCCCGATGCAGTGGAAACAGCCAGGCAACTGTACCAATCGCTCGGTATGCGAATCACCCATCTCAACGGCGAGGAACACGACCTGCACACGGCTTACGTGAGCCATATTTCGCACATCGCCTCCTTTGCATTGGCATTGACGGTGTTGGAAAAAGAACAGGAAGAAAAACGGATTTTTGAACTGGCCAGCGGCGGTTTTTCTAGCACCGTGCGCCTCGCCAAGAGCAGCCCCGATACCTGGATCCCTATTTTTCGCCAAAACCGGGACTGTACTTACCCCAATCCTTCGGACAACACAACAATAGTCCTTCGTTAATAAATTAGATTTTTTTAATCGTTTTTCTTCTTTGGAGCCACCATTTTTATTGGCTTCGGGTCTTCTTTTACTGACCTGGAAAAAGTACAGGAAAGCGAGCTCCTGTTTTCCACATTTCAAT
>JBGSKQ010000032.1:0-55484 GCA_041741095.1 Saprospiraceae bacterium
CCCCGCAGTGCTGGAACTGCGGGGTTTGATAACCCCGCCTCCCGAAAGGTGACTGCAACAACTTTAAATGCGACATCTACCATTAGAATAGGGGATCGGGCAGGATCAACTGTCAGGTAACCAAAGAAAAATTTTTATTCACCAATCTAAAACCTTCCAAACATGCGTACACGCTACATTCCATTTGCCGCCAAGCTGCGGCAGTACAGGCACCTGGCCAAACAGTTGGACGGGATGCTGAAAGATGGCTCCTTCCGAAATTTGGCCATTTCAAAACAAAAAAAACTGCTGCTCAAGCTGCGGGAGCGGCTGAAAAGCATTGGCCGCCTGCTGCCCCAACGGCGCTTGAAGGAATGCCTGGCGGGCATTGCCGTACTGTTGGCCACTGG
Source organism: Saprospiraceae bacterium (assembly GCA_041741095.1). Classification (GTDB taxonomy): domain Bacteria; phylum Bacteroidota; class Bacteroidia; order Chitinophagales; family Saprospiraceae; genus UBA6168. The sequence goes on from JBGSKQ010000032.1 coordinate 390, forward strand.
CTTGGCCAGTCCATTAATGGGGCAGACGTTTGAGCCGGGGGTGGCTTCTCCTTTTGGGCTTGATCCCAGCATGATGGAAGGCTTTTCAGCATTTGCCGATATAGATGGTGACGGCGATCAGGATTTGCTCAATGTGCAGTTTGACTATTATTCCTACAGCTCCATCGTTTTTTATTATGAAAATACGGGTACGCCCAGTGTTCCTGAATTCGGGGTAAATTTTGAGGTAAATCCATTTGGCCTCGAAGGTCTGCCTCCTGCCTTGGGAGCCTTAACACTTGCTGATTTGGACGATGACGGCGATTTAGATCTATTGATAGGGAACCGGGATTATGGTGGTTTTTATTTTTTCCAAAATACGGGTTCCGCAAGCGCCGCAGCTTTTTCCAACCCCCTGTTCAATGCATTTGGCTTGTCTTCCGACACCTATATTGACTCGCCGACCTTGACAGATTTGGACAACGACGGCGACTTAGACTTACTGTCGGGCGGCTCCTTTGGCACATTTAGATACTTTGAAAATATCGGCACAGCCTCCAGCCCGGATTTTGATAACGCCAATATCAATCCGTTTGGTTTGAATTCCCCAGCCTTGTTCACTTTTCCAAATTTTATTGACGCCGATTTGGACGGCGACTTTGACGTACTTTTTTTTGAGTACAATTATTACTCGTTCCCGGCTATCAGTTATGCTGAAAACATTGGGACGCCAGAATCGCCTCAATTTGCCCCCTCATTTACCGCTCCGTTTGGCATTACGACCAACAATTTCGACAATGCCCTGCCCAATTCTACCGACATTGACAATGATGGCGACACGGATGTCTTTATTTCCGACTATTATGGAGATGGGGATGTTTTTTTCTACGAAAACATCAGCATGAACTTCCCACCCACCGCTGCCAATGGCCTGATCACTTTGGAAGAAGACGAGCCGTACTTTTTCAGCATCGGCGATTTCAGTTATACGGACATCAACAACGACCCCATGCAGGCGCTGGAAATCACCTCCCAGCCTTCGGTCGGTTTGCTCACTTTCAACAACAACCCAGTCGCCGCCGGGCAGATCATCAGCGCTTTCGGCTTGCCTGGCCTGCGCTACCAGGGCCTGCCCAACGACAACGGCAGCCCTTACGACAGCTTCGGCTTCCGGGTGTTCGATGGTGAGTTTTGGAGCAATGACGAGTATGTGATGAACATCAACATCACGCCCGTCAGCGACTACCCCACTACTGCCAATGCCGCCATCACGGGCTACAAGGACACGGACTTGATTTTTTCAGAAAACGACTTCCCCTTTGCCGATGCCGATGGAGACGACTTTTCCTCTATTCGCATTGTGCAGCCAGTGGACAAAGGCACTTTGTCGCTAAATGGCTCGGCAGTCATCGCCAATCAGCTTATCCCTATCGGAGACATCGGGCAGTTGGCATTCACACCTGCGCTGGGCGAGTCTGGCTCACCTTATACACAGTTCCAATTTCAGGTTTCGGACGGGGCGCTGTTCTCGCCGCAGGTGGCCATTATGACCATCAACGTTGAAATTGCAGGGGCATCCGGCCAACAGAACCTGGATGCGGAGCTTGTCATTTCGCCCAATCCTGTGGCCGATGTTTTGAACTTCAACATCAAGGCCAACAGTCCTTTGGACAACCCACAGCTAAGAGTTTACAACGCCACTGGCATGGAATTGCTCAGGGAAAATTGGAGCGGAACCTTCCATAATATCAACGGGCAAATGGACGTGAGCGCCCTGGCACCAGGATTTTATTGGGTAAAAATAGAAGCAGGTGATCGGTCGGGCGTGGTGAAATTTGTGAAAAACTAATGTTTACAATAAGAGCGGGCGCTGCACAATGCAGCGCCCGCTCTCTATTTTATTATTTCTTTTTCTTCTCCTTCCGTTTCCCATACGCCAACTTCAGCACATCCTCGAAGTAATCGGCAAAATGCACCGTCAGTCCCTCCCGGATGTAGTCGGGCAGTTCCTCGAAGTCCTTTTTGTTGTCAATCGGGAAAATGAGTTCCTGGACGCCCACCCGCCGGGCAGCGATGGTTTTTTCCTTCACGCCGCCGATGGGCAGCACCTTGCCCGTCAGGGTCAGTTCGCCGGTCATGGCGAGGCCGTCTTTGATGGCCTTTTTGGTGGCCAGTGAGTAAAGGGCAAGCGCCATCGTGATGCCTGCCGAAGGGCCGTCCTTTGGCGTGGCACCGGCAGGCACGTGCAGGTGGATGGCGTTGTCGTCAAAAAAGGTGATGGGCGGATCTTGGGTACTGAGCAGCGATCGGACGTAACTGTAGGCGATTTCGGCGCTTTCCTGCATCACGCTGCCGAGTTGCCCCGTCATTTTGATGCCGCCGCCTTTTTTGCTGATGGCCGCCGCTTCGATGTAGAGCGTTGCCCCGCCAAAAGCCGTATATGCCAAGCCCAGTACTACGCCCGGCACGGGTTCCGGGTAGAGTTTTTCGGTGGTGAAAATGGGTTTGCCCAAATAAGTTTCCACGTCTTTGGCCTTGATGGTGAAGGTCTTTTGGCCTTCCTCTGCCGATTTCATGGTGAGCTTCCGCACGATTTTGCGGATTTGTTTTTCCAAATTGCGGACGCCCGCCTCCCGTGCATATTTATCGGCAATCAGCGTAACGGCATCGTCGCTGAACTTGATGTCTTTTTCCTTAAAACCATGCTCCCTCAACTGGCGTGGAATGAGGTATTGCTTCGCAATCTGTACTTTTTCCTCCAAAATATAGCCGCTCAGTCGGATGACCTCCATGCGGTCGAGCAGGGGTTCGGGGATGGTGTCCAACTGGTTCGCCGTGGTCACGAACAACACTTTAGACAAATCGTAAGGAATGTCGAGGTAATGGTCGAGGAAGGCTGTGTTTTGTGCCGGATCGAGCACTTCGAGCAAGGCACTGGCCGGGTCGCCGTGATAGCTCACGCCGATTTTGTCAATCTCGTCGAGCATGATGACGGGGTTGGAAACGCCTACTCTTTTCAGGGCTTGGATGAGCTTGCCCGGCATGGCACCGATGTAGGTGCGGCGGTGGCCTTTTATCTCTGCTTCATCCCGCATCCCGCCCACGGAAAAGCGGAAAAACTGCCTTCCCAAGGCGTCGGCGATGCTCTGCCCGATGGAAGTTTTGCCCACGCCGGGTGGGCCGACCAGGCAGATAATAGAGCCTCCGATGCTGCCCCGTTTCACCACTGCGGCCAGAAATTCGAGGATGAGTTCCTTCACGTCTTTCAGGCCGTAGTGATCGTGGTCGAGCACTTGGCGGGCTTTTTTCAAATCCTTGTGGTCGTCCGAAAAAACGCCCCAGGGCAGGTCGGCAATGAGTTCTATATAGTTGCGGGTCACGGCGAATTCAAGCGACTGCGCATTGAGGGTCTTTAGTTTATCCAGTTCCTCGTCCACTATTTTTTGGGCTTCTGCCGAGAGTTTTTTGCCCTCCAGTTTCTTCTCTATTTTGTCAATTTCCGTCTCGCTTTCCTCCTTTTCGATGCCCAGTTCCTTTTTGATGGCCCGCAATTGTTCCCGCAGGAAAAACTCCTTTTGTTGCTTGTTCACCTGTGTGTCAATCTCTGTTTGGATTTTTTGCTGGATCTGCGCCACTTCCACTTCTTCCTTTATCAGTTTCAGCAGCAAATTCGCCCGGTCGAAGAGGTCGAAGGTTTCGAGCAACTCTTGCAGTTTATCGGAATCGGCGGTCAGGAGGGTACTGATCACGTCCATCGTCAGGCCGGGCGCTTCATAGTTGAGCTGCGACACGACCAAGTTGATTTGCTCTTTGAAAAGCGGGTTGAGTTTCAGCAATTCCTTGAGTTCCGAGCTGACGGCCATGAGGTAGGCTTTCAGTTCCACGCTCGGTTTCTCCTTTGGGTCGTGGCGGTATTCCACTTCCCACTTTTCATGGGGTTTTACGAAGAGGGTTTTCTTTTTGACAAAACGCCCGATGCCCTGGCCGATCACTTGCAGCACATTTTGCCCAACAGGCGCATAGCGCAAAATCTGGAAAATGGTGCCTACCTGGTGGAACTCTGGTTCTCCATTGTCTCCTGTGGGCCTTGCCAACACCAGGCCGATGTACGAATTTTCCTTTTCAATGGCCTCCCGCAGGGCGTTGAGGGTTTCATCGCCGCTAAAAGTCATGGGCAGCGGCACACCAGGAAAAACAGGTTTTTGATAAATGGGCAGGATGGTCAGATTGGCGGGAAGGGAGCGTTCCAATGGCTGTAATTCACGGCTGAAACTGGCTTCTTCTATTAGGTCTTCGCCCATCAACTGGCCATCTTCTTCAATGATTTCTTCGTCTTCAAGGATGTCGGTGGTGTCGTGGTCATTGTTATTTTTAGGCATGATAAGGGTAGGGTTGATAAGATTTTTTTTAGTGCCAAAATAACGTTTTAGGCAGAAAGGAGTTTAATATTCCAAAACGCCGCTGCAACAATAGAAGCCTATTTTAACGATTCGATTTGCCTGACAAACCATTCCTTTTCCGTGAAAGGTTCAGTTTGTTGTATAGCCTGCAACAGCGACTCCCGCTCGGCGGTACGCCCGGGCACGAGTTCTATCAATTTGCGGGTAAACGTCAATAGGTATTCGTAGTTTTTCTTGCGGTAGCCAAGGTTTTTACTGCGCTGTATGTATAATCGAAGTGACTCCAACAAGGAGTCGAGTGCATCGAATGCTCCCAGTTCGTAGTAAATTTTCAGTTGCAGGGTTTTGGTGCCCAGCATGAGGAAGGGTGCCTTCGTGTCCACCAGTACGGCCTCTTTCATGCTCTCCTTGTACATGCCTTGTTCAAAAAAGAGCTTTGCCAAGCTGAAATGGAGGATGCTGTTGCGGAAGGCATCCTTCAAGTATTGGCTGTTGCCGTGGATAAAGCGTTTTGTCCAGTCGAACTCCCCCAGTTTGAGCGCCAGGCTCACGATATTGCTGAATGTGGACTCTGGGATAGCGCCACCTTCCAGCAAAAAACCTTGCTCCAGGCTGTCCTTATAGAGCGCAAGGGCTTCCAGGATAAAAGGCTGTTCGCCTCCATTCAGCCGGCGGATGCAATAATTGATGGCCAGGAAATAAATGTCCCGTATTTCTCCTGGGCGGAAGGATTGCTGGTGGTTGGCAATGGATTGCCTCAGCCTTGCAAAATAGCTTTCATCTGCCGTAGTGATGGCTTTGTAACAATAAAAATAAACAGCCACCGCTGGCAATTCCAGCAGATGGGGCCGAGCTTCCAAATAATGGAGGGATTCTTCCAGAAAGCCAATGTTGTACTGTTCTTGGTTGATGGTATGGCGTGACAGGTGGAGGCAGGCTTGTTTCAACTTGGTGGCCAGGAAGTAAGCATCAAACGTGTCGCTGGCCGCTTGCAAGTTGGTGCGCTCTATGCGGTTGGGGCTGGCAATGTAGTCGTAATATTCGTCCTCCAGGTCGAAGCGCTGCCGCAGGGCAAAGGCATTTTGGAGCGGGTGTTTGCCCAGCACAGACTGGGCGTCCCGCACGGCAGTCTTGAAGTGTTGCTCCAACCTTAGCTTGCGGTATGCCTTGGCAAGGTGAATTTTTTTTGAAACTGGGTCGTCCAGCATATCCCAGAGGGCGATGTAGTCCTCCACCAGTTTGAGCAGGCGGCTGGACAGCAGGTTCATTTCTTTTTCCTTAAAATCCAGGCCGGGGTACACCTTTGCAAACAGGGCTTTCTTCGCAAACGGATAGTTGCCGTGATCGGCCAGAAAATCCAGTGCGATCCGCAGGTCTGGTCGGGAATTGAAGAGCGGATCGGCCACGAACAGCTTCAGGTAGCCCAGTTCACGGGCAGGAAGGGCGTTCAGCACGGCAAACAGTTTGGTGTTTTTCACTACAAAATTTTGTATAAATATCCTTATAAAGGGCTGAAAATAAGTTTTTTGTGAAAAATGAACCTTGTAGGAAGGAAAGAATTTGTTCTTTGACAACAAAATCCAAACCCTGACTTTTGGAAAATTAAACCTTACTTGTTTCATCTTTTTGTCAAACACCAGCTTGATGCAAAAATTGTTACTCGCCTGCTTGTCCTTTTTTCCCATGGTGGGCCAAGCGCAAAAGTTTTTTTTCCAACGGGACATCGTGGAGACCTACGATCCCCACTTTGTCCAAACAGCAGATTTGGATGGCGATGGGGATAAGGACATCCTGAGTATCTCCTCCAGTTTCAGGCGGCGCATCGTGTGGCAGGAAAACCTGGATGGCAACGGCGATTTTGGCCACTTCCGGGAAATTGACGCAAATATTGGTTTGTTCAGCTTCGGGCTTGCCGCAAGCGATCTGGATAGTGATGGCGATTTGGATGTTGCGGCAACCTCCTCTTCGGGCGAAATTGGCTGGTATGAAAACACAGACGGTGCCGGCTCATTTAGCTCCTTCGCCCTGATTGCCAGCATCGGCAATGCCAATCCAACCAACTTCTTTTCTCTTGATTTCGACCTGGATGGTTTTCAAGATTTATTGATAGACGACAATGTTGGCCAGCGTTTGGTGTTGCTCAAAAATGAAAATGCAACGGGCAGCTTTAGCGTAGTGACGCTTGCTACTGTAACCGATCCTTTCGAGGATATTTTCCCGGCCGATATGGATGGGGACGGCGATCTGGATATCGGGGCCATCCATAACACAGCCAGTAATATTGATGAGGTAGTGTGGTATGCCAACCTTTTTCCCACTATTTCATTGGGCAATAAAACGTTGGTAACGACCTCCTCTTCCCCCACTGGTTATTTTTCAATAGAGGCGGCAGACATGGACGGCGACGGGCACAAGGACCTGCTGGCCGGAAAGAGCAATACCTTGGCCTGGTTCAGGAACACTGATGGCTTGGGGACATTTGAAGCGCAGCCTTTGGTAACGGATACAGAATGGCTCTTGGACATGCAGGCCGCCGACCTGGACGGCGATGGCGATGTAGATGTGGCTTGCCCTTATCAATGGATTAAAAACCTGGGCAACGGCGATTTTGAAGTCGTTGGCATACTGCCTCCGCCCAATGGTGGCAACGCCCTCCTGCTTGTCCATGTGGACGACCTCGACGGCGACGGCGATATGGACATCCTGGAAAAATTGCCGGAACTCGGCCGCCTTACCTGGTTCGCCAACACGGACGGAAATGGCAATTTTAGCTTTTTGAAAGATTTTGGCGACGATGTGGAGCGGCCCAAGGATGCCTCCCCTGCCGATCTGGACGGCGAAGGCGACCTGGACATCCTGATCGCCTCTGAAAAGGACAACAAAGCGTCTTGGTACGAAAACCTCGACGGGAAGGGTAAATTTGGTTTTCAACAAATAATCACAACTTCGGTCAGAGAGGCCGCACTGGTCACGGCGGGCGATTTGGATGCCGACGGCGATCTGGACGTAGTGGCAGCGGGAAAGGACTCCATTTATTGGTGCCAAAACACGGACGGCCAAGGGTCTTTTGGAACACAGCAATTGGTTTCAACCGATGGCGGCGGAGCTTACAGCCTTGACTTGGTGGACATGGACGGCGATGGCGACCTGGACGTTTTTTCGGCCTCCATCGGCGGTTTTACTGCCACAGAATCTAAGGTACGATGGTTCGAAAACTTGGATGGCCAGGGCCTCTTTTCGCCCCCGCACCTCATTTCCTCGCCCGGCGATCTTATCTCGAACGCCTTTGCAGGGGATTTGGACAACGATGGTGACGTGGACGTACTGGGCGTTTCTTATGACCTTTCTGAAATAAGTTGGTATATCAACGGCAATGGGCTGGGGGCCTTTTCTGCCAAAATACCGATTGACACCAATATTGGAATTTACGAGGCGGTCATCGTGGATCTCGACCAGGATGGCTGGAACGATGTCGTCACAAGCCTTGGCTGGCTGAAAAACATGGGCAGTCCTGGGGCCTTTGCTTTTCAATCGGTGTTGAGCCTGGATGATAATATCCTGGTGGCCGATTTGGATTTGGACGGCGATTTGGACATCATTACTAAAAACAACCTTCTTCCAAGGGTGCTTTTGAACGATGGAAATCAGCAGTTTTCCATCCTCAACAATTATATTCCTGGGGGCAACGAAGTTCAATTCCACGCACTTGCCGACCTTGACGGCGATTCAGATTTTGACCTTGTTGCCAACTTTTCCCAAACTGCAAACGTCGTTTCCTGGTACAAAAACGCAGCAGTCCAAAGCAGTTGGCTGACAGGGGCGATATTCCACGATACGCTCGAAAATTGTCAATACGACATGCCTGAAATCGGTCTGGCCAATTGGGTGGTCAGGGCCGATAACGCAGACGGCCTCACTTATTTTGACCTCACTGGCCCTTCGGGCGGATATGCGCTGCCAGTGGATACTGGCTACTGGGAAGTCAGTATTTCACTCCCTAGTGATTATTGGGAAAGTTGCCTATTGGACAGCCTGCTCTACGTGCCGCTGGGCAGCGATTCGGCCTACCTTGATTTTCCCATTCAGACGCTTTACGAATGCCCGCTCATGTCGGTCAACATACAGGCAAGCTGGAGGATGCGGCCATGTATGCCGGGCCTGCTTTCCGTGGTTTATTGCAACCAAGGCTCGCTCCCTGCTGCGGATGCTTATGTTGAAATTACTTTTGACAATGACCTGGCGGTAACGGGAAGTTCCATCCCCTGGTCGGTGCAGCAGGGAAATACCTACACATTTCCTTTGGGGACGACCCCAGCATTAAGTTGTGGCAATTTCACGATTGATTTGGAAATGGACTGCGGGGCGGTGATGGGGTCTGTGAAGTGTGTCTTGGCCCATATCTTCCCCGACTCCTTGTGCAACTTCCCTGCTCTCAATTGGGACGGCTCCAATATCGTGGCCGATGGCGCTTGTTCCAATGATACGGTTACGTTCCAGCTTCAAAACTCGGGCACTGGCAATATGTCCCAAGCGCTCAATTACCGGGTCGAAATTGTGAACGACGACATCGTCATGCTGATGCAGGCAGATACTTTCCAGCTTTCTTCTGGGGAAACCTTGACCGTGCAAGTGCCGTCATTGGGTTTGGCAACGAGGTTGGTAGCCGACCAAGCCATGAACCATCCCCTTGCCGAACATATTTCCAACGTCGTTGCCGGATGCGCAGAGCCAATCACCGATTCGATATTCAATGCAATGGCGCAAGTGCCCCTTACTGACAGGTCATTTTACGATAGGACTTGTATCGTCGTGTCCGCATCCTTTGACCCCAACGACAAACAAGCACTGCCAACGGGTATTGGCGATGGCCACCTCGTAGAACCTGATTGGCGCCTGGATTACCTTATCCGTTTTCAAAATACAGGAACGGATACCGCCTTCAAAGTGCTTATCCAGGACACGCTCTCCCCTTTCCTCGATCCCGCCTCCGTCCGGCCTGGGCCTGCCAGCCACCCCTATACTTGGGACTTGTCGGGCGAAGGGGTTTTGACCTTTACTTTTGACGACATTATGCTGCCCGACAGCAATGTGAACGAGCCAGCGTCGCATGGTTTTATCAGTTTCAACATCCTGCTGGACAGCGGCATTGCCCCCGGAACAATCATTGAAAATACTGCCCATATCTATTTCGACTTCAACGACCCCGTACCAACCAACACTGTTTTTCACCAGGTAAAAAAACCTGTAACGTATGGCATCGGCCACCTCTCCTTTTGTGGCCCAACGAACTACAACAACATTTTTATCGCTAATGATACGATGCTGCTCGACACTTTGCCCCAACCCTTGTACGACAGTTTAAGCATTACCAACCTGTCTATTTTACCAACTTATGAAATTGTGTTGGATACAGTATTGGACTATGGAGAGCCATTCTTTGTGGACACTTCTTTCACGCTTGTTTTAGTGGCGGCAAATGGCTGCGACAGCTTGGTAACAGTAAATGTGGTGGTGCTCAGTTCTATTGTTGAAACAAAACTGGATCGGCATGTCCTGCTCGCCCCCAACCCGGCCCATGACCAGGTGCTTTGTATTTGGGATAAACAAGAAATAGAGGTTTTTGAAATGAATCTGTTGGATGCAACAGGCAAGGAAATAAGGCTGGAACCAAAGCAGTCCTTGGGTTTTTCGCCACCTTGTAAGATAGATATTTCGACAAGCCCGGCAGGCGTCTATTTGTTTAAATTGTCCACCAACAAAGGCATGATTGCCAAAAAACTAATTCTGTTCTGATGCAAATGGACATGACTTGCTATTGCCCACTTCCTACACCGCTTTCCATCCCCAACAACTCCTGCGCTGTCGGCACTATCAGCGAATCCACCATCGCTGTATCTTTTGCGATCTCCCGTTTGTGACAGTCCAGCATATCTTCCGAAAGGCTGTCAAGCGGCGGGAATTCCTCCTCCTGCCAAAGCTCAAAGGCCGGGTCTCCGTAAATATCATTGAGGAAATTGGCGCAAATAGGCATGGCCGTGCTGCTTCCCTGGCCAAGTACGGTTTCGTGGAAACGGATTTGCGGCTGCTCGCCGCCCACCCAGGCACCAATGGCGATTTTTGGCGTATAGCCGATAAACCAACCGTCCTTATTGTCGTTGGAAGTACCTGTTTTAGCGGCAATGTCGCCTTTCACCTTGTGGTTTTTGCGCAGGCGGGAAGCCGTGCCGTTGCCGTCCACCACACGGGTGAGCAAATAGGTCATCATGTCGGCATGTTGCTCGGTAATGGCTTGAAAAAAGCCCTTTGGGTCGGGTGGCTTTAGGCCTTTGATGGGTTTCCCGTCAGCTGTTTCCACCCGCAGGAGGCCGTGGAGCTTCGGCCTTCGGCCATGGTTGGCGATGGTGGAAAAAATATTCACCATTTCAAACAAAGAAATATCAACGCCGCCCAGAGCGATGCCGGCCTCGTGCGGGATGGGCGACGTGACCCCCATTTTGTAGGCCAGTTCCTTCACCGGGCCCACGCCCACCTCCAGGATGACCTGAACGGCTACCGTGTTGACGGATTTTTTCAATGCGCCCTCCATGTTGAACCAGCCGCCGTACTTATTGTCCACGTTGCGGGGCGCCCAGCCGTCGAATTCTTCATACACCTTGTGTTCGTTGTGGAATCGCTTGCAGGGCTTGATGCCAGATTCCAGCGCTTGGGCGTACAGCACGGGCTTAAAGGTGGAGCCGACCTGCCTGCGTGATTTGATGTGGTCGTATTTGAAATGCTTGAAATTGATGCCGCCCACCCAAGCCAGGATGTCGCCAGACTTCGGCTCAACGGCCATAAAACCTGTGTTCAACAACGACAGGTAATACTTCAAAGAATCCAAGGGAGAAAGCAGGGTGTCCTGCTCGCCGCCTGTTTTCCAGTTGAAAACAGTCATTTCCACGGGCGTCCTAAAAATTGAATCTATTGCTGACTTTTGCAGTTTTTGCTTCTCCAACTGCCTATAGCGCTCGGAATATTTTATTTGCTGCCGCAATAGATCCTCGCTGCCGTAAGGGATCGCATCATCCAATTTTTTGAAGTGCTTGTAGTAGGATTCCTGAATTTCCCGCATAGTTTCAGCCACCGCTTCCTCAGCGTGGCGCTGCAGGCGGGAATCAATGGTAGTGTAGATTTTCAGGCCATCTGTATAAAGGTTGAAGGCACTGCCATCCGCTTTGGTAAAATGTTTCAATTCCTGCTCCAGGTCGAGGCGCAGGTGTTCACGGAAGTAGGTGGCCAGGCCGTCGTTGTGGGTGCGCACCCGGTAGTGCAGTTCAAGGGGCAATTGTTGCAGGCAGTCCAGTTCGTCGCAGTCAATAAAGCCATTTTTCTCCATGCGGGCCAGCACGGTGTTGCGTCGGTCTTTGGAGCGTTCGGGGTTGAGCAGGGGATGGTAGGCGGTGGTGGCTTTCAACATGCCGATGAGCACGGCGGCCTCTTCGGGATTCAGTTCGCTGGGTTCTTTGCTGAAAAAGCGCTGCGACGCCGTACGGATGCCAAACACATTGCCGCTGAACGAGATAGTGTTAAGGTAAAGCGCCATGATTTCATCCTTGGTGTAAATTTCTTCCAAGCGGCGGGCTATCACGATTTCCCGGGCCTTGTTGAGCGGGATGCTCAAAAAGCGGAAACGCTGGCGGGGGTAGAGGTTTTTGGCCAACTGCTGCGTGATGGTGCTGCCGCCACCCGACTCGTCTTTTTGCATCAAAATAGTTTTCACCAACACCCTGCCCCAGGCACGGTAATCAATGCCACTGTGTTCGTAAAAACGGGAGTCTTCGGTGGCCACGGCGGCCTGTATGACACCAGGGGAAATTTCGCCGAGGTTGGCGGGCAGGCGGTTTTCGATGTAATAGCGCCCAAGCATCACCCCGTCGGCGGAATAGACTTCGGAGGCGAGGTTGTGGTTGATATTTTTCAGGTCGGCAGAGGAGGGTAGGGGGCCAAAAACGCCATTTAACAACAAAATGGTAAACACACCAATGGAAAAACCTAGGCCGACAAACAAATAGGCCAGGTAATGGAGCGGCTTGAAGGTGGGTGGCTGCCGTAGCCAATGGCCCCAACGATGTAAAATAGGAATTTTGGCGTCCATTAGTCCATGTGTCAGATTTGCTTGGTTATGCCCCTCTGTGTATTGTTTTATCATAGTTTATAGTGTTTGCCAGGTCTCAATCATGTCAACAAACGGCACTACCGCACCAGGCCGGCCTGTAGGCCCTGGTTGGGACGCAAAACCGCAGGGCAGTAACAGCCTTTAGTTTTGCTGAGTACATAAATTTTTCACTGAATTCGATTGGCCCGGTACTGCTGGATGATGTTTTTGAATGGTGGTGAATTTTATAAAAAACCGGGATTTACCGGACTTTGCCACCGCAAACAAAAAAATGGCAAGTTAATTTTTCACAAAGAAAATAGTTTAAAACACAATGTTATAAAGTGGGTGGCTAAAATTTTAAAAAAATGGTCAAATAACAAAAATGTAATTGTTACAACGTCTGCTCGTTCCTACCTAATCCGACCAGCCCATAGCGCCCAAAACAGCGCAAAACCCGCAATGACTCCAAATGCCATCGGCAAGCTGAAAGCTTTTGCCAAAAATCCGATAAAAGCTGGGCCGCCCAGGAAACCTATCATGGCAAATGTGTTCATGGTGGCCAGCCCGGCCCCTCTTGCCATGCCCGGCACCTTGGAGGCTGCGGCGTAAAGAATGGGCGCACCGAGTGAAACCCCTGCCCCCACCATCGAAAAACCCAGCAATGCCCCAGCGATGCCCGCCCAAAAAATAGACACCAAAAAGCCTATGGCAGCAATGAACCCGCCTACCCGAAGCACTATTTTACTGCTAAAATGCAGCAGCAATGCATCGCCCAAAAAGCGGCCGCCCGCCATAAAAAAGGCATAAGCGGCAAAGCCCCAGCCGACCCAGGTTTCAGGCGCTGCCACCACTTCCCGCATATATACTGCCGACCAATCGGTCATGGAGCCTTCCGTCAAATTGGTGCACAAGCTGATGAGAATGAGGACCCACAGGGCCTTGTTTGGTTTGATAAATCCGGATGACTTTTTTACGGGCGCATCGGCGGCGGGGTGGTCTTCCGGCACTGCGGAAAAGCTGGGCCGAAGCAACAAAACGAAGGCTATTTCCAATAAGGCCAGCAAAGCGAGGTATGCAGGCGGCGGTATGCCCCAGCCAGTGGCCATGCCCGCCAAGGCAGATCCCATCATGGCCCCCAGGCTCCACAATCCGTGGCAGGTGGAGAAAATGCGCAGCCCAGCCAGTTGTTCCAAGAGGGAGGCGCTGGTGTTCATGGCCACGTTGAGGCAGGAAAAAGCTGCTCCGGCCATGAACAGCGATGGTACCAACATCCAAATACTGGACGAGACTACGGGCAAAATGAACAACATGCAGGTCAGGATCAAGGACCAAACCGTCGTTTTCACAGCCCCTAAGCGGTGGATGATGGGCACGGTAAAGGGGTTCATCAAAGTGACCCCGGCGGGCAGGGTCAGCAGCAAAAGGCCCAGCTCGGCTTCGTCCAATTGAAACTTGCCTTTGATATGCGGAATAAGCGCCGACCAGGTGCCGAGCACCACGCCCGACATGGAAAAGATAAGCCCCGTGGCACGGGCCGCCCTATGACGTACTATATTGGACAAATGCGCTATCATAAAAAGGCCGCAAATATAGCGGAAGGAAGGACTCAAAATTGCAGTGTTTTGACAGTAACATCGGGTTTCTATTTTTTAAGAAATTAAACAAAAATGAACCATCTCCTTTTTAGAATAAGCTTTCCTGAAGTCAAAGTTTAAGCTATTGATTAGCAGCTTTTTAGCCTACTTTTCGTAAAATTCCAAATGACAGATATATGGATTTCATCCTGCTTCAATTATTGCAAATTTTCAAGTGGGACGAGTTGCTCTTTGGAAAAGAAGATGCAGCTTTTTTGGCGGAAGTCGCCTTGCGCTCCACCTGTACTTTCATTGTAACCTTGCTCAGCCTACGGCTATTGGGCAAACGTGGCGTCACCCAGCTGTCTGTTTTTGAACTGGTGGTCATCCTGACGCTCGGCTCTGCGGCGGGCGACGCCATGTTTTACAAAGATGTCGGCCTGCTGCATTCGTTTATGGTATTCGTCATGGTGGTGGTGCTCTACAATATCAGCACCTATTTGATGGGCAAAAGCGAACGGGTGGAAAAATTCCTGGAAGGCACGGAAACCTATATTATCAAAAATGGAAAATTTGAGATGGATGCTTTTAAAAAGCAGATCGCCTTCGATGAGTTTTTTACCCGGCTCCGGCAAAGCAGCGTTTCCCATCTGGGGCAAGTGGCCACGGCCATTTTGGAGAACAACGGCCAGCTCAGCATATTTTTTTTCGAGGATGATCATATAAAATATGGCCTGCCCATATTGCCTGACGAATATGCCGAACAAATTCAGACCATTAAAATACAGGGCATATATTCCTGTGCTTATTGCGGCAATACGGAGGAACTGGGCAGCGGCCATTATTCCTGCAAATTTTGTAAGCATGACAAATGGGTAAAATCAATCAACAATAGGCGGATCGTATGAGTGAATGATGAACGATGAACGAGAGAATGGCAAAACTGACAACAAATTTTTTTGAAACTCTTTGCCTACCCTAATGTCTTGAACAAATCCGAAACGTTCCCTTTCTATTAAAATCCGTTTGGCCGGAAGCTTTTCATCCCATCTTTTCTACAAAAATCCTACACCCGTTTTTTTCAAATTCCCCAAGAATAGCCAAGTCCTGTTGATTATTCATTGCTATTCAATTTCACTTATCAATTTTTTAAAAATCAACATCATGAGTTACTTGAAAGTGCATCACAACGGGAACGGCCACCACGAAGCCTACGCCCCAACCTCTACCCTCGAAGCCGAAAGCAACCGCCACCCCATTCGGGTTTTTTATGAAGATCTGGGCGAAGGCCGGCCCATCGTTTTTATTCATGGATGGCCCCTTTCTTATGAAATGTGGGAATACCAGGTGCCGGAACTGATAAAAGCTGGCTACCGCTGCATCACTTACGACCGCAGGGGCTTCGGCCAATCCAGCAAACCCTCTTCGGGCTACGATTACGACACGCTGACGGATGATCTAAAACTCCTGTTGGACGAGCTCGACTTGATCGATGTGGTGCTGGTCGGCTTTTCGATGGGCGGAGGGGAAGTGGTGCGCTATTTCAGCAAATACGGCGGCGAACGGGTCACCAAGGCGGTGTTGATTTCTTCCGTAGTGCCCTCCATGCTCAAGACCGACAGCAACCCCAACGGTGTGCCGCAAAAGGAGTTTGACAAAATGGCGGAAGGCATCAAAAACGATAGGATCGGTTTTTTGGACGACTTTGGCAAACAGTTTTTTGGGGTCAATATCATCAATCATCCGGTCAGCAACCCTTTATTGGAACATTTCAGGAACCTGGCGGCCAAAGCATCCCCTATCGCTACCCTGGAATGCGCCGGAGCATTTTCACAGACCGATTTTACGGACGAAATGGATTCCATCAACGTGCCTACGCTCATCATTCACGGCGATGCTGACAAAACGGTACCAATTGAAACAGCGGGCGAGCGGGCAGCCAGGATGATCCCGAACAACCAGTTCGTAGTGTACGAAGGTGCCCCGCACGGTTTGTTTTACACCCACAAGGATCGCCTCAACGCCGACCTGATGGACTTTATCCGCTCCGGCACGGTGAGCGAAAAAGCGTTTTAACAAAATGCACCTTGTAGTTGTTTAATAAACAAAAAGTTTTAAAACAATTGCATCCATGACCTATAAAAATCCATCCAACCACGACATCGCCCGCTTACTGGACGACATCGCCAACCTGCTGGAAGTGCAGGAGGCCAACCCCCATAAGATCCGGGCCTACCGCAATGCCGCCAAAAACATCCGGCAAATAGAGGAGCCTTTGTCAAAAACGGCCAGCCACGATGGCGAAGCCTTGCAAAAAATGCCCGGCGTTGGCGAAAAATTGTCTGGCGTCATCGAGGAATACCTTAAAACTGGCAAGTCAAGCATGCTCGACAACCTGCTCAGCGAAGTGACTCCTTTGGAATTGTTTGAACTTGTGCCGGGCATCGGCAGGGAGTTGGCCCAACGCATCATCGAAAAATTGGATGTAAAAAGCCTCGAAGAACTGGAGCAGGCCACCCACGATGGCAGGCTGGGTCAGGTGGAGGGCTTTGGCCAACGCCGGGTGGAAGCCATCAAGGTCAGCCTGGCGGGTATGCTGAGCGGTTTTGCCCGCCGTGACCTGCGCCGCAGCATCCCTGTGGAAAAAGAAAGGGTGCCGGTGCCAAGTGTAGAACTGGTGCTGGAAGTGGATGAAGAGTACCGCAGCATGGCCGCCGCCGGAGAGCTTCGCCTGATTGCGCCCAAACGTTTTAACCCCAATAATGAAGCTTGGTTGCCCATTTACCATACCGTTAAAAATGGCTGGGATTTTACCGCCCTGTTTTCCAATACGGCCCGTGCCCATGAGTTGGGCAAAACGAACGATTGGGTCGTTATCTTTTTTGAAAAAAACGGGCAGGAAGGCCAATGCACCCTCGTCACCGAAACGCACGGCCCGATAGAAGGAAAAAGGGTGGTGCGGGGCCGGGAACGGGAGGTGGAAAATTGGTACAAGGAACAATCCAAGGCTGTAGCGGCGTAAAGTATGCTACTTCTTGGCCTCTATTTGTTCCACTTCCTTAAGAGCATTGATAGCCGGGCCGTTGATAACTTTTCCAAAACAATTGAAACGGGAGCCGTGGCAGGGGCAGTCCCATGACTTGTCGCTTGTGTTCCAGGATACGACACAACCAAGGTGGGTGCAGAAGGCAGAAAATTGGTGCAAAGCCTGGTTTTCATCTTTGTAAACGGCTATTTTTTTCATCCCCTGGCGCATGACGGCACCTTCGCCCGGCGGGATTTCATCTGTGGATTCCACTTCACCGCCCGACACAAAATCTTTGATGTACTGCCCGGCCACATTGATGTTTTCACTCAAAAATTCGGAGGCCGATTTGAGGGTGATGCGGGAAGGATTGTACAAATCCAACCAAGGGCAGGGCCTGCCCATAATCAAATCTGTGAACATCATCCCGGCAATGGTGCCGTGGGTGAGGCCGTTGCCAGAGTCGCCCGTGACGATGTAAACATTGTCTTCGTCCATCGGATTGGGGCCGATAAAGGCCACGCCGTCCATCGGTTCCATGACCTGGCCCGACCAGCGGTATTCCACTTTTCCCATTTGCGGCCAACGTTCCCTGGCCCATGTTTCCAAATGTAAAAAACGATTTTCAGCGCCGTCCGCCTGTCCGCTCTTGTGGTCACGGCCTCCGACGATGAGCCATTCCCGGTTTTCCTCGCCATCATTGCTGGCAGGGGCTTTGGTTTCGCTGAAAATGCGCACGTAGTGGTAGGCGTCGGGGGCCACGTCGTCCGGCATCTCCTTTTCTTCACGGGTATCGTAATACAAAGCTTTGGTAGCCAGGCCCATAGGGATGCGGGCGGCTATGAC
This sequence comes from Saprospiraceae bacterium, assembly GCA_041741095.1. GTDB lineage: Bacteria > Bacteroidota > Bacteroidia > Chitinophagales > Saprospiraceae > UBA6168. Next base: position 18,351 of record JBGSKQ010000032.1, read on the forward strand.
GTATGACATATAAGGCGCTTGTTTGGTATGGATGACAAAACGGTCGTTGATAGGAGTATTGGTAGCCACGACGATAGATTTGGCCCTGACCTTTTGCCCATGTTGCGTTTCAACGTATGCATTTTCGCCTCCCTCAATTTTTATCGCATGGGAGTCAATAAAAATCAGCCCGCCCCGATCGGCCATCGCCAGGGCAAGCCCCGACAGGTACTTGATGGGGTGAAACTGCGCCTGCTTGGAAAAACGGAGGCAAGGGCCAGTGTCAAAAGCGTCAATTGGAGCCTTTTCCGCTTCGTTTACGGTCAAGCCAGCCCTGCGGGCCGCTTTGAGTTCTTTTTCTAAAACGTCAGGCGAATCACCTGGGGGCACAAAGAGGTAAGCCTCTACCCTTTCATAGCCGCATTCGATATTTTCAGTGGCAATGATTTGGCCGATGCGCTCGATGGCCGCCGAATGACTTTCGGCGGCGATTTGGGCGCCCCGGCTGCCATGCAGTTTTTCGAGATGTTCAAATCGGTCGTCCAGGGCGCTGGCCAGATGTGCCGATGTTTGACCGGTCATGCCGCCCCCGATTGGGCCGTCGTCGAGCACCACCACCGATTTGCCCTCAAGGGCCAGCAAGTAAGCCGTTGTCAGGCCGGCAATGCCAGCCCCGACAATGCATACGTCCGTTTGCAGGTCTTGCTTTAGCGAAAGGAAAGAGGGCACAGTCGCAGTAGCTTTCCACAAGGAAAGGGATTGTTCAGTTTTCATATCCAGGCTTGTTGAGTTTAATTATTTGTCCAGGCCGGAAAAGGTTTCCTTCAAGATAACGGATGGGAAGTGGTGCTGTTCAAGCGGCATTCAGGCTTAGAACCTGGGAGAACTTATCCTTCTTTTTTGATCAACTTTTCCAAATAGTCAATCAATAGGCGGATGCCGAAGGCGGTAGCGCTTTTTTGGGAAGAAAATTCCGAATCGCTGACGGCCACGCCCGCTATGTCCATGTGCGCCCAGGCGGGGTGGTCTTGGATAAAGGCTTCCAGAAACTTGGCAGCGGTGATGGCCCCGGCAGCAGGGTTGCCACTGAAGTTTTTCAAATCTGCCACATCGCTTTTGATTTCCCGTTTGTAATCGTCCCACAGTGGCAATTGCCAGAGGCGTTCGCCAGTTATTTGGCCCGATTGCAGGAGTTCGGCGGCCAGTTCGTCGTTGTTGGAAAAAAGCCCCCCAGCATAGGTGCCGAGCGTACGGATGCAGGAACCCGTCAAAGTAGCCAGGTCAATCATCACGTCTGGCTTGAAATTGCGGGCGGTATAGGCAAGTCCGTCGGCCAAAATCAAGCGGCCTTCGGCGTCGGTGTCAATGACTTCAATGGTTTTACCGTCATAGGAGCCAATCACGTCGCCAGGGCGGATAGACTTGGCATCCACGGAGTTTTCTGTGGCAGGCACGACAGCGGTCAGGTGGATGGGCAATTGCAGTTTGGCGGCCATTTCCATCGTGCCCATTACGGCAGCGGCCCCGCCCATATCGCTCTTCATGTAGTGCATATTGGTGGAGGGCTTGATGGACAGCCCGCCCGTATCGAAGGTAACGCCCTTGCCAATCAGTCCTACTTTTTTCACTGGCCCGCTGCCTTTCGGCTTGTATTCCATGATGATAAAAGTGGGCGGGTTTTCACTGCCACGGTTCACGGCTAATAGGGCATGCATTCCCTGCGCTTCTATTTCTTCCTTGTTCAAAACCTTTACCTCATAGCCATTTTTTTTGCCGGATTGGATGGCCCATTCGCCCATTGTCTGGGGGGTTTTCTTGTTGGCGGGGGCATTGACGAGGTTGAAAATTTCCAACTGGGTATGCGCCAAGGCTACGGCCTTGTCAATGGCCGACTGGGTGGCTTTTGCATTTTCTGCATCAGCAAAAACCTGCAAGCTGGCTTCACCCTCGTTGAAGGCATCCTTCCCATTTTCCTCACTTTTGGTTTTGTAAAGTCCGATGTCGTACAGGCCGAGCAGCACACCGTTCACAGCAGCTTCAATCCAAGCTGTTGTGTTGCCATTCCCTTTGTAATGGGTGAAATCGAGCCCGATACTGCCGGGCAGGCTGGACTTGCGTTTAAAAACAAAAGACCGGAAGGCGTTCAGCACATCAATGGACTTTGGCTTTTCGCCCAGGCCCAATAATATGATGCGTTTCCCCTGTTGGTTTTCTCCAAAATACAGCGTGTGGACTTCCTTGTGGGCTGCTTTGAAATCAGCTTTGATGAGCTCGGCAGGCAATTTAGTTTTTTCGGCAATGTATTGATAGGCACTTTCTACGTCCGTTTTTTGTGCGATGGGGACAATCAGCGCCTGGGGCGGGTTTGTTATATGGTGGAGTAGGGAAATTTGCATGTTGCTCAACTTTGAGGGAGACCCGTCGTTTTGTCTCCGCTACGACCAATCAATTACGGTTGGTTGGCCGGTGAGTTTCAACATGATCAAAAAGAATATAGCCCTAATGAATTGAAACTCAACTAACAAGCTAAATATTTGAATGATTTTTAAAAAAGTGTGCAAAGATAAAGATAGGCTTGACTTTTTGGGCAAAACCCAAAAAACCATTTTAGGCCCATACTTTTTAAAAACAACCTATTAGTAAGAAGTATAGAAACAGTTTTTTGTTAAAAACGGCAAGGCAACTGGTGCCTTTTTGCACTGCGCCGATAGTAATTGTGGAAATTTGCTGGGTTGAAGATCTAACTTTGTCGGGGAGTTTCGGTGCTTAACGAAGTGATCCAAAGTTACGGTTTTTTTAAATTGTACCAACATTTTTTCTTGTGCCACGGCACCTTGGGCAGTTTTCTGCACCATTTACCCAAAACTATAAACCCTAATCCGTCCATTTTTACCATTCATGAAACACATCGCCATTTTTGCCTCCGGCACGGGCAGCAACGCAAAAAAAATCATCGAGCATTTCAAACACCATGCGGAGATATCCGTAAGCCTTGTGGTGTCGAACAAGGCCAATGCCCCCGTACTGGACATGGCCCGTGAAAATGGCATCCCGACACTGGTCATAGACAGGGAGTATTTTTACCAAAGTGAAAATATTTTAAAAATTTTTAATCAATATTCGATTGATTTTGTGGTCTTGGCGGGCTTTTTGTGGTTAGTGCCAGCATACCTGGTAAGTGCTTTTGAAAACCGTATTATCAACATCCACCCGGCGCTGCTCCCGAAATACGGCGGCAAAGGGATGTACGGGATGCACGTCCACGAGGCTGTTTTTCAAAATAAAGAAACGGCATCCGGCATCACCATCCATTATGTAAATGGGCAATACGACGAAGGGGCCACCATTTTTCAGGCGACTTGCCCCCTAGGCCCGGATGATACGCCCTTGACCATTGCCAAAAAAGTGCAGGAACTGGAACACCGCCATTTTCCGCAAGTGATTGAAAAACTTTTACTCCATGATACTGTGGTTTAGACCTGATTCCCAAAACAACGGCCACGGGTCATATAATCAGTAGTTTGAAATCGGTTGAACAATTTGGCTTGTTGAAAATAAACCATTGCGACAAGACAAACTGCTTCAAACCGTTTCTAACAAATGCAAACCTTTTCAAACGATTTTAAGGCAATTATTATGAAAAATCCCATTCTTATTTCCGTGTTACTGACGCTCTTGTGCGCTGTAAACCTACAAGCCCAGGACAAACTAAGTTGGAAAAAGCATGTCAAGATGGCCGAACAGCTCAGCGCTAAATCCCAGTATGCCGACGCCGGCGAGCACTACCGTGCCGCATGGAAGCAAAAAACGAAAAACAAAGAGCTGATCTACAAAGCCGGCGAGTGTTTTTACACCATCCGTGACTACAAGAATGCCGCCGACTGCTGGAAAAACGTCAAAGAAGAAAATGCCACCTATCCGCTCATCGGCCTGCGCTATGCCCGCTGCCTGAAACAGGACGGCCAATACGAGGCAGCCAGCAGCGAACTGGTGAATTTCTTGGGCAAATACCAAGGCTCGGACAAAACGACCGTTTCGCAAATCGTGCAAAACGACCTACGGGGCTGCGAACTGGCCGCCCAATATGCCGTGAACGGCGGGGACAATACAGCAAGCATTGAACACCTTGGCAGCAATGTAAACACCCCCGAAACGGAATTCGCCCCCTTCCCCTTTGGCGACGAGGCCCTGTACTACTCCTCGACGATGGGCAAAAGGGCGGGCATCTACCGCTCCCTGAAATCGGGCGGCGAATGGGGGAAATCTTCTCCGATTGACAATTTTCCCATCATCGAGAACGACCATTTCTGCAACGGCTCACTGTCGCCGGATGCCAGCCGCTTTTATTTTACCATCTGCAAATCAATAGAAAATTGGGGCGGCCTGACCACCCAGTGCGAAATATACGTGACCCGCCGGGTAGGCAAAACATGGACGGCCCCGGAGCGCCTCCCCGACTATATCAACGAAATGGGCGTTTCCTCTACGCATCCCAACGTGGTGCATGACAACAACACGGAAATCCTGTATTTCTCCTCCAACCGCAACGGCGGCAACGGCGGCATGGACATCTGGTACACCACCCGTGAACTGAACAGCAACGCCAACGACTTCACGCTGCCCATCAATGCCGGCAGCCGCATCAACACAATGGGCGATGAAATAACGCCTTACTACAACCCCGTGGAAGGCACCTTGTATTTTGCTTCCAATGGCCAGATCTCCATCGGCGGCATTGACGTCTTCAGGGCCAACGGTGCCAGGTCACGTTGGGAAAAAGCTGAAAACATGGGAACGCCCGTCAACTCCAGCGCCGACGATTTCTTTTTTATCAAAACAACCTCTGGCAAATCGGGCTTCGTGGTGTCGAATCGCACCTTTGAAATGGAAAAAATCACCACGACCAACGAAGACATTTTCGAAGTGGTGTACAACCAGCCCTCCAAGCAGTGGGCGGCCCGTGGCGAGGTGTATAGCAAGACCAGCAAAGAAGTGCTGCCCAATGCTGAGGTAGCCTTATATGAAATGACAGGCAACGGCCAGCGCCGTTTCATCACCAAAATCTTGGCGGAAAATGGCGCTTATGAGTTTAACGTGGAGCCGTCGAAGCGCTATTACCTGGAAGCCATGATTGACGGATATTATCCTTCCAATTATGAGTTCGATACCAATGATTATGTAAATTATGACGACTTCGGGGCACCGATTTTCCTGGAGCCTTACTACAATACCCTGCACGACGAGCCGGTGGCCATGAAAGAGGACACCAACGTGTCCGGCCAGAAAGTGGCCATCAAAGAAAATGTGACGCCTGCCACGCACACAAACGAAGCCCCCGTAAAAGAGGAAGCGAAAGACCAGCCTCAACCTGTGAAAGAGGAAGTAGCCACCAAACCGGCTCCTGTGAAGGAAGAAAAAGTGACGGGCCCGGCCAAAGAAGTGGTGAAGGCCAAACCAGCCGAAACGAAAAAAGCCGAAACCGTGGCCGCTGCGCCCAAAACGGAAGGCACCTATTATAAAATTCAAATCATTGCCCTTGGCAATTTCAACCCGGCCCAGTCACGCTATGCGAAAGTGAAAGGCATGGCAAGGATTGATACTGAGTTTATTTCTGACCGCAAATTGTACCGGGTGATGTTGGCCGACTACAACTCTGTGGAAGAAGCCCAGGCCGACCTCACCAAAGTGCGCACCATGAAAGATTTCAGCGATGCGTTCATCGTGGAATACAAGAATGGCGAGCGGGTTCGGACTTTGTAAATAAGTGAAATAATAATGATATATTGCTACCCTCGGCAGAAAATCTGCCGGGGGTTTTTTTATTTGATTTTAGTTTTCAAGTCGCTAAATCTTAATTTTAAAACCTCCAAGGAAGTTGCTAAAACCAGAAAGTTATACTTCGCTCTAATAGGTTTTGTACAAATCAAATTTCGCCCCTCCTCGCCGCCTTTCCCGATAGCTATCGGGAGCTCGTCGGGGGAGGGGGATTTTGGTGGCTTCGCCCCCAAGCCCCCATTTGCACAAAACCTATTAGCGTGCAGTATATTTCCGACACGTCGCTAAAAATCAAAATAATCCTTCACCAAGACTTGTAGCCAAGCCTTTCCTTCCTTCAAATTTTGTTGCAGCGCCAAGCTGTCGTTTTCGGGTTTTACAAATTCCACCCGATCATCCTTCACGTGCCAGCAGGCTTGGCTTTTATCTGCTTTTATCCAACCAAAACCCTCGTCGAAAGTGTAAAAAGCCGATCGCTGGGTGCCTGGGTTAAACAAGTCGTGGCTGTAGGAATAAGGCTCGGCATCCAAACCCAATTGCTTCAGCAGCGTGGCTGCCACATCCGATTGGGTGGTGGGCAACGAATCTACATTTCCCCAGAACTCCGGGCGGATGGCCTCACCATAAAAGAGCAAAGGGATTCGGCGGTATTCTGGCTGGTGCGAGGCCCAGCCCTTGGGCGAACCGTGGCCATGATCGGCCAGGAAAATAAAGATCGTATTGGCATACCAATCCGTTTGCCTTGCTTTTTCCATGAACTCGCCGAGGCAGCGGTCGGCGTAAAAAACGGAGTTGAGATACAACCGATCCTTGTCGCCCCAATCAATAACTGGTTCCATCGGCATATCGTAGGGCGAGTGCGAACTAAGGGTAAACATGGCCGCAAAAAAAGGCTGCCGCTCTTTCGACAATTCTTCCAACTGGCGCTCGAACAAATACTCATCCGCCACGCCCAATTTGCATTGCGGAACAGACTTATCAAAACCTTTCCCTTCGATGATTTTATCAAAACCATTGAAAAACATATAAGAGCGGATATTGCCGTAGCTCAGTTGTCCACCAAAAAGGAAGGATGTCGTATAGCCCTCCCCTTTTAAGGCCGTATTGATGCAGGGCAGTCGCTGAAATTTGTTGGGCATTCGGATAATGGAGGTTTTGGGTTGCGCCGGGAAAGCCGAAAAAATGGAGGCCATGCCCTGGTCGGAGCGAAGGCCACTGGAATAGCAATGCGTGAACAGGATGCCGTTTTTGGCCAAACTGTCAAACTGCGGCGTGATGCCCTCAAAACCACCGCAAGCACCGACCAGGTCGGCTGACCAGCTTTCCAAAATGACCATGACAATGTTCGGTTTTGGCACTGAAAATACTTGCGCCGTGGTGTCCTGCATAGGCTGCATCGAAGCCTGGAACAGCGCCTCCGCTTCCTCGTCGGGCATAAAGTGGTATGGCTTGCCCGCATGTTGGTGGTGGATGTAGCTGCTCATCAGGAAAAAGACGGAATTGGTGGCGGCGGCATTCAGCACCTGGTACTTGGAATAGTAGGCATCGCTGATTTGAATCGGGATTTGTTGAAAACCACCCCTCATGCCCAGCACCAGCGCACCCGGCACGAGCAGGATGAACAAAAGCAAAGCCCAAACTGGCCGCCGCCTGGGCTGGATGTTTTTCGTAAACACTGCTTTTTTAAACAACCATATCCCAAGCAGGCTCAAGGCAATTATCGCAGCCACCCCTCCAAACAATTGGCGGTTGGTAGCCGTCCTGAAAACCTCTGTCGGCATGGCCAACATACTGACGGCCTTGTAGCTGACTTTGCTTTGCCATTCGTCATAAATGGGCAACTCGCCGACCACCAATGCACTCACCAGCACCACCAGTAGTCCCGTAAAAATTTGATTGATGCGCCAGGGCCATTTCTGCTCCAGCAACTGGGCCAAAACGACCAAGAACCAAGGCAGGCCCATGAAATAGCAGCTCATGGCCACATCCAGGTAAAGTGCCCGAAAAGGCATGGTTATTAGCTCCGCAAAAGACGGCCCCGCCAGGGATTGCCAATTGTAGAGGGCAAATACAAAGTGGGTAATTTGAAAAAACAGCAGCCAGCAAAAAAACTGCATCAGGAAAATAAAGTATGGATTGTTTTTCATTGTGTCGCTAAACGGTAAAACAGCCAAAGTTAAAAATTCTGCTTGCTACCTTTTTGCCAATAGGGTATCCCATTGCATACGATTTGCCAATTATTTTCCAGTTATGGCTCCTTGGGTTCTGGCAAATACTTGTTTGGAATCCAAAAAATCCTATTGGTCAAGTTATAAAATGCCGTAGCGATAAATGACCACAATTTTGACTTGCGAATAATACGATCCTGTAGGTTTCCCTTTTGCCCGTCATGGGCCATTCGCAAAGCTATTCCATAATCATACAGAAAAATTAAATGAACGTGTCTAATGGCAAGGGTGCTACTGCCATTGCTGCAAATCCACTATGCTTACTTTATCCGTCATTTTATGAAAATGAATTTTACCCGCTGTTTATTGCTGTCAACGCTGTTTGCAAGCCAGTTTGTCCCCCTCGCTTTGCTTGCCCAATGCGAAGACTTTTCGGTTTCTGTCAACGAGCCTACTTTTTACACCTATTGCCAAGGCGAACCCATCTCCTTGACTGTTACCGCTATAGGCGGTACAGGGCCTTACACCTATCAGTGGTCTGTTGGAGGTTCCTCACCCACCGTCACTGTTCCAGCCGAAAATGCCCAGTACGTGGTCACCGTCACGGACGCAACCGGCTGTCAGTTTATTGGTGCAGCACACCTTAAACCCATTGTGGCTGATGTGAATGCCTTTCAATCAGGTTCGGCCTGCGAAGGCGAATTCGCTGATTTGGTGGCCTTTCTTAGCCCCGACCACGACATTCTTTGGAGCACAGGGGAGACCACCCAGTCCATTTTGGTCAATACGCCTGGGACTTACAGCGTGACGGTTACCCATCCAATTTATGGTTGTTCAGCCGTCGATCAGGTAACGCCTAATTTCTTGCAGGTTGACATTCCGACCATTATCGGCCCAGCTTCCCTCTGCGAAGGCCAAAATGCAATTTTAAGCACTCAAGGAGGCCCCTTCTTCAATTTTGAGTGGGGACCGAGCAGCGAAACTTCGCCAGAGATCACTGTAACCTCGCCCGGCACTTATACGGTGACCGTATCCAATCAGTTCAACTGCACCGCCACCGATGAAATAGAAATTTTGCCCACCCAAATTGGCCCGCCAGTATTGACGGGCGACCTGACGATTTGTGCAGGTAGCAGCGGAAATATCCAAATAAGCAACAGTTCTGCTTTCGTTGTATATCAGTGGAACAATGGAGCCAACTCGCCCAGCATTTCCATCAATTCGCCTGGCATCTACTCCGTGACCGCCACCGATGCAGCGGGCTGTACGGCTTCGGAAAATATTGTCGTGGATGTAGATCCCAATTCACCAATAGCCAACCCCGTACCACAGCCGGACTTTTGTGGGCAGGGAAGCGGGAGTATTAATCTGGTCGTTTCCCCACCCAATGGCAATACATTTTTTTGGGCAAATGGAATGACAACGGAAGATATAAGCGATTTGCACAGTGGTATTTATTCCGTGACCGTCACTTCCATCTCCGGCTGTACTGCTACCGCCGAAGCTGAGATAGACAATGTGCCCCTGCAAATAGCAGTGGTAGGAAACACCATGCCTAATACGCTCTGCACGGGCGGAAACGGAAGCATTGACTTGACGGTCAACCCGCCCGGCAATTACAGTTTCTTATGGACAAATGGCGAAGCAACGGAAGATTTGCAAAACCTTCCGTCGGGCACTTACACGGTGACCCTTACGCTTGGTTCGAGCTGCATTGAGGTGCAATCGTTTCTGGTAGAAAATTTTGGCTCTCAAATAAACCTGAACGCTACAACTACTGACAACTCCTCCTGCCAGGCACCCAATGGGGCCATAGACTTAAATATTTCCCCATCAGGCGCTTTTACTTTTTTATGGTCAAATGGTGCTACGACGGAAGACCTCCAAAACTTGAATAGCGGAAGCTATGCAGTGACAGTTTCAAGCGCTGGCGGATGTACTACCTCGGCTTCATACGTGCTAATGTCCAACACCGTGGCCCCAACTACTTCAGTGGCCACTATACCCGCCAATTGCGGGCAAGGCAATGGCACAATTGACCTGAACGTTTCTCCGGCTGGTGCTTATACTTTCTTATGGTCAAATGGTGCCACCAGCGAGGATCTGCAAAACCTTGCCGCAGGGAACTATGCAGTCACCGTCACCACCGCCAACGGCTGCACCGCCACAACCTCGGCAACCGTTGCCAGCGGCAATACCAGTTTTTCCCTGGCCGCCACGCCTATGCCCAATACTTCCTGTATCAACTCAAATGGTTCGATTGATTTGACAACGTTCCCGACCGGCAATTACAGTTTTTCCTGGTCAAACGCTTCGACGACGGAAGACCTCCAAAACCTGGCCATTGGCACGTATGATGTGACCGTCACCGCCAACGGCAGCGCCTGTACCGCTACAGGCAGTTATTCTGTGCCTGAAAATGTGGCTGTTCCGACTGCCACGGCAACAGCGACAGCAGCTATTTGTGGCCAGGCCAATGCTTCGGTGGAGGTAGAAGTCAATCCCGTCGGCACTTATTCCTACACATGGAGCAATGGTAGCACGGCTTCAAGTTTGTTGGATGTTGGTGCTGGGAATTTTGTGGTGACCATTACTGCTTCCACAGGGTGTACAAGTACTGCATCGGCGGAAGTGTTGAGCATGAGCAACAATTTCAGCCTCACTGCTTTGCCTACGCCAAATACTTCATGCTCCAATGCCAATGGAGCCATCGATCTGGCCGTTTCACCAATCGGCAGTTACACTTATACCTGGTCAAATGGAGCAGCAACAGAAGACCTTCAGAACATTCCTTCAGGTAACTACCTTGTGACCGTCACTGATACTGACGCCTGCACTGCAACGGCTAATTTCACGGTAACAGATAACAGCGGTGTTCCTATTCTTTCGTCCAGCATCACCCCGACGGACTGCGGCCAAGCCAATGGAGCCATTACCTTGAATGTAAATCCTGCCACTGGCAACAGCTTCTACTGGTCAAGTGGCGAGGTGGCACAAAACCTTCAAAATGTAACTGCCGGGAGCTATGCCGTCACCGTTACAGGTTCCAATGGCTGCAGCACGACTGCCGCATTAACAGTTTCTAATCAATCTTCCAATATCAGCATTGCAGGCACGGCCATCGCCAACAGCTATTGTCTGCAAGCCAGTGGGGCGATAGATATCAACATTTCATCTGCCGCCAATTATGGGGTGAGCTGGTCGAATGGTGTTACAACGGAAGACATTTCTGGCCTGCCAACTGGCAGCTATACAGTCACAGTAACCGATGCCAGCGGGTGTTCCGAATCTGCTTCTTTCACCATCGCCGGGCCAACGACGCCACAAGTGGCCATTTCAGGTCCTATCAACGCTTGCGAGGGCACGGTGGTGGATTTGGAAGCCAACAGCGGCTTTGACACTTACATTTGGTCAAATGGTGCCACCACCTCCAGCATCGCCGTCCAGCAATCGTCAACTTATGCAGTTACAGTCACCGACGTCAATGGCTGTACGGCTTCGGCAGGGGTAGTTTTTCAATCACTTCCTCTCCCTGATCCGAATATCACTGGCCCCTCTTCTATTTGTGGTGGCGATGCAGTTTTCAGCGTTGCGGGAGGGAATTTTAACCAAATAACATGGAGTACTGGCGCTAATACGACCAGCATCACCGTTTCCCAGGCTGCGCTTTATAGCGTGACGGTGGACGATGTCAACGGATGTTCTGCCACCGCCTCCCAGGCTTTAAATGTAGGCATTTCACTTGTACCTACCATTGCCTTGGATACTGATTGCAACGGTACAGCGACTATAGATGCCGGGAGTGGTTACGCTAACTATCTATGGTCAAATGGAGCAAACAGCCAATCCCTGGCTGTAGCTACCAATGGTACATATTCGGTGACGGTCAGTGATGGCACGGGCTGCACCGGCGTTGCAACAGAGGCGGTAACGTTGCTTTCATCACCGCAAGTCCAAATAACAGGTTCTTCTACGGTATGCCAAGGCAGCAACGCAGAGTTCTCCGTGTCGGGTAATTTCCAACAAATCCTTTGGAGCACAGGCTCCGTCTCACCCAATATCACGGTCTCACAAGCTGCCATTTACAGTGTAACCGTGACGGATGCAAACGGATGCACCGCTTCGGATGCAAAAAGCCTGAGCATCGGTGCAGGATTGTCGCCTGACATCTCCGCAATGCTCCTAGACTGCAATGGCACTTTTACCCTTGATGCGGGCAGCAGTTGGGACACTTATTTGTGGTCAAACGGTTCTACAACGGCTTCTATCACGGTGGCGGGCAATGGCAATTACAGCGTTACTGTCAGCGATGCCAGCGGCTGTACTGGCTCCGACAGTGAAACGGTGGTTCCGCCCACTCCTCCAGTTTTGCAAATAGCCGGGGCTGGCAATATTTGCCAAGGGGACGAAACTACATTGGCAGTTCCTGGTAATTTTATCCAATATCTCTGGAGCACGGGCGTAACGGCTTCGCAAATCACTATTTCACAAGGCGGCACTTATGGTGTGACCGTCAGCGACGCCAACGGCTGTACAGCCTCAGCTACTTGGACGGTGGTACAGATACAAACAGATTTAGTGCAAATGCAAACTTCTTCCTGCTCGGCGCTGGATACGGGTACGGTGACAGTGGTATTAAGCAATCAATTTGGTTGCGACAGCACCGTGGTCACTACGACAACCCTTCTCCATAGCTTTACGACCCAAATTACGCTGAGTACCTGCCAAGGCGAGTCTATGTTGTACAATGGTGTGGAAATCTCTGCGGGCAACAGCGAATCTTTCCATTTTACAAGCGTGGACGGATGCGATTCCCTGGTGCAGGTGCAGGTAAGCGCTCTACCTGACGTGGATTTTGAACTTTTGGCAGAAAAAACCTGTCCTGGTGCTGCCAACGGTATCATTCAAGTCAATATGCTGAGTGGGGCAGCCCCTTTTATTTACGCGATGAATGGGGCATTTCAATCCAGCCCCAGTTTCCAGAGTTTGGTTGGAGGGGAATATTCCATTCTGGTAGAAGATGGCAATGGTTGCATTTTGGAACAAAGTATTACAGTGCCAGAAAGCCAGCCTTTAGAAGTTTTTGTACAAGATGATACGCTGGAATGCGACCTTGGGGAGACCACCCTGCGGCCACTATTGTTATCCGGCAATCCAAACGACGTAGAATGGACCTGGCCTGACGGATCCCACCGTCCCTGGATGACCGTGAGCGAAGCAGGTACCTACGAAGTGCAAATACAGGATGCTTGCCAAACCATTGAGCGCTCTATTCAAGTGGTGTGGGGCAACGCCAACCGCAATGGCGATTTCTTCTACATCCCCAATTCGTTTTCACCCAATGGGGATGGCATCAATGATGTGTTCCAGGTTTTTCCCGGCCAGGAGGTGGAAACGCTGTCCTTTGAGTTCAAGGTTTTTGACCGCTGGGGCAATGCCCTTTTCACTGCCTACGACCCCCTGGAAGCTTGGGATGGCATGTATAGGGGCGCTCAAATGCAGGAGGCCGTCTATGTATGGTTTGTAAAGGCAACCGTGCTGGCCTGTGGAGGGAGATTGGAAGAGGTGTTCAGGAAAGGCGATGTGACGATAATAAAATAAACGTCCCATAGTCGAAATTCTAATCATTCACCGCACTACCTATGGCCATTTAAAATCGGAAAGGGCTGCTATCAATTTCAGATGTGTTCATCTATAATAGGAATGAGTGGTGGAAAATGAGCGCAAAACATTTATAATCAATTATTTACAACCAAAAATTCTTCCCGAAAAAATTCACGGCCCATTCATGCTGCTGGACAGGATACCTCCAAGTTCCTGAAGCCGCTTTTGAAGAGCTTTTACCGACTAACCATCCACCAACCCAAAGGCGGTAATTTTGCCAAAATATGTTCAATTTTGCGCCATGAACCCGATTCGGCAAATATCCCTTTGTTGGTTGGCAGCACTGATAGGCGTTGCTCAGATAAGCAACAGCCTTCCTTTGGACGACAGCCGCTTTTTTGCTGTGCCCCAGCAGGTGGGCAATGCCTTGCACCAGGTCAAACAACAACAGGATCAGTCGCTTTTCGGCATAGCCGAGCAGCGGGGAAATTCCGCTTTTTCACAAAATAACTCCAAACCCCCGGCCCCGGTAAATCCCCTCCATTTTTCCTATCATACTTTCTTTTCTGACGCCCAGTATTTGGCAAAATTCCGTCAATACGACCATTTTTGCCGCCTGCCGATCGGCCTGGAGGTGTCGGATATCATTTTCCCTTTCCATTCTTTTTGGTGATCCATATTCTATGATGGCAAACTTAGGCTGCTGTGTTAACACATGGCCAGCCTGTAGCATTGTTTAGCACGGCCCACTTAGGACTTTGCAATTTCTTTAATATCAAAATCATTCAATATGGAATTATCATCCATCATAACGGGTGTGGTTTTCATAGCCATTATTGCCCTGCCCGTGATAATATTGTCAAAGAGTGGCAACAAGAAAAAAAAGGCCCTCTTGCAGCGGTATCAGGCCCTCTGCACCAGCCTCGGCCTCAACATTAACGGGTCAGACACTTGGAACGATCTGGTGTTGGGCATGGACAAAAATGCCCGCAAATTACTGTTCTACAAAGATGGCGAAGCGGCTGGCCAGCATACTTTGGTTGATTTGAACCATGTGGTGAATGTCAAAAAAATAAACATCACCAGGGGCGGAAATACCCAATCGGGCGCTGTAAACATCATAGATATATTGGGGCTCGAACTGGCCTTGAAAGATGGCCAAGGCCCTGTGACACTGGAATTTTACAATTCCAAATATCCTTTTAATTTGTCCAATGAGTTGGAATTGGTGGGCAAATGGACGAAGGCTATTTCGGAGAATATGAAGTGATAAGATATAGGGGGCGGTTTTATACTGCCCCCTTCTATTTTCCCTGCCCGAATTTCTCTACCACCTCCGACGACTCCTCCTCACTTCCCTTGCCACTTGGCCCCGTCAATTTGCGCAGCAAAAAAACGGCGGCGATGACGAAATGCGCAAAAGCCACAAACACGATGATATAAAGGACGGTATTATTCATTAGCATTTATAGTTGATGAGAGTTTATGAGGTTGATAAGGGTTGATAATTTCTGCCTGCCAAAGGCAAATAAACTGTCATGCTGCACTACCTGTCCCGAAAATCGGGAAAACTTGGCGGCGTGAACTCTATTTTGGGGCAAAATTCCGACATGGGCGCAGCTTCTATTGTGACATTTGTCAAACTGTGGCGATTTCGGCTTTGCTGTCCATTTCCGTACACTTGTTACCCACCATCGGACAGCAATTTTTTTAAACATTTTTATAAAACATTGATAATCAACTGTCATTTTCAATGGCACGGCCATTGAACCTTTACCGCTAAACTCGTTTGATATGTTTCAGAACAACCTGAAAATCGGATGGCGCAACCTGCGCAAGAACAAAATCTACACCCTCATCAATTTGGTGGGCCTCACGGTCGGCATTGCGGCGGTGCTGCTCATTTACCGGGTGGTGAGCTATGAGCTGAGTTTCAACAAAAACTTCCAGCACTATGACCGCATCGTGCGGGTGGTTTCTTCGGTGATAAAATCGGACGGGGAGGAGGAGCACAATGTCTGTGTGCCTGTACCGGCCGGGGAAATGTTGATGACCTCCGTTGCCCAATTTGAAAAGAAAAGCCGCATCAAAGAGTTTTGGGGGGCGCTCACCATCCAAAGCCCCGGCGGTGGCTCTCCGCTGAAGAAATTCAGCAATGGCGAGGGAGAAACGGCTTTTTTCGTCGAGCCTGATTTTTTCCAAATCTTCGACCTGCAATGGCTGGCGGGCGACCCGGCCTCGGCAGTGAACGAACCCAATACCATCGTGCTGACTAAAAGTTGGGCAGAAAAATGCTTTGACAATTGGGAAGACGCTTATGGCAAAACGGTTTTTATTGACAACCTGTACCCTATGCAGGTAACGGGTGTGGTGGAAGACTTGCCTGTCAACTCTGACTTTCCGTTACCCTTCCTCGTTTCCTACAGCACCCTCAAAGGGAAGGAGGACTATTTTTTCCAAGACGACGGCGATTGGGACAGTTGCAGTTCCAACAACCAAGTATATGCCCTGCTGACCGACGCCTCGCAAATGGAGGCTGCCAATGCTGCCGTGGGCAAGATTGGCGAAAAGGAATACGTGAGCAAAAAAACCGGCGAGCGCTACAAAAGCCATTTGCTGCAGCCCCTTTCCGAGCTGCACCACGACGACCGCTTTGGGCATTCCGGCACGCACATTATCCCTAAAAGCAGGCTGAAAGTGCTTGCTGCCATTGGCGTGCTGATATTGGCATTGGCCTGTTTCAATTTCATCAACCTGGCTACGGCACAAGCTTCCCTGCGGGCCAAAGAGGTGGGCGTGCGCAAAACCCTCGGCGGCAAACGGGGCCAATTGGTCGGCCAGTTCATGAGCGAGACGGGCATCATCGTAATGATTGCCGTGCTGTTGGGTGCCAATTTGGCCAGTATAGCGGCCCCGCTCCTGCAATTTGTTTCTTCTGTGCCAAACGAGCTGCCCTTTATGACCCAGCCGACGGTTTGGTTGTTCCTGGTGGCAACGGGGGTGGTAGTCACGCTCTTGGCGGGCCTGTACCCTTCGCTGGCATTGGCGGGCTACCAACCCGTGAAGGCATTGCGGAGCAACTCAGAAAAAAGCCTATCAGGCGGCGCAGGGCTGCGCAAATCCCTGGTGGTGCTGCAATTCGTGATCGCCCAGGGGCTTATCATCGGGGCCATTGTCACTATCATGCAGTTGAACTATATCCGCTCGCAGGATTTGGGTTTCAAAAAAGACCTTGTTTATACCTTCAATTTTGGCTCGGACAGCCTCACCACGGCAAGGCAAACGGCGCTGCGGCAGGCCGTTTTAAAAGTGCCAAGCGTGGAGTCGGTCAGCTTTAGCAGCGACCAACCTGCCTCTGGCAATACCTGGAGTTCCAATTTCCGCTTCGGTAGCCGCCCGGAGGATGAGCGCTTTAACACTACCTTGAAATTTGCCGATGAAAATTACCAGCAGGCCTACGGCATTCAACTGCTGGCGGGCAGGTGGCTCGCCCCTTCAGACACCATGCGGGAGGCCGTCATCAACCAAACCATGTTGAAAAAATTGGGCATCGCCGAAGCGGAAGAGGCCCTGGGCGAAATTTTCCACCTCTGGGGCAGCCGCCACCTGCGCATCGTGGGCGTGACGGAAGATTTCCACACCCATTCCTTCCGGCAAGAACACATGCCCTTGGTACTGACCACGGACAAACAGTTTTTCTGGACGGCGGGCGTGAAAATCCGCCCCGGCAACCTGGGCGCTACCGCTGCTGAAATCAAAGCCGCTTACGATTCCGTGCTGCCCGAACAGGTGTTCAATGGAGAATTTTTGGACGAAAGCATTGCCCAATTTTATGAAGATGACCAACGCTTGTCCACTACCTGCAAGGCATTTGGCATTCTGGCCATCCTGATTTCTTGTCTTGGCCTGTTCGGCTTGGCCACCCATGCCGCCGCCCAGCGGGTGAAGGAAATCGGCGTCCGCAAAGTGCTGGGTGCCACCACGGCGGGCATTGTCGGCCTGCTTTCCAAGGACTTTTTGAAACTGGTTTTGTTATCGCTGCTTATTGCTACTCCGATGGCCTATTATTTCATGGACAAATGGCTGCAAGATTTCGTCTATCACATCAATATCCATTGGTCGGTCTTCGTGTTGACGGGCGTCGTGGCGGTAGCGGTGGCCTTCCTGACGGTGAGCTACCAAAGCCTGAAAGCGGCGCTGGCGAACCCGGTGAAGTGTTTGAGGAGTGAGTAGGTGGTCATTTGTCATTAGTCATTTGTCATTGGTCATTTGTCATTGGGGGCATTGGGTTATTTTTAAAATAGCATGATGATGTTGAATTATTTTTTTATAAAAAATGGTCTTTGTCATGGCCGAATGCCAACTAATGTTTTAAGCATTATTTATTCACACATCTTATTGTCAATATATTAGCCAATGACTAATGACTAATAATATAATGACCAATGATCAATGACCAATTACAAATGTCCAATAATTAACAACTGCTTATGTACAACAACTATTTAAAAATCGCTTTCCGCCAATTGCGCAAACACAAACTTTTTTCGGCCCTCAATATTTTCGGGCTGGCCACCAGTATGGCTGTTTGTATGCTGGTAATTATGGCTGTGCGGGATCAATATAGCTATGATGAATTCCATGAAAATGGGGATCGCATATACCGGGTCATTTCCAATCAGGCAGCAATCAATATACCGCTCAAAACTGCCCAATACGCCAATTCGCCACTCTCTTTGGCGGAGCCGCTGAAGGAAAAATATCCTTTCATCGAGCAGGTGACGAGGGTTTTTAGGCAATCCGCTGATTTTAAAATCAATGGAAAAACTTTCGGTGCAGAAGGCGGGGGCTACGCCGTGGATCCCGAATTCCTGGAGATATTCACTTTTGGCTGGCAAGCCGGAGATAAAAGCACCGCACTTGCCAACCCAAGATCCATAGTGCTGACAGAGCCGACGGCCAAAATGTTTTTCCCGGAGGCCGAAGCCCTTGGCGCTACCGTGCAGATGGGCGATTTTGGAGATTTTACGGTCACCGGCATCATCCCCGAACCGCCGCACCGTTCGCATATCCGTTTTGATTACCTATTTTCATATTCCACTATTTCCGAGGCTTTTACCAAAGAACAACAGGGGCAGGCCGGCATTTATGATTTTGACGACATTTGGCAGGGGCACACTTATTTGTTGTTGGACAAAAAAGCCAACCAAGCCACGCTCGACCAAGCCCTGGCAGAGCAGGCCCTCGCATATAGCCAAAAGGACAAACAAGAGCATTATCTATTTGAGCCGCAGCCATTGGCTGATGTGATGCCCAGCCGTGATTTGGCCAATGAAATAGGCGTCGGTACGCCGACCATCGTGATTTATTTCCTGATGGCCCTGGGCCTTATCATCATCCTGTCAGCCTGTTTCAACTATATGAACCTCTCCGTGGCCCGCTCCATCAAACGAGCGAGGGAAATAGGCGTGAGAAAGGTGATAGGTGCCAGAAAAAAAGACATCGTGCTGCAATTCCTGGGCGAGGCCATGCTCATTTCAGTCTTCGCTTTTGGCGTGGCGGTTTGCCTGCTCGAATTTTTGATACCAGCTTTTTTCAACCTCGATCCCTTTGTGTCCACCATTTTTTTACTGGACAAATCCTGGGCGAACTACCTGATTTTCTTCGGCTTTAGCCTGGGGGTCGGCCTGATCGCAGGATTGTTCCCCGCTTTCAATATCTCGGCTTACCAGCCTTTACAGGCTATTCAGCAGTTGATCAATATCAAGCTCTTTTCCCGCATCGGCATCCGCAAGGCGCTGATTACCATCCAATTTGCTTTGTCCCTGATATTTATTTTGACGGTCATCATTGTTTTAAAACAACAAAACCATGTAATGCACGCCGATTTGGGCCAAAACATCAAGGACGTGCTGAACGTGCAAATGAAAGGTGCCGATTTCAACGTTTTTTCCCAAAAAGTCTCCCAAATAAAAGGCGTAGCGGCCGTGTCGTCTTCCAGCCTCGTGATGTTGGCCGGAGAAACGGAGGGTGTGATTGCCCAATTCAACCAGGGACAAGACTCCATGATCTTGAACCAAAACTATATCAGCCGCAATTTCATGGAGAATATGGAAATGGAAATGGTCGCCGGGAAAAATTTCCCCGAAGACGACAATTCGCCGGGAGAACAATTCATCATCCTCAACGAGACCGCCACCAGAATCATGGGCTATAAAGATCCGCAGGAAGCCTTAGGCCAAGCCGTCACCTTGGACAGCAATTCGCTGGTCGTCATTGGCGTGGCCAAAGATTTCCTCCACGGCGACATCTGGTTTACACCCGTTATGCCTTTCGGGCTGCGCCACAAAAACAATATGGCCAACAATGCCAATATCCGCATCAGCGGCGGCAATACACAGGAAACCGTCGCCGCCATCCATCGGGTGTGGGACGAAACTGCCCCCGATATTTCGTGGACAGCCTACTTCCTTGACGAGCGGGTATATGGCATGGCCAAATTCTTCCGCATGGGTTCCAAAATCATTGGGTTTGTAGGCTTTCTCACCATCGTCATCGCCTGTTTGGGCTTGTTGGGCATGGTCATCTACACGGTGGAAGGAAAAGTGAAAGAAGTGGGCATCCGCAAGGTATTGGGGGCCAGCGAAGGGAATATCGTTTGGCAATTGTCAAAAAGCTTCCTCCTGCTCCTGGGCATCGCCATCGCCGTTGCCGTCCCCCTCACCATTTTTGTGGCCAATTTGTGGTTGAACAATTTCCCGCTCCGCATCACGGTCAATCCAGTAATCGTCGGCAGCGGAATCGGCATCTTGTTGCTCTTGGGACTTTTCACCGTGGTATCGCAAACATTCTGGGCGGCCAGGGCCAATCCGGTGGAGAGTTTAAGGAATGAATAGGGAGATTGTCAAGTTTAAGAAGATACACCTCGCCCCCGGCCCCTCTCCTATAGGAGAGGGGAGTAGAGACTGCCTCATTTGCAAGTAATTACACTTTGCCAAGTAAGCAGAGTTTGCCCCCCTCTCCTATAGGAGAGGGGCGGGGGTGAGGCCAACGCTCAACGCAAAATACATTTATTCGCCTCCATAATTCCCCAATTACCCATTTCCAGCTTCCGCTATCATTTTTTTCAGCAGGGAAATTTGCCCTAAATGATAGTAACTATGCTCAATAATACCTTCGATATTTCTTCTATAATTCCCATATTTCACATCTACAAACGATTCCTCCAGTGTTTCATCTGGCATCCGTTCGACCTGAGTTGCAAATTTCTCGGCATTGGCGAACAAACTATTCAGCAAGCCTTCCCAGTCCTCTTTTGAGGTAATAGGCGGAACCTCAAAACTATATTTATCCCGGATTTCAAGCGCACCATTTTCAAAAAAATCCGAAACCCCCTTTATATAATAATTGATATGAAAGGCCAATGCAGCAATGGTGTTCAAGGACCCGATTTTGCGGGTGGCCTGCTCCCAGGTCACATTGGACAATTGTTCCTTAAAATTGGTGTTGGCAATCCATTTGCCGTTTAAAAGTACTTCCCTGAAACGGTTGGCGAGGTGTATTGGATTTTCCATTTTTTGATGAGGTGATGGTGATAGGTTGATATGAACGGTCTCGCCTAAACGGTGTGACCAGCTTTTGCTGGGCATGACCGTTTGTATGCTTTGTTAGCATCAGTATTCTTTTTTATTTACAAATTTATTCCACAATTCATTGAATTCTTTTTCGATAATTTCTTCTGTTTCAAAGTGAGATTCAAAATCTTCTTTTTTTAAGTTATTGTCTGTCCAATAACCATAATTTCTGTCATCAGGCATTATCATAATCACATTTTCTTTTCTATCTAAACCTATTTCCCTATTCGGCAAATTTGATTCTTTATCAATCTCAACAATCCAAAACTTCACTTCATCTATCTTATCGTCATAATCAGGATTTGCCTCTGGAATAATTTTTTTTAAAAACCTGATTGCTGAGTCTGTGATGGACTTCTTTACATTATTCGATTTGATTTCGTCTTTATCCGTCTTCGGTGCTTCAAATTTCAGGTAAATCATTTCTGCGTATTCGATGAAATCCCAAGGAATTTCTTTCTTAAATATTTCGATACATTTTTCCATAAATTCCAAGCTAATTTCCTTTTGGTATAATGTTATGGTTCTCGTTTTATTTGTATCATCTCTGAAAATTTCAGCAATAAATTTGTCATTGACATAAATTTCGACTCCAATTCCGTCTCTTTCATTTACATCACTTGCGACAATGACTTTGCTGATTTCGTTTTTCATTTTTCTTATTGATGCTAACTCTGGATTGCCGTATTGCATATTTTACTCAACCGACTATCCAAAACAGGCAATACCATTTTCCAACATTTCATTTTGAACTACAAGGCCGTATCCGGTTCCCGATAAACGTCGGGGAGGTTCTGAACCTCCCCGACGTTAAGGCAGTCCACCCAACAAATATACCGCCCGCCCCCGATTCCTCCAAACAAGAACGGCAGCTCTTTTAAGCCAATGTACAAAAAGGTAGTGTTATCTTTCAACTGATGTAAGGACGATGATGACATCTCATAAAGGCCATCAAAACTTGTGAGTATAGGCAAGCCTGTGCGGCCCTTTTGAGGTGCCGTCACCTTCGTCCAAAGAAACCACGAATAACCAAACTATTGCCTTAAGCTAATCCTTGCAAGTGCCCCTGCGCTGAACACTTAGTAGAACTATGAACTACAAACCTTCGAATACCACTAAATCCCTTATTGACTAACCCGCTTGTTGTGTCGTTGTGCTCTTATATTTTCAGTTTTATAAGCCTATAATACCCTCCTTATCATTTTTGGTCTTCTAACCATCAATGAAAAAGCAAAGGAAGATATAATAGAAAGAATACCAACTATCAAAAATTTAGCAAGCAAGCTAATTGGAACCTTGTCAAAACTATACTGAATGGCGATGACAATTGGATAGTGGAAAATGTAAACAGCATAGGCATTTTCAGACATGTTGCTGAATAATTTATTGGTAGAATTCAGGTAATTGCGAAAGAAGACAATGAGGCCAAAACTCAAAGAAAACCCTAAAATTGTTTCAAATACCTCAAAATACTGCCCTGACCAAGCATTAATTATATCAGGAAATTGGGATGGAAAATAAACCTTGGCTGCCATGAGTAACCCAATCGCCAAAAGGATTTTTCCAAACATGGACGGAAATTTTTGGAACAGATTGGTTTGGCTGGCTATAATGCCTGAAATCAAAAATCCTAAATATTGTGGCCAATGAGCGACTTCAATCATTAAAAATCCTAAAACATTTTTAATATCTCCTACCTGTTGGTAATCCCTCACCAAAACCGTTGCGGCTGTAACAATCAGGATAAAAGCAAAAGAAAAGAAGTAAACATGTAGGGTAAATTTGTTGGCAAACGATGTTCTCCGGAATATCGCACGAAAACCTCCATAAAGCAAGGCATAAACCAACAAGTTTTCAACGAACCAAAGATGGCCAAATCCCAAATCAGATTCGGGCCAGGTAAGTATTGGTTTGAACCATTCGGGCTGCTGGCCAATGCCCAGGTATATTTTCTGAAAGAACGTAAGAAAAGGCAGTGAAGGATTATCGCTGTACAATTCATAATTAAAATAAAAGATAAGCGGCATCAATACCCAATATGCAAAAACCAATGGAATACCATAGCGTAAAAGCTTGTCAATGGTAAATTTCTCAAACCCCTTTCTGTCATAGGATGGGGCAAAAAAGTACCCAGAAATCATAAAAAACAGACCCATAAAAAAAGATGCATTTACACAAAAGAAGCGTCCCATCCACTCTAATCTTTCTGCTTGGGATGTCATGTAAAACCACCATCCTCCAGATGGGCCATATCCCTGGCCCACATGGTGCAGGATAACTAAAATGATGAGAAATGTCTTTAAGTTGTCTAAATAGAATAATCTGTTTTTATTCATAACGGCTCTACTATTTAAAAACCGCTGTATTATGGCCTACCCATGTTGCTTGCCAAAGCCCGGCCTCAGGCTTTGCAAAAATACGACAGTTCCTTGTTTAAACTGTAGCTTTATTTAAAAGCACAAAAGCCAGGGTTTTAATTTCTGCCGTTGGAAACTTGCAGCAACAAGGGGCGGATCGCCGGGGGAGAAGATTTTAGGGGCTTCGCCCCCAGGACCCATCAGCACGACTTATCCCGAAATCGGGAATACCTATTAGGTGCAATAAAGTCCATCCCCACACCCCCCACTTTCCCAATAACCCCAATGCCCTTAAAAACCCGCCTCCGCTCGACCAATAAGGCGAAACTCCAATAAAATAAGCATTCCGGCTCTTTCTATAAGTCTTCCGACGATTACTAAATTGAATCCTTGTCTTTCTAAAAGCATTCCCAAACGTTTGGGATTGAAAAAAGTAAGACAAGGATTCGATTTAGTAAGACAAGGATTCAATATAGTAAGACAAGGATTGAATATAGTAAGACAAGGATTGAATATAGTAAGACGTGGAACGAAAAAAGTAAGACAAGGAATGGATTTAGTTTTCGATGGAATAAAAAAAGTAAGACAAGGATTCATCCCAGTTCTCCAAGGCATCCAAAAAGTAAGACAGGGATTGCATCATGTTTTCCGCCGAAGCAAGGGACAAAGACAAGGGATGAAAAAAATTTTGGTTCTTCGTGACTTCGGGTGCGTAAACATCTACCATCTTGTAAGCCCTCGTTTACTTGCGTGAATCTTCGATTTCAACGAGGGGCTTGATATAGCAGCACAACATTCATCTATCTTCTTTTCAGAACATCCACGTCAAAATGCCCATCAGTACTGTAAATGCTGATGTTTTGTAAAGAAGTTAGAGGTGGATTCGAGGAGTTTGTTAGTTCCTGCCATTATAGATAGTCGCCTTTGAAATTGATATTTGGGGTGAACAAGTTTGCTACACCCTTCGAGATGAGGGGTTAACAAACCCCGGCGTCACAGGACACCGGGGTTTGATAACCCCTCCTCCCGATTCCTATCGGGACGGATGTGACTGCTAATTTTCTGAACCTGAACATCAATTTCAAATGCGACTATCTATAAAATGGGAGGCTACAAGATGATAGATGCACCATTTCAATTTACCCACAAGCAATCACGAAGAACCAAAATTTTACATCCTACTATTTTAGGAAAGACGTAGAAAGGAAAAAGTAGGGCACCGAACGGGCTTCAATCACCACTGGCAGGCTGCTATGATGGACCAGGCAAGTTGGGCCACTGAAAGTATTGGATGGCCAGGAGGAGGCCCCTACCGGCTTGTGGCCCCCGCCATCGGCCAACTGCCAAGGGCCAAAAGCCAGCAGCCATGCAGGGTTTACAAGGATTTTTACTTACAAATGTTACTTAGTAATAAACTGGCAAAGAATTTGTGTCGAAATGATTGTTAAGGGTAAAGGCTATTGAACTCTTCGATAATACACCCAACTGTGCCGAACAACGCTACGCTCCTGCTTGGCGGATAAGCAGATGTAATAAAAAACAAGTACCAAGGCCGTTTTTTCATCTCTTTCAATATTAACCTGGAAGACTGCCCCGCAGCGGCTTACACTGCGTGACATTCCCCAATAAAATTTCACTAGCTATGGGTGGTAGAAAATACCGCATCGAGATTCCCCGCAACCCGGACAGTTTGATGGAACTTGGCGACGACATATACGCCAAACACCAGCAAGATGGAGACCAATCTCCCATCCCACAGACTATGGCCGATGACCTGAAAGGGGCCAACGACAAGGCCAAAATCGAAAAAGGAATACAGGACGACCAGAAAAAGGAAAGCGTTCGCCTCACGAGGGATCTCAACCTCGAATTGGGCATCATGAACAACGACAGCAGCTACCAATCGGGCACCATGAAGTATTGCATAAAATCCGTGCGGGACGTGCTGTCCGGCAACTACCGCTCGAACCTGCGCAAGCTCAACGAATGGGGCTTCGACATCGTCGCCTCGAAAGGGGAACTGAAAGTGATACTCCCCAGCGAGGCGGAAGAACTGCTGAAGCTCTCGAAAAAAATACTGGCGAAAAACAGCAGCGACGGGCCAGGCAGTCCGCTCAAAAACCTGGACATGGCGCAATTGCAGAACCTATACGACGTGGCCAAACCCAAGTTCGACTATATTGACAAGCTCCGCAAAGGCTCCCAAACTGCCACCGAAGCCGGCAACAACCGGCTCGGCATCAGCAAGGGCCAGACCACCAAAACCTCCGGGACCGTACTCTACTTCGTGTGCAGTGTGCGGGACATCCTGACCGGCATCTACCGGGGCAACGAAAGGAACCTCAGCGACTGGGGCTTCAGCATCGTCGCCGCCACCGCCGCCCCGAACAACGGGGAAGCGCAGCCGCAGGCAGTGGAAGCAGCGATGAGCCAATCAAACGGAGTGGGGTAGGAGTGTGAGGAAGTGGAAAGCCAACGGCAGTCTGGGCAGGGCTTGGGCTGCCGTTGGTGTTTTTTGGGGGGAGGAGTGTTTTTCGGACTGGTAACGGTTCGGGGCTTTGCGAAGGTGGGGAATTAAAAGCACAAATGCTCAATTCATCACTAATGCCAAATATAAGCACAAATGTTGAATTAAGCACTGAAGCCCCACTTTTGCAAAACCCCTGTTGTAGGCAGTTTTTATTTGTTCGTCAGCCAAAAGTAGATTGCAAGACCAAGCATTAAAATCGTCTTAATGTTGCACCAAGTCAGTTTAAATTTTGGTGTTACTCGTTTACAGGTTTCTGTTTTGCAGTCCATAATTTTATTATTTTGTTTCACAAGATTTGTCGGCACAATAAGCGTTTCCGACTGTTTTTGAAACTGCCATTCCAAAAATAATATGTCCCATCAAACTTCCTATCATTGTCAGCATCATAGAACCTTCCATTTTTGGCATTGGCATCATTGCACCCATAATACCCATCATTATTTGAGCAACTACAAAAGCAATTACTCCAAAAACTGCACCTTTAAGATATACATTGCTGATTTTCCATTTGAAAATACACAAGTATGTGTAAACAAATGCAAACATTATTCCTATCATAAAGTGCATAATCCAACCTACAAAAACTGGCATTCCTAACATACCAGAAAGCATTTCTGGTGGCGACATTTTAGGCATTCCCATCATCGGTGCAACCATCATCACTACGGTCATTATGGCTGTGCCAATAATGCCCGCTAAAATTGATTTTTGAATTTTATTATTCATAATTTTGAGTTTAGTTTTTAGTAAATTTTTGTCCTAATTCTATGAGTTGGTTTGGCTTATGATAACCACCTGTTTGTCCTACCACTTTTCCGTTTCCATCTATGAAAAGCAATGACGGAAAACTGCGTAAACCATATTTCTGCATTAACATTGCTCCGTCTCCTTGTTCTCCGTCAAAGGCTACATTTACAAAATTTTGATTGTAAAAAGTTCCAACTTCTGCACTTGAAAAAGAATTCTTTTTCAGTTGTTTACAAGGTCCGCACCAAGTGGCGTAAATGTCCAAGAAAATTAATTTGTTTTCTTTTTTTGCAAGTTGTAAGGCTTCTTCCCAAGTTCCGTTGTGAAACTGAATGCCTTCTTTTGTGTCGGCTTTGAAATCCACTTTTGGATTTGCAAAGGCATAAACAGCCACCAATACAATGGCTGAAAATGCTATGAATAGTATGTTTTTCATTATTTCATTCTGTTTAATTCCATATGAATGTTAATGTCCACTTCATCGCCTACTACCATTGTCGCAGCCCAATCGCCAGTTCCTACACCATAATCATTTCTATTGATTTTAAGGTTTGTTGTAAGTCCTAAAATAACCGTTCCTTTCATCATTGGGTGTTCCATTTCGCCTGTAACTTTGAAAGGTAAAATCATGTCTTTGGTTTTGTCTTTGATTGTTAATTTACCATAAACCAAATATTCCTTTTCTGATTTCTTTTCAATTTTGGTTGATTTGAAAGTCATATTTGGAAATGCTTTTGCGTTGAAAAAGTCTGCTGATTGCAAATGTTTGTCTCTTTTGCCATCGTTTGTATTTACACTTTTTACAGCAATAGTAAAGTCTGCTTTACTTCCTTGTAAATTGGCTGGGTCAAAGTTGAAGTTGCCGTCAAAAGTTGAGAACTTACCTGTTACGGCTGAAAAGAAGTGATTAACAGAGAAATTGACAGAAGTATGTGACTTGTCTAATTTCCACATTGTAGCGTTTTGTGCGTTTGCTGTGAACGCACCCATTACAGTTATAAAAACTGCAAATCCGAATTTTTTGATTGTTGAAACCATTGTATATAAATTTTTAATTATAGTTGCCATTATTGACGAACTATACCTTTATACCAATGCTTTGAATTAATCACCCGAGAATGAAAAAAAAATTATTTTTTTTCTCTTTTCTCGTCTTCGTCTTTTACTTTTCGGATTTGCTCAACGCATTTATGTTTCTGATTTTGAGCATTATGCTTGGTAGAATAGCCATATTCTTGTTGAATTTGTTCAATTGCTTTTTCTTTAAAAAATATGTCGTGGATAAGTCCTTGACAATGGTCTGAAATTTTGTGAATGTAGTTTTGCAACTTGTCCCAATAGTTTTTTTCTTGTTCTATGGCAAGGTTTATCTCTTCGTAAAATTTGTTGTCGTGAATGTCAGTAAATTCTGTTTCTCGGTAAGCTGTTCTTAATCTTTTGAGCCAAAGATTTTTTGAAATTGCCATAATATAGGTTTTGATAGACGCAGTAAGTTGAAAATCGTCTTGGCGAAGTTTTCCCAAAAGCACCATCATCGTGTCTTGAAAAATATCTTCGGCATCGTCTATCCTTCCGTTATTGTTGGTTACAAAACGGTTAACCATTCCGAAATACTCTTTGTAAAGTTGTCCGAAAGCATTGTTATTTTCTCCTCTTAGGTCGTCTATTATTTCTGTTGTCATTTAGTCATTTTACTTTCTGTTTGTTATTGGTACGCTGTTTCGGTAAAATTGCCTACAACGTGATAATATGCGAACCTTTCGCACCTTACACGCAAATGTAAAAAAACCATCTAATATTCGTCAATTGAGACATAGGAATTTTTACTAATCAGAAAATCAGCGTTTTACAAATCGAAAAAATGATTTTCACTTTCAGGACAATACAAAATGCGAAGTGCGCATTTTGTATTGTTTCGTGCTTCTACAATACAAAATGCGTACTTCTCCGTTTTCACAAGTCTTCCAAAAATCAACCGCTTCTATTTTGATAAAAGCAAAAGTTTGAGCAATTGTTGAACGAAATGGCACTTGCGATGAGTATTACAGTCATTCCGCAATCCCGATAACTATCAGTAGCTTCGCTCAATTCTTGCTGGAACTATAGGTGTTTCTCAAGGGGCAGAAGCACAACTGTTTGGAAAGGTTGGGAAGATTTACGCCAACGGAGTAAAAGTTAGCTTAGCGGGCGCAAGTGCCGCTGCGCTAAAAACTTGCTGGAACTATGGCATTGATAGTCAAAAGAGGGGAAGACTTGCAACAACTGGTTCAAGAAGGTTCTTCAACCTCGATTTTTGTACGAATAGCATTGGCAACTGCATCGTACCAGCCAATATTTGTGGCTACTAAATCAATAATTCTTGCTATTTCATCTTGAGACAATTCTCTGCCTATTTCTTCAAGTGCAACGGTCTGTAAATCTTCAATATTTAATGAATAGATTATTGTGTCACGTTTAATATTTTCCATAACTTATCTTTTGTTGAAAATGTTTTCCCTATGCCATTTGATAGCATTCATATGTGGGTAAATGTTCGAGTGTATAGGAAGTGATATTTTATGAACTGATTGCATCAGTGACTTTATGAATTCATAGTTTCCAAGCTTACCAAATTCATCCTTTAGATTATCGGCTTCGGGAGAAACAGTTAGTGTGTAATCATCCAAAAGGCTGAACCAACCTACATCAAATGCCCAATGATGCAGATGACAAAGTGATATTCCATTTAAAATATCATCTTTTCCTTTAGAGCTATGCGGAACAATATGTGCAGCTTCAACTTCCCAAATATTGCGTTTCGGAGAGTTAATTTTTAAACCACAAACAGAACATTTAAAATCATATGCTTCAATAACAGCTTGCCTGAAACCCCGTTTTCTAATTGATATTTCTTTCGTGACAGTTGTTGTAGTTCTTTTATCTTGAATAGGATGATAATTCGCTGGTCTTGGTGCTTCAATTAATTTATTCACAACTTTCTGAACTTCATAAGAACGAATTGGTAACACTTCTTTTTGTTCCGTTGGAATTTTAAGTAGTTTGAGAGCTTCATCATATCCATTTTCTGTAAGCATCCACTCCTTTCTGTGCGTCAAATTGAACGTGCTACTTGGATTTGAAACAAATTTTTTATTGGATAAGGAATTAGCGGCACGATAGAGGAGCCTATGCCACAAAGGCGATTTCACAATCCTATTTTCTTTTCGGTAAATTCTTTCAAGTACTGCTGTTCTCTGTTCTTCGTTAAGCTGAAAGTATTCTGCTATTTCGTTTACTATTTCTTCTCCTGATGCAAATTCTTTTATTGTTCCATTGTGGTTGAACAATGACACCAACAACGCATCTTCAATCTCTTCATTTGAAGGCATTCTATGTTCATCACGCATTCTGCGTTCATAGCTCATGGTATGCTGCTTGTTTTAGTGCGTTAGGAATAGAAGCGGAAAACCCGGTGAAGGTTTTTGTGCGATAGCTCCTGTCGGTTTGAGAACTCTCAAAAGTTGTTTGGAGATAGGCAAAAACCACTCAACGTATTTATCGGGGTGAATGCCGCCGTATGTGTTTTTTCGCTGGTCTGCATAGGGTGGGGAAGTGACTATCAAGTCCACCGAGTTGTCTGGCACTAACTTTAATTGCTCTTTGCTGTCACCCAAGTATAAGTCCGTTTTTATCTCCATTTTTTATTCTACTAAGTTATTTAGCAAGTTACTTTTTTTGTTCATTTTAACTTTTTGAAAACGTTCTAAAGTTCTCAACAGTTTGCCTATGGGACTTGGTTTCTTAGACTTGTTGGCAACTTATTGTATCCGCTACTCAGTTTTTTCAAGTCTTTCCTTGTTTGCTGCCAAAACCTGGTCTCAGGCTTTGCAAAAATAGGAAAGTTCCAGCAAGCGAGCGCAGCGGCTCTTGTGGAAGATTTTCCTGGCACCCTGCGGATGAGTAGCGCCGACATTCAATCCGTTTTCACAAGTCTTCCAAAAAATCCATCGCTTCTATTTTGATAAAAGCAAAAGTTTGAGCAAGTGTTGAACGAAGTGGCACTTGCGATGAGTATTGCAGACATTCCGCAATCCCGATAACTATCAGTAGCTTCGCTCAATTCTTGCTGGAACTATAGGTGTTTCTCAAGGGACAGAAGCACAACTGTTTGGATAAGGTCGGGAAGACTTACGCCAACGGAGTAAAAGTTAGCTTGGCGGGTGCAAGTGCCGCTGCGCTAAACACTTGCTGTAACTATGGTATTGATAGTCAAAAGAGGGGAAGACTTGCAACAACTGGTAAAAATATTTTGTTGAAGTTAAAACTAATGTTGAACAATGTTTGTCCAGCCCGAACTAAAGCCTGGCTTTGCAATTTGCTGACGTTAAGTTTGTCAAGCCCAACTTGCATAAAACCCCATGTTGGGCGTTCGTTTTTATTCTCGTCTGCCATTTAGTATGTTGTCAAAAAAGCTTTTAGTTTTTTGTCGTAAAGGCTCAAATGAATTGGCAAGGTCAATGTAATATTTTTCAACAAACTCGTAGTAAACCCACTCATCGTTTTGTGTCAAGGTCTGTCTTAATATTTCCTCGTCTTTGTCAAGTTTTTCAGAATATTGGTCACCAAGTTTTTCATTTGAATAATGTGTCTGAATAAATTTTATTTTTTCGAATAGTTCCCTTTTTTTGTCCTTGTCTGGAATATATGTGTCAAGCGTTTTTTGAAAAGTTTCAAAGAGTTTATGTTTGTAAAGAAAGCTCCAACCTTCTGCTTCATAGATTTCTTTGAAATAAAGATAAATTGTTAGCAAAGCACCTTCTTCTAATTCGTCTTTGTCGCTTTCATTTATCTGTCCATTTATAAATAGGTATTCCCAATATGGCAAAATTAAATGACCGTCAAACGATAATTGACTTGCATATAAATAGCTATAGTTTGAGAGTTCGTGTCTTATGAAACAAAAATCCTTAATTGCTTTTTCGATTTCAAGAAAGTTAATTTCACGTTTTGAGCCATCAACTAATTCAATCCAAAGTGATGAATGTTCTGCCGAAAATTTGTCTTGTTGTCTATGATTAATTTCCATCTATAAGGTCTATTTAAAATGACGCCCAACGTGATAATATGCGCAACTTACACATACCGCTTACAAAGCTAAAACAATGAAGTGAATGGGGAAGATTTTTGCAAAAAATTTTCTCAAAAGCCAAGAAGCCAGTGATTTATGGAAATAAAAAAATGATTTTTGATTTTAAAACAATGAAAATGCGCATTGCGTATTTTTCATTGTTGCCATGCTGAACAATACAAAATACGCAAGTACTCATTTCTCCGTTTTCACAAGTCTTCCAAAAAATCCATCGCTTCTATTTTGATAAAAACAAAAGTTTGAGCAAGTGTTGAACGAAGTGGCACTTGCGATGAGTATTGCAGACATTCCGCAATCCCGATAACTATCAGTAGCTTCGCTCAATTCTTGCTGAAACTATAGGTGTTTATCAAGGGACAGAAGCACAACTGTTTGGAAAGGTTGGGAAGATTTACGCCAAAGGAGTAAAAGTTAGCTTAGCGGGCGCAAGTGCCGCTGCGCTAAACACTTGCTGTAACTATGGCTTTGATAGGTAAAAGAGGGGAAGACTTGCAACAACTGGTGTTTTTCGGACTGCTAACGTTTTGGCGCTTGGCGCTGTGGCGGAAATCGAAGCACAAATGTTCAGTTTTGCACAAAAGCTCAATCGAAGAACTGCCATTGAATTTACCACATAACCCGTCATTTTGCCAAACTGCTGTTATGTGCCGTATTTTATTCGTTTATAAATTATTTTTCCAATAAATATAAGTCCAATTATGTTTATTATGTTCCAAAGTTGCAATGCAAAGTAAAAGATTAATTGTCTTGTATTCATACTTGCAAAACTCCAATATTCACCTTTTAAGCTGTCATAGTTGTCGTCATAGTCCATTTGTAAAACACCCAAAATAATATAAACAAAAATGTCCGCCCCAATAATTGCAAGCCAATAAATAATGTCAACGAAACGAATTTTTGTCTTAACCATTTTTTTGTTTCATAAAGTTTAAAAGGTCAAGAATATGTTGTTGAGTATGGCTGGAAAATATGAGTTCAAAAAACCAAAGTCCGTCCGCTAAACTGTTGTTTTCAATTCTCCATTTGATTTCTAAAAGGTCAGTGATAATGTCCGAAAGGTCGTCAATTGCGTCTCCGATTGCGTTATCCTTTAAATTGTCAATGTCATTAATGTCAAGGATTGTTTTATAGAAACCGAAGTCCTTAAAATTACTTGAAACATTTTGTCTGATGTCAGGAAGTTGCGATTTGCCAAAGTCAGGAAAGTCCGTTTCGTCATATTTATATTCAATGTCAAAATACAAATCGTAAATTTTCACAAGGTGTCTTTCCAACAATTTTTCTTTGTCAGTTAATGTCAAGTTTGGTTTTAGTCCATACTTAACAATTTCGTTTATTGTCGGAATTAGTTCTTTCATTGCGGTGTCGTTCTAATATGGCACATAACGTCATAATATGCGAACCTTTCGCACCTTACACGCAAATGTAAAAAAACCATCTAACATTCGTCAATTGAGGCATGGGAATTTTTACTAACCAGAAAATCAGCGTTTTACAAATCGAAAAAATGGTTTCACTTTCGTAACAATACAAAATGCGTACTTCTCCGTTTTCACAAGTCTTCCAAAAAATCCAACGCTTCTATTTTGATAAAAGCAAAAGTTTGAGCAAGTGATGTACGAAGTGGCACTTGCGATGAGTATTGTAGTCATTCTGCAATCCCGATAACTATCAAGAGCTTCGCTCAATTCTTGCTGGAACTATAGGTGTTTATCAGGGGACAGAAGCACAACTGTTTGGAAAGGTTGGGAAAATTTACGCCAAGGGAGAACTGAAATTCCACCTTGCACAAATGTGTCTGCGAAGCAGGGAACCCCCGCCATCGAATATTCCTAGTTACGGGAAGTGCTTCTCCGTCTGCAACACATTGTCGTTACAGGTTTATTACCCAATCACAAATAGCAGTCAGTTGTCCGTCATGGGTCAAATTTGCTGCGTTGTTCATAGCTCCCGTTTGGAGTTGCTTGTAAATTTCTGCTGCCATTGCATTTTCAATAGCTGCACCAACAAAAAATGTTTGTGGCTTTAACTTCTTTTTGTCAAAACTTGCCCTAATTCTGTTGAGTGCTGAGTTTGCTGTTTTCCAATGTTCGTCTGCACCTGCCGGGTCAATACCGCCTTTCAACTCGCCTAACGCAATGTATTTGTCCGGTTGATGAATGATGGATTGCTTTCCGGTTTTTAGTTCTTCAACTGTGGCGTGTAGTATTGAGGCATCAACATTTTTATTCACTAATGGAACATTGGTATTGAGTATCAGCAAGCGGTCTTCCGTTTTCTTCCAATAAACTGCTTTGATACGTTTCTCAATGTCGGTGTCGTCTTGCGGTTTATCAAGCCAAGTGTTAGTTTCAATGTCTTTCCATTTGTAATGGATACCAGAAAGATTGAAAACAGAAATGAGAGAACGTAAAAATTTTCTTTCACCAAGTGAGCCAGCAAGATTTCTTGCTCTGCCGCCAAGTGCATCTCCCTTGGTAAGCAGATAACGGTAAACTAATTCGTCTATGAAATTTTCTCCGGCTGGGTCAAGAAATTTTTCAATTAGTCCTTTGATTGCAACAGTTCTGTCATCATCATTCAGATAATTCAATGACTTGTCAGAAAGCCCAGAAGCTGTGAGCAAACCAACTCGTAAATCTTTTGCTTGTAAAAGGTCTTTCGGTTTTTTCACTTGCGAAGCAAGTGCTTTTAATGCTTTTGCTTCTTCAATATATGGAACAGCAATGTAGTTTTTCTCCAACGCCATTGCGATGAAACCTGCACGGGTTTCTTCTCTTGATGTAACTAAATCGTTTGCAGATTTAATGAGTGAGTTTGCGATTATCTTTTTTGCCATAGGTAAACACATTTGCGGACTTCGGTTCGTCCATAGTTACCCATTTGCTGACTACTGTTGCCTTTGCCTCTGGGTAACACGAAAATTTTATTGATATTGAAACCGAAGTTTTCTGCAAACTCGGATAGAATTAAGTCAACCGGGATTTCTTCTCCTCCGTAACGAACATTGTCGTTAACCATTACGCAATAGCCGCCACTCTTTGTAACTCTTGCCATTTCGTAAACCACAAAACACATTTCAAGAAAGTAATTTCTTACCATTCTTGTAATGTTGCTGTTGTTGAGTTTCTCTAACTTATTCAGTTCGTCAAGAACTGAATTTACTTCTGTCATTGCATTAGAGTTTTTGTAAACCTCCATTACGCTGTCAAAAGCTGCTTGCTTGCCGATGGAAGCATAAAATTGATTTAAGAAGTCAACCTTCTCTTTGTTCTCAACGGTGCAAGACAACATTGCTTGCCGTAGGTTACGAACTTGGTCGGTGTTGTTGCCAAGATAAACCAACTCTAAAGCATAAGTTCTTGTATAGTCGTAACGATTGCAGTAGGGTGGAGATGTTACAATGAAATCAAAAAACTCATCTTCAATTTTAGGTAACTCTTCCAAACAAGAACCTTCAATAATTTTTACCGGATGTGATTTGTGTCCGTTGCCATTAGTTGGAAACTGCTCAAATAAATTTATTGACTGATTTGGTAAAAGGTCAGAAACAATTTGATTTAGTTTATGGGTAAGTGCTACTTTGAATGAAAGAATTTTTCCCTTGTCAAACGGCTTCCCGGAAAGGTCTCTCTTAGAACGGTAGTCCCAACGCAAATACTGTCCGTCTTTTCGTGTGAAACTAATTTCTTCTAGAACGGAAAAAGCAGCAAACCGTAAAACGGTTTGCGTTTTTTTGTCGTTAATTTTTGAGCAGTAGCTCAAAAATTTGTTCAATAAAATTTCTGTTTCGTCTGAGAAAGCATCTTTTGTAATTGAAATATGGTTAATGTATGTTTGGTATTCCTCAATTTTTGAAAGTTCTGTCCACAGATTTTTTACAGTTGCACGGAGTTTTTCTATGTCTATGTCGTTGAGAGCTTCTCTTGTCTCCATTACGAAAACTCCAACGGGAAGAATTTCTACTCCGTAAGATTTCCAACCAAGTTCTTGTCCGGCAAAAAGTGTCGTACCAGCACCGGCAAACGGGTCTAAAAGTTTACCTGGTTTCTTTGCGTATTCGGTCAGAAAGTATTTTACAAGTGTTGATGAAAAGCCCTCTTTGTATTTGAACCAACGATAGATTGGTTCGTCTTTATTGGCTTGAAAGCTGACTACTTTTCTGTTTAGATGATAAGCAGTTTCCAACCTGTCAGCCAGTCGGCTGTGTAAAAGTTGTCGCTCGGTTGGAATTAATTCTGCTGTCTGTGTCATTGCACAAAGGTAAGTTTTTTCTCTCTAGGCTCAGGTCGGTTTTAAGCACAAAATTTCAATTGAGCACTGTCTCCGTTTTCACCAGTCTTCCAAAAATCAACCGCTTCTATTTTGATAAAAGCAAAAGTTTGAGCAAGTGTAGAACGAAGTGGCACTTGCGATGAGTATTGCAGACATTCCACAATCGAGATAACTATCAATAGCTTCGCTCAATTCTTGCTGGAACTATAGGTGTTTCTCAAGGGACAGAAGCACAACTGTTTGGAAAGGTTGGGAAGGCTTACGCCGACGGAGTAAAAGTTAGCTTGGCGGGCACAAATGCCGCTGAGATGGGCACTTGCTGGAACTATGTCTTTGATATTCAAAAGAGGGGAAGACTTGCAACAACTGGTGTTTTTCGGACTGGTAACTTTTGGCGGCTTGGCGAAGTGGCGGATTGTTAGCACAAAAGCTCATACGATGCACGTACTTCAAATATAGCAAAAATGTTTCTAAGAAGCACGTCAGCCGTCATTACGCCAAACCGCAGTTATGGGCTGGCTTTTGTCAAGAATTGCTTGAGGATAGTCTTAGTTTATGTGGACTTGACTTGGGGATTCTTTCAATTAGTTTTCTCGCTTCAAGGTCAAGTTTAACCGTAACCACATACCAAATTACTTTCCCGTCAAATTTGTCTGTGAGTTTTGAAACGGCAAGGTCAGTAAGAGCTTCAAAGGTGATTTCTCCGTTGGTCTGAATAGTGTCTAAGATGAACTTTTTTACTTGCTCGTATTTGGCAAGCGAAATGTTTACGCCCTTTTTGCCTTGAGGGTGTAATGTACGCCTGTCCCCAAACGTTGGACATTTTTCCGGCTAGTTTAAGATGGAATACAATGGGGGATTAATTGAACTTGTAAGCCGCCAATCGGCATGAGCAGCAGGTTCAGTCAAGGGCGGCTGTTGGGCAGCTTGGTGGGCT
>JBGSKQ010000033.1:0-80846 GCA_041741095.1 Saprospiraceae bacterium
CAAAAGGATGATTGGAATAATATACAGGTTTAAAGAGCCTGTCAGGCCGGACAGGTCGCTGCCGAGAAAGGCTAAGCACTGGATAAAGTATAATATGAACCAACGACCTGTTTTATGAAAACCTTAAGTTGACGACATTAGTGTCTTAGATGCATTGGACGCCGATCCCGGCATCATTGACTTCCTGAAATTAAGGGCGGGCTGGGCCGAGGTTGGCAGTGCCACCGACCCGTACCTATTGTCAAATGTATATCTGGTAAACCAGGTGTTGGTGACCAACCCGGCACCCACCGCATCCTTCCCGTTCACGCCGACTGGCGGCACGACCACGCCAGCATTGACACTGACGGACGTCGAAAAGGACCCGAACCTGAAACCTGAAAGAACCAGGGAATACGAAGTGGGTATTGATGTGCGCTTTTTCAAAGGCAGGATTTCCCTGGATGCAACTTACTATAACAAATTGACCAAAAATCAAATCGCCAATGTAAGTGTGCCGAATACCAGCGGCTTCGAACAGTACCTGACCAATTTTGGCGAAGTGTCGAACAAAGGTTTTGAAATAGCCCTCGGCCTTACGCCCATTAAGACGCAGAGCGGTTTCAATTGGACAACGTTCACCACTTTCACCAAAAATAAAAACGTGGTGGAAAGCCTGACCGATGGGGTAACTGAAATACAAATAGAATCAGGTTCTTCCTTTGCGGGCGGCGTCATACCGGTATTGAGGCCGGGCGAGGAATATGGCCTGCTCCTTGGTTCGGTCAACCTGCGGGATCCGGACGGCAACCTGTTGATAGACCCAAGCAACGGGCACCTGATGAGAAGCCCAACCCCCGGTATTGTCGGCAACCCAAACCCGGATTTCAGGCTTGGCCTTACCAACAATTTTGAATTCAAAGGCGTGGGCTTCCGCTTTGTGTTCGACTGGCAGCAAGGCGGTGACTTGTACTCCAATACGGTGCAGTCCATCCTGGGCCGGGGCGTCACAACCGACAACGAAGACCGGGAGATAAATAAAGTCATCCCCGGTGTATATGGTGACCCGAACACCGGTTTGCCACTGCTCGACGAACAGGGCAACACCATCCCCAACCAGAACATGGTGGAAGTGAACGAGCTTTATTTTGGTGAAACCTTCGCCATCAACGGTGCCGATGAATGGAGCGTGTTCAATGCTTCTTACCTCAAACTGAGGGAAGTTGCACTATCCTACTCCTTGCCGAAGTCGCTGTTGGACAGTTCTCCTTTTGAGCGGATAACGCTGTCGCTGATAGGCCGTAACCTTTGGTTCTACGCACCCGGCTTCCCAGACGGACTCAACTTCGATCCCGAGGTCAACCAGTTCGGTTCCTCCAACAAACAGGGCATCGAATGGGCAGCCACACCTGCCGTGAAGCGCTTCGGCGTCAGCCTGAACGTGGGGTTCTGATTTGCTTAACAACAGGTGTTTCAGGCCTGTCATTTTTCAAAAAAAATGACAGGCCTGGAGCCTGCCAAAAAAAAATTCGATTATGAAAAACAGACTCTTAAAAATATGCTCGCTGGTGGGGCTGATGGCGTTTGCCTCTTGTGGCGATTTCTTCGACATCAACGAAGATCCGAACAACCCCGCCGATGCGGAGCTTGCGTACATACTGCCTAGCATACAAATCAACCTGGCAGGTGCCCTGAGCGGCACGGCGAACAGCTTGGGCGACTATGCCTCCATGTACACCCACCAAACCGTGCAGCGGGGCACGGAACAAAACGATTACGCATTCAAAGGCGACGACTCGGGGGTGGGCGCCCCCTGGAGGTTGTTCAATACATTTGCCCTGAACGACCTGGAGCAGTTGCTGAGAAAGGCGGCGGAAGTAGAATCTGGCCCCTACTTGGGCGTGGGCAAGATCATGAAGGCTTACATTTATTCCATCATGGTGGATGTATGGGGCGACATCCCGTTCACCGAAACACAACAAGGGGCGGCCAACTTGTTCCCAAAGTTTGACGACGATGCGGCCATTTACGATGCCCTTTTGGCCATGATTGACGAGGGGATTGCCGACCTGGCAATGCCTTCTTCCTTCGTACCAGGTGCCGACGACCTGTTCTATGGGGGCAATTTGGACAAATGGCGCAAGTTTGCCAACACGTTGAAACTCAAGCTCTATACACAATTGAGATTGGTCAGGGACGTGTCGGGCGATGTGAATAAACTTTTGGCCGATGACGACATGATCTCCAGTGCGGCGGATGATTTTCAAATGCGCTATGGCACCAATGCTGCCCCCGAAAACCGCAATCCTGTCTATGCACAGGAATATGCGCCGGGAGGTGCCCGCAATTATATCAGCCCGTATTTCTTTGAAATTATGAAAGGAATAAATACCTTCCATACCAACGATATTTACCTGAATATCGAAGACCCCCGCATCCCCTACTATTTCTATAATCAACTGGCGGCAGGTGAATCAGATGCAGATGCTGAGAATGCTTGTTCCTACTGTCCATCCCGCTCTGGTACGGGTTTCCTTTCCATCTGGATGTTTTCTTTTAACATTGACCCGAACGAAGGTTTTGACCAATCTACTTCCCAAACCGTAATGGGCCTCTATCCCATTGGGGGCAGGTTTGATGATGGAGAGGGGGTGAACACCAATTTTAATGGTGCAAGTGATTCCCCGCAGCGTCTGCTGACCTATTATGCCAGAAAGTACCTGGAAGCCGAACTGGCCGTCACAGGTGTTTCGGGCGGCGATGCCAGGGCTGCCTTTGAAGAAGCCATGTACGCTTCTTTTGACAAGGTAAATGAAATTACGCTTGCTGCCGTGGATACTATGATGAGCGATTCTATTATCGCAGACTATATTGACAAGGTACTCATCCGCTATGACGCTGCCGACGACATTGGCAAACTCGAACATATTATGACCCAGAAGTGGATCGCCACTTTCGGTTTTAGTGTGGATGCCTACACTGATTACCGTCGCACGGGCTTCCCCCGTTTGCACGATGCCAGTACGGACAACCTCAATGTGACGGTATCCAGCCGCAATTACCCAGTGGCATACCCTTATCCACAGGACGAGTTGGATCGGAACCCCAATGCGCCCGGTCAACGGAACATCACCTCGGATCGGGTCTTTTGGGATCCAAACTAACAAGTTCTAATTGGCAGCACCCACGCCGTGGCGCTGTCAATTAGATTTTTTAAAAATCAAAAATTGACCATTATGAAATTTATAAAATATTCCATTTACCTCATGGTAGGGCTTTTTATGCTGGCCATCTCTGCTTGCGTAAAAGACGATGAGAAAGGAGGGCGGTTTCCTGAATTAATGGATGCCCCCAATATGCGCATCAATGTTGATCCTGGCTTTTCAACTATCAATGCCGACGACCCCGGGTCTGCCAAAATTGTTTTGGATTTTTACAGTGAAAACTTGGACGATATTGAAAAAGTGGATCTCTACGCTGACTTTTTTGATTTTAGTGAAAACGTGACGACCGTTTCAAGGGTCTTTTTGAAAAATGTGCCTTTGTCCAGCTTTTCAGGCGGTGTTTTCAAAGGTTTTGAAGTCAGTTTTAACGAACTAAAAACAGCCTTGGCGCTTGGCGACGACGAATTCAACGGCCTCGACCAAGTAACCATTTACAATGAGACCACCATGAAGGACGGCCGGGTGTATCCAAGCCAGGTAGTGGTGGACGACAATACTTCCTTTACCAACATTGGCCCGAATATCCTGAATTCTTCTGCCACTACCTCCTTCACCACGACCATCCCAGTTTTTGTACAATGCCCCTTGCCGGATGGTTTTGCGACGGGCAAGTACATGGTGGAGCAGGTTTCAGGGCCCGAAGACCCGTTTTTTGGAAACCCTTACCGCTGGACGCCAGAAGAAGTGACGCTGACGGCTACGGGCCCTATCAACCGCTCGTTCGACGGCACTTACCTGACCTTCGACGGCACTGCGTTTAATTTTGTTGTCACCTGTGGCAACCTTGTCGTGAACAAAACAGGGGCGGGCCTCGGCTGTGGCGGCGCCGGGCTTTCCTGGGTGCAGGACGGCAACGACACTTATGTGGATGATTCCGAATTTACCATCCACCTGCTGGACAATGTGGACGGTGACTGTGGCATCCCGGCAGGTGAGGCGCTGGTGCTGAAGTTGACGAAGCTTTGATTGTTATTTACGTGAAATGAAAACGGGGCGCTGGAATATCCAGCGCCCCGTTTCTTTTTTACCCTTTTACCTTCACCTTCCCTGCCAAATCCAGCATAAAAGCATATTCCATCGCCGTTTCCCGATAGACCCGGAAGCGGCCCGACTGGCCACCGTGGCCGGCGTCCATATTGGTGTGGAGCAGGAGCGGGTTTTTGTCGGTTTTCATTTCCCTGAGTTTGGCCACCCATTTGGCGGGTTCAAAATACTGCACCTGCGAGTCGTGGAGGCCCGT
The DNA here is from genome assembly GCA_041741095.1 of Saprospiraceae bacterium. GTDB lineage: Bacteria > Bacteroidota > Bacteroidia > Chitinophagales > Saprospiraceae > UBA6168. Next base: position 4,444 of record JBGSKQ010000033.1, read on the forward strand.
GGTAATGAGCATGGCCGGGTAATCCTTCTTTTCCACCTGATCATAGGGCGAGTAGCTCAGCATGTAGTCGTAGTATTCTTTTTTGCGGGGATCGCCCCACTCGTCCCACTCGAAAGTGGTGAGCGGGATGCTTTCGTCGAGCATGGTCGTTACCACGTCCACGAAAGGCACGGCGGCCACTACGCCCTTGAAGAGGTCGGGGCGCAGGTTCACCACAGCGCCCATCAGCAGGCCGCCTGCACTGCCGCCCATGGCAAAGAGGTGTTCTTTGTCCGTATATTTTTGGGCGACGAGGTATTCGCCACAGTCAATGAAATCGGTGAAGGTGTTTTTCTTTTTGAGCAATTTGCCGTCCTCGTACCACTGCCGCCCCATCTCCTGGCCGCCCCGGATATGGGCAATGGCAAATGCAAATCCCCTGTCCAACAAACTCAACCTGGCCGCATTGAAACTGGGGTCAATACTGTAGCCATAAGAGCCGTAGGCGTAAAGCAGCAGCGGCTGCGTCCCGTCTTTTTTAAAACCTTTTTTGTAAACAATGGAAATCGGCACCTTCACGCCGTCACGGGCGGTGGCGTATATCCGCTCCGATTCGTAATTGTTTTTGTCAAAACCGCCCAGCACTTCCTGTTGCTTCAATAAATCCAACTGCTTTTTCGGCATGTCATAGTCATAGACCGAAGAAGGTGTGGTGAGCGATTGATAATTGATGCGAACCATGTCCGTGTTGTATTCCGGATTGTTGAAAGGCGCTGCCACGTAGGCCGTTTCACCAAAATCAATGAAATGGTCGCTACTGCCGTCCCATGATTTCACCCGGATTTTGCGGAGGCCATCCATGCGTTCCGTCAGTACGAGGTAGTTTTTGAACAGCTCAAAACCTTGCAAGTAAACCCCCTCCCGGTGGGGTACTACTTCCTTCCAGTTTTCCTTGCCCGTTGCACCTTCTTCTGCAGAAACGAGCTTGAAGTTTTTCGCCGCCAGGTTGGTGCGGATGTACCATTTTCCGCCGGCGTGGTCGGCAGCATATTCGAGGTTGCGCTCACGGGGCTGCACTATTTTCCATTGGCCATCGGGCATGTTGGCGTCCAGGTAGCGGTACTCGTCGGAAAGGGTTTGCGAAGAAGCAATGATGATAAACTGCCTGGATTTTGTTTTTGCAATATCCAGGTTGTACGTGGCGTCCTTTTCATGATAAACCTCTTTATCAATGCTGGCATTTGTGCCGAGTTTATGTTTAAAAACCTTATAAGCCCTCAGCGTTTCGTCTTTTATGGTATAAAAAACAGTCATGTTGTCGTTGGCCCAAACCACGGTACCGTCCGTGTTGGGGATGCGCTCGTCCAATAGCTCGCCCGTCTCCAGGTTTTTAAAACGGATGGTATAAATGCGGCGGCTCAGGGTATCTTCTGCAAAGGCCAAAATCTTGTTGTCGGGGCTGACTTCCAGCCCGGCGGCATTGTAATAGTCATATTTGGCGGCTTCCTCGTTCACGTTCAGCATGATCTGCTCCGGGCTTCCGAGGCTGCCTTTTTTGCGGCAATAGATGGGGTACTCCTGCCCCTCGTCGTAACGGTAATAGTAGTAAAACCCGTTGTCCAGGTAAGGCACCGATTCGTCTTTTTCCTTGATGCGGCCTTTAATTTCCTGAAACAAGTCTTCCTCTACGTCCTTTAGGTGGGCCATCACGCCGTCCTTGTATTTGTTTTCGGCTTCGAGGTAGGCGATTACTTTGGGATCTTCCCGCTGGTTGAGCCAATAGTAGTTGTCAATGCGGGTGTTGCCGTGTTCGATAAGTTCCTTTGGCAGTTTTTCCGCTGTGGGCGGCTGTGTGGTCATTTTGTCGTACATAGTCATAGTCTGGTTTGCGTCATCAGGCGGTTGGTTTTTGCCGCAGGCGGCAAAGATGGACAATGTGAGGGATATGAGGAAAAGCTGGGAAATGTAGGTTGATTTCATTTCGGTGAATTTTCGGTTTGAAAAATTTGAAGCCACGATTTTAGCAATTCCTTTCGCACCACGGGAGGAAATTCACGGATATGTTTCCAACAAAAAAGCCCTTCCATCCAGGAAGGGCCACGTTGCAAGCCAGAGAGCGGCTTGTAAAACAACAAAAATCGTTTTCTTTGACGCCAAGTCCGAAATTAGTAACTGCAAAGCTAAAATAATTTACAATTCTAACATGAAAGTCGCACTTATAGGCTACGGAAAAATGGGGCAGGCAATTGAACGCTTGGCCGAGGTAAATGGCCATGATATAACTCTTAAAGTCGGAAGCGCTAATAAAGTTGATTTTACGCCTGAAAATTTGTCCAAAGCGGATGTCGCCATTGAGTTTTCACGCCCTGAAACGGCTTTTGACAATATCGCTTTGTGCATCCGTTCCGGCATCCCCGTCATCAGCGGCACCACCGCCTGGCTCGACCGATTGGAAGAGGCCAAAGCATTGGTAAACGAGCACAACGGGGCCTTTCTTTATGCTTCCAATTTTAGCATTGGTGTCAATATTTTCTTTGCGGTTAACCGCTACCTGGCCTCCTTGATGGAACAACAATCCCAATACGACGTGCGCATGGAAGAGATTCACCACACCCAAAAACTCGACGCTCCCAGCGGCACTGCCATTACGCTGGCCAATGATATTTTGAAAAATGTTTCCCGCAAAAATGTTTGGGTAAAAGAAATAGCCCAAGGCCCCACCGAGCTACCCATTGCCTCAAAAAGAGAGGACAATGTGCCCGGCACCCACATCGTCACCTGGGCCAGCGGCATTGATACCATTGAAATCAGCCATACCGCCAATTCACGGGAGGGATTTGCCGCAGGTGCGCTGGCAGCGGCAGAATGGATCGTCGGAAAGCAGGGCTATTTTGAAATGAAGGATATGTTGGGGTTTTAGGAAACGATGAACTATAAATGATGAACGATGAACTGGTAGCCCGTTCATCATTCTTCGTTCATCATTCAACGTTATTCAAAAGCTCTTCCACGCTTACATAGCTCACCGCATGATAGCCTCCCCTGGCTTTTTCAAAAATCTGTTTGGCAGTTTCTGCTTGTCCGGTTTCCTTGAAAGCACGGTACAACGGCAACACGAAGCGGCGGCGGCCCACGTTTATCAGGAAGTTTTCTATTTGTGGCAAAATCTGGCCGGAATAGCCCCGGCGGATGGCAGTTTCATACCAGGCAAACAAAATTTCCGAGTTACCGGAATTTGTCAAACCAAAACTACCATCCAATTTTTTTAGAGTTGCAACATCCACGTTTTCAGGCAGTTGGCGGATAAAATGCACCCATTCGTGCGAAGTCCAACCAGTGGTGTCGGGCAAGGTTTCGGCCACTTTTTTTGCAGCGGCCTCGGCTTTGGCAAAGCGGTCGGAGTTTGGCACAGGGAAAGTAGCTGGCAGGTCCGGCTGATAAACCCATTCGTCCACATTGACGTCAAGCTCGTATTTGTCCAGGAGGTTTTTCTTTAAATAATCCAAAAACTCCTCTGTTGTCATGGTGCCAAATTTATGCTCCTGAAAATACTGTTTCAAGAAGGCATCAAAGCGCTCACGGCCTGCTATTTCCTCCAGATAATGTAAGAAAAATGCGCCTTTTTGATAGGCAATGCCAGTCCCGGCTTCATCAGGATCACGCCCGGCGAGCTTGAGTTTCAATTGCGTGTCTTCGGGGTGTTCGCCGGCGCTGATGTCTTTCATTTCGACCAGCAATTCCTGGTATTCCAGCGTGGCGAGCATGTCCACATATTCCTTTCCGAACAATTTTTCCATGATGCGCCGCTCAAAATAGACGGTGAATCCCTCATTGAGCCAGAAGTCGTTCCAGGTGGCATTGGTCACAAGGTTGCCCGACCAGGAGTGCGCCAGTTCGTGGGCCACCAGTGCCACCAAGCTGCGGTCGCCCGTGATGACGGTGGGCGTGGCAAAGGTCAGCCTTGGGTTTTCCATGCCGCCAAAGGGGAAACCGGGTGGCAACACGATAAGGTCGTAGCGGCCCCAAGCATAGGGGCCGTAGAGCGACTCGGCGGCCTCCACCATTTTTTCCATATCGGCAAATTCCCAGGCCGTTTTTTCGAGCATGGACGGCTCGGCATACACGCCCGTCCTCGGCCCAATCGGCTTGAAGGCAATATCGCCTACCGCCAGGGCGATGAGGTAGGGGGGGATGGGCTGCTCCATTTTAAAATGATAAATGCCATCGGCTGTTTTTTCCTGCGGGTTTTCGGCGCTCATCAGGGCCATCATGCCTTGTGGCGTTTGGATGGTGGCCTCGTAGGTGATGCGGATGCCGGGGCTGTCCTGGCAGGGAATCCAGGTGCGGGAGAGGATGGCCTGGCCTTGGGTGTATAAAAAAGGCGCTTGTTTCCCGGCGGTCTGTGGCGCTTCCATCCAACCCAGGGCAGCGGCATCGGGTTTGGTGGAGTAATAGATGGTCACCACCTCGGTTTCCGGCTCGATGTTCACCCGGAGGGCCGTACCCAACAGTTCGTCAGGCTCCACGAGAAAAAACTCTGTTACCCGCTCGTCTTTTCCGATGGTCACTTTTTGGATGTCCAGGTTTTTGGTGTCGAAAATAATCTCGTTGGCCCCTTTGCTATCAATGGTCCATTTGGCGTATCCCGTGAGTATTTTTTGGTCAAAATCAACAGCCAGGTGCAAGTCGAGGTGCTTGGTGGCGGCCTCGTTGGGCTGGGCGAAGGAGTGTGGGTCGGCCTTCAAGTCCGGCTCGGTGGCAGGTTCGTTTTGTTGGCAGGAAAAAGGTAGCAGGAAAAGCAGCAACAGCAGGGTGATTTTCAAAAAATACATGTGAAGGTGATTTTGTGTTCGGTAAAGGACGCAAAAATGGGGAAAAAAGGGAAGCTGAGAGGGAAGTTACCTTAGCTTAATCCTGCTCTTTTTTGCCAGTTTCATAATCAGTTGTCGGCTCTGCTACCTGGTGGATGGCTGACGAAGGGGAGAAATTTGTATAATTTTTGGCTGAAAGAGGTTTTGCAAAATAGTTTTTCACAACATCCTCGGATGCTTTTTCAACGAACCAGGAATGCAGCAATCGTTTTAATTCCCCTTTTATCAAATTTGAAAGCTCAAGCGTGACAATGAGCATATCTGTTTTATCCTCCCATTTTTTCGTCATAATTTTCAGAAAGGGTTTATCATGGGAAGGCTCTTTTTGGATTATTTGCACCAGTCGGTCATTTATTTTGGCACTAAAAATATGCTCGTCATATATTTTCTGCCCATTGGCAAAGCTTTTTTTAAAAAAAGGTTCGACTATTTGGTGGGTAATTGATTCTAACAACTTCTTGTAAAAAGCCTCATTGAGGTTATACACTTTTTTATCGTGCAGGAAATTTTCAAACAGGTATTTCATATCAATGTCATTAAGAGGATTAGGAGAACAGATAACCCAAATGCCCCGGCCCAAAGTTCAAAATCCACCCTTGTGCCATCGTCAAAATCATCATTTTGAAAGGAACGGAACATGGGGCTGTAGATACCGCCGCCATCTTTGGCATTTTTCATGAAACGTTCCAATTCATTAAATTGTGTCGTCCGCTTTTTCAGTTCCTTTTTGCTGAGTTTATTTTTCAACTGCTCGGTCATTTCCAAACCTTGTTGAAGGGTGGGCGGCTCGTCTTGTGCCCAAGAAACGCTTTCTTCCAAACTGTCAGATTGGGCTTGTATTCTTCCACGGTGTGGCTTGGTCATTGCTTTTGGTTTGAGGGGGTGAAGATATTGTTTTTGTTTGGATTGCAAACTGCATACTTTTGAGGTCTATGAAAAGGATGATAACATCATAAATGAATACCTCTGCAGAATAATGCTACGATTTAGAGTTTTTAACGAGCTGAGTATTTCTAAAAATCTCCGAATATTTCTTTGTAATAAGCCTTCCAACCCCCAGTTCGGTAATATTTTACTAAAATTGGATCATTTGAAAGGACTCTTCTTTCTTTTTGTAATTGCCATAAAGCTAATTTGAATTCATCCAAGCAGTCAGGTGAAACATACTTAAATTCTTCATGTGAAAGGCTGTTCTTTTCTAATTTTTCTATCCTGGATTCAAGTTCAGGAATAGCAGCCCGTATCTGCCTGTAGGCCAAAAATGCAGCATAAATATCGGGATATATTAGAAAAGGTTCTTCAAAAATCTCAACCATTCTAAAGTGAAATTTTTCAAAATCTGCAAAATATAAAACTCCATATAACCAATAATAAGGAGCAATTGAACCCGTTTTTGCCAAATCATGAATTGTGTCAAATATTCTTGGTACTGCCCAATATGGAAATGTGTTTGAAATTTTGCCAATTAAAAAAGCGCATTGCTCGCTAAGTAAATTCCATTCCTTGTGTATTTCATTTGAAAAAAGACGAAGAAGAGCCTCAAATAGTTCTTTTGATAAATGATTTTCCGCTGCAATTGCATACCATAAGGGTGTATCCAAAAAGCTATTAGATTCTTTGTCAAAATAAATTTTGTCGTTATAGGCGTTTTCCAGAGCAAACACTATTTTTTCTGTTACATCCCTTTCGTCAGGATAATCATGCACATACTCAATGGCATCTGCTGGAACAGAATCATTTTTTGAATCAAGAATATGAAATGCTTCTTTAATTGAAGAAATCATGATGCTATTGAATATCTGAACCATTTCCTCCCCCCAACCTCCCCAATATCCCCATCGCCGCCTCCGCTATCTTCGTGCCCGGCCCGAAGACCGCTGCCACGCCTTTTTCATACAAAAATTCGTAGTCCTGCGGGGGAATCACGCCGCCAGCCACCACGAGGATGTCGCCACGGCCCAGCTTTTCGAGTTCGGCGATGGTTTCCGGCACGAGTGTGCGGTGGCCAGCAGCCAATGAACTGATGCCTAGCACGTGTACGTCGTTTTCGGCGGCCTGGCGGGCAGCTTCGGCGGGCGTTTGGAAGAGCGGGCCGATGTCCACGTCGAAGCCGAGGTCGGCAAAGCCGGTGGCGATGATCTTGGCCCCCCGGTCGTGGCCGTCCTGGCCGAGTTTGGCCACCATGATGCGGGGACGGCGGCCTTCCATTTCGGCAAATTCATCGGCCATCTGCCTTGCTTTTTCAAAACTTTCGTCCATTTTTATTTCATTGGAATATACGCCTGATAGCGCATGGGTGGTTGGTATATAGCGGCCAAAGGCACGTTCCATCGCTTCTGAAATTTCGCCCAAAGTAGCACGGAGGCGGGCTGCTTTGATGGCCAATTCGAGCAGGTTGGCCTCCCCCTGGCCCCCTCCAAGGGAGGGGGTATTGGCGCAATGGTAAATTGCTTCAAGTGATTTTTGAACTGCGGCTTCGTCACGCTGGGCTTTCAGTTTTTTCAAACGGGCAATCTGCGATTCCCGCACAGCACTGTTGTCCACTTTCAGGATGTCTAGTTCCTGTTTTTCATCCACCTGAAAAATGTTCACGCCCACGATGCGATCCTGGCCGGAGTCAATGCGGGCCTGCTTGCGGGCAGCGGCTTCCTCGATGCGGAGCTTGGGCAGGCCCTGCTCAATGGCTTTGGCCATGCCGCCGAGCGACTCCACTTCTTCGATGAGCGTCCAAGCCCGTTGCGCCAATTGTTCGGTCAAATATTCCACATAATAGCTGCCCGCCAGCGGGTCAACGACCTTGGTCACGCCCGTTTCTTTTTGGATAAACAACTGCGTGTCACGGGCAATTTTGGCAGAAAAATCGGTGGGCAGGGCGATGGCCTCGTCCAGCGAATTGGTGTGCAGTGACTGGGTGCCGCCCAGCACCGCCGACAGTGCTTCGATGCAGGTGCGGGCCACGTTGTTGAAGGGGTCTTGCTCGGTGAGGCTCCAGCCGCTGGTCTGGCAGTGAGTGCGCAGGGCCAGCGATTTTTCGTCTTTTGGGTTAAACTGTTTCACTATTTTAGACCAGAGCAGGCGGCCCGCCCGCAGCTTGGCTATTTCCATAAAATGGTTCATGCCGATGGCCCAGAAGAAGGAAATGCGGGGCGCAAAATCGTCAATGTCCAGTCCGGCGGCGATGCCCGTGCGCAAATATTCCAGGCCATCGGCCAGGGTGTAGGCCAGTTCGATATCGGCGGGGCCGCCCGCCTCGTGGATGTGGTAGCCGCTCACGCTGATCGAGTTGAAACGGGGCATGTGCTGCGCTGTATATTTGAAAATATCGCCAACGATCCTCATGCTCGGCCTTGGCGGGTAGATGAAAGTGTTGCGCACCATGAATTCCTTGAGGATGTCATTTTGAATGGTACCGCTGAGCTGTGCTGGCTTCACGCCTTGCTCCTCCGCCGCCACAATGTAAAAAGCCATGATGGGGATGACGGCCCCGTTCATGGTCATGGACACTGACATTTCGTCCAAGGGGATTTTGTCAAACAGGATTTTCATGTCCTCCACGCTATCAATGGCCACGCCAGCCATGCCCACGTCGCCCGTCACACGGGGGTGGTCGCTGTCGTAGCCCCGGTGGGTGGCCAGGTCGAAGGCGACGGAGAGGCCCTTTTGCCCTTGCGCCAAATTGCGGCGGTAAAAGGCATTGCTTTCCTCGGCGGTGGAAAAACCCGCATACTGCCGGATCGTCCAGGGACGGGTAAGGTACATCGTGCTGTATGGGCCTCCGAGGAAGGGCGGTTTGCCTGCTACAAAATGCTGGTGCGGAAGAATGTTGGGTTCAAAACGGAAAGGGATGTCTATCTTTTCTGCCGACTGATGACTGCCGACTGATGACTGTGGACTGACAACTGCCGACTGCGGATCAAAGGGTATATTTTCAAAATCAGGGCGGATCATAAATGGTTTTATTTTGCCAAAGTGGTTGAGAACGAACGCATTGGCAAAGTAACAGGAGTTTTTTAGTTTTGAAAAAAAATTGAAGCAATGGCATCACCATTTCCGGGCATGGATCCTTTTCTGGAGGGTTATAGGTTCCATGATTTCCATAATTCAATGATTTCTACCTGTAAGCGGCTCATTGCCCCGCAAATAGTACCCCGTTATGTGCCTTCCATTGAAAGCTACACCGTGTTGGACAACGGCGACGGCACCAAAGGCATTGACATCATGTACCCCGATTTGGGCGTGTTTATTGGCAAGGACGACCAGTTAGAGGAGCCTTCGGCGGCGTATGAAATCAAACCCAAATTCACGCCGCCCACCATCAGGGTGGACACCGAAGAGGAATTTGGCATCCGCATCCCCTACCTGGAGATTCGGGACAAGGCGAACAATAAATTGGTAACAGTCATTGAGATTCTCTCACCGATCAATAAACGCACAGCCGGACGTGCAGCCTATCGGGAAAAATGCAGCAAATTACACGCATCTGGTGTCCATTTGCTGGAAATAGACCTCCTACGCCGGGGCGAGCGGGCTTTCAGGAACCAGGTGCTTAAAAACGCCCACTACGGAGTGAGGCTGTTCAGGGGCAATGGAAAAGAGGTAGAAATCTGGGCCATTGATATAAAGGACAAATTGCCCGTTTTGCCAGTCCCATTGCAGGAAGGGGACAGCGATGCCGTGCTCGATTTGGGAAAGGCATTTGATATGGTTTATACAGAGAGCCTTTACGACCGGATCATCCAATATGATGAAACGCCCCCGCCACCCGATTTTACCAAAAGAGAAAAGGAATGGCTCCATTCCCGCATTGCCGCTTTTGCAAGCAAAACAGAAAAAGCGGTCTAATAAACTTGTTCGGATTGAATTACCACTTGCGGCGCATCCACCCTGTTAGGGTTTCGAAACCCTAACTGGGTGGGTGCTCGTCGGGTTTCCAAACCCCGACGGCCTTGTCTTGCAATACATTGCTTATCGCAATTTAAACTGCACAGGCAAACTGAACTGCACCCGCACCGGCCTCCCCTGCTGCTTACCTGGCAACCAGGTGGGCATGGATTTCACCACCCGTAGCGCCTCAGAACCACAGCCGCCGCCGATGTCCCTTACTGTTTCAATATTGGAAATACTGCCGTCTTTTTCCACGATAAAACGGACGACGACCGTGCCTTCAATGCCGTTTTCCCTGGCTATGGAGGGGTAGCGGATGTGGCTGCCCAAATATTGGAGCAGCCGTTCGGTGGCACATTCTTGTTTTTCTTTTTTGGTCAAACCAGCGTCCTGGCATCCGGGAAAGCGGGGCATTTCTTGAGCCGCAATACAAATTATGTCATTTGTTTCAGGTTCTTTTGGCAAAGGTGGAGGCGAGTTTTTATTGGCGGGTTGGAAAGGCTCGCCAAAGGGAGCAGCGCTTGGCGAATGGATAGCAAGAGAATCAATTGAAATTGCAATGGGAGTTGGATTAAACACTACCAAGGGCAGTTCCACTATTTTATTGGAAACATGGAAAACAGGTGGCGGCGGCTTGGCCGCAGTCGTCTTTTGCGCCGTTCGCACTACTTTTACTTCCGTTTCTGTGGGAAAAATTTCATCTTCAAAGGAGGGGATTCCGGGCCGCTGCACCGTCCAGTTGAAAGCCAAAACGGCGATGAACAGTGCAGCAGCAAAACCGATGCGGAGGTTGGCGGAGCGGTGGCGCTCCAGCCTGGAAATGTCAACTTTTTTCATAGCTTTAAATTTGAGTTCAACCGGAAAGATGCACGTGCGTTTTCTTTTGGCGTTTGGGTAGCCGCAATTTTTATCTTTGCGGCCCTTTTGAAAAAGGTTGATGAGGTTGATTGGGTTGATGAAGTTTATATCAACCCAATCAACCTTATCAACTTTACCAACCAATTATCTGTGATAGGATTTTCAAGATTTATTTTGGACAACGGCCTGCGTGTATTGATACATGAGGACGACAGCACACCGATGGTGGCCGTGAACATTTTGTACAATGTGGGCAGCAAAGACGAGTCTCCGGACAAGACAGGCTTCGCCCACCTTTTTGAGCACCTCATGTTTGGCGGCAGCGCCAACATCCCCAATTTCGACGATCCCATCCAGTTGGCCGGGGGCGAGAATAACGCCTTTACCAACAACGACATGACGAACTTCTATGACGTGTTGCCGGCCGATAACCTGGAGGTGGCACTCTGGCTGGAGAGTGACCGCATGTTCAGCCTCAATTTCAGCGAAAAAGTGCTGGAAGTGCAGCGCAAAGTAGTTGTGGAGGAGTTCAAGGAAACTTGCCTCAATGAGCCTTACGGCGACGTTTGGCACCACCTGTCCGAACTGGCCTACCAGGTTCACCCTTACCAATGGCCGACCATCGGCAAAATCCCGAAACACGTCGAAGACGCCACACTGGACGACGTGAAAGGCTTTTTTTACAAATATTATCGCCCCAACAATGCGGTACTGGTCATCGCCGGCAATGTAAAAACGGACAAGGCCCTGCAATTGGTGGAGAAATGGTTTGGCGACATCCCGCCCGGCGACATTTCGCTGCGGCAACTGCCAGCAGAACCCAAACAGGCCATTTTTCACGATCGCCACACGGAGGGCAAAGTACCGGTGGATTCCATTTACCTGGCCTTCCACACCTGTTCCCGTATGGACAAGGATTTTTACGCGGTGGATATTCTTTCCGATGTTTTGGGAAACGGCCCGTCTTCCCGCCTTTTTCGGCGGCTGCTAAAGGATCAAAAGCTGTTTTCCCACATTGACTGCTACATCACGGCGAGCATTGATCCTGGCCTGCTCATTATTGAAGGAAAACCCTCGGACGGGGTTTCATTGGAAACGGCAGAGGTGGCTATTTGGAAGGAATTGGAGCTCTTAAAACAAGAAGCTATTTCGGAGCGTGAGCTGCAAAAATTGATCAACAAATCGGAAAGCGCACTGGTCTTTTCCGAAGTCAGCGTATTGAACAAAGCCATCAACCTCGCCTTTTTCGAGCTGCTCGGCGATGCTTCCATGATCAACCGGGAAGTCGAGCTGTACCAATCCGTCACTGCCGAAGATGTGCGACGAGTGGCGCAGGAGGTTTTTACCCAAGAAAACTGCTCCCGCTTGATATACAGGGCCGCAAAAAATGAAAATGGGGAAGTCATCGCAAAACAAATAGCGGAAGACGATGACGAGGAGGAAGAGGAAGATGATTGATTTAGATAAAAAAAAAGCCCCTCCCCAGCGAACCGGGGAGGAGACCAATCCCAAAAACCGAGTTACTAAATCTTTATTTGAATGATGAACTATGAACAGTGCAATCGTTCATCACTCATCGTTTTAAAAAACTGTCATCTTTTTAGTGGCTGTGTTGCCGGGCGTTTCGAGGCGGTAGTAGAACACGCCACGGCTGGGCAGCGAACCTTCCTCCATCCTGATTTCGTGGTAGCCTTTGGCAAAATCGCCCTTCACTTCTTTCACTATTTTTCCAGAAACATCGTACACGGTCAGGGTAGCCGTGGAAGCCTCTGGCAATTGAAAACCAATGACGGTGGAGCCGTTGAATGGGTTAGGCACGTTTTGGAACAGTTCAAAACGCTGGGCTGCCACCAAGCCGCTCGGCTCGGAGAAACGCAAGGCCACCGGGCGGCGCAGGCCATCCACTTCATAGCCTTCGGCTTTGGTGAAACGGGAGTTCAGGCTGAGCATTTCGCTCAATTTCCCAGCGGCCTTGGCCTTGAATGTGATGCTAAACTGTTGCTCCGCCTTTTGATTGGCCGGGGCCAATACTTGGAACCAACTCATGGTAATGGCGCCTTCGCTGAGTTGGGCCAAACCGAAGTTTTCCAAAGCCACTTTTGCACCCGGATTTACATCCACGAATTCCAGCGCATTGCGGTCGAAATTGAGGGTAAACTGGTAGGCCAGCATGTTTTCCAGGTTGGCACTAATGTCCACCATCACCGTTTCTCCTGCTTTTACAGTACGCTCCGGTGTGGTCATTTCAAACTCGCTGCCCATGTTGCGGTCTTCATTCCCAGCAGCATATCCATTTGGAACTGCGGAACCGTTCAGGTCGCCGATCTTCACCCCAACAAAATTCGGGTGCGGGCTGCTGGCAGCTAGGTCGTTGATGTTGCAAACCTCCGGGAAAGCAGGCGTGAATGGGTTTTGCGGATTGGGGAACGAATAGGCCGCATCCACAAAGCGCCATGAAGTATTGTTCGGAAAGGTCGTTTCAATATGGAGGATCACTTTTCGCAGTTCCACAATGTCGCTCACGGTGACAGTGCCCGTTTTGTTGACATCCGCCGCAATCATTTTATAAGGCGTGCTCAAAGGCATAATGCCCAGGATGTGGCGGTTGAGCAACAGCAGGTCGTATGTAGTTACCCCGTTCAAAGGGTTTTGGTCGAGCTGCGGCGTTACGCTGTAATCATAACCAGTTGGCACGCTGGCAAAATTGTAATCGCCGGTTTGTGCGGTCAAAGTGGAACTGGTCATGTTGCCGTTCAGCTCTATGGAAACTTCCTCGACACCTTCGTTTTCCTCGTTTTCTACCGAGCCGTTCACGTTCATCACGATGATCGGGCCACCGCAGACGTTCATGTTGTCCTGTATGATGACTTGTGTTTCACAAAAATCCTGGTTGCCCGCTTCGTCGGTCACCCAAACCTGGACGAGGTTGGCACCAATATCGGCGCAAGTGAAAATCTGGATGGTATCTGTGGTAATAGGCGAGAAAGAGAATTGCAGGTCGTCATAATCGCTGCAATTGTCGCTGCTGAAGCCATCTTCCAAAGCCAGCACGTTCACTGGCACCATTCCCGTTTGCATAATGGTAACAATGACTCCCGTTGCACATTCCACCGTTGGGTTTTTGCAGTCTTCAATGGTGAAGAGATAATTGCAAAATCCTGTATTGCCGCAGCCATCAAAAGCGGAATAGCTGATGCGGTGAGTACCGATGGGATAGAGATTGGTCGTATTCTGGCCTGTGCCGCTGGTCACGTAGCCTGGGTCGGCAATGCCGTCATCATATAGATCCACCAGCCAGGAATAGACAATCTGTGTAGCATCCGTACAGTTGTCAGTAGCTGCAACCGACAAGTCGGGTGCAAGATCAGAGCAGTCGTCTTTGAAGTTGCAGAAGGTACGGTTGGCACAAGAAGCAAATACAGGGGCAGAAGTGTCTATAATTTTAATTACCTGCACATGATCCCAGCGGCCGGGACTGTTCGGCACGTTGGGGTTGTATTGGCACCAGTCAATGACTGACCATGTGCGCAAAATCTTGCGGCAAGCATCCGGTACTGATGTCAACAATAAATCAGTACTGCCTGAAACCAATGTATAACATGCCGAAGGGCCTGGCAATCCTGGGCTGCCCGTGACCGATGGGTCAGTAGCGGCGTTGCAGCCATTTACGGTAATATCGGATGGCCAAACGATGCTATTGCCAGTAAAAACAGTATTATTTAAAATAGTAATTGTTTGTACACAAATGGAAATCGTGCCAGCCACATCGGTAGCGCCCCAGGTGCGGTAAATCGTGCCTGCACCGCAAGAAACCGTTCCAACATCCGCACTGGAAATCAGAATCATTCCGTCGCAATTGTCAGTGGCCAATCCATCCAGCGGGCCTTGATCAGCTGGGTTGTCCACCACTTCGCCTACCAGGGCAGGGTTGGTGTAGTCCTGGCCACAATTCAATGTCCTATTGGGTGGACAAGTAATGCTGGGGCCAGAAATATCTTGAACAATTACTTCCACTTGACAAATGTTGAAATTACCGTGGCAGTCATACACCCGCAGCACGACCGGCACTGTCTGCCCCACATCGGCGCAGCAGAATTCAGCGATGCCATCGAAAGTAAGATTAGCGGGATTGCTGCAATTGTCGGTCAGGCGGGCCACTTCAAAGTGGTCCAAGCAACAGTTGTCCGTACTGCCATCGTCGAAGGTTTCGGCATAAGCAAAAGCATAGCCCGTATCGTCCAAAGCCACAACGGTGTGCTGATCGCACACAGGAGTTGGTTTGGTTAAATCCTGGACGTTAACCGTCATGGTAGCACTGGTCGAGTTGCCGCAGGCATCCGTCACTTTGATGGTCAGGGTATGCAGGCCGAAAGGAAGGCCCGGCAGCGGCACCTGGCCACCATTGCCAGCAATTGGCCCCACTGGTGTGCTGATAAGCACGGTATAGTTGGAACAATCCGTAATAGTAGAAGCGGGAATGACTGGCCTGGCACGGCAACCCGGCATGTTGGCGCTCACGGTCATATTCGCCGGAGGGACAACCACTGGCGGGGTCGTGTCCATATATTCAATCACTTGTGTGCAACGCCAGGGGTTGCTGATAAAATCAATAGGCAGGCACCAGTCAAGTACCGACCAATTGCGGATAATCTTATAACTGGCCCCACAGCCGGGGATGATTTGATCGGTATAATTTGCAGAAATATTGCAGACCGAATTGGCCCCACTGGTAATGTCATAAGTATCTCCATTGATAACAACGGTGGGATAGCCCGTCACTGAAGGATCAAAATTGGGTGCAACGCCCGGCACACATTGAATAGTGCGGGTGGGCGGGCAAATAGGCGTGATGTTCAGCAGCGATATGCGCTCCACTGTTATTATCTGCGCACAATTACTGACATTGCCCAAAATATCGGTGGCCGTCCACATGCGCATGATGACAGACGTATAAGGGTCATTACAAGTACCCTGCGTCTGCATATCAATATAGTTGACCGTATAGTTAAAACAATCAGTAAAAGTGGGGTTTGGCACGTCGCCGCCTTCCGAAACAGGGCGGATGTCTTCGAGGCAATTGAGGGTGACAGAGTCGCAACCCGTGATAAGCGGGCCGGATTTGTCTTCCACCAATACTTCTCCCCAGCACCAGTTGCCCGTTTGGGTATTTGTTACAGTGTAGCCGATTGTTTGCCCCACATAATAATAGCCAATATAATTGCTGCCAGTGTTTTCAATGTCCACCGTAAAATCGTCGTAGCAGCCATAGTTGCCTTCCAGCACGCTGGCTGGCCAGAGCCACATTTCACAATTGGCGGGCATTGAAATGTTTAAAAATGGATCGCAGACCAGGCCCGGCGTCGGCGGCACATACTCTACGATGGTAATGTCGAATTCGCAGGTATCCGTGTTGAACGAGCCGTCAACGGCCATAAAACGCAGCGTCGTCGTCCCGATGGCGAAATCGTCGCCGGAGGTCAGGCCAGTGCCGTCAATTTGCGCAATGGTAGGTGTGGATTGATCGTCGGTAGCAAAAATGTTGAAGAAGACAGGAGTTTCACATTCGCCCGGATCGAGGTTGATGGTCATATCGCCGGGGCAAAAAATGACCGGGGGTGTGGTATCTTGTGCAAGCAGGAATTGGGCACTGCACGTGAGCAACACCACTAGGAAAATAGGTAGCAGTCGCATCATGGGACTCCGTTTTTGGTTAAAGAAAAAATTAGATTCGTTTATCAGTATCCGATCACCTGCTATTGCGAAGCACAGAAAAGTACAAGCGCAAAACAGCCGACCGCATTGCTGCCAGATTGTAGTTGGATGGTAAATCCAGGTAGGTTAATTATTTTCCTGCGATGTGTTTTACCCCGTGGTGAGAAAGGGGGATTGATTTGGAGAAAAGTTCGGTTAGATTATTCTTGGTAAGTGTAAGAATTGGAAAAGAAATTTATTAGAAAAATTTCGATGCAAAGGTAATGGTTAAAAAACGGGCCATGCTTACCCGGTGGGGGGTATTTTTTAAATTGATAAAATATGTAACCCATCATTTTGATAAAACTCAATTCGGCGATTGATGAAAATCACCTGCCAGGGCTGGTTCTACTGCTACATTTGGCCGTCCTCATCTGTAAACCATCATTTTTTCAACCAAATAAAATCATCCACCCATGTCCTTTTACCACCGCCTTGGCAAAATACCGCACAAGCGCCACGTCCAGTTCCGAATGAACGGCCAGGGCAGCGGCCTGTATGCAGAAGAGCTCGTCGGCACCCAGGGATTTTCCGGCACTTCCGCCCTTGTTTACCACCTCTATCCACCCACCATTGTCAAGGAAAAAGGCAAACCCTATTCGGTGGAGCCAAAAATTGCGATAGCAAAAAACCTCTCGGCGCTCAGCTTTAAGGGCTTCTCCCTGCCAGCCGTGGACAACTACCTGGACAGCCGCACTACCTTGTTTGTCAACAACGACCTGCATGTCGGGCTTGCCGCACCGAGGGAGAGCATGACCGACTATTTTTTCAAAAATGCCGATGCGGATGAAATGATCTTCGTACACCGGGGCAGCGGAACGCTCAAGACCATGTACGGCGAAGTGCCTTTTGAATATGGCGACTACCTCGTTATTCCCCGTGGTACCATTTACCAATTTGAATTTGACACGGCGGACAACCGCCTGCTAATACTTGAATCATTCAGCCCCGTTCGCACACCCCGGCGCTACCGCAACGATGTGGGGCAGCTATTGGAGCACTCGCCGTTTTGTGAGCGGGATTACAAAGTGCCGCAGGATCTTAGGACCTACGACGAACGGGGCGATTTTAATATTTTTATCAAAAAACAGGGCCTGATTTACCCCTACGTGTATGGCACGCACCCATTCGACGTAGTGGGCTGGGATGGTTTCCATTATCCATACTCCATCTCTATTTTTGATTTTGAACCGATTACGGGGCGTGTCCACATGCCGCCTCCCATCCACCAGCAGTTCGAGGGCGATGGTTTTGTCGTATGCTCATTCGTTCCCCGCCTGTACGACTACCACCCCGATGCCATCCCGGCCCCCTACCACCACAGCAATATTGACAGCGACGAAATCCTCTATTACGTGGACGGCGACTTTATGAGCCGCAACAATATCCAACAAGGCCAGTTGACCCTGCACCCCGCTGGCATTCCGCATGGGCCGCACCCTGGTGCCATCGAGCGCAGCATTGGCAAAAAGGCCACCGAAGAAATGGCCGTGATGATTGACCCCTTCCGCCCGGTGATGATCACCGAAGCTGCGATGGAACTGGAGGTGGAAGACTACTATAAGTCGTGGATGATGGAGGAAATATTGGGTTGAAATTGGAATTCTTATTTGATTTAAGATATAAGATATACGAATTTAGATTTAAGATTTAAAATGTCTGAATTGCCTGTAAATGCAGGGTTTTTCAAATAATAAGGCCCCAATTAAATCTAAAATATTATATCGTCTATCTTATATCTTAAATCAAATACCACAATATAAAATTATAGCACCTAATGGAAGTATTAACCGGCATATCCAATTATAATTATTCACTGGAAAAAATATTCCCCGAAGCGGATGATTTCTTGCCCCTGCTGGGCACCGACTATGTGGAACTCTACGTCGGCAACGCCAAGCAGGCCGCCCATTATTACAAAACCGCCTTTGGCTTCCAGAGCCTGGCTTATGCCGGGCTGGAAACGGGCGTGAGGGATCGGGCTTCGTATGTATTGCAACAGGACAAAATACGCCTCGTGCTCACCACGCCGCTCACCTCCGACAGCCCCATCAACGAGCACCTGCGCAGGCATGGCGACGGCGTGAAGGTCATCGCCCTTTGGGTGCCGGATGCCCACGAAGCCTTCGAGCAAACGGTGGGCAGGGGCGCAAAACCTTTTTTGGAACCCACCATCGAATACGACGAACATGGCCGTGTGGTGCGCTCCGGCATCCACACCTACGGTGATACAGTGCATATTTTCGTGGAGCGCAACGACTATGGCGGCCTCTTCCTGCCCGGCTACGAAAAATGGGACAGCGAATACAACCCAGGCGACACAGGCTTGAAATATATTGACCACATGGTGGGCAATGTGGACTGGGGCCAAATGAACCATTGGGCCAAGTTTTACCACGAGGTGATGGGCTTTGCCAACCTCATTTCCTTCGACGACAAGGACATTTCCACCCAATACTCCGCCCTGATGAGCAAGGTGATGACCAACGGCAATGGCCGCATCAAATTTCCCATCAACGAGCCTGCCACCGGTTTGAAAAAGTCGCAAATAGAGGAGTACGTTGACTTCTATGAAGGTCCCGGCTGCCAGCACATCGCCGTGGCGACCAACGACATCGTATTCACCGTAAGCGAGATGCGCAAGCGGGGCGTGGAGTTCCTGCATGTGCCGGGCACTTATTACGACACGGTGATGGAGCGGGTCGGCAAAATTGACGAAGACCTCCTCCGCCTGAAGGAACTCGGCATCATGGTGGACCGTGACGAGGAGGGCTACCTCCTGCAAATCTTTACCCGCCCGGTGGAAGACCGCCCTACCCTCTTTTTTGAAATCATACAGCGCAAAGGAGCCAAGTCCTTTGGCAAAGGCAACTTCAAAGCCCTGTTCGAGTCCATCGAAGACGAGCAGCGGCGGCGGGGGACTTTGTGAAATAACGATGAACGATGAACGATGAATGCTTGTCTGCCTCTGGCAGGATGAACTGGGCAGTGTGCTGGCTTATTATTTGCAAAATTAATCCCATTACACCCCCATTCAACTGGGAAAATGTTCATCCTGCCAGAGGCAGACAAGCATTTATAGTTTATCGTTATTAAGAAAAGTACACCTCCCATGAGTAAAACATTACATGATGGCCAGCAGGCCACTGCGGAATTGCAGGGAAAGAATCTGATGGTTTGGCGCAGCTTGCAGCTTGTGTTTTGGCTTGTTGGGTTCGGCATCTTCATCGCCCTCGTATTTTTCCCCGATATTGGCATTCAGGCATTTTGGAACGTATTGATACCGGTCGCCCCGGCTTTGTTCGTACTATCCACAGGCTTTTGGCGAAACGTTTGCCCGCTCGCCACCGTGTCGCTGCTGCCACGCCATTTAGGTATATCAAAAAGCAAAAGATTATCCTTGAAATGGCAAGGACGGCTTCACCTCTCAGGCGTTTTGCTGTTGTTCCTTATTGTTCCGTTACGGCATATTGCCCTCGACACAGACGGCTTGGCAACAGCCATTACATTAACATTCGTGGCCATTGCGGCATTTACGGCAGGTTATTTTTTTGAGTGGAAAAGCGGCTGGTGTTCCGGCCTCTGCCCCGTACATCCTGTGGAAAAAATGTATGGCCAAAAAGTACTGTTCACTCCACCGAACGCCCATTGCGGACAGTGTCAAAATTGCGTCATCCCCTGCCCTGATTCAACGGCGGGCATGAACCCAGGCAAGGCCAATATGCGCCCCTCGCACCGGATCGCTTCGACCCTGCTCGTTGGTGGGCTGCCTGGATTTATTTGGGGCTGGTTCCATGTACCAGACTGTAGGGCCGGGGCCGATTGGTCGGATTGCTTGGTGGCGTTTGGGCTACCTTATTTCTGTTTGGGCGTTTCCCTGTCCTTGTTTTTGTTGCTGCGCAAATATTTGGCAGAAAAAAATAATGAATTGATAGTGAGCATCTTCGCTGCCACATCCGTCTCGTTTTATTATTGGTACAGAATACCGGCCTTAGTCGGATATGGCGTCTTCCCCGGCGATGGGATGCTGGTGGATTTGACGGAGGCTTTGCCTTTTTGGGCAGTGTCGATTTTCCAAATTGTAGTGGCAGGGTTCTTTGTTTGGTGGTTGGTTGTCCGGCAATCTGTACCTGCTGTTTGGGCTGTAAGGCCGCCATTTGCGAGGCGGTAAGATGAATCAGAAACTGTTTTAAAACCTCTGACGAGACAGAAAATGTCTCCCGATAGCTATCGGGATTGAGTGGCAGACGCAGGAAATTTTTGAAGGGATAGCAGCGCTATCGCTGCAAAAATTTCCGAAGTATGCCGCCGAAAGATGGCGTTTTATGACCGTTGAGAGGTTTTAAAACAGTTTCTTATAATTGGCCACAAAAAAAGTGCATCCACCGGTATCCGGTGGATGCACTTTTTTTTATCCAAAATAGCTTTGGCTCAGCCTTGCAACTGGGCAATGTGCTTCATCAGCTTGCTCTTCAGGTTGGCAGCCTTATTGGGGTGCCAAGTATTTTTCTTCGCCAGTTTGTCAATCATGCTGACCACTTTGGGCAGGAATTTTTCAGCTTCCTCTTTTTCGGCAATACCACGCAGCGTCTGGATGGATGTACGGGTTGTTTTTTTCTTAAAACGGTTGCGGAGGCGCTTCCTGGCGTCCTGGCGAATCCTTTTTTTCGATGAATGATGATGTGCCATATCTTTTTTGACTAAGGTATTTTTAAACTAAAATCAGGTTTCAAAGGGTGCTTTTTTCAAATGGACGGCAAAGATAGGGTAAACGCTTTCAAAAAATAAAAAAAGCGTGATAATATTTTTTAAAAAAATGCCAGTTCCCAGCGACTTGGGAAAAATTCCTTTAACCCGTAAAAGCTCATCGGGCGCCATCCAATTTCACGTTTACTTCCATTTCCTGCTCCTCACGCATAATTTTCACCCGCACCACATCGCCAGCCTTGTATTTTTCCAAAATCAAAATCAACTCACTGCCAGATGTCACTTTTTCGCCGTTGAGGGCGATGATGGAATCGCCAAAGCGAATGCGGCCATTGCGGTCACGGGTAGTAGGTTGCAGGCCAGCCCTGTCGGCTGGGCCGCCTTGCACGGTGTGGATGATGAGCGCCCCTTTCAGGCCGAGCCTTTGGGTGGTTTGGGCGGTGGCCAGTTCAATGCCAAGGGTCGGGCGGTTCACTTTCCCATATTTTATCAAATCTGGCACGACCCATTTCACCACGTCCACCGGGATGGAAAAACCAATGCCTGCCGATGCGCCGGAAGGACTGTAAATCGCTGTGTTCACGCCGATGAGTTCGCCGGATGAATTGAGCAGCGGCCCGCCGGAGTTGCCGGGGTTGATGGCCGCATCGGACTGGATCACGTCACGGATGGGGATGCCGCTGACGGAATTGATTTCACGGCCCAAGGCACTGATGACGCCAGTAGTCAGTGTTTGGTCAAGGCCGAAGGGGTTGCCGATGGCATAGACATTTTGCCCCACCATCAGGTTTTCAGAAAAACCCACGGGGATGGGCCGCAAGGTGTTGCTGGGGGCGTCAATCCTTAGCACCGCCAGATCCTTTTCGGGAGCAAAACCAATGACTTCGGCATCATAAGTCGTTCGGTCAGCGAGGGTAACCTGGGAGCGATTGGCATCTTTGATGACGTGGTAATTGGTGATAATGTGGCCCTGTTTGTCCCACACAAAGCCCGAACCGCTGCCCTGGGGTATTTCCATTACGTTGCGGGTCCAGAAGTCCTGCCGGAGGGCGGAAGTGGTGATAAAAGCGACCGAAGGGGCCAAACTTTCAAACAGTCGGATCGTGGCCCTTTCTGTTTCCGTCAGGCCGGGAGGCATGTCCACCTTGTTGTTGACGGAAGTAGCCTGGGCGCTTTCGGTCAAATTGCGGGGATTTTCATCGGCCATGTCCTGTGGGGCGGCGTCCCGGTTCATTTTTGTGTTCCAGGCGGTGCCGGCCAGGAACCCGGCCACCAATAAAATTGCCCACAACAAGAGGCGGAAAGGGGAAGAATTTTTCATAGTTGATTTACTTTTTATTTGGCGAAAATAGGGCAATGCAAAGTTTCACAGAAAACGCCTGAACAGGAAGGGTGTTTGATGCACGGGCGGCATAATTTTGATGTAAAACTGGAATGCGCTTATTTTGCTGCCTAAATTTTAGCAACTGAACCCAATCCTCTTCTTTCTTTACTATTGTTTTAAAATCCTGATCGAGGTCACTCGCCGGGTTTTTTATGCTAAAATCACCGTGGTCAACAAAGAAAGGGGGCGCTTCAAAAACCCCTGCATCGTCGTCACCAACCACCCCAGTACGATGCTCGACCCGCTGAATGCCGCCGAGGAAATCCAAACAGAAGTTTTTTTCCTGGCCAACGCCAGCTTGTTCAAAAACCCCATCGCTGGCTGGATTTTACGCAAACTTTACTGCATTCCCATCGAACGGCACAAGGATACGGGCGGCAAACCGCTCGACAACCAAGCCAGCTTCGAGCAGGCGATCGAACACCTCGCCAAGGGTGGCTGCCTGTACATAGCACCGGAAGGTGTAAGTGTGGTGGAACGGCGCTTGAGAAAAATGAAAACGGGCACGGCACGTATCGCTTTGGCCACTGAAAGCAAGCATCATTTTAAACTCGGCCTCAGCATATTGCCAGTCGGCCTCAACTATTCCGACCCGACGCAGTTCCGCAGCCACCTACTCACCATATTGGGCGAACCTATTCAAGTCGCTGATTTTCAGAATGATTGGGAACAAGACGAAATGGAAGCCGTGCGGAAATTGACCGACCACGTGAGCGAAAAATTGGCTTTGCAATTATTGAACACCAGCGACCATGAGGAGGACAAACTGTTGTGCTATTTGGAGGAAATGATGCAAAACGAAAACCGCCTGCCTTCCTATCCGCATTTCCTTCGGTCGCAAAAGACATTGGCGGGCTTGCAAGCAAGCAAAATCTCCAATCTCGATGCTTTTGCCAAATTCCGGGAAATGGCCTTTGACTATTTTGAGCAATTGAACATGCTGAAAACCAGCGATTTAGCTTTAAAATGGCGCAATGAAGGGAAAAATCACCTGCCGCTTTTTTTGGTTTTAATAGCCACATTGCCAGTATTCTTATCTGGCTTTTTGATTCACTTTTTACCTGTTTTTGCTTCCAAAACAATCAGCCGTGCCCTGAACAAGGATATTGATTGGGCACCGACCATCAAGTTTTTGGTGGGTTTTGTGGTTTATCCGCTTTTGCTGTTGCTGGAAATCTGGGCCTTTGGGAAGGCTGTGGCTGTTTCTGATGAAACAGGCGTTTGGCTGAAATGGCTTTTCATTTTAAGCATCGTGCCGCTGGGTTTGGTGGCGGAATGGTGGCTCAAAAACTGGCAGCTCTTGCGCCAAAAATGGCGGGCCAGCTCGGTTTTTCATCAAAATCCATCAAAATGGAAATGGCTCAATGAAATGAGGGCGGATATTTTATCCAATATTTCCAATATCATTAATTCCTTTCCAAACGCACGGTGACGCCTTCCTTCGCCGATTGCTTCGCTGCTTCCAAAATCTCCATCACCGTCATGTTGTTTTCCAAGGCCGATAAGTCGGATGGCTGCAATGCCACCCTTTTGCGGACCACTGCTTCCAACAGGGCGAAAGGGTCGTCAAAAGGTGGTGGTGGCACAGTGGCCTTTTCCATCGTAACTCCTTCTTTTTCAGAACGCATGATTTTCAATTCAGAACGGGAAGGGCATTGGACATAGCCGTTTTTGCAATATACCTCCATGTCTTTGCGGTTGTAATTCCAGTTCCAACTGGCCTGCAGGATGGCTTGCGCTGTAGGGTAAGTCAATATGATGGTCGCCTCGTCGTCCACTTTTGGATAAAGATCGGGTTTGATTTGCTGGGTGATAGCGGTGACTGTCAGCGGTTTTTCGCCGTTCATCAACCAGGTGGACAAGTTGGCGCCATAGCAGCCAAAATCGGTCAGGGCACCTGCCCCATTTAGCACAGGGTCGGTCAGCCATTCCAAAAATTCCTCGTTGCAGCCAATCTCGATGGGGCCGGGATGGCCGTCGTGTACCACTATTTTGCGGATAGGGCCAAAAATTTCGGCTTCTACGTCCATCAGCCGCTTGGCGCTGTGGTTGCTGCCGTACCAAGTTGTTTCGTAATTGGTGAGCAGGAAAATGCCGTGTTGTTTAGCCAGGGCCTCCATTTTTTTGGCATGTTCGAGGCTGACGGCCAGCGGCTTTTCCACCATGACGTGAATGCCCTTCGGCGCACATTTTTCCACCACCTCCAAATGGCCGTAAATCGTGTTGAAAGCTGTCACGGCCTCCGGTTTGGTTTTTTCAATCATTTCCTCGATGCTGGGATAGACAATGTCCATCGAATAGCCATGCTGTTTTGCATATCGCTCGGCCAGTTCCCGGTTGCGTTCGGCGATGCCGACAATTTCGATGTCGCCCCGGTCGGGCCTGCCCAAAATCCAGTGGACATGCGTGTGGACGAGACCAGCCACGCCAACTCGAAGCGGTTTGTCGGTGGGTGTTTGGGCTGTTGAAATTTGTGCTAAAAACAAGGCGAATAGCAAGGCGAGGCTCCATTTCATGATAAAATTCTTTTAAATTAAAACGGTGAAGATAAGCCTCTTTATTTTCCCGTCAATCCCGCCCAAAAGGTGGCCTTCCCTCTGGGGCTTTTTCCTGCTTGGTTTTTTGTTTGCCAGAATCAAAATGCCGCAGGTTATAAGTGAAAGTCAGCATCACATAGCGGGTCAGGGCATTGGTGCGGGTATCTTCGATATAAGTTTCGGTGATGTTGCGGCTGATGTTGCGGTTTTGGTTGAGCAGGTCGTTCACGGAAAGCGTGAGTTCGCCCCGCTGATTTTTAAAAATCTTCTTGCCAATGCCCAAATTCCATAGCCAGTAATTTTGGTTAAAACCACTGGAAAGGCCCGTGTAATATTGGTTCGACAAGTCCGTGCGAAAAACGAACCCCTCTATTATTTGCCAATTGAGGCCCAGGCGGGAATTCAGGTTGAAATACTCCGTGTTGCTGGCGGTTTGCAGCGAATTGCTGGCCTTATTGTAACTGGGCCGGGCAGAAATGTTGAAGTCCAGTTTGTCGCTGATATTGCTGCTCAGCGTCAATCCGGTGCCGACGGTGTGGCTGTTGGAAAAATTCGACTGCTCGTTGATCAGGCCCGGTATCCTCGAAAAATTGTAGTTCACATCAATATTCAGGTTCGATTTCAACAACTTCACCGGGAGGCCGTAGGTCAAAAAGGAGCGCACATTGCGGTAGCCGTCCAGGTTCACGGGCTGCGTCAGTTGGGCGCCTGGCTGCACGTTCAGGCTGTCAAAAATAGGGTGGTCGCTATCGGCTAAAAAAGTGGCATTGGCAATGTAATCGCTGGTCATGCTACCGCCGATCATGGCAAAAAATACCGTGCTTTTCTCTGTGTTCGTCGCTTGGTAGCGCATGAACAGGTTGTGGGAATAGGATTGTTTCAGGTTGATATTCCCCGTTTTGAGTTGCAGCGGATTGCTGTTGTCCACCACATTTTGCAATTGCTCCACCGATGGCAATTGGGTATTGGTGCGGTAGTTCAGGCGAAGGTTTTTCTGGCGTCCATCAATATCGTAGCGAAGCATGGCCGATGGCAAGAAGCTGGAAAAAGTCTGCTCCGTCATCAGGTCTTGCGGGAATTCCTGATCGTTCATCAAAGAAGCATACTGATAGCTGGCCCTGGCCGTGAACATCAAGCCGTCGGCCTTGCGGTAGGTGTAGCCAAGCCCCGGCTGTTGGGTAAAATAATCGTTGGAAAAAACGTTGCTCAACTGGCTGTTCAAGTCGCTGTAGTCTTGTGCTGCCTCGGAGAAATCGGAAGTTTTTTTATCCGATTCTTCCTGCTGGTAGCTGGCCCGGTATTCAAGCATGAGCTGGCTGTTTTCGCCAATTGGTTCGGTATAGTTCAGGTTGGCCGACATGTTCCAACTGTTGGCATCCAGCGTTGACTGCTGGTTGAGCGTATCAAAAGCTACAGGTTCCGTGAAAAATGCGCTGCTGGAACGAAGCTCGCTGTCGCCATTTTTTGGTGCATAACCCGCTGTGTAATTGAGGGAAAAGGTGCGGCCTTTTTTGGCAAACTTGTGCCGCCAGAGCAGGCTGTTGCTGAAATTCATGCCCGTCAAATCGGACAGGTAAGTATTGTAGGTTTCATTGAGGATGCTGCCGTTCAAGCTGGTCAGCCCGCTCGTGGCAGAATTGCCTTTGTTGAATTGCAAACTCAAACTGGGCCGCATGAGGATGGAGTTGGACGAATCAATCGTGAACTCAAAACGCATGTTCGCCCGGTGGTTGATATTGGTACTGTTGGCGAGGGTCGTCTCGTCGTACACCTGCCCAAGTCCCTCATTATCAAAGTATTGCTGGGTTAGGTATTGCTCGGAGTTGCTTTTGCTGCGGTTGAAAAAATAGCTGCCGCTCACCTCCAGTTTTTTGCCCCACTGGTCGGAGTAGTTGAGGCCAAATGCCTGGGTGGTAGCAATGCCGCCGCTGGGGTTTACCAAAAAATCGTTGGTAGAGCCGCCGCCATAGCTGCCCCGGCCACCGCCGGAAGAACGACCACCGCCCTGGGGGCCGCCCCTTCCGCCCCGGCCACCGCTGCTGCCTGTTACACCCAAGAGATCGTCTGTAGAGAAGTTTTGCATGTTCACATTGTTGGCCATGCCGATAATGGAAATGCGCTGATTGCCATTGAAAAAGTTGAGGTTGCCGCCTGCCTGGTATTTGTCCTCGTAGCCGTAGCCTGCATAGATTTTGCCGAATTGCCCGGCCTGCATGTTGTTACGGGTGATGATGTTGATGGTCTTGGAAGTGTTGCCGTCGTCGAAGCCGGTGAACTGCGACTGGTCGCTTTGCTGGTCGTAGATCTGTATTTTTTGGATGACCTCGGCAGGCAGGTTTTTCAGGGCCGCATTGGGGTCGTTGCCGAAAAAGGGTTTTCCGTCCACCAGCACCTGTTTCACGTCCTCGCCTTGCGCCTGCACCTTTCCATCCTGCACTGTCACGGTGGGCATTTTGGCAATCAAATCCTCGGCGTTGGCGTCTTTCATCACTTTAAAAGCATCGGCGTTGTATTGCGTGGTGTCGCCCAATTGTTTGGCCATCGGCAGTTTTTCCTTGATTTCTACTTCCGCCAATTGGGTGGTGGCTGGCTGGATGGTCAAAATGCCCAAGTCCAGGTTTTTGTTGACCATGCTGATGTCCTTTGAAAAATCCTCAAATCCGATGAAGGAGAGTTTCAGTTTGTAATCCCCTTTTTCCACCTCTTTCAACGAGAAAGTGCCATCGGCTTCCGTTGCGGCCATTTTGGCATCTTTGCCAGCTAGGGTTTGCAAAATGGCATAAGCACCAGGCAGCGGGGCACCCGTCTCGTCCTGGACAGTGCCAGTGATGGTGAAAGTTTGCGCTATTGCCCCAACTGCGCTAATTAAAAATATGGAAACAAGGAGGTATTTCATGGTTGATTGTTGACGGTGGATGGATTGGCTGCTGAGCGAAGGCCCGCAACTGTGGACTATAACACGGATTGTGAACGAAAGTAGGATTTAAGCCAAAAAAAGGAAGAGGCCGCTCGCCCCTTCCTATGGTAATTAGTGAATCGAATTCACCCGACTATTGTATTTCTTGTTTGGGTCAAAGCCCTTGATGGCCGGATGGAAATTTACATCCCTTTGTCTTCACGCATTTTCCGGCCCTTTTTGCCTTCCGCCTTGCGCTCCTTTTTCATTTGTTCCAATTTGCTGTATTGCTCCTTCGTCAACACTTTTTTCAGGGCGGACTGGTGCTCGTCACGCAGTTTTTGCTTGGCAGCTTTGTCCGGCTTTTCGCCTTTGTTTTTATCGCTGCGCAATGCCTGGTGTTTTTTGGCAAAATCAAGGTTGACAGCCTTCAATTTTGCAGCTTGCTCGCTTGAAAGCCCCAGGTTTTCGGTCATGTGCTGGGTCATAAGCTCGGCCTGCTTTTCCGGGTCTGGGTTAAAACCAGCTTTGCGGCCCTTGCCTTTTCCATGGTGCTGTTTACGCTCGGCCTGGATTTTTTCCCATTGTGCCTGCTGATCTTTGTTCAGCACTTTGTTGATTTCGGCCTGTTGGTCTGTACGCAACTGCTGGAAAGCAGCTTTATTCTTTTGCCGATCTTCCTTCGATTCGCCTTTCATGGCTTTGCGTTTTTCGGCATATTTCAGGTTGATGTCCTTCACTTTGGCTGCTTGATCGGCGCTGAGCGACAACTTTTCAGTCATCATAGTCGTCTGTTTTTCAGCCTTTTGTGCTGGATCGAAGTCTTTGCCATGACCTTTTTGCGCTTGTACGGCTACAAAGCCAAGGACTAAAATGAAAACGGAAAGGATGATTCTTACTTTGGATTTCATGTCTGTCAAAATTTTAATGGTTAAAAACATCGGTTCGAGTTGTTTGACAGGACAAAAATGGCTGGGTTTAGCAGAGGGGTGAAAAGTATTCAATGAATGAAGCGGATTTGCCTACGAAATTTTATAAGGGCAGCTTTTTTGAAATGAACAGGCATAAATTCTCAATGAAAAATAGCGGATGTATTTACCAAAACAACAAAACCGCCGACACCAGCGTGATGGCAATGACAAATTTTCGATAAAAACTATCCGATAAGTAGCTGGTAATTTTCACCCCCAACAGGGCGCCGAGGGCAATGAGCGGGAACATCAACAGGTTTATTTTAAACGACTCCAAAGTGATGCTTTCCCAGGCGAAGATGTGAAACGGTACTTTCAGCAGGTTGACCAGCAGGAAAAACCAAGCCCCCGTACCGATAAAACTGTTCTTGGGCAGCCGCATCGAAAGCAGATACAATGCCGCCACCGAACCCGCCAAATTGCCCACCATCGAGGTGAAACCCGCTGCCAAACCCATGATCACTGCAAACCACCAGGCATCGGGGATGTCGGGACTGCGCCGCATGTCCCGCCAAATCATGATGGCCACACTGATGAAAATAATCACGGCCATTACCACCTTGAATTCCTCGTCGTCAATATGTTTCCCCAGCAGCGTGCCCAGCAAGATGCCCAAAAAAGCCCAGGGCAGCAGTTTGATCAGGTATTTCCATTCTGCGTGGCGGCGGTAGTGGGCCACGGCGAAAAAATCGGCCATGATGAGCATCGGCAGCACCACGCCCGACGAGATTTTGCCGCCAAAAAGCGCCGCCATCACTGGGAACATAACCGTACTCAGCCCGAACACCCCTGTTTTGGACATGCCTATCGTCAATGCCGTTATAAGCAGCACGGCCCATTGGCCGCTGTCCAAGCCGAAAGATTGAAGGAATTCCATAAAAAGCTTGGTTCTTGAGTGGTAGCAGAGCTGATAGCTATCGGCTTTAGGCTGTCCCGGTGTCTGCCCTTTAGGGCGGCGTAAACGCCGCACAACGGGACAGCCTGAAGGTTGTGCTACCTGTTACCACTGTATCTTATCGCCTTCCTTGATGCCGTGCTTGTCCGTAAAACCGCCGATCACTTCCACCACGTATTTTGAATTTTCCTTCGAGGGCAGCGAAGCTTCGGACAGCGGCTTCGTGCTTTTGTGGATGGTATTGATGGTAAAATCTTCGCCGATGAAGAGGATGTCGAGTGGGATGAGGGTATTTTTCATCCAAAAACTCTGCGGCTCGTTGTTGTCGAAAAGGAACAACATGCCTTGGTTTTCGCCCATTGAGCGGCGGTACATCAGGCCGAAGCCACGCTCCATGTCGTTGTCCGCTATTTCGACATCAATCTTGGCCAGCGCCTGGCCGGACGAGCTGCCAATGAAGGACAACTCACCTTCCTTTTGAAATTTGGGTTCAGGCATTTCATTGTTGTTGGGCAAGGAGGAACTTGGGCTGCCGCTGCTGCGGGGCGGTGCCGCTGGGCTTGGGCCGCTGTTGAACAGGGGAAGGATGTTGGGTAGCACCATGCCAAGAATGGCTATGATCAATGCGCCCACGATGATCGTTTGACGCCAGTTGACGCTGCTTGTTTTTTTCTTTTTGGATTTGTTTGAAACGGGATTTGCCATGTGTAAAAAGTTAAGTTGATCTAAAAAGGCCGCAAATTTCAGCAAATTTTTCACTTGTCGGGCAGCAGTTTTTACCACATATAGGGCTTTCTACTAAAATGAAAAAGAACTGTTGAAAAAGCAGTCAACATTCGAGACATGAATCATCTCGAATTTTTGACTCCTCTCGTCCCAGCGGGACGAAATCTCGGTAGAAATGCAATAACAGATGTTTAGCGTGCCGTAGGTACGCAATGTGGATATCACATTGCGTACCTACGGCACGGAAATCAAGGCTTGAATATTTTTCCTACCGATATTTTGCCCCTAAAGGGCTGTCAAAAATTTCAGGATGATTCATGTCTCAAATGGCACAGTCTTAATTTTTATCCCATTCTATTCCAAAGAAAAGCCCTATACCACTGGCTTTAGCATAAAAAAAAGGCCAACGGGAAAATTTCCCGCCGACCTCCTGTTTTGTCCCTTGAGATAGAAGAATTAAAAAAAACTATTAGTGTTGCATAGTGAGTTTACTGTTTGCCCTTTGATGTTTTTGGGTGAAAAATGTTGTCAATTAAAAAGTCATTCTTTAACCACTTTCACCACCTTCCGACTGTTCGCCTCCACAATGTGAACTGCGTAGCAGCCAGATTCGAGTGCGGACAAGTCAAGGGTGGTTTCCCTTAGTCCGGCATCGCTGGTCAGGAGGGTCTGTGCTGCCCGCAGCCTGCCATAGGTATCGTACAGCAGGATGTCCGGCCCCCCAGGAAGGGTTTGATAAAATTCGATAGTGGTAGCCTTGTCTGATGGGTTTGGGTATGCGCTGATGAAGCCGTTTGGGTCAGGTTTGCTGGCTGTTCCATCTTCTTCAGGGTCAGCAGGCGATTGGCCTTGCAGGGCAATGCTGCCGACTGCCGTACATTGGTTGGCATCGGTCACCGTGACGAAATAGGCACCTGCAGCCAGGCCACTTAGCAAAGAAGTGTTGCCCCCATTGCTCCATCTGTAGGTAAAACTTCCCGTGCCCCCCGTCGCATTGGCCGTAGCCGTGCCGTTTTGGCCATTGGTAGCATTTGTTCCGCCCAAATTCACTTTTAGCTGATTGGGCTGCGAAATGGTAACTGCGGCAGCGGTTGTCTGATTGCCCGCAGTGACCGTCACCCGATAGACGCCGGGGCTTAGTTCGTGGATGGCCTGCGTGGTGGCCCCATTGCTCCATTTGTAAGTGTAGCTGCCGAAACCGCCCGACGCATTGGCCTTTGCAAAACCAGTGCTTTCACCATAACAGCCCACGTTTGTTTTTGTAATGCTGACAAAAAATTGCGTGGTGGGAATGATGCTGAAATCGCTGTTTGAAATATCGAAGAAGATATTGCCCACTGCTTTAACCATGATCCGGGCTTGGGTAGTTGACTCATTGGGGGCGGTGACAATGTGGACACCGTCATTGGCCACTGCATTAGCCAACACAATGGGATAGGTATGGCCGCCATCCAACGAAAGCAGGATGTCAACGTGGGTGCATTTTACGGCCCCCGTGTTCGTGCCGGCCACGCTCCAGGCGATGCTTTGCTGGCTACCGCCTTCCCAGGCCGTTGCAGTATTTGGAGAGGTGACTACGAAAGGTCCTGCGTTGGGATCCACTGTCACCTGCACATCTTCGCTGGCCGTGCAGCCACTGCCGGGCTGGTTGTCACGCACGGTCAAACGGAAATTCAATTTACGGCCAACATTGGGCAAAGCCTCCCATTCCGATGAACGGTTTTCCAGCAGGTCTTCCAGTTTTGGAAAATAACGCTCGGCAGCCGGGCTAGGCGGAAATGAGCGAAAAGCCGGGCCTGCAGGGTTTTCTGAAATTGGTGGCATTATCGCCACTTCGTTGTCCATTTGTTCCCAACAAAAAGTGAGGGTTTCGTTACCATCTGGGTCGCTGGCGCTGCCCGTCAGCACGAAATTGGTGGATTTGGGAATGGTATAATTTGAAATGGGATTGGCCTCCGGTGCATTGTTTGGCCCCGACAAGGAGGCGCAGGAACCCCCAGCGCCGTTGATATGCGAGGCGATTTCGGCCAAGCTGACGGCGTGGAAATAGGCGTCGCTGTTCGATTGCACATTGGGCGAACAAACGCCTGCATAAGCCATGATAGTGGACCCGCTGCCAGGCTCTACCGACGTGGCGGCATTGCGGTTGCAGTTGTTGTTTTGGGTATGGTTGGCCCCAAACTGGTGGCCCATTTCATGGCAAACGTAGTCTATGTCGAATGCTGCCCCGATGGGCACCGATTTGCCTGTGACGCCGCCCGCCTTGTTGTTGTTGCAAACGGATTTCACAAAGGCAATTCCACCGCCGCCTGTTGAAAAAACATGGCCGATATCGTAATTGGCAGAACCGATAATATTGTCGCAAACCGATTGGTTTTCATCCAGCATTTTATTGCCGCTGAAGTTGTGGTAAGGATCAGAATCGGCGTTAGTGAAAATTAGTTGGTCGTTGTTTTCAATGAGTTGGAGGCTGATGGAGGCATCCCTTTCAAAAATGGCGTTTACCCTTGTGAGTGTAGTGGTCATAGCCGCCAGCGCCGACTCGACGGAGCCGCCGTGATAAGCTGCATATTCGCCAGTGCATGCCAAGGCCAAGCGATAAGTGCGCAGGGCACAAGTATTTGCCCTTTCGCCCCCGCCCAAATCAAAATCATGCTGGTTGTTGCTATTGACTTCGTCAAAAGCGCAGCCCAGGCTTTCCGAAGGCGCAGTATCTTTTTTATAATAAACCAAATAGTTCGTGGCATCGTCGGGGCTGTACGGGTCAATGAAAACAGTGCCTTTTTCAGCGGATAAAATCATGGCGTGAAAACCCTTTGGCGTCAGGTCGAAGCGCACATAAGCAGTGGGATCCTCCAGGCCAGTGCCTGCAAACGTTTGAATATCAGTGTATTTTATGGCCAGGCCAGGGTGCATCACCGGGGCCTTCATGATATTAAAATGCTGAAAAGTGCCGTCAGGCATTGGCAGGTTCAGGACGGTATTTTGTCGGTTGGCGTCTTCGGTTTGCCACAGCGGGGCCGCTTCGAGCAGTGGTTTTAATGCTTCTATATCTAAATGAAATACACGGTAAGCCGTAGGTTGAATAGGGCGGTCGCCAGAGCGTTGTGGCAAAAGTTGTTCATTTTGAAAAGACCAAATATCGTTCGTTAGCGGTGTTTTTTGGGCAATAAGCGGGCGGCATAGTGCCAACCCCATGAGAAGGAGTGGGAACCAAAACTTCATTGTTCAGTAGTTTTTGTATGGGTCGGCCCGGGGAGCGGGGCTTGCTTAATTCAACAAAAAATAAAATGCATCAAATGCAGGGGGGCGATAGGGAGGGAACTTTGGTGTAACGGGAAATTATGGACTTAAGGTTGTGTGCAAAACGTGGTGATCGAAGCCAGGGGAATGGCCAGCGGGGAGGGATAAATAGCTGGTTGGTAGGGGTATAGGCAATTTTGTTGCCAATTTGGCGGAAGGGTTGGGAGCGGGGGTGCGAAGGCATCTTGACAGGTTTTGATTTCCGGGAGCATTTTCCAGCGCATTTTGCTGGCAGGCGAACGGTAACAAAAAAACAGCACCAAAAGCGATTTTTAGGAAATTCGTCGAATCGGATTTTGCTTCAAATAAAGAACGAAGAAGCTCATCAATGGCTGGAGTGGTGTGACCATTAAAAGTAGGTAAATGTCACCTCAAAAAGCAATACGATAAGTAAAACCAGCACGCAAATGACTCATTTTTATTTCTTTATCTGGAAGCATGGAAGTATAAACTATTCCATTATACTCAAATGTATTGGAGGTACTGTTAATGTGCAGATTTGATGAAAAACGATAAGCTGCAAAACATTCTAACCCAGCCACCAATCGTAGCCTGATGCCAAATAGTGTCCCAAATTTCGTAGCCTTCTTTTTTTGCATTGGATTTTCTTCTCCCCATTGAATCCCACTAGTTTGAAAAGCCAGAATTGGGCCACCAAAAAATCCAATATGGTCATTGATGTCAGCGGAAATTTGGGGCGATAAAAACCAGGAGAAGTGTTTAATGGTAACATATTGGCCGAATGAAGAAGAGCCAATTAAAAAATATGTATGGGAGCCTTTCTTGTCAAAGCCTTCTACTTTAATAATTCTGTCAATTCCTACTGACAAACCCACCCAAAATTGATTGCCGAGCTTGTATTCATATGTCAGTTCAGCTATGAATGGGGCATGAAGGGATTGAGGGAAATTGGTTTTGGGAAGAATTTCAAGGCCACTTCCCTTATCTCCAAATCCATTGTCCTCCAAGTAATCTTTTAATTGACAAGTAGCAGAGGAGAAGCTGACGCCCATTCCGCTCCTAAGCCTATGTACCTGTAAAGCATCTTCAGTTGATTTCTGCGCTTTAGTTTGGCAACATATTGCCAAAAGTAAAAGCATAAATATTTTTTGCATGATATCAGAGGTTTATATTTATTGTAAAATCAGCAGAGTTTATAATATGACCATCAAAAATCCACCGCAAAAGCCAGCACGGGCGTAAGCCCAGCCTGAGTTTTCCGTAGCCATTGCTTTTGTTCCAAACTATACTCCCAGCCAAAAGGCCGTTCGTTTTTCCTGTTCAGGAGGTTTTGTACATCCAGCGAAAGTTTGACACGGCCCTTTCGCCAAGCCAGCCGCAGGTCGGTGCGCCAATAGGTCTTGATGCGGTCGGAATAGGGATGCGCATCGTCCAATGTAGGTTCCTCGCCGGAAAGCTGTACCGATGCCAGTGGCGTGGACGGAATTTTGTTCAAATAGAGAAATTTCATCCCTGCTTGAAAAGTGCCGCCTTTTTGGGTGATCCATTCCTTGCCGGTGGTCAGGGCAGCAGTGAAATTGTTGTTGTATTGTGTGTTGTATTCCCGGCCTCCGTTTTGCCATACGCTCTCGAAAATTGACGCATTGAGGATGAAAAACAGGCCCTGCCGGAAGAATTTTTCAAGGGAAGCATCCACGCCCATATTCCTGCCTTTACCCTTGCTGAAAAGTTGGCGGGCGGGGTAGCCTTCAAATTCGTTCAGCAGCCAGAAGGTGCCATTGGCAGGCACGTCCCAAAGCTGTTGGAAATAGGCTTCTATGTGCAGCCGGAATTGTTGGCTGATGAGGTTGTCATACGCCAACACATAATGGACTGACCTCATCAGGTCGAGTTGGCGATTGGGCTGGAAAACGGCAGTGCTATCATTGCCGGGAAGTTGGATGAAATAAACACCCAAGGGCACTGTCTGGCTGTGCAGCCCAGCGGCCAGGCTCAGCGATTGGCGTTCATTAAGTTGAACTTTGGTACTTAGGCGGGGTTCCGGCGAGAACGATTTTGTCAAACCAAAATAAAAAGCGTGCAGCCCGGCATGGAAAGCCAGTTGAGGAAGGGGGCTATAACTGATTTGGGCAAATGGCTGCACCTGCCAAGTGGTGCCATTTTCACCAATATAAGAAAACAAAGCGCCGTCAGGCTGGATAGTATCAAACTGCATATCGTAGCGCAGGGCGCTCATTTGCAGTCCTGTTTTGACAGTAAAACGGGCGCTTATTTTATGGGTAAAAAAGGAGGACAGGGCAGCTTTCCCTTGTACGTAGTTTTCATCTTGCAAAACCTGCGCTGGCCTTGCATCGCCAAACTCCCGGTGGAAGTTGTAAAATGTTCTTTGCGCCATCACTGCGCCCGACACTTTCAGGTGCGAACGGTGCCCGATGGCACGGGTGTGCGTGACGCCGAGGATGCCTACGTCCGAACCGCTTTCATAACGAGTACTGTCTTCAAATTTCTGCCAATCAGCCTGGCCCGCCGCCGTTTTTTCCTCAAAACTCAAGCCCCCTGCGCCCCAAACCCGCCAGGCAGAATTTTCTTTTTTGCCGGGGAAAAAGAGGTTGAAAGACAAGTCCTGGAAATTGTTGCTCACCCGCTCCCCTACCAGGTAAATGCCCATTTTGTTCAAAATACCCAAGGTAGAATATCGGTAATTCACCAAATACGACCCCGGCTGCTGTCCCAAAGCGTGTCCGATAACCCCACTTCGATCCGAACCGTGGACTGAAGACTGAAGACTGTTGACTGCGGACTGAGAACTGTGGACTGAAAAAGGCCCTTCAACCGCCGCTTCCAGCCCCAGCATCCCCGCCTTAAAAGTATGTTGCCGCCGCTCCCGGTTGCCATTGCGGAAGCGCATATCGAACACGCCGGCCAATGCGTTGCCGTACTCCGCCGGGAATGCCCCCGTAAATAAGTCGGAAGTGCCGAGCACGCTCACGCTGAAAATGGTAAGCCCCCCGCCACTGCCCCCAAGCCGGGCAAAGTGGTTGGGGTTGAGTATGTCAATCCCCTCCAGCCGCCAAAGTACCCCTGCCGAGGAGTTGCCCCGCACGATGATGTCGCCCTCGTTGTCCTTGCTGGGCTGCACGCCAGGGAGGCTTTGCGCCATGCGGCCAGGGTCGTTGATGGCTCCTGCAAAGTGCTGGACTTCTTCCACGGAGAAGGATCGGGCGCTGAGCACTGCCGCATCGTTTTGGGACTGGTGAGGCGAAGCCACTGCCTTCACGACGACCTCGCCCAGCACCGAAGCCTGTTCTTTCAATTCGATTTCCAGCACGAGTTCCCTTGTCTCGGTAAGCACCAGCCCCTCTGTCCGCCAGGGCGAGTAGCCGATGTAGCTGGCTTCGATGCTGTGCCTGCCTATTGGCACATTTTCTATGGTGAAACTGCCATCTACCTCTGTGATGGCACCGAGGATGGGATCAAGATCGGCGACAGACACGGTGGCTCCAATAAGCGGCTGGCGGGTATCCCTATCAAGGACGACGCCCCGGATGGATTGCGTAGGAAACTGCTGCTGTGAAAAACCTGGTTGGCAGCAGGCGATAATGGCGAAAAATAGCAGATGATATGTCCGCATGATGAGCTTTTTTTACTTTGATGTCAAGGTTGGGGAAAAAGTAAATCAACTTTGCCGTTCATGTTGTATGACTTTGATCTTCAAATTGTAAATGTTATTTTTGGTAAAAATTAGCCAATGGATGTAGCCAGCACCGAAAAGAGGAAAAGCCCGAAAAAAGTAGCCAAAGTGCCAGAATACTTGATTTACGAGGTCGTAAAGGGCAAGCCCATTTATTACAAGGGCTATAAAGACGTTTTGAACAAAACAAAAACCTTCGAGGAAATAATCATGGATAGCACACTGCAAGCTTGGTTGAAATTCAGGTTGAGCCTATTGATAGGCCAATTCCTAATCGAAAATAATTTTGAGGTCACTACAGGAGAACAAGGTTTCATATTTCCTGAAGGTGATAAACGGGGTGCAGATTTGGCCATTTTTAAAGCTGAAAACTTCAAAATAGACGAGCATTATTCTCGACAAATACCTGAATTGGTTTTTGAAATAGACGTAAAAGCCGACACCGAAAACACCACCGAAATGGACTACGTCCTCCAAAAAGTGGAGGACTACCACCGTTTCGGCGTGAAAAAGGTCATCTGGATTTTTACCAAAAACAAAAAAGTGATGGTAGCTGCCCCCGGCCAGCCTTGGCTGACGCTCGATTGGACGGCCAGCATTGAGATCGTGGAAGGTTTGAATTTGACGCTTTCAAACCTGAATGTTGAAAAACCAAAAGCATAATTTTCCCCACCAATCAATTGACCGTTTCCCGCAATTTCCTCATCAAGGCACAGCGCTTCGATTTCAGCGAGTCCACCGAGCGGTAGGCGGTGAGTTGCCGTTCTACTATTTCCTCGTCCCGCAATCCATCGAAGTATTTCAGCTTAATAATCCTTTGCCCAGTGGGGCTTAATTGTGCCAATATATTCTCCACTTTTTGCTCCAGTTCTTTTTGGGTAAAATAAGCCGGCGCCTCTGCTGCCTGTGGCAGATCAACTCCATCCAGGGAATAGTGGTAAAAAGGCTTTTTGCGCAGGAAATTCCGCAGCAGGTTGTCGGCGATGATAAGGGTAAAAGTGAGCGGGGTATTGCCCTGGTAGGTGTAGGAGCCGTTCCAGATTTTTTGCAGCGCCGTCATCACTGCATCGCTGGCCAGTTCTTCTATGTCTTCAGGCCTGGCATTGCAATACCTGGCTTTCGAACTTAAATGCTGTTTTGTTTTAAACAATAGGAATTGGATGGCAGGATTGTCCCGGTTTTTTAATTTTTGGTAAAAAATGAACGGACTGGCCTTGGTGCTGGCCACGGTCACGGTCTTTGCATGGAGATTCGTCGTCATGGTGGTGAAGTTTTAATAGAGCGGCCTGTTTTCGCCGTACAGGGCAAAGGTGTGGTAGATTGGCCCCGGCAGGACTTCACTATTGTTTCAAAAGCGAGGAGCATTGTTGCAGGGGAGAAAAAAATTGCTGGACTATAGTTGCAAACTAAAAATTAAATTCCTCCTAACGTGTTGTAAACCAGCGCATTTTGTGTTTCTTTGCTATAGTTTGGAGCTATCCTGTACTTTTCGATCATAATCTTTATTTTTGGGAAAACAATGAAAATGACAGCTAATAATCCTGCTTTTAAAGAATTGAAAATGCCGTTGACCAATCTCCAATTGGAACTATTAAAAATCTTTTCTTACCAAACACCCGAACATGAATTGTTGGAAATCAAGAGATTGCTCGCCAACTATTTTGCCGAAAAGGCCATGGACAGAATGGACGAAATCTGGGAAGAAAAGCAGTTGACCAACGAACAAATGGATGAATGGTTAAATGAAGAAAACCAATGATCACCGTCGTCATTGACACTAACGCCTTGTTGGTCTCCATTGGCAGGAATTCCAAATACCATTGGTTGTTTCAAATGGTACTACGGAGCCGCATAAAGGTTTTGATTTCCGAAGGGATATTGAATGAATACCACGAAAAAATTGAGCAAAAGACAGATGTAACGGTAGCAGAAAACGTTTTGAAAACCCTCCTTAACTTGCCGAATGTCCTGCATATCCAGGTTTATTTTAATTGGAACTTCATCACCGCAGACCCCGACGACAATAAATTCGTGGATTGCGCAATTGCGGGCAATGCAAGTTTTTTAATTACCCACGACAGGCACTTTAACGTTTTAAAGGAAAGGGATTTTCCTTTGTTTAAAGTTGTAACCATTGACGAATTTGAAGAGATCTTTGCTGAAAAATGACGGTTTAATCTCCCTTTCTCGACCCGCTCGGTGCCTTCCCAAACTCCTCCGAATACGTTCTTGAAAAATAATTCGGATCCCTGAAACCCACCTCGTAGGCTATTTCGGCTACGGTCAAGCTGGTGGTGGCGAGCAATCCAGCAGCCTTTTGCAAGCGGATGGAGCGGATAAAGTGCGAAGTGCTTTTCCCGGTGAGCGCTGTCAGTTTGCGGTGCAACTGTGCCCGGCTCATGCCAAGGTCCCGGCAAAGGTGGTGTACATCGAAGCCGTCGTCGGCCAGTTTTTTCTCCACTGCCAGTCTTGCTTTTTGTAAAAAAGCGTCTTCCATCGCCAAAGCTGGCTCTTGTTCCGTGGCCCCCAATTCCTTGGGGATTTTTGAAAAATGGCTGAGCAAGCGGCTGCGCAGTACCACCGATTTTTGGAGGCAAATAAACAATTCCGCTTGGTTAAAAGGCTTTTGCAAATAGGCGTCGGCGCCCCGCCGCAGCCCTT
Organism: Saprospiraceae bacterium; assembly: GCA_041741095.1. Taxonomy (GTDB): domain Bacteria; phylum Bacteroidota; class Bacteroidia; order Chitinophagales; family Saprospiraceae; genus UBA6168. The sequence continues at coordinate 44,519 of JBGSKQ010000033.1, forward strand.
CCAGGCGGTCTTCCACGCTGGCTTTTGCCGTGAGCAAAATGATGGGGATGTGGCTCGTGCGCTCGTCGTTTTTCAAAAAATCGCACAGTTCCAGGCCGTCCTTTTCCGGCATCATCACATCGCTGATGATGACGTCGGGCAACATTTCGAGTGCTTTTTCGATGCCCCGCTGGCCGTCGTAGGCGATGGAAATGGCATAGTCGTTTTCCAGCAGCATTTTCAGGTAATTCACCACGTCGGCATGGTCGTCAACGACCAGGCAAAGCGGTTTTTCGCTGTTCTCTTGGGCATGTTCGGCAGGCTGTAGCGGCTCAATATTTACAGTTTCAATGGGGGAAATTTGTACCGGGTCATTTGGCTCCATTGCAGGCGCTGACCTGCTCACTGGCAAAAGGATATTGAACACGGCTCCAGTACCGGGCCTACTTTCTGCCGTTATGTTCCCGCCCATCAACTCGACCAATTCTTTGGCCAAGGAAAGACCTACACCCGATCCCAACAAGCCTTGACCTTCCGGCCTGTCCGCTTGAAAAAAACGGTCGAAAATGTGCGCCAAAGCTTCCTCCGCAATGCCCGGCCCATTGTCTTTTACCGTGATCAACAATTGCGCTTCGTTCACCCCTTCGCTGGAAATGGCCTTGCATTTTACCCAAACCTCGCTGCCCGGCGGGCTGAATTTTACAGCATTGGAGAGCAGGTTGCCCAACACGTCCTGCAATTTTTCGGCATCGAAATCCATGTGAAAATGCTCCATTTCACTGAGGAAATGCAGGTGGATGTCCTTCCCCTTTGCCAGAGATTGGTAGGCCTCCACGACGTATCGCAGAAAAGCCGCCACATCGCCTTGGCGCAGGTTCAGGCCCATTTTACCGGATTGCAGTTTGGACAAATCCAGCAAGCGGTTGACGAGGCGAAGCAGTTGGGCAGCGTTGCGGGCGATGCTGTCGAAATTGGAAATTAGAAATTGGGAAATTTTGGGTTCAAAAGTTTTGAAATCCGTCTTTTCAATTTCCAATTTCCCAATTTCCGAATTTCCCATAATCACCGTCAGCGGCGTCCTGAATTCATGGGTGATATTGGTGTAAAACCTCGTCTTGAAATCGTCCAGATCCTTGAGTCGCTGGGATTCAAGTTCTTCTTTTTGCAATACCTTCATGCGGTAGCCCAAGCCCAAAGTAAATAGGATGACCTCGCCCACCACGCCGAATTGGGTGTAGGAAAACTGGATGCCCGTACCCTGCATCACCGAAATGGCATTAAGCACCACCCCCGCCACGAACAGGGCCGTGCCGGCTATCAGGAAGAGGCTTTTTTTGTCTTTTTTGCCAAACAACAAGGACAGCAAAACGGCCATCGTACTGTATTGACCCACGATGAAAAGTGCCGTCAGGTCGTCGGAAAGCTTCATGTTGAGCGTGGCTAAGTAATATGCAATAATGCCCAAGGCAAACAACACCCTCGCCACCTCAAACCTGCTGAAATAACGATCCCACACAGGTTTCGTCGCCCTCATGCGCATATAGCGCCGGATGAACTGCATGTAGGCCACGTCCATCAGGCAGAGCATGGCATACACCAAGACCTGAAGGGCGATGCGGTTGTCACGGAGCAGGGGCAATTCGGGCAGCACATTGAAAAATTCGAGGAGATAAGCAAAGAGGCAGGTTTGGAACAGCGCATGCCAAAAGAAGGCCCGATCGTGGGTAGAGGCATACAGCAGGAAATTGATCAAAATGAAAGCAATGAGCAAACCGATGAAAGCCCAGTCGAGGCGGGTTTTTTCGATGAATTTCCAGTTTTCGTAAAAATCTTCCTGCGTCAGGCGCAGCGCCAGGTAAGGCTCTTTTTTGTTGACGTTGGTCATTTTGCCAAACAGGGTCACCATGCTGTCCTGGCCAAGGCTGAACGAGATGCGCTCGTCGTGGCGGTTGCCCATCGGGTGGTCTTTTTTGCCGGCCGGTATGAGCCAGCCTACATGATGGGTAGAAAGCAAAGTGCCGTCCTTATTTAGGACAAAAACTTCCGTCTCGTTGCTGCGGCCCAGGTGCAGCACCCAATCTTCTATGGGTTTTCCAAGGCCGTTTTGCAGGGAAAGCCGCCACCAATAAACCTTGTCGGGGTCGAGCAGCGCCTTGCCGCCCGCCGATGCTGGCAGGTATTTTTTGATAAAAACCTGGTAGGGTAAAAACTGGTCGTTGTACCTCCCGGAGGCAGCGTCGCTCAGTTCAATTTCCTCGCTATCAAGTTCCAATACCGACAGGTACTCGTTGAGCCATATTCCATCGCCTGCCTTGTCAATGGTAAAAACCTGGGCCTGCCCAAAAGTTGGGCAAAGCATTAAAAAGGATAGGAAAAAGAGAATCAGGTGTTTCACACCCGAAAGTAGGCATTGTTGGTGAAACACCTATGAAAAATCATTTGAGTATTTCATTGCTTATTGGTTTGTTTCTCCTTTTTTGAAAGAAAAACATTCAGCCCAATACCGAGGCCAAAAAGGGCGACCTTGCTGGTGCTTTTAAAACTGTCAGATTCGTCCTCGTTCTTTGCCCCAAAAAGGTCGGCGAACAAATCAAGCGAAACCTGTTGGCCCAGAAAAATGGAAGCCCCCGCTTTTGCATTGTAAAACAGGATTGATTCGGAATCATCCTCCAGAGCGATGCTCAATATCCCGCCTCGCAGTTCGGCGAAGGGAAGCGCTTTTCCAGTTTTTAGAAAATATCCCCTCAACATTGGCGCAAAACTGTAGATGTTGTAGCCAAATTCATCGTCATCCTGTTTTTCCTTATAATGATAGATGCCGCATGATGCGCCGAGTACAAATTGGTCGGAAATAAAGTAGCCCAAACTGGGTGTCAGGTTGAATGAAGTAACATTGGATTCGCTTTCGAAACTGTCACCTGATGATGAGATCTTGATTTTGTTTTTTGATTTGCCAAACTGGATGGCGGCATTGTTTGATGAGTTGCCTCCAGTAAATGTGCCAAGGCTGCCTACGAAATTGGTGGATGAACCAATGAGCACTTTGCCCTTTTGGATTTGGGCCGTCAGTTGGGTACAGAGGCATAGTGCCAGTGCAGAGAGGAGATAGTTGATTTTCATTGTTGAAAAGTTTTGTTTTTAAAAATGGTTTGTGCCATATTGATGTAGAGAATGCAGGAAAGGTAAATACACCAACCTATCATTTTTATGCTCAACAGCGATATGCTTTAATTTGGAGAAAGTTATTACAAACCAATCACCCCAACCCCCTCAAAGCCTTCCGCTCCAAACCCCAAGCTGCCAAAATATAGCCCACCAGCAGCACCGTGTTCACCGCCATTTTTACCAAGGGAGGATAGCCAACCCACTGCGCCAATATTTCACCCAAAAAATAAAGCACCAGCGCCAGGGCAACATACAGGGCCATGCGCCCCAAGGGATAGTTGACAGGGAAAAAGCGCTGCCCAAAATACCAGCCCGCCACCATCATGCCGCAGTAACAGAGCAGTTTGGCATAGGCCGAACCCATGTAGCCGAGGGTGGGAATCCACAGCACGTTGAAAACGATGGTAATGGCCAGCCCGAACAGCGAGATATACACGCCCCATATCGTGCGGTCGGTGAGGCGATACCAGGCGCTGAAATTGTAATAGACGCCGAGGAACAAGGCTGCCAACAACACGACTGGCACGGCGTCGAGCGCCCCACGGAATTCTTCGCCGAGGATCAACTTGAACTGGTCGAGGTAGAGCAGCACGGCCAACATGCCGAGCGCACTGGCCAGGGTGAAAAATTTGGCCACCTGGCCGTAGAGTTCGGGAGCGTCCTTGTTTTTGGCATGGGCGAAAAAAAACGGCTCGGCGGCGTAACGAAATGCCTGCGTGAAAAGCGCCAAGATGACCGTCAGCTTGTAGCAAGCTGAATAAATGCCCATCGTGGCCCTGTTTTCTTCTAATGTGCCAGGCAGTAGCCGTTCCTGCAAGATACGGTCGAGCGTTTCGTCGGCCACGCCGGCCAAGCCCACCACCACGAGCGGGGCGGAGTACAGGGCCATTTTTTTGAACAGAGCGGCGTCAAATTGAAGGCGGATCCGCCTGGGTGCGGCATTTTCCGTGGCCTTGTTTTTTTTGAAAAAAGCATCGAACAGCAGCAACGCCAATACGACAACGCTGCCCGCCAGATTGGCCAAAAACACATAGCCGATGCCAAAAGCAGGGCTGAAGGTTTTACCAAAAAAAAGAAAAGTCGGGTGCTGCCGCCACCATACCAGGAAAAACAGCGTGAGTGCCACGTTGGTAAGGATGCCCAGTATTTTGAAAGTGGCAAAGCGGAGCGGCCGTTTCTCCAGGCGCAATTGGGCAAAGGGTATCTCTGCCAGCACATCGAGGGCGAGGATGGTCAACACCATGACGACGAGGTCGCTGCGGTCGGGCAACAGCAGCCAATCGGACAGCGGTTGCAGGAAAACAAGGCCCAGCGTGAGCCAGATCAGCGTGGCCACCAGCAGGGTGCTGAGCGCCGTGCCGAAGCTGCGCTCCCGGTCGGCCACCTCGGTGCCGAAACGGAAATAGGCCGTCTCCAGGCGGAAAGTGAGGAACACCATCGCTATGCCCGCCACGGCATACAGTTTTTGCGAAACGCCGTATTCGCCCTCCAGGAACACCCGGCTGTGGATGGGGACGAGCAGGAAGTTGATGGCCCGCCCAACGATGCTGCTGAGGCCGTAGATAGCGGTTTCTCCGGCGAGTTTTTTGAGTAAAGACATGTGGCGATTGGCAGTGGCAGCAACAATTGGCAGTAAGCAGCAGGCCAGATCGCTCATCAAACCGTGGGTTTAAAAGAAAGAAAATTGTGTTTTCGCAAGTCCCACGGCTTGCCCGACTGTACCCGCTGCCTATTGCCAACTTTGCTGGCGGGCAAAATTGCTCAAAATAAGCTGAACCTCATTTGCAAAATATTTCATTGCGTTAACTTTGCCGCTCCAAAAAAAACCAATTTTCACAAAACCAGCGACAGCCTGTGCAGGTCCACTTCCCCATTACTGCCATCTGTAACTGCCAATTGCCGACTAAATGAACCTATCGCTGCTAAGTAAAATCTGCGAAATACCCGGTGCGCCTGGGTTTGAGCAACGCATCCGTGAATTTGTGCTGCAAGAAGTGTCCCCGCTCGTTGACGAAATTTCCGTTGACACCATGGGAAGCATCATCGCATTGAAAAAGGGCCGGGAAGCCAAAAAAATAATGGTCGCCGCCCACCTCGACGAAATCAGTTTTATCGTTACCCACATTGACGACGACGGCTTCCTGCGCATCCACACACTCGGCGGTTTTGACCCAAAAACGCTGACCGCGCAAAGGGTGATCGTTCACGGCAAAAAAGACCTTGTGGGCGTGATGGGCAGCAAGCCCATCCACATCATGAAGCAGGAAGAACGCAACAAAGCCCCACAAATACAGGATTATTTTGTGGACTTGGGCATGAGCAAAGCCCAGGTGGAGGAACTCGTGTCCATCGGCGACCCCATCACCCGTGAGCGGGAACTGATCGAAATCGGCGACTGCGTGAACGGCAAGAGCATTGACAACCGGGTGTCGGTCTATATGCTGATAGAGGCCCTGAAAGAGCTGAAGGATCAAGCATTGCCCTACGATTTTTACGCTGTGTTTACGGTGCAGGAGGAAGTCGGCATTCGGGGCGCCATCACCGCCACCCACCGCATTGACCCCGACTTCGGCATCGCCCTCGACACGACCATCGCCTTCGACGTGCCGGGCGCCCTGCCGCACGAGATGATCACGAAGCTCGGCAACGGCGCTGCCATCAAAATCATGGACAGCGGCGTGATAAGCGATTACCGTATGGTGAATTATTTAAAGGAATTGGCCATTAAAAATAATATCAAATGGCAGCCCGAAATATTAACGGGCGGTGCAACAGATGCTTATGGAATGCAGCGTTCGGGCAAAAACGGCGCAATAACCGGGGCTATTTCCATTCCTACCCGCCATATCCATTCTGTTATTGAAATGGTACACAAGGATGATTTGAAGAATTGTATTGAATTGCTGAAATATAGCGTGATGAATTTGGATCAATATAATTGGAATTTCAGGTGATATATGTGGCCACGAATTGCAACTGTCAGCAGGTAGGTGACATCTTTTTCGCTACGATTATTTAGCAAATTAGCAGTGTATTTACAGCGAAAAAGGTGTTATCTCCCTGCCGCCGAACCCCAATTAGCATAACTTATCCCGAAATCGGGAAAACTTATTAACCCAGGGTATATATTCGTAAAAATTCGTGCAATTCATGGCAATATATTCAGCAGCCAAAATCTATTTTGCAATCCTTTTCGCAGGGCTTCTTTTCAAATTCCAGGTTTATAAGCCTAAAACCTCCCAAATAGTCCTCTTCATATCGCAGGCTGCCGTCGCAATTGTAATAATGTTGCTTGCCTTCTTTTTGCCCTTCGGAATAAAATCCTTCGGAGAAAACCTGGCCATTGCGGTGAAAACTGGCCGAGCGGCCATGAAGGATGCCATTTTGGTACAAATTCTCCCGTTGCAGGCTGCCGTCCTCGTACCATGCCGAGAGTTTTTGGATGTAACCGTCCTTGATTTCAAATTCGCTGTACCCATCTTTTTCAGGGAAATGATCGTAAGTAGTGCCGTTAAAGGGCACATCGTTGAGGAAATGAACTGGGATTCCCGCTTGGTCTTTCACCACTTTTAGATCGTTTAAAGACACTTTTTCACTAGGGAAAAAGGCGGAAGCAAGGGCCCAACAGCCAGCCAAAAGCAGTGCAGCGATCAATGAGTTTTTCATGTCAATAGGTATTTTAAGATGATGGTTGTTTGCCAAATCCAGTGGAAGAAGGTGTTTGTGTTTGTGTGTTTATGTATTTGCGTGTTTGCAGTACTTTGTAAACACACAAACACATAAACACACAAACACCTTCTACTGGATTTGTCAAAGCACCAAAAAGATTAATTCTCAACTACTTCAAAGCGGTAACCCACCCCGTGTACGTTGATGATTTTCACTGTTTCGTCGGTTTTAAGGATTTTCCTGAGCCGGGAAACAAACACATCCAGGCTGCGGCCAACGATGACGCCCTCGTCTTCCCAGACCTCTTGCAAGATGAAGTTGCGGTCGAGCAGTTGGTTGGTATTTTTGCAAAAAAGGTGCAGCAGTTTCGCCTCCCGGAAAGTCAATTCCTGGCGGCCTGTTTCAGTTTGGACTATCTGGTTGGACAAGTCGAAGGTGCTTTGGCCAAAGCGGATCAGGGGGGGCTTGTCGCCTTCTGCAGTACTATTTTCTGCCGCCATGTTGGCCATCATCGTCTCAGCCGCTTTTGGTTTTCTTTGTTTAAAAAATGAAATAACAAAATAGATCAATAGCAGCAGCGCAAGCCCCAGCGACCATTTTTCGTACCAGGTGCCTGTCTTGCCCAATATGCTGGAGCCCGTAAAAACCACATGGATATTGGAACACGATATATGCTGCTCTCGCCCGCCGCAGGGAGGCGCTTTTTTTTCCTCAATATCCAAACGGGCATATCCCAACAGCAATTTGTTGTCATCACAATCATTGACCGTCACCAAATAATCGTCGGCAATGCCGTATTGCTCAAAGGCAGCTTTTAAATAAACGGGCAGGCTGTCGTAGTTGAAAGCACTTTCCAATTGGAGCACAAACGCATTTTCTGTATTTGATTGAACAGGGGCAATGGCCTGGGTGGAGTCGCCCTCGTTTTTTAGGAGGCGGTGGCCGGTCTGGCGCAGGGCCAGGTTGATCTTGTCTTCGTACTGCTTTCGCTCTACTTCCGACTTTTTGGGCATCCAAACCAGTTGCAGGGCCAGCAGCCCAGCCAGGATGACTACCAGCGGTATTACTTTTATAGATCTTGTTTTTGCGTCCATGCCCCAAAGCTATGGCGCTTTTTTCAGCGAAAACAGGCTTTTACATTTCGTTTACACTGTTTTACAGGGGTTTTACCACCCAAGTTTTTGTGGGACATAGCTTTGGGGCATCATTTTTTTTATTCTAAATTTTTCACAAAAAAAAAATCGGACATGAAAAATCCAAGAACGTTCGTGCTGTTCACCTTCTTATTTGCTGCTATCGCATGTGCAGGGCAAGACCAGGATAAGTTTACCAATTGCACCGCCGCCTTCCTCAATGATAAACTGGTGGTGGACGAATACTCCATCTGGGGCCGCTGCGTGCTTTCGCCAGAGGCAAAGGGCAAACTGACCGTCGCCACAGCCTATCTGGATGGGGAATCCTCAAAACCTACGGGCTATTTGCCTTTCATGATTGCCATCCGTGACGGCAATACGAAGACGCTGATGATGTTCTCAGACAAGGTTTACAAAGAAATACCTGTGGATGATGTGCTGAAAAAATGCAGGCAAGGCGACTATATCGTGCTGATGACGATGAGCGACGAGTTTGCCATGCCGCACAATGAGATTTTGGTAAAATAATTTTTCAACAAATAAAAAAACACGGCAGCCATCAAAGTTGATGACTGCCGTGAAATATATTTTATGCTCCGTAGCAAAAGGTTTTTCCGATATTCCCTCTCATTTCTCTCACTCTCTCACTCCTCTCATTTCTCTCATCCCTCTACTCATTCTCCCCCGGCAAAAAGCCGAACTTCTCTGCATATTCCAGCATTTGCTTGGTGAAATCGTCCGGGTATTCCACTTTGATATCAGTGATGTTGCCAGTGCCGTCTTCTACAGGAACCAAGCGGGGATTGATAAAACCGCCATAAGGAGGCATGTTCAATTTCTCGGCACGGGCCAGCACTTCGGCATGGATGGCTGTGTCCACTTTTACGCCGTAATTTTCCACCAAAGCCTTGCCCGCTTCGAAGTCGCCCTGCGATTTGATGCGCTGGATTTCTTTCAGTAGCTCGCCAAACAATGTCCTGAGTTTAGTATAGTCCTTGATGTCGAAATAAGTCTTGCCGTCACGGGTCACTTTTTCGATGACATTGTCCTTTTGGCCCATTTGGTAGGCCCAGTTGGCCACCAATTGGCGGTTGCGCATGTGTGCTTCTTCGATGCTGTTTCCAGGTTTGATGCGGCGCAGTTGCAGCATCAGGCCATTTTTGATGTAGCTGTCGTATTCGGCCTTGCCGGCATCCACATTGGGCATCACGCCCAACTCCACGAGTTTTGGATCAAGGATGTAGTAGAGTGCAAAAAGGTCGGCACGGGCTTCTTCCAAAGCAGAAGAATAGCCGGGCAAGGTTTGCCCAGGCTGGCCAACGCCATCTTCCACCACGCCGGATGCATGGCCGAGCACCTCGTGCAGGGCAGTGTGCATTTTTCCAGCGAGGACGCCGTATTTATCTGCAAGTTCCATTTCTTCCCGGTCGTGCGAAAATTCCTCCAACATGCCCGATCCGCTGGCATTTTCGTAGGCATCTTCAATATTGCCGAGGCTGACCGATTTCGATCCATATTCTGAACGTATCCAATTGGAGTTGGGCAAGTTCACCCCGATGGGCGTGGAGGGGGAAGCGTCGCCCGCCTCGCCTGCCACCGTTACCACTTTGTAAGTGACGCCCGTGACATCTTTCCTTTTATGCTTATCTATCAACGGCGAGTTGTCCTCGAACCACTGGGCGTTTTTGCTCAGGGTGGACATGCGCTCGGAAGCTTCAAAATCCGTGATCTGCACGATGGTTTCATAAGAACCCCTCATACTGACAGGATCGTGATAGACCTCCACAAAACCGTTGATGAAGTCAATATCGCCTGTCGTGGCTTGTGACCAGGCGATGTTGTAGTCGGCCCATTTTTGCAGGTCGCCCGTTTGATAATATTCGATCAAAAGCTGGAGGGCTTTCTTTTGTTGCTCATTTTCAGCGACTTCCACTGCCTTGCCCAGCCACAGGATGATATTGTCAATGGCGGGGCCGTAGAGGCCGCCCGATTTCCAGACGTTTTCGTACAGTTTGCCGTCCTTGCCTTTTTCCAGGCGGCTGTTCAGGCCCCATTCCAGTGGGCGGGGGTCGTCGCTGCTGGTTTTGGCAGCATAAAAATCATTGACCTCTTTGGTGGTCACATCCGGCCCATAAAAGTTGACGGCGGAGGCCAGCACATTGTCCACCCCTGCCCGCTGATCCACCCGTTTTGGGTCTTTTTTGGGGTCAAAAATGGCGCTCATCGCATCGGCAGACAAGGCACCGCCCACCTCGGCCAGCGTTTTTTCAAACCACTCCCTGGAGAAGCCCGGCGTGAACTTGTCGTGCGAATAATGGTGGTGGATGCCGTTGGAGAACCACACCTGCTTGGCATAGAGCAGCAATTCCTTCCAGTCGTTGCTGTTTTTGTCGCCCTGGTAATTGGCCACGATGCGGTCCAGCGCTTGGCGGATAGGGAGGTTGTAGCGGTAGTTTTGATCGTAGATGATGTCCCTGCCAGCCAGTCCGGCCTGCACCAGGTAATAGACCAGTTTTTTCTGGTTGAGGCTCAGTTTATCAAAACCCGGCACCTGGTAGCGGATCATTTTTTTGTCGGCAAAAGTTTCCGTTTGCCATACGAAATCGTCCGTTTTAGGCGCCTCGGTATTGATAGCAGACTGGTCTTTGGGCTTGCAGCCGAAAACAAACAAAGCTGCCAAAAAGAGGAATGTCAGTTGTTTCATGTTGTCCCGAAATAATGATAGAGGAGTGAGTGGTTGAGAGAAATGAGAGGATGAGAGAAGGCACATTCTGCCTTGCGTAATTCAGTCATTAGTCATTATATTGAAAATCAACGACTTAAATGAAAATAACTGAATGAAAAACAAGTTTCAAAGTACTGGAAGCAACTCTTTTGCCTTTTTTTCCCGCAACAATTCACGACTCAATAGGTTAAAATTTGGCTTGGTCAAATGGCGTTTTCGGAGGTGAAGTTAAGGGAAAAGAAAATATTTCGGGACATGGTTGGGCGATTGAATGCTTTCCAATGGTTTTTACATACGGACCAGCTTTCCTTTGCCCACTATCTCGCCTTTTACCATTATTGCCACAAAATAAAGGCCCACTGGGTAAGCTGGCAAAACAAGCGAGCTCTCGCCACCCTGCACTTTGTGCGATGCTATCACCCTGCCCAAAAGGTCGTAAACATGCACATCGCCACCCGTTGCGGGCGGAAGTTGGTAATGGAGGGTGCTTTCTGAAGCAGCAGGGTTGGGATAAATGTTTATGATTGCCGACTGCTTTTCCTGAGGTTCCTCCTCTACAGCAGATTCTATACAGCCAGGTGGCATGGTAAAAACTTCACCAACCGTGGGATCTTTATAGCACAACAAGCCAAAGTTGCAATCGGTAGAAAAAGATGGGTGTACCAGCAATAGTCGGTTGGAATTCCACGTTCCTCCTACCCCTTCTACAAGTGTTAAGTTAATTAATGGCTCGCCTGTTTCATTGGAATATACCGTCACACCTCGCTGATATCCTAAAACTCCAACCACTGTTATGGTGACAGTATCCGTTCCAAAGATATCTTGACAGACCTTTACCTGCCAGAACTCTCCCGTTTGCTTTGTATAGTCCAAGACCAATTAGAATTCCTGATCGGCCAAATCGTACCGATAAACTTTGCCCCCATCCTGATGGATATAGGTAAAGTTGGGAGGAGGCCATGCGTCACAAATCCAGTCAAGATATGCCATCTTTTTGCAAGGTTTTCCCTGAATGACTGTATCCTCAGTTGTAGTCACTGAATTAAAATCATAATTTACATTTCCAAAGCAATCCGTGAAGCTTACCCATGAGGAACCCTCTGGTAAAAATTCCAACTGCCCAAAAGCAGCCGAAAAAAACAACATGGCGGAGAATAATGGGACAAGTTTTTTCATTGCGTTAATTTTAAAAAACTATGAACGATGAACGATGAACTATGAACGGGGAATCTGCTTTGTTCATAGTTCATCATTCATCATTCATAGTTAAAGTTTAACAAACCTTTCCGTAACCCGCACCACCCCGCCCTCCAGGTATTGCAGGATATACACCCCCGCAGGCCAGTCCCACACCGGCACAATGAAGGTAGTGTTGGCGGCGCTGCCGTTGAAGCCGTTGATAGAGCGGCCGTTGGCGTCCACGATGCGGAAGCTGGCATTGGGCGGGGGCTGGTGGCCCTTCAACTGGAAGTTCAGAAAGTCGGTGGTGGGGTTGGGGTAGATGGCCAGGCCTATTTCGGGCACAGCTTCCTCCTCGGCGGCATCAATGAGGTGGCAGCCTGGGATGAGGCAGCCGTGCCCGTCCACTTTCATGATCCACCCGGGCACATGTACGCCGAGGTTCAGGGTGGTGCCCACCAGCACATAGCCGCCGTCGGGGGTGGCCTTTAGGTCGTAAGCTTCCGGTGCCACGAACTGCCCGTCGAACCAGGCGTAGTGCCTCGCCCACAGGCTGTCGCCTTCGGGCGACACCTTCACCAGCCAACTATCGTGGTATGGCTCGATGCCCGGCAGGCTGTCCGTCACGACGCCGCAGGCCACAAAGCCGCTGCCGTCCGGGGCCTCAACCATTTCTGTCAAACCCACGTTTCCTGTGGGCAAGTAGCCCCTCAAAGGCGTGCTCCATACGATATTCCTGTCGGCATCCAACTTGAATATTAGGGCGTCCCAAAAAAGATTATGAAAGTTAGGGTTGCTGTCCGATTCCGTGCCTATGCCACTGGCCACCACCAGTCCGCCGTCGGGGGTCTTTATCATTGCCCTGGCGGCATCCCGCAGTACGTTGGACGGCGACAGGTACTGCCACACTACTTCGCCTGCACTGTCTGTTTTGATAATGAGGGTACGGCTGGTGTAATTAGTCAGCACCTGCCCATTATTAGAACGCACTCCTCCGATAATAAAGCCATCTTCCTCTGTAATCAGCGATTGTGCAATTTCATACAGAAGGTGTATTGGCATAAGTCAGGTAATCAATGATGTTAAAATCAGGATTTAACAAAAGCAAGGAAATATCACTTTGGTTTGGCGTTTCATTAGCTTCGTGAGAAATCAATACTGCATATCCTCCACCAGGAATTGGACGGAAATCTTCAGTTATGAGGTAGCTAAGCTCAGGGTATAAAATACTGTCATAAATCTTTGTGAAAAGAGTATCCCCATCTGGTGTATATTTGATAATATTCACAAAGGTATCAACGGAGTCTCCATAATTTAAATAATTACCAGCCTTAATAAAATTGCCGTCCGTAGTAGCTAATAAATCACTATAATCATTGTAATATCTCCTGTCGGCATGTTGTAAAGTTTTTGAAAATTGATAATCTCCATGTATATCAACCTTTGCAAACATAACCCCAGTCCTTACAGGTGAGATGCTATCAACAAAAGTCGCAGAGAGATAGTAGCAACTATCGGTTGGGAGGATGCTGGTAAAACGGGTTAAAGGGAATTCAAAATAAATGAGTTTATGAAAAGTTTCCTGGCCGTTGGCCATGAAGTTTAATGCCAGGGTTATTCCCGTTATGATAATATTTTTCATAATGAGGCATATCAAAACAGAAGGGGCGGGCAATGCCGCCCCTTCTGTTTTACGATTATTTTATAATGGTCAACTTAACGGTTTCGGTGGTGCCGTCGGATAGCCGGAGTTGGTAAAGGTAAATCCCCTGTCCCAGATTGCTCGTACCCCATTCCCGCTTGCCGCTTTGCCCTGTGATTTCCATTGTCTCGATGGTCCTTCCTTGTAGGTCAGAAACGATTATGTTCCCATATTCCAGGCCTTCGGGCAGTTGATCGAGAGTCAGCATCATCCAATTTGTTTAATACAAAATACAATACCTGCACAAGAAATGCGCATCGAAAATGTCAAAGAGTTTGTGTTTTCCGAAAATAAATTCGGGAGCTTTGTTTGAAGGCAATAAAAATAAGTGCGCAGAACCATTGCTGCAAATTTTTCAGGAAAATTGCAAGGAAAGTTGCGGAACTGAAAGACGGGCAGGAATAATGAATTGAGGATTGTAGTCTTCGATATGACGGGTGCAGCTTGAAGCCTTGCCTAATTTAATGATACCGCTCCGCCACCCTATCAATTATCTTGGACAATTTCCGGTCATTTTCTGTTACAATGTCGCCGGCGTGGTGGGTGCTGAGCTTAAAACTGACCGTGTTCCAGACATTGGTCCATTCGGGGTGGTGGTCCATTTTTTCGGCGTGGAGCGCCACTTCGGTCATGAAGGCAAAGGCTTCTTTGAAGTCTTTGAATGTAAAGGTCGCTTGGAGGGAATTGTCTTTTTCTGTCCACATAGTGATAGAGGGTGAGAAGATGAGAAAAATGAGTGATGCGAGAGAGGCTACAATTAAATGGCTGTATGGCTAAATGGTTCACGAGTTACTTTGAATATTTCTCAAACCATTTAGCCATACCACCATCAATTTTCAGTAGGGTAAGAAATGTTGAAATCTTCCAGCACGGCATCCAGGATGGGGTCGTCGCCTTCCATGTAGCCACGCTTGAGGTCGTAGCCCCAAAATTTGCTCATGGTGTTCCAGTAGCCGGCAGTCATGCCGCCCCGATAGGTCTTGACGAGGTCGTAGAGCGGGGTGTTCAGTTCCTTTTCCACCATTTTCACCAGGATTTTGCCCTGTATTTTGGTCAGGCCCTTGAGCGGGTCTTCAAATTTGTCGTCCAAATCCTTTTGCAGCTTCTTGGCGTAGCGTTTCCGTTTGCCCTTGCGCATTTCGTCGGTTTCCTGTTCCAATTGCTTAAATACCTTGATGGATTCCTTGGCATAAGGATAAACGATAGCGGCGCATTTGAGGTAGTAGCGGTAGCGGTTGTACTCTTCCTGGCTTTTGAAATTGCGGGGAGAGGTGAGCGAGACGGTCGTCAGGTCGTCGGCCACGAGGATGGTGTCGCCCTTGTCGTCGAGCATGACAGTCATCAACTGGCCATTGATGGAGGTCTTGCCCAAGTTGGTCTGTGCGGCCGTTTTGCCCAATGAAAAAATGCTTACAAACAATATGACATGGAGAATTTTCATGCAGTCAGGTATTTGCTAAAAGTTATTTCCCTTGAAACGCTGCGAAGGTGCAAAAGGGTGTTAAACTATTGCAAAAGTTCTTCCTAATTTTTTGATATAATAACGATGAAGAAATAACTTCTTGATTTCGTTGGGCTAACCGTCGTCGAGGTTTATCCCAATAGTTTTCGGCACGACGACGTTGTGCCGAAATAGTTTTTGCCGAAGAAGGCCGTCGGGGTTTGAAACCCTACTCATTTTCCACAAAATAACTAAATGAAAATCAATGCATTGAATGCCCCAGACGGGCAAAATATCGGTAGTCATTATGCCAATTCTTGACCTCCGTCCCTTTAGGGACGTAATGTAGGATACAGGTATTTCCTACATTACGTCCCTAAAGGGACGTAAATTCCTGCGCAATCGCTGGCTACCGACATGAGACCCCTAAGGGGGTCATTCTGTGGTTATCAAGGGTTGGAAACCCCGACAGCCTTGTTATTTACCAAAAACAAAACAGCCTGCCGAAGTAAAACCTGGCAGGCTGTTCATTGGGTCATTGATTGCTGACCTTTCGCAGATTTGTTTCGTAGAGTTGTACGATTTTGGCCTGTTGGTCGGCCACTTTGTTCAGCAATTTAAGCTCCTGTTTGATAGACTTGTTTTCGGGTGCTTGCTTGCTGACCGTCAGTGATTTTAATTGCCGGTTAAGGTCGAGGATTTTTTGCAAGGTGGCTCTCAGTGCTGTTTGAGCATTCAACAGGCGTTGTAAGATTGAATGTTCACTCATTTTACAATGTTTTGGTTTAAACTTATATCCGTTAAAATAATTCTACCGAATCCTTTGGGTGACAAATATAGTTTTTAAAAAACGAGATTTTCAAGTAGTGGCGATGAAATTTTTATTAAAATGTACGAACTGTATGGATGTCTGTACGAGCAGGGATTTTGGCAGGTTGAAACGTGAATTAAACGACTTAGCCAGCCCGAAGTTTTACGCTGTTAAAAATCTAATGATTTCTTAATATTTCGGCTTGGCCGCCTAAGCTTTCCTGATCTTTTCTTCGATGGAGGTAGTGGAGAAGCCATCCATATAGGGCAGACTGAACACCTCGCCACCTTTTGCCAATACCACTTCTGAGCCAACAATTTGTTGGGGCAGCCAATCGCCACCTTTTACGAGCACATTGGGTTGGAGCATCGTTATCAAATCAAGGGGAGTATCCTCTTTGAACAAAACCACTAAGTCAACGCAAGCCAAGGAAGCCAAAACGTGTATCCTGCTGCGTTCATCCTGTATGGGCCGCTGGGGGCCTTTCAACCTTTGCACCGACTCGTCGGCATTGACGCCGACCACCAGGCGGTTTCCGCAGTCCTTGGCATCGGCCAAATAATGTACGTGCCCATAGTGCATAAGGTCGAAACAGCCGTTGGTAAAAACGACCCGTTCGCCCTGCGACTGCCATTCCCGCACGGTCTGCTGCGCCTCATCCCAGCTTTGGATTTTTGATTGTATTTCTTTAAAAAACATAAGGAAAAAGAGGAAATGAAGCTTGGCGCTATTTGCCCTCGGTTTCTTTTTCAACAACTGCCAGTTCTTCCACAGGAGAAACCTGCATCGTACCTGCCATTTTTTCTTTGTTTATAATAGGCAGCAATATCAAGGCGATGATGCCAAGCAAGGAATTGAACCCGATCTGTACGGTGAAGAAAATGATATTGGCAGCCGAAAACGCATCGTCGCCCCGCACCCCGTAAAACAGTGTCAATGCGGCGATGACCAGTGCATGAAAAGTGCCCATGCCGCCCGGCGAGGGGATGACGAAGCCCAGGGTGCCAAACACAAATACCGTCAGCGCAGCCCGCAGGTCGAGGTGTTCGGTGGGCGCAAATGCCTGGAATCCCAGCCAGGTCATCAGGAAAAACATTACCCAGATGTTCAGGCTGTGAAAAATGAAAAGCCCCGGCCTATCCAGTTTTTTTACCGTCAAAATGCCCTCCCAAAAACCGAGCAGGGCTTTGGCGATTTTTTGGAAAAAAACCGTTTTCAACAGCCTTTTCCTAAAAAACCAAAAGGCCATGCCCAGGGCCAATAAAGACAACAAAATCAACCATTTCCAACTGATGCCGACCGCTTCTTTTGCCTCGCCCGATTGGGCATCGGAGATGAAGCCCAGCAGTTTTTCCGATTCGAACAACAGCGCCAATCCAAACACCACCAGAAGGCACATCATGTCCACGGCACGGTCCACCACGATGGTGCCCATGCCTTTTTCTAGCGGTATTTTTTCGTATTTTGCCAAAACACCCGCCCTGGCCACCTCGCCCATGCGGGGCAAGCCAAGATTGGCGAAATAGCAAACGAGGTTGGCCAAAAAACCATTGACAAAGCGGGGCTGGTAGCCCATTGGGTGAAAGAGCATCAGCCACTTGAAAGTACGGCTGATGTTGCTGATCAAAAAGGCCAGTAGCACCAGCCCAATCCAACCGAAGCGGACATTTTTAAAATCGTTCAGCAACTTGTCCAGCAGGCTGCAATCTGCGGCGGGTATTCCCTTCAGTGCACATTCGGCCATGTAGGCCGTATTTTGGCTACGGTACACCAGGAAAAGTATCACTGAACCGATGCTCAGGAACAATAGGAACTGCAGTATATTTTTGAGTAATTTCATGCGGGTATTGGATGTTTGATGATTGCTGTTTGGTCAATTCACTACTGAATAGATTTCCCAAACATCAACCATCAAATATCCAACATCAAATGTCAAACATCAATAAATCCGGTTATTCTCGTCTGGAAAAACGATGGACGGAGAAAAATCTTTCGCTTCTTCGGGGGTCATCAGTGCATAGGCAATAATGATGACAACATCGCCTGGCTGGCAGCGGCGGGCTGCTGCGCCGTTCAGGCAGATGATGCCGGAATTGCGCTCGCCGACGATTGCATAGGTTTCGAGCCGTTCGCCATTGTTGTTGTTCACCACCTGTACCTTTTCCCCTGGGTAAATATTGGCGGCTTCCATCAAAGCCTCGTCAATGGTAATGCTGCCCATGTAGTTGAGGTTGGCCTCTGTCACCGTTGCACGGTGGATTTTTGATTTAAAAATGTTTAGCAACATAGGTTAAAAAATGACTGGGGAAATGAGGCTTAAATAAGCATAAGCAAACGTAGCGTCCAAAGCTTAGGGGAAGAAATAGCTTTCTTGCTTTGAGGGCGAAAAAACATGCTTTCCAAGTTTTTTGCCTATCCCTAAGCAGCCACCTGCCATCCTTTGCACTCCTTACTTTTTCCTTTTTCCTTTTTTCTTTTTGCTTTTTTTGTTGGTGAAATCATCGCCCTCCTGCTGCACTTTCGCCATCCGTTCCAGGATGGGAATGGCCGCATTGTAGGCATCTTTTCTGCCGGCGATGGGTATTTTTACCCTGACTGCCCCGGACAGCCCGCCCGCCAGGAAACCTCCTCCTGCACTAAAACTACCCAACAACAGCGATTTCTCCCACTTTGTTCGAGGGCTGGAAAGGCTGCCGTCGCAGGGGGTTCCGTTGGGCCCCACAGGTTCGCAGGGAGGTTCGTTTTTAAATATGATCAACCCTGTGATAGTGCCGAGGGCAAAGCCGCCCGCTGCCCCCCAAAGGGCGTTGCGTTGTATGGTGTTGCGCCGTTGCACATGTATCAGGTGTATTTTGTTGTAAGGAAAAACATAAAGCAAATCAGTGTTCACTGTCCCGCCTTCCAGTAAAGTACTTTTTTTTCGCAGGTACAGGGTGGAGTCGTTCAGGCGGTGAAGCAAGCCTTTTACCGTGCCGCTCGAATCAACGGCACTCACCCAAATATCCAACTGGCGGGATGTACTGAGGGGCTTTGATTTGAACTTCAGTTTCGCCGATTCACTGTCTTCGTACTTGATGGCGGTGATGAAGCGTTTGCGCAACTTGAAACGGGGGCTGTTCTTTTCGCCATACCTCCGATAGATGACCTCCTCCTCGTTTTCCTCTTCTATAATGACCGGGTAGGGGGTTTTGTTTTCAAAAAAGATAGTATCCTGGGCAAGTGTTTTCAGGGAGGACAAAGCATATAGCAGGGTGATAAGGCACAACCTTTCTAATCGCATTTGGATGCTTTTATAATTAAGTAGTGGTTCATTTTAGTTGAAAGTCGTTCCCCGCCCCTATGGTAGGCAGGTTTTACAACATATTGAAATTCAACAAGTTTTGACAAAAATTGCATTTAAAAATTTTTGCCCTGCTACTTATTGGGCGCAAAGTTATATACAGTAGGTGGTGTTGGCAAATAGGCCAAGTTTTTAATCGTGTTAAAAAAACATTGGCCAGCAAAGCTTGCCTTTCTGTGCTTCGACTTCATTTCGCTGGCTGCGTCACCATTTTTTGTAATTTGCCCTCCGGTATGGTGTATGGACAACTTCAAATATGTGCTTTCAGGCGCATCTTCCTTTTGTTCCTGGGATGGATGGCCACTTGGGCAGTTTTTTCGCAAAATGACCCAGTGCGCCTGCGCAGCTATGGCTTCGAAGACGGGCTTTCCCACCGCAATGTTTTTAAAATTCAGCAAGACACCTTTGGATTTCTCTGGGTAGCCACCGAAAAAGGGCTGAACCGATTCGACGGGCACAATTTCATCAGCCCAAACATCAACCCTGAAAACCTGCTTATTCCAGATGGTACAATCCAGGATATTCACCTCGACGCAAAAAACCAACTTTGGCTGGCGGCTGCAAATGCACTTCTTGTATTCCGGCCCGACAAAAACACTTGCGATACACTCCTCCCTTCCAAAAAACAAGCTGCCATCAACGGCAGCCGATTCGATCAGCTCACATCTGATTCCGAAGGAAAACTTTGGTTCACCAGTTTTTCTACCTTCGATACCACCGTCCGACTCAATTTTCTCACCAAAAATGGCGAACTAAAGGAAGTGGCCCGTTTCGACGGCCATTATGAAAAACGGCCCATTGCCAAGGTTGGCCGCCAAATGTTCGTTGGGGCATTTGAAAACGAGATTTGGGTTTTTGATGAAAAAGGCCAGGAAATAAAGCAGTTTGAGTTTCCCTCGCCCCGCAACGACAAGGCTTATTCAAGGCTGGTTTCCTTGCAGGTAGGCGATGACGGAACGGTTTGGGCCTTGCTGGATCACGGGCAGGTTTATTTTTTAAAACCTGGTAACAGTGCCTTTGTCCGCCACCGCCTTTCTGATTTTGCTTTGGAGCATATCCATTCCTCGGCTTTTTTGGTCAATAGGCGGGGCGATATTTGGCTGGGCGGCACGGTATCGCCTGGGGCGCACAGTGATGCCACGCCTTGCAGCAGCATTCAGCCCGGTGCCACGCTTTTACATTACGAAGCCGCTTCCAATTCTTTGCAGGATTACAGTTTTTATTACAAACAGGCCCTGCCACATACCGAACCGCCCCGCCAAATATTCGAAGACAGAACGGGCGTGGTATGGATAAGTTCTTTCTTTGGCCTGATCCACCTCACCGAAAACAACCTTTTCACCCGCTACATGTCCGATGGCAACGACTGCTGCCGCAACGGCGTGTGCAGCATGAGGGGCATCGCCGAGGACGCCGAGGGGAATGTTTATTTCACCTACTACAACTCCGTCCACGTCCTCACCCCAAAATCCGGCTCCCTGACACCGCTCTTTTCGCCGGAAGTGAAGGAAATCGGCTCCCCTTTTGGGCTTCTTTATTTTAAAAATGCGCTGTGGACAGGCGACGGCCTCCGCATCGATCTGAGGAGATTTAAAATAGATACTTTATTTGAAACGCCGCTGAATACGGAGGGCGTCGTGATACTCGATCAAGACAGCCTATTGTGGTTTGGATTTGAGGGTAAAATATTAACCATTGATCCAAAAACCTATCAATCAACAGTTTATACCGAGCAAAAGAATTTATTCGCAAATGACAGCATCAACCACATAACTTACTTGCACCAAGGCCAAACTGGCGGCTTTATCTGGCTGGGCACCCGTGAGCAGGGTTTTTTCAAAATAAAAAAAGATGAAGGAATTGTACAGCGCTACCACACGGGGAACCACCCCGTTCTGCCTAGCAACCGCATTTTGGCTATGCAAGAAAACAAGGGAAAACTGTGGCTCGCCACTGCCGGGGGCCTGGCCTGCCTGGATATTTTAAATGACAGCCTGGCGGTTTATACCAATGTAAACGGCCTCTCCAACAATTTTATCAATGGCATTTTAATGGAAGGTGACTCCGCCGTTTGGGCCAGTACGGACAACGGTCTTTGCCGGCTTGACCTCCGCACTGGCAAGTTTGCCAACTATTTTCAAAACGACGGCTTGCCGAGCAATGAATTTAACCGCCTATCCTTTCATCAGGCCAGCGATGGCCGTATGTATTTTGGCGGGCTAAATGGCGTTAGCGCTTTTTATCCAGGCACCCGGTACGGCGACAAGGAAAAACAAGCCGCCGGAAAACTGATGCTAACGGGCTTCGCCAAGTATAACGGCGAATTGGACTTGCAACAAACTTTTGGTTTGACGGAAAGCGAGCCTGTTGACCTGAACTATCGTGACGAAATGTTCACCTTTTGGTTTTCGCTGTCAGACTATGGCGACCCCAAACTGCACCGTTTCAGCTACAAACTGGAAAATTGGGATGCCGACTGGTCGGAGGCTTCGCCTGTCAATTTTGCCCGTTATTTCAATATCCCAGCGGGCAGGTACACCTTTCGGGTGCGGGCTTCGGTGGGTGGCGGCAGTTGGGTAGAAGATGAATTGGCCCTGCCTGTCGTCATCCGGCAGGCTTTTTACAAAACCCGTTTATTCCAAATGCTGGCCCTGGGTTTTCTGACGGTGCTCATCTACGGCATCATGCGCTACCGCCTCTATTTGCACAAAAAACACGAACAGGAACTGGAAGTGTTGGTGCAGCAGCGCACCAAGGAGCTGGAAAGGGAGAAGCAAAAAAGCGAGGAATTGCTGCTCAACATCCTGCCTGCCGAAACCGCCGAAGAACTCAAACAATACGGCAGTGCCAAGGCCCGCCGCTTCGAGAACGTGACGGTGATGTTTTCCGATTTTGTTGGCTTTACGGCCATCGCAGGAAGGATGGAGCCAGAAGAACTGGTAGCCGAAATTGACTATTGCTTCCGGGCTTTTGACGAAATCATGGAGGTGTACGGCCTGGAAAAAATAAAAACCATCGGCGATGCCTATCTCTGCGCTGGCGGCATTTCGCATACGGGCGAGCTGGACTCGGCGGTGCGGGTAGTGCAGGCTGCATTGGAAATTCAAGCTTTTTTGAGCGGCATCGCCGTGGAGCGGGCTGAACATGGCAAGCTCCATTTTGAGGCACGCATCGGCATCCACTCCGGCCCGGTGGTGGCGGGCATCGTGGGCATCAAAAAATTTGCCTACGATATTTGGGGCGATACGGTGAACATCGCCCAGCGGATGCAGGTGAACGGAGAGGAGGGCAAGGTAAATATTTCAAAATCCACTTTTGAGTTGGTTGAAAGCCATTTTAAATGCAGCTACCGGGGGAAAATCGCCGCCAAAAACAAGGGCGAAGTGGACATGTATTTTGTGGATGAAAGCAAGGATGACGGGTAAAATTCTCACCGATTGGAAATGCTGCGTGTTTTTAGCTTGCAGGCAAGTGATTGCCCTTCCTCACTTTTGGCAGTATTTTTTCTCTATTCTCTTTATGTTGAAACATTTTCCCCTCCATTCGGCCCAATTTTATGGCCCTTTTCTAAAACGAATGCCAGCATAGCTAAACAAATTTTTATCTGTATCCATAGGCGTTTAGCTAAAGGTTCCAGTTTTTTGGAACAACCATTTCCCAAAAAAATGATGCTTCAGTTCCCGATAAGGCAATGCCTTTACTTGATGATATGTCGGCTATCTACCGCCATATAGTTTGAACAATAATGTCCCCCTCCTTCTCATTTGCGGATCTTACTTCCCCCTACCCTTGCTATCGCTGCAATTGAGCCGGTTTTTCACCCTGAACATTTTCAAACACAAACAACTATGAGAACAACCCTATGTGCATTTGTGGCAATGTGGTCATTGATTTTAGGATCCTTTTGCCCACTTACTGCCAATACTACCGACCCTTATCCGCTCAATTATCCTACTTATCATATAGAAGAAATCAAACTACGCTTGCTGTTGATGAGCAGCCCTGTCACGCCAGTATTTAATGAGGAGGTAGAATCCTATATCCGACGATATTTGACTTACAATGCGGCGGATACTGAGGAAATACTGGGCAGATCCATTCAGTATTTTCCCATTTTCGAGCATTACTTGTCCATGAATGGCTTGCCGGATGCATTGAAATTTTTGCCAATCGTGGAATCAGAGTTGGTGCCGTATTCAGTGTCCGTGCATGGTGCGGCTGGGCTTTGGCAGTTTATTCCGGCTACTGCACGGGCGTATGGGTTGATAGTGGATCCATATCTTGACGAGCGAAAAGATGCTTATAAATCCACCGAGGCGGCAGTAAAATATTTGAAGCGACTATATCAGCGATTTGGTACGTGGGAATTGGCGCTGGCGGCGTATAACTGTGGGCCCAGCCGAGTGAGCAGGGTAATCCAGGAAAAAAATTGTCGGGATTTTTGGCAAATCCGGGATCGGCTACCACGGGAAACCCAGCGTTATATTAGCCGATACTTAGCAGCCAGTTATGTAGGGAATTACTATTCCATGCACGGTTTAGCGCCAACCGCTCCTGCCTCTGCCCTTCAGTCAATGGCAGCCAGGATTTATAAACCAATCTCTGTGTCCAATATTTCGAGAATTACAGGATTGGAAGTCAGTACTATCAAAAGTTTAAATCCATCTTTTAATAGGGATCGGATTCCCGCAAAAGCCAAAGGAGTTTTTTTGGTATTGCCAAAAGATGCCTGGTACGTTTATCTGGATTCTCAACAAAATGAAGATGCTGTAAGACCTTGAGCCAAATCTTAAAAACAACAAAAAAGAAGCATTGCTTACTCTATATAAAAACGGGGTACATTCGATTGAATGCACCCCGTTTTTTTGGTATATATAGACGTTTCTATTCTTCTTCTGTAGCAGGATTTTCATCAGCCACTACATCTTCTTCCTCTTCTGCCACGGTCGCAATAGCGGCAGCGGTAGTTGCAACAGCCGCAGCTTTAGTAGCCCCACTGGTTGAGCTGCTAGTTGATCCACCTTTGCGGCGGCGGCGGCGTTTTCCAGCAGTGTCGCCTTCTGGTTTTGCCTTGCCGGAATATTCTGTGTTGAAGTCAACCAGTTCAATCATGGCCATTTCTGCACCGTCTCCTTTCCTGAAGCCGGTGCGGATGACACGGGTATAGCCGCCTGGGCGGTCTCCAACTTGGGCAGAAATGGTACCGAACAATTCCTTAATGGCTTCTTTGTCTTGCAAATAACTGAACACAACACGGCGAGAGTGAGTCGTATTGGTTTTTGACTTGGTGATAAGCGGTTCAACGTGGCGGCGCAATTCTTTGGCTTTGGCCAATGTAGTTTGGATACGCTTGTGCGTGATCAACGCAATGGAAAGATTGCGCAGCAATGCCCGACGGTGTTCCATCGTGCGGCCGAGATGGTTTCCTTTGTTACCGTGTCTCATTTTTGATGATTGAATTTTGGTTAACCTCGCAACACAATGGGCATTGGATATCAGCAGTTGGCAAACAATACCAAATCGGTATTTGCTGACGACCAGTTTGAGGCCACGTTGTCATTGCAAAAAAATATTTCAAGATGGGCAATTTGCCAGTTGCAAATGCCCTCTGCCAACTGATTTTATTCTTCGTCCAGTTTATACTTCGACAGATCCATGCCGAAGGTCAAACCTTTTTCTTGCAGCAATTCTTCGATCTCCACGAGCGATTTTTTGCCGAAGTTCCTGAACTTCAACAGCTCATGGGTGTCGTACCTCACCAATTCGGCCAAGGTGTTGATTTTGGCTGCTTTGAGGCAATTGTATGCACGTACTGACAGATCAAGATCTTCGAGAGAAGTTTTTAGCAATTTGCGCATGTGCAACACATGTTCGTCCACCACATCGTCCCTGCGGCCTGCGTCGTCGGGCATGCTGATGTACTCATCGGTGATGAGCATCAAATGGTGGATCATGATGCGGGATGCTTCCTTGATGGCATCTTCCGGATGGATAGTCCCGTCCGTTTTCACATCAATGGTCAGCAATTCGTAGTCGGTACGTTGACCTACACGGGTATTTTCCACTTTGTAGGCCACATTTTTAATCGGGGTATAAATGGCATCGAGCGGAATAACGCCAATCGGGGCATCTTTCGGAAGGTTTTCGCCTGCTGGAACATAACCCCGGCCTTTGGTGATTGTCAACTCCATTTCGAGGTTGACAAAAGGTTCCATGTTACAGATGAGCAAGTCGGGATTCATCACTTTGAACACATTGGTATGGTCTTCAATGTCGCCAGCCCTGAATTCTTCCTTGCCGCTGATGGTCAGGTATATTTTTTCATTGCCCAAGTCTTCGCCCTGAATCAATTGTTTAAGGCGGACTTGCTTAAGGTTCAACACAATATCGAGCACATCTTGTACTACCCCCCTGATGGTAGCGAATTCATGGTCAACCCCTGCGATACGGACAGCCGAAATGGCAAAGCCTTCCAAGGAGGAAAGCAGTATCCTTCTCAACGAGTTTCCAATAGTTTGGCCAAAGCCAGGCTCTAAGGGCCTGAACTCAAAAGTACCCTCAAAATCATTTGCTTTTTGCATCATGATTTTGTCGGGTTTCTGGAAATTTAAGATGCTCATATTTTGAAGAAATCTTTAGATAGGATGAAATAAATGCTGTCAATCAGGATATTCTGCATGTATGTTTGACAGCCCAAAAGAAGATGATGCGGGTATAAACAAAAAAGGATTTGACAAGCAGGAATTCCCGCTTGTCAAATGTTTTATCATTACTTGGAGTAAAGTTCGACGATTAACTGTTCGTTGATTTTCTCCGGTATTTGTTCCCTTTCTGGATAGGCCAGGAATACGCCCCTCATCCTGTCGGGGTTGAATTCCAGCCAACCAAACTTTTTAATATCCGTCTTTTTGCCGACCTGTTCCTTCACCACCAACATTTCTTTGGATTTGCCCCTTACTTCGATAATATCGCCAGGGCGAAGGTGATAGGATGGGACGTTGGTCAGTACGCCGTTTACTACAATATGCCTGTGCGTGACAAGCTGCCGGGCAGCCCTTCTGGTCGGGGCGATGCCCAAACGGAACACAGTATTGTCCAAACGGGCTTCGAGGAACTGCAATAGAACCGTACCCGTTACGCCGTGTTTGTGGCTGGCTTTTTCAAACAAATTGCGGAATTGGCGCTCCAATACACCATAGGTGTATTTCACTTTTTGCTTTTCCATCAATTGGATAGCATAATCTGAACGCTGTTTCCTCCTGCGGGAAAGGCCATGCTGTCCCGGAGGGTGCTTTTTTCTTTCAAATGCTTTACTGTAGCCAAAAATCGGCTCGCCAAAAGACCTGGCTTTTTTCTGTTTAGGTCCGGTATATCTTGCCATTATTAAGAATTACTTTTTCGAGATTGATTGGTGGATTATACCCTTCTGCGCTTGGGTGGGCGGCAACCATTGTGCGGGATGGGCGTAACATCCAAAATCTTGGACACTTTTACGCCGGATTGGTCCAGTGCCCTGATGGCAGCTTCCCTTCCCGAACCAGGCCCTTTTACAAAAACTTCAACGGTGCGCAAACCAGCTTCATAAGCAGTTTTGGCTGCATCGGAAGCGGCTACCTGGGCGGCATAAGGAGTGTTCTTTTTAGAACCCTTGAAACCTGCCTTGCCCGCTGAACCCCAACTGATTACGTCCCCCTTTTTATTGGTGATGGAAACGATGATGTTATTGAAGGTGGCCTGAATATAAGCAAAGCCCTCCGGTTCTACCCGTACTTTGCGTTTTGCCTTTACTTTTGATTTGACCTTTGCCATTAGAATTTTATAATTATTGGTCTAATTTCAAACTGAAAAACCCAGAACCAAACCGGGTTAGGATTATTTCTTAGTAGCCAGTTTTTTGTTGGCCACAGTTTTACGCTTGCCTTTCCTTGTACGGGCATTTGTCCGGGTGCGCTGCCCCCTCAATGGCAAGCCTTTACGGTGGCGCAGGCCACGATAGCAGGCAATGTCCATCAATCGCTTGATGCTCATTTGGACTTCCGAGCGGAGTTCACCTTCGACTTTAAAGTCGTTTTGGATTATCTGGGCAATTGTGCGGACGTTGTCGTCCGACCAATCATTGACTTTAGTGCTTTCGTCAATGCCAGCTTTTTCCAGGATGTACTTCGCCCGTGAAGGGCCTATACCAAAGATGTACGTCAGCCCAATGATGCCTCGCTTATTTCTTGGGAGATCAACACCTGCAATCCGTGCCATAACAAATTAAGATTTTAGTTTAATAAAAGGTGGAATCAGAATGAAGCTCAACCGCAGCGATTAACCTTGGCGTTGTTTGAACTTTGGGTTTTTCTTATTGATGATGTAAACTTTACCTTTTCTCCTCACCACCTTGCAATCTGATGACCGTTTTTTAACGGAAGCCCTGACTTTCATAAACTTAGGTTTATATTTTCGGAATTTGTGTTCAATTTTATTTGTAGCGATAAATGATGCGGCCCCTGGTCAAATCATAGGGCGACATCTCCACCGCCACCTTGTCGCCGGGCAGGATGCGGATGTAGTTCATCCTCATCTTGCCGGAAATTGTGGCAATTATCATGTGGTTATTTTCGAGGCGCACCCTGAACATTGCGTTGGAAAGTGCCTCGTCAATGACCCCATCTTGCTTAATTAAGTCTTGTTTTGCCATGCTTTCAAAATTCGGAGCGCAAAGATACGAATCCATAGCAAAGTTTTATGCTTTGCAAAAAAAAATTGAAACCCTTTAAAAAAGCTTGAATTTTTTAAAGGAAACAATTAGTATGCACCTTCAAGCACTTCTGTTTTGAGGGCAACTTCCTTTAATTCTGGGTTCTTCGCAATGGCCAACTCTACCGGAACGTGATCCGACAGGATGTCAGCTACACCTTTGCGCACTGCTATGGTGTGTTCATAATGCGCCGACGGTTTCCTGTCTTTGGCATATATGGTCCACCCATCTTTACCTTGTTTTACATCTTTTCTTCCTAAGTTGGTCATTGGTTCGATAGCGATGACCAAACCATCTTTCAACATAACTCCATTTCCCCTGGTGCCATAGTTGGGCACCTCCGGATCTTCGTGCAGCGATTTTCCAACACCATGCCCTACCAGTTCCCTGACAATGGAATACCTGTGCTCCCTTTCAACATAGTGCTGGATGGCATAGCTCAAATCCCCCATGCGGTTTCCATGCATAGCCTGCTCAATACCCTTATATAAAGAGGTTTTAGTGACCCGGAGCAATTCCATCACTTCTTCGCTTACGTTGCCCAAGGCAAAAGTATAAGCGGCATCGCCATGATAGCCGTTCAGGAAAGTGCCACAATCTACTGACACTACATCACCGTCCTTAAATTCTTCCGTAGAAGGGATACCATGCACCACTACCTCGTTAATGGAGATACAAAGTGATGATGGAAATGGTTTTTCACTATGTCCGACATAACCTTTGAAAGCGGGTGTAGCATGGTGATCACGGATAATTTCCTCCGCTACTTTGTCCAATTTAGCTCCAGTCATTCCTGGGCGGATATTTTCACCCACATAGGCCAGTACTTTGCATACCAATAAGCAAGCCTCCCGGAGACGTTCAATTTCTTCGTCCGTTTTGTAATATATCAAATTGGACTTTGGTTGCTGATTAAGGAGACTTCTCAATGTTGCTGACTGTTTATTTGTAAAAATAGAAAATCGTACTTCGGGAAAAGAGCTATAATATAAAAATGTACGGCCCCCGAAGTACGATTCTATTAAGCCTTTATATCCAATAATTGTTCAAAACAAGTCTTTTAGGCTATACATTCGACCCAATGCCTTGTAACCTTGAACGGCCCTGAATCCTTCCGGATTTTACCAAACCGTCGTAGCGGCGCATAAGCAAATGGCTCTCAATCTGTTGCAGTGTGTCGAGGATTACTGCAACGCCGATAAGCAGGGATGTTCCACCGAAAAATGCGGCAAAGGCAGGATTGACGCCCAAGCCACGGGCGATACCCGGCAATATGGCAATGATACCCAAAAAGATAGAACCGGGCAACGTAATACGTGTAGTCACTGCGTCAATGAAATCAGCAGTAGGCTTGCCTGGCTTTATACCTGGAATAAATGCATTCTGGCGCTTTAAATATTCGGCATACTGCGTCGGGTTTACCAAAAGGGCGGTATAGACATAAGTAAAACCAACTACCAATAAAAATACAAACACGCCAGATGTAAATGAGTAAGGATCAATTAATTGCCTCAACAATCCGGTAGGTGCAGCATTGCCACCACCACTGGCAAATTGGGCAACGGTCGCAGGCACGAACATCAAAGCTTGAGCAAAGATGATCGGCATGACGCCTGCGGCGTTTACTTTGATGGGAATATAGTCACGTACACCAGCAGCGGGCATGGTTGTGCCTCCTCGTTGTACCATGTGTTTTGCGAATTGGATGGGTACCCGGCGTACACCTTGAATGACCAGGATGGTTGCTACGATGATGACGAACATGAGAGCAAACTCAAGGATGAGCATGAACAAGCCCCCGGCATTGATTTGTATTGCAATTTCACTGGCAAATGCTTGTGGCAGACGTGAGATAATGCCGATCATAATGAGCAAGGAAGCTCCGTTGCCCAAACCTTTATCGGTAATTTTTTCGCCCAACCACATGGCAAACACAGTACCTGCTGAAAGAATAATGGTGCTGGAAAGCCAAAAGATGCTTTTTGGCATGGTGGGGTCAATTGCACCTGGAATTGAATTTATATAAGTCAGATAACCGCCGCCTTGTACCAAAGTAATGGCTACGGTGAGCAAACGGGTAATCTGGTTCAGCTTTTTCCTGCCACTTTCTCCTTCCTTTTGTTGCAGTCTTTGAAAATAGGGCATTGCAAAGCCCAACAACTGAACAATAATGGAGGCCGTAATGTAGGGCATGATACCCAAGGCCATGATGGATGCATTTTCAAAAGCTCCACCAGTGAATGTATTGATAAGACCCAACAAATCCGTCGCAGAAGAAGCCTGATTGGCTTTGTCCAAAGCGGCAGGTTCAACACCTGGAAGCACGATGAAAGAACCTAAACGGAATACGAACAGCATTCCAACTGTCCAACCGATCCGTTCCCTCAGTTCTTTTATCTTCCAGATATTTTGAATGGTCGTGATAAATTTTTTCATCGGAATTTCTTGATGCGTCCTCCCGTCTTTTCATGACAAGGGGGGAAATGCTTGATACTCGAACTCGAAACCTGGATTGTGTGCAATTCTCTCAAAAGAAGTCCCACCGATATGGCGAGCTTAGATATCAAACGATGGTAATACTTCCGCCTTTACTTTCTATAGCTTCCTTGGCAGTTGCAGATGCTGCGTGAGCCGACACTTTGACTGCTCCCTGTACTTCGCCCCTGCCCAATATTTTGATCCGATCCTTTTTGCGGATAATCTTATTCGCCAAAAGCGTTTCGGGCGAGATTTCGGAAACTTTGAATTTTTCTATGATCTCTTGAATCCTATCCAAGTTGATCGGCACATACTCAATGCGGTTTGGGCTTCTAAACCCACGCTTTGGTAAACGACGTTGAATAGGGGTTTGACCACCTTCAAAACCACGTTTTTCATTGTGGCCAGTACGTGATTTTGCGCCTTTGTGCCCTTTACCTGCCGTACCGGCAGCGCCAGAGCCTTGCCCTCTTGCTATCCTTTTCCTGTTTTTGGTAGCACCTGCCGCAGGTTTAAGATTATGAAGTTCCATTTTTTTCAGTTGACAGTTGTTTTAGCCAAAAAGCCAGTAAGGCATTGCCAAATACCGACCATTTCCGCCCCTAACCGATTATACGTTTTCCACCTTCACCAGGTGCTGGACTTTTGCCACCATGCCCAAAATCTGGGGTGTGGCTTCTTTGATCACCGATTGATTCATTTTACGGATACCCAATGAGCGGACGGTATCTTTTTGCCTTTGCGGGCGATCAATCGTACTTTTAATTTGAGTTATTTTTATCTTTTCCATGATATATCAGGATATGGTTTTTAAAAAACCAATTCAGAATTCGCAAAATTTTTAGCCATTAAATACCCTCTCCAAGTTGATATTACGCTGACGGGCCACATCCAGTGGGCTGCGCAATTTCATGAGGGCATCTATAGTGGCTTTCACTACGTTGTGGGGATTCGAAGAACCCATTGATTTTGCCAACACGTTGTGGATACCGGCAATTTCAAGAACGGCACGCATGGCACCGCCCGCAATAACGCCTGTTCCATCAGCCGCTGGACGGATAAGGACACGCCCGGCTCCAAATTTACCTTTTTGCTCGTGAGGGATAGTGCCTTTCAAAACAGGCACTTTTACCATGTTTTTCTTTGCGTCGGCAATTCCTTTTGTAATGGCTTCCGTAACATCCCTGGCCTTGCCAAGTCCCTGGCCAACCATTCCGTTACCATCGCCTACCACGACAACAGCGGCAAAACTGAAAGTACGGCCCCCTTTAGTCACCTTTGCAACCCGGTTGAGGCTCACCAGTTTTTCCTTGATTTCAGTTTCTACGATTTTAACCCTTTGAACGTTGCTTTTTGCCATTGATATTTTATTTATAACCTATAATGGTTTTCCTCTTTTGATATTAAAATTGAAGCCCACCTTCACGAGCACCTTCAGCGAGGGCTTTTACCCTGCCGTGATAGAGGTAACCTCCACGGTCGAAAACCACAGAGCTAATATTAGCGGCCTGTGCTTTCTCAGCCAGCATTTTACCAACCTGCTTGGCTTGCTCTACCTTGTTGCCTGTTTTGCTAAAACCTTTGTCACGGCTAGAGGCAGCCAGCAGGGTATGGCCACTGATATCGTCCACCAGTTGGCAGTATATCTCGGTATTGCTCCGAAAAACGCTAATGCGGGGACGTTGGGTAGTACCTTTTATCTTATTGCGGATACGGAGGTGGATTTTCCTCCTCCTGATTTGCTTGCTGAATTTCATCCTGGTTGTTTTTTTTGTTTTAGTGAAAGGCGCTCGAAGTCCTGACCCAAAACATTTTATAAAAGGATTGAAAAAATAATTGATTATTTCTTGGCGGCAGCTTTGCCAGCTTTGCGCCGCAGTTCTTCACCCACAAAGCGAATACCTTTTCCTTTGTAAGGCTCTGGTTTTCTGAACTTGCGGATTTTGGCAGCAATCTGGCCGAGCAGTTCTTTATCTGCGCTTTCCAGTTTGATGATTGGGTTTTTACCTTTTTCCTGGCCAGCGGTCACTTTCACCTCTTCGGGCACATAAAACATCACTGGGTGGGAAAAACCAAGCGTAAGTTCCAACAACTGCCCAGTGTTGGCGGCACGATAACCGACGCCAACAACTTCCAGTTGTTTTACGAACCCTTCCGAAACCCCCTGAACCATGTTGTTGATGAGCGACCGGTACAGGCCATGCAGGGAACGATGGCGTTTTTGATCAGTTGGGCGGGTGACATTGATTTCACCTTCTTCCAACGATACCTTTATATCAGGATCAACCTGTTGCATCAACTGACCCTTCGGGCCTTTTACAGTTACCAAATTACTGCTGTCAATTTTTATCTCGACCCCATTTGGCACTGTTATCGGCATTTTTCCTATCCGTGACATCTTGTGGATTGATTGATAGTTAAACAATGAATTAATAAACAAAACAAAGTACCTCGCCTCCGACATTTTCCTCCCTCGCCTGCTTGTCAGTCATAATACCTTTTGAGGTAGAAATGATAGCAATGCCCAAGCCGTTGATCACTTTTGGCAGATTGCCGGCCTTGCGGTATTGGCGTAGGCCCGGACGGCTTATCCGCTCCAATTTGCGAATGATTGGCTTGCGGGTGACGGGGTCGTATTTCAGTGCAATTTTGATAACACCGTTGTGACCTGCCTCGTCGTCGAATTTGTATTTGAGGATATACCCACTGTTGTAGAGAATTTCGGTCATAGCCTTTTTCTCTTTGGATGAAGGTATTTCCACTATACGGTGCCCTGCCTGCTGGGCATTCCTGATGCGGGTCAAAAAATCTGCTATTGGATCAGTTACTATCATTTTATTACGGTTATCAGCGGCAGTGGGCAGTTGCAGCATTTGATTTTGCTGCTGGCTGTACCTGCCTGCTGGCAATTACCAACTTGCTTTTGTTATGCCAGGAATTTTGCCATCGAGGGCCATTTCACGGAATTTCACACGGCAAAGCCCAAACTTACGCATGTACCCTTTTGGGCGGCCAGTCAATTTGCAGCGGTTGTGCAAACGGACAGGCGATGCGTTCCTTGGAAGCTTATCCAATGCGTCATAATTACCTTCTTCTTTCAGCTTCTTGCGGAGATCGGCATATTTTGCCACCATTTTCTGGCGCTTTTTCTCCCTGGCGATAATTGATTTTTTAGCCATTGTATTCTTTTGTTTGCCTAAACGGCATTACTGATTTTTACTTTTAAAAGGCATACCCAACGCTTTCAGCAGGGCGAAGGCCTCCGCATCGGTCTTGGCTGTGGTCACGAATGTGATGTCCATGCCTGTGATGCGGGATACTTTGTCAAGGTCTATTTCTGGAAAAATGATGTGTTCGGTGACACCCATTGAATAGTTGCCACGGCCATCGAAGCTCTTGTCGTTGATGCCACGAAAGTCACGTACACGGGGCAGTGCGACTGCGATGAGCCTGTCCAGGAACTCCCACATTTTATCTTTGCGCAGCGTGACACGGACGCCGATGGGCATCCCTTCACGAAGCTTAAAGTTAGAAACCGACTTTTTGGCTTTTACAACTACAGCTTTTTGGCCGGCAATATTGGAAATTTCGTCAACGGCTACATCAATCAGCTTTTTGTCCTGTGTGGCAGCGCCCACGGCCTGGTTGATGCAGATTTTTTCAAGTTTCGGTATTTCCATGATGTTGCCATACTGGAACTGCTCCTTCATGGCAGCTGCCACCTCTTCGTAGTATTTTTTCTGAAGCCTCGGTGTATATTTCATCACTCAAGTATTATTCAAAAGGTAATTAATTAAAAATTTCGCCTGATTTCTTGGAATACCTGACGATTTTGCCGTCCACAATTTTCCTTCCGATCCTTGTGGGTTCACCACTTTTAGGATCGATCAACATCAAGTTAGAAATATGGATCGGGGCTGCCATTTCAATAATGCCACCCTGGCGATCCTGGGTTGGTTTGCGGTGTTTTTTCACCATGTTGATATTGTCAACAATTGCACGGTATTTATCGGGAAAAACCTGAAGCACCTCGCCGGTCTCGCCTTTGTAGTTGCCAGAGATTACCTGGACCTTATCCCCCTTTTTGATGTGCAATTTGGGAGCAAACCTTGTTTTTTTTACTTTATGTGCCATGATATCTTAAATGCTATTTGGCTATTAAAATTAAGCAACCTCGGCTGATTAAAGAACCTCCGGGGCCAATGAAACGATACGCATGTAGTCTTTTTCCCTCAACTCCCTGGCCACAGGCCCGAAAATACGGGTTCCCCTTGGCTCGTCCTGGTTGTTGAGCAAAACACAGGCATTGTCGTCGAAACGGATGTAGGAGCCGTCTTTCCTGCGTACTTCTTTGCGGGTACGCACTACGACTGCCTTGGAAACGGTACCTTTTTTCACACCGCCGGGCGAAGAATCTTTCACCGCAACGACAATCTTATCACCGACTGAGGCATAACGACGGTGCGAACCGCCCAGCACACGGATACAAAGCACTTCCTTCGCACCGCTATTGTCTGCTACTTTGAGCCTCGATTCTTGCTGTATCATTTTGCTTAAATTTTACTTTTTACTTTAATCTGACCCAGGTATTACCTTTCGTGCTTGTCCTAATGATTGGCGTAGTAAAATTGGCCAAGCCTATTTAGCCCGTTCAACGATTTCGACCAAACGCCAGCGTTTGCGCTTGCTCAAAGGGCGGGTCTCCATGATGCGTACCTTGTCGCCAATGTTGCACTCGTTTTTCTCGTCGTGAGCCATAAATTTTTTGGACAATTTTACGGACTTACCATAGATAGGGTGGCTCAAACGCCGCTCTACCAATACATTAATGGACTTTTCCATTTTGTTGCTGACGACCACCCCGACCCGGGTCTTTCTAATTTTCCTAGTTACTTCCATGAAATGGAATTTGAAAGTTTTTTAAAAACAAGATTAATTTCTCCTCCTCCTTTCCCTGATTTTTGACCGCTTGGCCAATTCTTCAGGTGTAAGTTGGGCCAGTTCCCTGCGGCGTGCCTCCGTTTTCAGGCGGGCAATGTCACGGCGCATTTCACGCAGGGTCAAGGGGTTATCCAACCCTTTCACAGCGTGATCGAACTTCATCTTTTGATATTCGGCTTCCGTGGCTTCCAACTCGGAGATCAAATCCGTATCTGAAAAATCCTGAAGCTCTAAAAATTTCTTGCTTGCCATTTTTATTGATGATTGGGCGGTTTGGCGCTCGGTAGAATTGGTGCCTTTCACCATTTCGACCCAGCCAATCCACTATCTCAAAACTTAACCATATCCGGGCGCACCGTAATTTTGGTGAGCAGGGGCAGTTTTTGCGCTGCCAAGCGCAGGGCCTCATTAGCCACCTCTTGGCTCACACCATCTAACTCGAACATGATGCGGCCCGCGTCAACGATAGCCACATAGTGATCCAAGGAGCCTTTACCTTTACCCATCCTCACTTCTTGTGGCTTACGGGTAATGGGCCTGTCCGGGAAAATCCTGATCCATACCTGGCCTTCCCTTTTCATGTGACGTGTCATCGCAATACGGGCAGACTCAATCTGACGGCTGGTGAGCCTTCCTCCGGTAATGGCTTTCAGGGCATACGAACCAAAACTGATCGTATCGCCTTTGGTCGCCATTTTCTTCAAATTTGGCTTCTGCTGCTTGCGGTATTTGATGCGTTTAGGCTGTAGCATTTTATTAGCTTTTTTACATGCATGACCTCTTTAAAAGAAGGCCTCGGTTTATTTTGTCAAGGGGATATTTAATGCTAAAACACCCTTGTTTTCCTCCTAAAACATACGCTTTTTGAAAAGCGGCTGCGAAGGTACATTGATTTTTTCATATCTCGTGCAAGGCACAATAGGAAAATATTACTACCTCCTACGGCCACCTCCTCCGCCGCCACGGCCACCTTCCCGACGGCCGCCGCCGCCATCCCTGCGGCCACGGCCTTCACCACG
>JBGSKQ010000034.1:0-69489 GCA_041741095.1 Saprospiraceae bacterium
TCCCCCCTTACCAGCAGACAGCGGGGGGGATTCATATTGGGCCACGAAGCACGGAAGGTCAACGTCGGAGGTTGAGGAAAATCTGACAGTTTCTTAGCGTCCGAAATGTTGCGACTGTCAGGTCAAGTCTTGACTATTACACCTCAAAGTATCCCATAGAAGTTTTGGAAAGGCGGAGCGATGGCAAGCAACCATTTTATATTCGCCCTTTCTCGTGTGCGAGGTCGCAAGATACTATATTCCACTTATATTGCTACATTATATTGCTAAAATTCACCAGTGAAATTCACTAAATTAGCAATCTCCCCCTCCACCTCCGCCACCTCCATCTCCTTCCGCATCACCGCCAGCCCACTCTCCAGGAAAGCCTTCTGTTTGGGCAGGAATGCCACGGGGGCCAGCTTTGCCGCTTCGTAATCCAAAAGCGCCAATTCGTACATCGAAACCTCTATTTCGAACACTTTCCGCATGGTGGCGAGTTCGAGGGAGAGGAGGGCGTGGCGCTGGAGCAGGGCGTCGAGCTGGTGGTGGAGGCGTTCGAGGTCGAGGGCGGCGCTGGCCTGGATGCTGCGGCGCTTGGCCTGGCGGTCGCTGCGCTGGCGCTGGGCGCTGAAGATTTGGGCGAGGGAAAAGCTCATGGTGGGGCGTGGCTGGCCCTGTAGGTTGTAACCGATACCGACGGACGGGACGTAGTTCATCCACTGTTTCGGGCCGGCGTCGTCGAACTCGGCGAGGGCGGCGAGGAGCTGGCGGTGGTGGAGGGTGTCGAGGGCGGCGTGGAGCTGCGGCGATGGAGGGAGGGTGTCGGTGGTGGGCGCCAATATAATGGAACAGATCCCTTCGGGATGAAAAAGGGCCCAGCAGGTCCCTCCGGGCAGAAGGAGGATGAGTAGCACAAATAGTCTCATGTCGGAATTATTGTCACAACAAGGGCGAAATGTCGGGAATTCTGGCATTTTGATCCACGCCCCTGTCACCTAATCATTTGGTAGAGCAGTACAGGTAACAAAAGAAAATGACCCAGAGGGACTGCCTTTGCTCTTTGGGGGTGTAGTAGAAGTATTCGGACAGGAATTTTTTCATGGTGTTGGTGGAAAGTGGATTTCTGCAACAGGCTGTTTCAGATTTGGAAAATTATGATTTGGTTTTTGGGTTTACAATTGGGGCAATTCTTCAGCCACCGGCTGAAGAATTGCCTGGCCCCAGGGAATTTCTGCGACAAGCTGTCGCAGATTTGGGAAATCCTTATATGCCCCGTTCTGCTGGCTTTCGATGATGTGCCTGCCGATTTCCCAATAAATGCCGATGATGGAGCGGTTGAGCTGGCGGATGGCCTTTTGGCGTTCTTCCCCGATGGTGGCCTTGATGTCGGTGAGGAATTCTTGGTAAGCGTTGTCCATAGATGTTTGTTTGGTGGTAAAAATATCACTTTCCGTGCATATCTACCCAGGTCACTATCCCCGTGAACCTGGTCTCCTGCAGCCCGGCCAGTTCCCCCTGTTTTTTCAGTTCCAAGGCTTCCCGTTTTTCAGCTTGCCGGATGGCCGCCTCCTGCCGGGCCTTCTGGATTTGGCTTTTCAGCTCTTCGATGCGGGTTTGGTCAAGCTTGGGCGGGTTGGCGTTTTCCAGCCCCTTGATTTCTTCGTGCAGGCGTTGGCGGGCAGCCAGGTCCTGGGTGGCGGAATATTGGCTGCGGGCCTCGTCGAGCCGCTGTTGGGATTCTTGGTACTGCGCCAGTTCAGCTGACTGCTTATGCCGGACGATGGCGATTTCCCGCTGGAGGTGGGCGATGGCGGCGAGGTGGCTGTGGTCGGCCAGGATTGTATCAATGGTGGATGGTGAATGGTGGATGGTGAATTGGGGGGCAGTAGGGATGTGGTCGGCTTTATAGTTGGTAGCCTGTTTTGGGAAACCGTTCGACTCGGTGTACTGGAACGGCTGGTTGGCCTGGAGGTCCATGTTCAGGATTGTTTTGCCCAGCAGGAAACAGTTCAGGCTGTCGACGGTGATATTGAGGAGGATTTGGGTGTGGATTCTGAATTGGTGGTGGGTGTGGACGGGGTAGCTGCGGCGGCAGGTGGGGTCCTTGAGGTGGATCCACCGGCCCAGACTGTCGAGGAGCCATGCCTCGGATTCCCTGCTCTCGATGCAGGTGCCCACGCCCTTGTGGGTGTCCATGCCCTCCTGGATTTCGTACTCGACCAGGAGCATGTCCTCCGAGCGGGAGAACTCGCTGTGGAGGTGCCTGAGGGTGGCGAACTGCTGGTTGTAGGTGGTCCAGAAGCCCTTTTCAAAGAGCGGCTGCAGGGTGAAGCCTGCGGCGATGAAGATGCCGAATGCGACGGCCTCCTTGCGGTAATCGGCGGTGCGGATGCGGGCCTCCGGGTTGCCTATCAGCACAAAGGGCGAGCGGCTGAAGGGGTAGAGCAGCGGCACTCCCTGGAGGGTGCACATATCGAACACGAGGTGGGAGAAGTAGGCCAGCGTGACGATGCCGGTGTAGGTTGTGTGGCCGAAGAACACCTTTTCGACAAAGGCGGTGAACAGCGAGACCGCCGCCATGCAGGGCAGCCCGTGCGTGAGGGTGCGGTGGCCAAACCTGCGGTTGAGCCAGCGGGCCAGGGGGAACACCGTTTTGCCTATCATCGAACGGGTGTGGTCAACGTCGGGCAGCAGGCTGGCGATGACGGTGGCGGCCATGGTGAAGGGCGAGGTGAGTATGTTCACCCCAAAGAAGATGCTGGCGAAGAAGGCCGTGAAGACGGTGCCGCCGGCGATGTGGTTGATGGCTGTCATGGTTAATTAGTCATTTGTCATTTACGTCATTGGTCATTAGTCATTTGTCATTTTTTAAACTATGAACTATGAACGTTGGGCAAATCCTGCGGGTGCGTGGCAGTGTTCACCGTTTATCGTTCTTCGTTCATCATTTTCAATCACACGTACTTGCGTTTGGTGGCACGGATTATTTGCCTGCCGAAGAAGAGGAAGATGACGCCGATGCCGGCCAGGAAGTAGAAGGGCCCGGCGTCGGTGCCGCTAATCCTACCCCAGTAGCGCAGGACGCTCATGCAGGCCAGCAGGCCGATGAAGAAGGGCAGGAAGTTGATCTCCTGCAGTGCGGCGCTGTGGCGCAGCTCCCCGACGACCTCCGGCGTGACCCGTTGCTCCTTGCCGTAGCGCTCCACCATCTCGCAGATGAAGAGCGGGTTGCCCTGCGTGTTCTCCCAGATGTGGTTCTTGTAGGCCTCCAGGTCCTCGATGCGGTCGAGGAAGGGGCGGCTGAGGCGGATGCACAGCTCGGTGGCCTCAGCCCTTGGCAGCGGCCTCAGTTCTATCCGCTCGAAGTTGGTCAGGAAAGTGCCTTTTTTCACCTCCACCTGCCTGGCCGCACAGACGAGGTGGTAGTGGTTCTTGAGCTTTTCGAGGGCGGAGACGGCGGTGGGGGTGATGCGGGTGACGTCGTCCACAATGATGGTGTACTCGCCACGGGTGGTGAGCGCTATGAGGTCCTCGACGAGGAACTTGACGGCCTTTCGCTCGATGATTTCGGTTTTGTCGTAGGCCCCTTCGAGCATGTGGCGGCGCTCCGGGTTGCGCTCCACGATTTCGAGGAGCATCCCGGCCAGCACCTTTTTCACCGAGCCGAAGTCGCCCACCCGGACGATGCGGCCCTCGGTATAGTTGTCGAGCAGGTGCGACTTGCCGATGCCCTGCGGGCCGAGGACGAGGGTGTTGATTTTGCGCTGGCCGTTGGCGGCGAGCCGGGCCAGTTCTTCCTTCCTGCCGATGTGGAATTGCGTCAGTCCCTTGTCCATCGGGAGCACATGGAGGTTGGGCTGTTGGGGCGGGAACAGCCTATTGTAAAGTTTTGCGGGCAGGCTGTGCCTTTGGAGGGATGCGATGGCCTTCCTTTTTTCGGAATCCTCGACGTGGAGGTATGCCTCGGTGGTGCCCTGGCTGGCATGGCCGAGCAATGATTGTGCTATGCGGATGCCGTTGCCCTCGTTGACGATGCGGGTGGCGAAGGTGTGGCGCAGGTCGTGGGGCGACACGACCTTGTCGGTGTGCTTTTTTACCCGTTTCCAGACCTGTTTGCGGTTCATGTGGGGCTGCTTGCCGCCGTGGCCGGCGGGGAATAGGTAGGCGTCGGGGTCTTTTTTGTTCTTTACCTTTTCCCAGTAGTCGGCAAGGGCTGCGAAGACCCGGTCGGTCATGGGGACGGTGCGGAACTCCCCGGCCTTCCTCTTTTTGAGGCTTTCCACGGTCAGTTCTTTCCGGTAAAAGTCGAAGTGCTTGGCCTGCAGGCGGACGACCTCGCCGACCCGCAGCCCGCAGTCGAGCATTAGCAGGGCCTGCAGGCGCAGCTTTTTGTTGCGGTGGGCGGCCAGCTTGTCCTGGTAATGGACGGGCGCCAGCCTTATCTTTCGGTGGGCCTGGTTCATATTGGCACAAATAGTTGAACCAAATATAACAGGTTTTTGGCGGTTTTCGGTTCAAAATATTTTTAAATACGGGGGGTAAGGGGGGGGACGGAAAAGGCATTTCGTCCCCCGGGCGGGGCGGGGAAAAGGGGACGGTTTTTTTGGGGACCGCTAATTTTTGCCTGTTGATGAAAATCAATGGGCAGGATGACGCAAGTAATTGAAAATGACCGGGGGTAAGGCGACAATGGGGCAAAAGACAAGGCCATGAAAAAAGATTCAATCTTTATCGGGCTGCTGGCATCTGTGCTGTTGGCGATGGGGGTAATTTCCTGCGAAATGGAAGATGACTGGTTCAAACCGGAACCTGCACACAGGATCGTCAGCGGGACAGTGGTTGACTCCGCTACCAGCAGGGCCGTAAAAGGTATTTATGTCGGCGCATGGGAAGGGAAGGATTGTGACTGGGCAGGGGACTGCAATGAATACACGCTTTACGACGATGACTATACATCGGTCACCGGGAGCTTTGTGCTCAGGTATTATGGGCCTTCCATTGCCAAGTTTAAAATGAGGAAATCGGAAGTCTCGGTGTATGTTGACTCCCTCGGCACCTACAAACCTGCCATTGTCGAAAGTTATTATTGCCCTGCCTTGGGGGAATATTGGCACTCGGCGGGCTATTATCAAAGCATAAGGGTGGATGACTCTGTGGGGTTGGAGATTGTGGTTGCGCTGGCGTTGAAAGGAGGTTGATTGATAAAGGTCATGTCAATGTTGCCAGGTTTCCGGATTTTTGGGGACATGACTTTAATGCCTTCAAATGATGGGTATAAAAATTTTGGATAGCTTGCCCAAGGTGGATGAGAGGGAGACTTATATGTTTAGGATTCAAAAAGTGCGAAAATTTTGACCAAGTTGACCGAGTGGGCGGCATTGAAGCTTAATGTGCTGGTTTTCAGTGTTTTGGATTGGTTGGTTTTGGGCTAAATGTAGTATCGGCTGGCGATATAGGAAAGGGATATTGTATTCATTTTTTTCCTTCGGCCTTTTCCTGTTCCCGTTGGGCCTGGGCACGTTCGCCGATGGTGCCTCTGTCGGTGGGGGTGGGGGTGGGCCTGCGGCGGCGGAGGTCGGGGCTGGTGGACTCGGCCCGCTGGCGGAGTGACCGCTGCTCGTCCCGATAGCTATCGGGAGGCATTTTCTGTCTCGTCATGGACATTAAAACAGCTTCATAGGACGGTGTCGGGGGTGTACTGGTCGGCGATGGCATCGAGGAGGGGCTGGCCGCTGAGGGCGGGGTAGATTTGGGCGCTGGCGGCGGTGCTGAGGAGCCATGCGAGGGCCAGGGCGGCTATGGTGCTACGGGTCATTTCTTAGGTTTACTATCAATGTGACTTGGTTTGCCTGGGAAACGGGGCAGGTATTGTGCCGGATTTGAGGGTAGGGTGCAGCCTTGAAGAAAAAGCCTCCCGGCAAAAAGCCGGGAAGCTCATTTAACCCCAAAAAACCAAATCTTTCAGCAGTTGGGCTGCTTGGTTCTTATTCCTTTTGGTGTTGAAGGGTGAGAAAAATGTAAGGTTTTTTTATGAAGGTACACAACCTCTCCCTGCACCGGCCGTTGTTCCTGCTTTTCCAGGCTTCCATGCTCTGAGTGTGCATGTTTAAGCCTAAACTGTCCAATTCTTCGGGCGAAGTAGCCCAAGTTGCTTGACGTATCAATTGTTAAATTCCAAGCTATCCAATTCTTTTTTCATCGCTTTTCTTTTTGATATGCCCATTGACTAAATCGGCTGACAATACTAGGAGGAAACGTTGATTCCAATAGGTTTTTCATATAAAAAACGTCACCAAATTATTCCGCTCAAATTCAACATCAACTGCCTTAACTTCGCCCTCGCCTTCGACAAATTCGACTTCGACGCCCCCACCGAGATGCCGAGCATCTCCGCTATCTCAGCATGGGAATACCCCTCGACGCCATAAAGCGTCAGAGCGAGACGATAGGCGGGCGGCAGCCGTTGGGTCAGCAGCAGGAGCTCCTCGGCGGAGAGTTGCCCCAACCCCTCGTCGTGGTAATCGGCGGCGGTCAGCAGCGCCTCGTCGAGTTCCAGGCAGTCGGGTTCCCGAAGCCGCTGGTGGTAGCGGTTGATGGCGGTGCGCACCACGATGACACGCAGCCAAGCGTTGAAGGGCTGCGCCGGGTCGTAGCGCCCGATGCCGTTGAACACCTTTAGGAAGGCTTCGTTGAGCACCTCCCTCGCCTCGTCGGAGTGGCTGCAATA
Organism: Saprospiraceae bacterium; assembly: GCA_041741095.1. Lineage (GTDB taxonomy): Bacteria > Bacteroidota > Bacteroidia > Chitinophagales > Saprospiraceae > UBA6168. The sequence goes on from JBGSKQ010000034.1 coordinate 6,710, forward strand.
GGGCAAAGCAACCGCCAGCCCGTAGCCGTAGAAACGGTCATAGAGCGCCTTTTGGCTGCGTCGGTCGTTGCCGAGGCAGCCAGCGAGGAGTTCTTCGAGTGGCGGTTGCTTCATCTCATCCTGGTTATTGCACCAAACTTTCGCTGCGGTCGTACCGGCAGCAGCCGTGCAGGTTGTTGTAAACGGCATCGTCCGCCTTGTGCAGCGGTGTATCGTAGCCCTTGGCGGCGATGGCTTTCTGAATGGCGTCCAAGCTGGTTTTCTTCTCCTTGAAGGTGACGGTCAGCGTATGTACGTCCATGTCCCAGACGGCGGATTTTGCGCCTGCATCAAGTGCAGCACCTTGGATGGTCTTTTGGCACATGCCGCAGTTGCCGAGGACTTTGAAGGTGTCGCTGAGGGTGGGTTTCTGGGCGATGGCCGAGGTGAACAGACCGAGCAGCAACGCCGGAAGGATGAACTTCAAGTTTTTCATAAAACGTTGAATTTGAGTGGTTTTGAAGAAATCAGGCAAAGGCGCAAAGTTTGGCTCGCTCGCCTTGCGACATTGCCTGGGATGAAAAGTTAGTGGCCTTCGTGGTCACTGCCCTGCCCTTCGGCGTGCTCGCCAATCTCACCGGGCTTGCCTTCTTTCACGTCGAGCGTGAAATAGGAAGTGTGCAGCTTACCATTGGTCTGGAACTGGAAAAACGCCCGATAGAAGCCCGGCTGCTCGAAGGACGTGTGCAGGTCGAGCTTGCCCTCAACCTCGTCCGGGTGGACGTGCAGGTATTTCTGCCCGTCGCCGGAAATGATAACGAGGTGCCCTTTTGCGCCCATGATGTTCTCGAAATTGGCCACGGGCTTGCCCTTTTCGCTGACTTCCACGCCGAGGTGGTTCATGTTGTTGGTGAGGAACTTTCCAGCAGCGGGCACGAGCTTCACGTCGTAGCCGTCCGTTTTGGTCGTCAGGCTCTGGGTGGTGAAGGCTTCCGGCTTTTTGGGCGAGCCGCCCACATTCACCGTGTAGCGTTGTACCCTATTGCCTGCGCCGCTGGGCGTGTAGTCGGCAAAAATGACGTACTCGCCGCCGCCCGGAAAGGTCTCGTCAATGGTGTAGGAGCCGTCCGCCTGAAATTCCGGGTGGATATGGTCGTACCAGCCGAGGTCTTTGGAGACGACGATGACGTGGATTTTTTTCTCATGCACCTCGTCGAGCGGGACTTGCGCCGCATCATTTCCCTTGATTTTTGGCAGGAAGGCAAGTTTGGTGGGCTTGCCTGCTTCGGGTGCTTCGGGAGTGAAGGCGAGGTGCAAATCGTACTCGACCGATGCGGCCTTTGCGTCCACGGGCTTGAGGTCCATGCCACATTTGGAACATTCGCCGGGCTTGTTGCTCGTCACTTCGGGGTGCATCGGGCAGGCATAGGAAGTGGCCTCGGCCTCGCCCGCTTGGGCGGCGGCATCGGTTTTCATTTCATGCTTGCAGGCAGAGGCCAACAGCAACAGGGCTGCGGCTGCCATGAACAGATAGCTTTTCATTTTAACGTATTTTATGTTTGAAAAAATAGGACACACGACGACGACAATGGCGGTGTGTGCAACAGGATGTGCAGTATCAACGGAAGGCAACCCTAGGCTTGTGAAAATCGAGGCCCGATAAGGACAGTCCTCGCAGATGACACTAAAGGTGGGAAAAAGGGTCTAACAGCGGAATGTTTGCTTGGAAATGAGCAGGCTACGCCCATGCAGCGGCACGGGCGGCGCATGGGGCTGGAAGGAGGTGAAATGCCTTGAAAATATTGAAACGAAAACGGCAGCTACAGGAGCGGGTGGCGAAACGAAGATGTCGCTCAGGCTTTTTACTGCCCAAGCTGTCAACCCGTCTGAATAATCGGAGTCTGTCCGGGCAAGGGAGACCTTGTTTTCGCAGCAGGGTTTTGACTGGTTGTCCCGCTTCTCGCATTTCTTGGTCAAATGGCAGGCTTTGGCGGGTTGCTCCGCTTGCCGCATTTTAGTGCAGCACCCGCCGGAAGGCAGCAGCAGCGACGAGTGCACCGTGCCCTGCCCATGACAGACATGGGTGAAGACCGGGATGCCGAGGTTGGTCAGCAGCACCAGCATGGCAAGGTGATATGCGAGGATGCGTCGAATCATGTTTAAACTGAACGCAAAGGTAGTTTTTAAGTTGTAGGTCGCTTTACAGAGTTTTTGCGGCGATGTGCATAATTTTGATACAAAGACTGGCATCTCGCAACAATCAAATCATCTCAAGGAGGCATTCTCATTCTAAATGTACACTAAGGGTACCTTGAGATGGTCTAAAAAACGGCACAACCCCCACCCGCTGTTTTAAAAACCCACTGAATGCTGCGGGTACAGGAACCCAAGTTCATAAACCACTTCGCTCACCGACTTGATGGGTCGAACATCCGCTCCTTGGGATGAAATCAAAACGCTTTTGACCGATAGCCAACAAAGGAAGGAAACCATCAAAAGGGCAACAGAACTTTATCTTAATCAGCACTGCGATATGTATTTGAGGTGGCTGTTCAACATCCACCGATTCGAGGTTCTTGTTGGTGATACGGAGGATTTCGTTTTGAAGAAAGGCATCAAATTCTTTGTGCTGGTTGAAAATGTTTGCCCGGAATTCGTCGAGGCAATCTCCGAACTCCGAAAGGAGGAGAAGTTGAAAATTAACTCCAATGGATATGTACTGCCCGGTAGGAAATTCAAGTTTTCCATGTGGGGTAAGAACGGAAAAGAAGACCCATCACTCCCTTCGTATTTCGGGAAGAGAAGATATTCCAGCCTAATCTGCATTGAGGAATTCTCGCCTCCGAAATCAGCATAAATAGCTGGTAAACAGAACTACGCACATTCAAATCAATTGCAAGACCTGCCTTATACTAAACTGTTTTACGAATAATCTCCTCGCTCAGGCAACCCTTCCCACCAGCTTTTTGAATAGAGAAACGACGGCTTGCCTCGCCGTCCAATTCTTAAAAAGAAAAGCATGGCAGACTTCGACTTCTTTGACCAATACCGTTACAAAATGCGCTCCCTGCGCCCCTCCGAACGCACAGCGGGGGAGGACTGGCAGGCACTGTCCTATCGCCTCGACGCCACCTTGCCCACAGCGCAGCCCCTTCGCCGACGTTGGCAGTTTGCCGCCGCCGCCCTTTTATTGCTGCTCTTGGGGTCAAACCTCTGGTGGGGCTTCACCTTTCGGGAGCAAGACCGCTCCCTCGCCAGTCTCACGGGACAGTTGGCGTTGTTGAGCCAAAAAATGTCCAATCCATCTCCAATTGCCAAAGCGCCGTGTGACGAGGTCAATGCCCTGCGGGAGCAGGTAGCAACCCTGCAATCCGACCTTCGGGAAGCAGATGCCGCTCGGAGGAGTGCTGCCGCTATCCTGAACTTCATGGCTTCCAGTCAAGGTCTTGCTCAACAGGGGCAGATGGACAACAATTCCGCAATTTCAAGATACAAGGGTGATTACCCCACGCAGAACCGGGAACAGACGGCCCAAGCAGTCTCGCCCGGTTTGCCAACGACAAATGACGGAAGCGGCACGGGCGTGAACAATTCACCGTTGACAGGTACGGAAAAAGGGCAACAAATAGCGGCAATAACCACCCCCGAAGGGCTTCCCCTGCCAGTCATTGCCCCATTGGAAGCCAACCCCAGGCAGCCTCTCCTATTCGACAACGACCTCGTGATGCTCTCCGCCGAAAAGCTGAAAGGTTTGCCCTTCACCAAAAAAGCCGCCCAAGCCCTGCTGCCCAAGTCGTTCAGCATCGGCGCAATGGCTGGCTGGCTCTACCCGCTCGAACCCGATATGGAACACCAGACAGGCTACGGATATGGCTTTCAGGCGGCAGTCGCCTTTTCCCGGAAGGTCAGCCTGACGGCAGACTGGCACCGGGCATCGCTCCACTACAACGCCCTCGCTGCCGACGCTGCCATCGGCCTGCCCACGCTGCCGTTGCCCTCGCCGGAGCACAGTTTCCTGCAAATGGAGGTGTCCAACCAGCGCCTGACCTTCCTGGGGCTGGGCTTGCGTTACAAGACTCTGCCGCAAGCCACTTGGCATCCCTACGGCAGCATCGGCTGGTCGGGCATGAAGGCGTCCATGTTCATGGCGCACTATGAAACGGACGTGGCGGGCAGCATTCACAAGGGTATGTACCACGTCATGCAGCGCAGCGGGCTGAAGCACTACGCAAGGTTGGGCGTTGGTGTGGAGCTGCCGCTCGGCAAGCGTGCCGACTTGATATTGGAGGGCTACTACCTCCACGCTTGGCGCAACGGCGAGCCGGAAATGATGGGGGTACGAACGGGGCTGAACTTCCAATTTTAAGACAAATCATCTTTTCAAATTCAAACCCAATTTTATGAAGAACAGAATTTTACTCCTTCTCCTTGCAGTCCTGTCCGTTCAGGGCATGAACGCCCAGATGGACGTGGCGCTCCACCTCCACCCAAAGCTCGGTGACCAGGCATTCGCACTGAACACCACGGCCACCGCCGAGATGGGTTACCCCTTTCGGGTCACCCGCTTGCAGTTTTACGTCAGCGAAATCAAGCTCGTCCACGATGGTGGGCAGGTAACGCCCGTGACCGACCTCCACCTGCTGGTGACGGCGCAAAAGGACAGTATCTTTGAACTCGGCAGCTTCCCGGTGACGGCCATCGAGGGTATCGAGTTCAGCATCGGCGTGGACGCTGCCCACAACCACCTCGACCCGGCGAGCTATGCATCGGGCGACCCGTTGGCACCCCAAAACCCCACCATGCATTGGGGTTGGTCGGCGGGCTATCGGTTTATTTGTTTGGAAGGCAAAACGAGCAACAACGGAGGCTCGACCTTTCCCGACGTGTTCCAAGTACATACTGTTGACGACGGAAACTATAAGACCGTCAACATCCCCGTGCAGGGCGTGATGGACGGCGGGCATTTGGCCATCCACCTCGACGCAAACTACCACCATATTCTCGCCGAACTCGACGTAACGGGCGGGGTGACTTCCCACGGTGCCACAGGTGCCTCCGCCACCATTGCGGAGAACATGAAGAACCTTGTGTTCACGCCCTCCGTCGTGAGCGGCGTGACCGAGCCTGGCATTGTCGGCACGTTTGGCATTTCGCCAAATCCGACAAATGGCAACGCCACATTGCGCTACGACCTGCCCGGCTACGAACAACTGATGCTGACGGTGAGCGACCTCGCCGGAAGGACGGTTTTGACGAGGGAACTGAGCGGCTCGGCGCAATCTATTTCACTGGAAACTAACTGGCAGCCGGGGATTTATGTGGCTCGGATTTTTGGTGGGGACAGGTTATTGGGACTGGAAAAATTGGTGGTGAAGTAAATGACGGATGATAAATGGGCTTCCTTTCGTCACCCATCATTTTATGTTTTATGAAAAACAGCCTTTTGTTCATAAGCTGCCTGCTCCTTTTTGCCTGTAAGAAGGAACAGGCCGAACCGCCCGCCGAGCCACTACTTGCCGTGCCGGAGGGCTTCCCTGCGCCTATTTTTCCCGAAGGGAACGAACTGACGCCGGAGCGGTGGGCATTGGGCAAAAGGCTGTTTTTCGACCCCATCCTATCCAGCGACCGCACGGTTTCATGCGCCTCGTGCCACCTACCGGAAATGGCGTTTACCGACGGAAAGCAGTTCAGCGAGGGCGTAGAGGGAAGGCTCGGAAATCGCAATGCGCCGACGCTCGCCAACCTCGCCTACCATCCGTACTACACGAGGGAGGGCGGTGTGCCGACGCTGGAAATGCAGATACTCGTGCCGATACAGGAACACGCCGAGTTCGACATGAACATCCTCGACATTGCGGAGCAGCTGAACGCCGACAGTGGCTACGTGCGGGAGAGCCTGGCAGCATACGGGCGTGTGCCGGATGCCTTCGTCATCACCCGCTCGATTGCTTGTTTTGAGCGGACGATGTTGAGCGGCAAGTCGCCCTACGACCAGTATTTGCAGGGAAAAACCAATGCGTTGACGGCTGCGGAGCGGCGGGGCATGGACTTGTTTTTTGTTGGAAAAACCAACTGCTCGCAATGCCACGGCGGGTTCAACTTCACGGGCTACGCCTTTGAAAACAACGGACTGTACGAGGACTACCCCGACCCTGGGCGCTTTCGCCTAACGGGCGACGAGGCAGACCGGGCGCTGTTCAAGGTGCCGACTCTGCGCAACGTGGCGGTGACTGCTCCCTATATGCACGACGGCTCGCTGCTGACGCTGGAGGCGGTGGTGGAGCATTACAATTCGGGCGGGAAAATCCACCCGCACAAGAGCCATTTGGTGAAACCGCTCAACCTGACTGAGCAAGAAAAAACTGACCTGATTGCGTTCCTGAAAGCCCTGACCGACAACGATTTTTTAGACAATCCAAAATTTAGGTAGTAATAGTAACCTTGTTTTATGAAAAAAATCATCCTCACTTTCCTTTCCCTCGCAGCCCTGATGGTTGCCTGCGACCCCGACGACGACACGGTGAATGCCGTCTATGACCCGACACCCTACGCCCTCGATTTCGGCGAGTTCCCCAACCCGAACATCCCTGCCGACAACGTGCCGACCGTAGCCGGGGTGCAGCTGGGGCGGATGCTTTTTTATGAAAAACAACTGTCCAAGGACGGCTCGCAGTCCTGTGCCGACTGCCACCTGCAAAAGGACGGGTTCAGCGACATCCGGCAGTTCAGCCTCGGCGTGGAGCAGTTGCCGGGCAAACGGCAGGCGATGGCGGTGTTCAACCTGGCCTGGCACAAGAACGGGATGTTCTGGGACGGTCGTTCGCCAAAGGTGAGAGACCAAGCCTTGAAGCCCATCCAAGACCCGCTGGAAATGAACGAGACGCTGGAAAACGCTGTCGCCAAGCTGAAGGCGGACAAGCGCTACACCGACCAGTTCATCCGGGCGTTCGGCGACGAAACCGTCACCTCGGAGCGTATGGGGCTTGCGATAGAGCAGTTCGAGCTCACGATGGTTTCCAACAAATCAAAGTACGACCGCCACCTCGCCGGAACAGAGGCGCTGACGGACAGCGAGGAACGGGGACGGGTGCTGTTCTTTGCCGAGTTCGACCCGTTCAGCGGGCAGAAGGGCGGCGAGTGCTTCCATTGCCACGGTGGCTTCAACCTCACCAACGACCAGTTCATGAACAACGGTTTGGACGCCGAGGCGGACTTTACGGACGAAGGGCGCTCCAAAGTGACCAACGACCCAGCGGACAGGGCGAAGTTCAAGGTGCCGAGCCTACGTAACATCGCCATTACCCCGCCCTACATGCACGACGGTCGTTTTGCGACGCTGGAACAGGTCATCGAGCATTACGACACGGGCGTGAAGAACTCCCCGACGCTGGACGGGCTGCTGTTCCACAACATCGAGCCGGGCGGCTTACAGCTTTCGGCGCAGGACAGGGCTGACCTCGTGTCTTTCCTGAAGACGCTGACGGATGTGTCGTTTTTGGAGGACGAGCGTTTTTCGAGTCCGTTTTGAAAAAACAAAACACCTGAGTTAAGTGGTAAGGGGGCGGTCAATTCGCCTCCACCGCTCCTTTTCACCATATTTCAAAATCAGTTCAGCTCATAAAATCCATTTTCAAACATATCCTTAGGCAGCCACGACCTTTCGCTGGAAACTAAGGGTTTGAAGGCTGGGACGTATATTCTCGCTGCATGGCAGAATGGCAGACAGGTCGGAGCGGGAAAGGTGGTAAAGTAAATTTGGCGGCTACAACCATGAATATCAAATCCAATTATCTCGGAAGCGCCTTTGCGCTATTGCTCGCAACGAGCTGCTGCTGGCTGCCGCCGTTGGTTGCGTTCCTTGCCGGGGCGGCAGGGTTTGCAGCATTTTCCGGCTGGTTTGAAGCTGCAGCTCCCTGGCTCATGGCGCTTGGCTTTGGGCTTTTCGGCTGGTCGGCGCTCAGGATTTGGAAAAAACGGAAGGTGATTGCCCCGGTGCTTACATCCGTCATCACCTGCCCTGCTTGCAGTTTTCAAAAAACAGAAACAATGCCCACCGATGCCTGCCAATTTTTTTATGAGTGCCAAAACTGCCAGGCCTTGCTGAAGCCCAAGCCCGGCGACTGCTGCGTATTTTGCAGCTATGGAACTGTAAAATGCCCACCGATACAGGCAGGTAGCGCTTGCTGTTGACTGGGTAAACTATAATTTTCCATGACCCTTTTCATCAAAAACATGGTCTGCGCCCGCTGCGAGCGCACGGTTCAGCGGCTACTGACAGCGGTTGGTTTTCAATTGAAAACCGTGCGCCTTGGCGAGGCGGACATCAAGGGCGAGCCGTCCCCGGCAATGCTGGTAGAAGCTCACCGTCTGCTCCAATCAGAGGGCTTTGAACTGCTCGACGACCGCACTAGCCGCCTCATCGCACAGGTAAAAAACATTATTATACAGGAAATCCACCATGAGGCACAAAAGCCGGAAGCGATGAACTTCTCCGATTTTTTGGCGAAAAAAACCGGGCACGACTACTCGCACCTCAGCAGGCTGTTCTCCTCGGTGGTGGGAGTGACGATTGAAAAGTACCTCATCGCACAAAAGATTGAGCGGGTGAAGGAACTGCTGGTGTACGATGAACTGACCTTGAGCGAGATTGCCTTTCGCCTGGGTTACAGCAGTTCGCAGCACTTGTCGAACCAGTTCCGGCAGGTGACGGGGATGACGCCGACGCATTTCAAGGGCGGGCATCGGCACGAGCGTAAGTATCTTGACCACGTGTAGCCCAAAATCCTGCACACCCTTTCCAAAATCCTGTACCGCACCCAAGCGCACCTGCCCGCAACTTTGCCCCAATAAAAATCACTGACCATGACCCACGAATTTTCAATCAGCGGAATGACCTGCGGCGGCTGCGCCGCCACAGTCAAAAGAGCACTCGAACAAGTGCCCGGCATCACCGCCGCCCGTGTCACGCAAGACCCACCGATTGCCGTCCTCGACATGGAGCGGCACGTCGGCTTGGACGAACTGAAGGCGGCACTGATAGGCCACCCTAAATACCAAATCAGCGAAGCCCCTACGAAAGTGTCGAAACCCGTTCCGCAACCAGTCGAAGGGGAGGAAAGGCAGCCGTTCTTGAAAACCTACAAGCCGATTCTGTTGGTCTTTGGCTACATCCTCGGCGTGACAATGCTCGTGGAGTTTGCCGCAGACAACTTCGACGGGATGCGCTGGATGCGGCATTTCATGGCGGGTTTTTTCCTCGTCTTTTCCTTTTTCAAACTGCTGGACGTGCCCGCCTTTGCCATGTCGTACAGCAGTTACGACATCGTGGCGAGGCGCTGGCTGGGGTGGGGCTATGTTTATCCCTTTGTGGAATTGGCTTTCGGATTGTTGTTTTTGACCAATTTTCAGCCCGTTTTCGCCAATGCCGCTACGCTCGTCGTGATGGGCCTAAGTACGGTAGGCGTCATTCAAAGCCTGTTGGCGAAGCGCAAGTTCCAGTGCGCCTGCCTCGGTGCAGTGTTCAACTTGCCCATGTCCACGATTACGCTGGTGGAGGATTTGCTAATGGTGGGCATGGCGGGGGCGATGTTGTGGGTGCTTTGATGCTAAAAATTATTGAAAAATATCGGTTGCTAGGCAACCTCGTTCCCTGAATATTTGAACAGATATAAGGCGGGCATCCTTTCGTTTTGACAGGATGTCTGCCCATCCCAACATCAGGAACGGTTTTTTCTACATTTGCACCCGAAGTGAAAAACATCATCTCCATATCGCTTGCTATCGTGCTGCTCTTGCAGGGGATGTTTTCGTTTGTCCATGCCGAACAGTTGGCCAAAATCCCGGCGCTGTTGGCGCATTTCTTTGAGCACCATTCAGACGCCCACGAGGCTGGGGAGGCGCATCTTTCCATGTTCGATTTTCTGGAGCAACACTATGGCAGCGACCAGCACCACGAGGACAGCGACCACGAGCAGATGCCCGGACATTGCCACCATTGCTGCTGTGTCGGGGCTGTTTTCGTCGCACCAACTGCGGTGAAACCACTATCTATCACTGCATTGGAAGCCGACCTCGATTCCAAAATCGCTGCATCGCAGGAAGACCTTCCCGCATCGCCTTGTTTGGACGATATTTTCCGCCCGCCACTCGCCTGAGCCTTTCCTTTTGGGGCAATTGTCTTGCCCTTCCATTTCCAGTCTATTACTTCATGCAAAGGCGCAAATCCGTCAACTGAATCAATCCGCTCTGCGCCACTGCTTGAGTTTTTCCTCTTTTCATTGAAAAATAGCAGCCAATGCTAAACAGCATCATTCTTTTTTCCCTCCAAAACCGCACCCTTGTCACGGCGGGGGCAGCGCTCTTGCTGGTGTACGGGGTCTTCACCCTCGTGCAGCTCCCGGTGGACGTGCTGCCCGACCTCAACCGCCCCCGTGTCACCATTTTCCTCGAAGCCGGGGGCATGGCGCCGGAGGAAATCGAGGCACAGGTGACGCTCCCGGTCGAGCAGGCGCTAAACGGCTCGCCCGGCGTGGAGGACGTGCGCTCGTCGAGCAGCATCGGCTTGGGGCTGGTGTTCGTGGAGTTCGGTTGGGAGACCGACATTTACCGTGCCCGGCAGTTGGTCGGCGAGAAATTGCAGACCGTCCTCCTGCCCGACGGCATCGTGGCGGTGATGGGGCCCATTTCGTCAGTCATGGGGCAAATCATGCTCGTGGGCATTAGCGCCGACTCGACCTCCCCTGCCGACCTGCGCACCCTTGCCGACTTCACCGTGCGCCCCCGCCTCAAGAGCATCAAGGGCGTGTCGGAGGTCATCCCCATCGGCGGGGAACGCCTACAGTACCAAGTGCTGGTATCCAGCCCCAAGCTCAAGCAGTTCAACCTCACAGTGGACGACGTGGACGGGGCGCTCCAACTCACCAACCTCAATACCACGGGCGGCTTTTTTGACCGCTATGGCGAGGAGGTGCTCATCCGTAATATCGGCAGGGCGCAGTCGCTCGCCGACCTCCAGAACACGGTCGTGACCAACCGGGACGGGCAGCCCGTTTTTCTCCACCAAATCGCCGAGGTGAAGTTTGGTGCTGCGCAAAAACGGGGCGACGGCTCATTGAACGGCAAGCCCGCCGTCATCCTGACCGTGGAGAAACAGCCCAATGCTCCCACCGTAGCCCTGACGGAAGAAGTGGAACGGGCACTGGCGGAACTCCAGCCGAGCCTACCGCCCGACGTGAAGCTGAACCCCAAGGTTTTTCAGCAAAAAAACTTTATCGTCAACTCCATCACCAACGTGGAGCACGCCTTGCGGGACGGGGCTATCCTCGTGGTTATCGTACTGTTCCTGTTCCTCTTGAACTTCCGCACGACCGCCATCACGCTCACCGCCATCCCGTTGTCGCTCGTCATCACGGCATTGGTGTTCAAGTGGTTCGGCATTTCCATCAACACGCTGACGCTCGGCGGGCTGGCCATCGCCATCGGCGAGCTGGTGGACGACGCCATCGTGGACGTGGAGAACGTTTTCCGAAGGCTAAAAGAAAACCGCCACGCTGAAAATCCGAAACCTGCTTTGCAAGTGATTTACGAGGCATCAAGCGAGGTGCGGAACTCCATCGTCTATGCCACCATCATCGTCGTGCTGGTGTTCCTGCCGCTGTTTTACTTGCAGGGCATCGAGGGGCGGCTGTTTGCCCCGCTGGGCATCGCTTACATCACCAGCATAATCGCCTCGCTGTTCGTGTCGCTGACGGTGACGCCCGCACTGTGTTCCTTCCTTTTGCCCAACATGAAAAAAATGGAGGACGAGAAAGAGGGTGTACTGGTCAGGTGGCTCAAACGGCAGGATGCCCGCCTGCTCTCCTTCTCCCTCGGACGCCCGAAGGTGGTGGTCGCCATCGCCGCTGCGCTGGTGGCTGGCGCAGCGCTCGTCGTGCCGTTTTTCGGGACGGAGTTCCTGCCGCCATTCAACGAGGGCAGCTTCACGATCAACCTATCCGCCCCGCCCGGCACCTCGCTCGAAGAAAGCAATAAATTGGGGACGCTGGCCGAAGAACAAATCATGAAAGTGCCGGAAGTGCGCTACACTGCCCGCCGCACGGGACGCGCAGAACTGGACGAGCATGTAGAGCCTGTGAGCAACTCGGAAATCGAGGTGGACTTGCACGAGGACGCCAAGCGTGGCAGAGAAGCCGTTATCGCCGACATCCGCACCCGTCTCGCCGTGCTACAGGGCGTGAGCATCAGCGTTGGGCAGCCGATTTCGCACCGGATTGACCACCTGCTGTCCGGGGTGCGGGCGCAGGTGGCCATCAAGATTTTTGGGCAGGACCTCACCGACCTCCGCTCCACCGCCGCACAGGTCAAGGATGCCATCGAAAAAATACCCGGCGTGGTGGACGCCAACACGGAACGCCAGACGCTCGTTCCGCAGCTCCGCATCACCGTGAACCGCCAAGCCATCGCCCGCTACGGGATGCAGGCGGGCAAAATCACGGAAGACCTCGAAACGCTGTTCAACGGCAAGGTGACGGGCAAAATCCTCGATGGGCAAAAGAGCTTCGACATCCTGCTGCGGGCTGCCGAGGACGACCGGACGAACTTAGAGAACATCCGCAACGCTTTCGTCCACACTCCGGAGGGCAACCTCATCCCGTTGGAACAGGTCGCCAAGGTGGAGTACGAAAAGGGTGTCAACTCGGTGAGCCACGAGAACACGCAGCGGCGCATCACGGTCTCCTGCAACGTGCAGGGGCGTGACCTCGGTGCCACGGTCGAGGAAATAAAAGCCACGGTAGGAGCGCTAAAACTGCCGCAGGGCTACTTCGTGGAATACGGCGGCCAGCACGAGGCACAGCAGGAGGGCAGCCGCCTCATCGGCATCCTGAGCATCTTCTCGGTGCTGGGCATCTTCCTCGTGCTGTTCTCGCATTTCCGATCCTGGCGCATCGCCCTGCAAATCATGCTCAACATCCCGCTGGCGCTGGTCGGCAGCGTGGTGGCGGTGTGGCTCACGGGCGGCACCTTCTCCATCGCCACGCTGGTCGGCTTCATCACGCTAACGGGCATCGCCAGCCGGAACGGCATCATGATGATTTCGCATTATATCCATTTGGTGGAGCATGAAGGGGAGCAGTTCGACCGAAAAATGATAGTCCGAGGATCTTTGGAACGGCTCGTCCCTGTGCTGATGACGGCGCTGGTGGCGGCGCTGGCGCTGATACCGCTGACCTTGGATGCCCAGGCACCGGGCAAGGAAATCCTGTACCCGGTGGCAACGGTCATCCTCGGCGGGCTGCTCTCCTCCACGTTGCTCGACATGGCGGTGACGCCCGCCGTGTTCTCGCTGTTCGGGAAGAAGGCGCTGGAGGAGTATTTCGGCGCAAAAAACCGGGCAGCCGATGCACACACCATTTAGAGATTGTTTAAATTCATTATCCATGAAAAAACTGCTTATGATGTTTTTCAAAAAGTTGTTTTTCAAAAAATGCTGTCAATGAAAAGATATATTGTCGTGCTGGTAGGCTGCCTCGCTTGGTCGGCAGCCACGGCACAGTTCATCACTGAGCAGGCAGCTGTGGAGCGGGCGTTGAAAAGCTACCCCTCCGTGCAGCTTGCCGAACAGGAGACCCGGCAACGGAAGGCGTTGGAGCGCACCGCCTTCAACCCACAGCAAACGCAGGTGGTGTTCGAATCGCCCGCCGACGTAGGAGTGGGGGTCGAGGTGCAGCAGCAGTTCGATTTTCCCGGCGTCTATGTCCGTCGCTCGAAATGGCTGAAAAGCCAGACCGCACTTGCTGGCGAAGCCGCCAGCCTCACCCGTCGGGAATTGACGCAAGCCGTGCGTCTCGCCTATTTGGATGCACAGGCCGCCCAAGCACAGGTGCTGTTCTATGCCCGACAGGACAGCCTTTGGCAGGGCATCGCCGCCGCCAGCCGCCGCCTGTTCGAGGGCGGGCAAATCAACCGGGCAGACCTGCTTTTCGCAGAAACAAAGGCGGGGCAAGTCGCCAATTTGCTGTTCCAAAGCCGCACGTATGAAATGAACGCCTTTTCGGAACTTGCTGCCTACCTGAACGACAACGTCACGCAGGTCAGCCCGTTGCTGGCGCTGTCGCCTTCGGCTTCGGATACTTCGGGCGTTTTTTATTTTGAAAAATACCGGGCGCAGCAACAGCAAGTGGCAGCCGCCGAAATCGCCGTGCGACGTGCGGAGCGGCTGCCGGGCTTGATGGTCGGCTACCTGCGAGTGCCCGAACCCGATACTGACTATCGCAGCCGCCTCCGGGCGGGGATCACGCTGCCCCTGTTCCAAGGTCAATACAAGGGCGAAATGGACGCCGCCCGCATAGCACTCGAGAGCGCACAAACGCAGATGGCGCTGCAACGGCAAGAGGCACGGGCGACCCGCTTCCAATTGCTCCAAACGATGGCGCAAACGACCAGCTCCCTCGGCTGGCTGGAAGGGACGGCACTGCCGTTGGCGGACGAACTCGTTGCCTCTTCCCGGCGGCTGTACGAGGGCGGGGAGTACGACTATATCCAGTTCCTCCGCAACGTGTCGGACGCTTTCGACCTGCAAACCACATATCTCGAAACCCTCAAGATGCACAACTCGGCGGTAGTCGGGCTGGCGTTCTTGATCGGGAATTAAAAAACTTCTCATGAAAAATTCCATACGGCTCATTGCAGCCATTTCTTGTTTGTTTTTTTTGCAAATACTGTCCGCACAGGACGACCACGGGCACTCGCACCCCCACGATGCTGGCGGCAGCGGGAGCAGAGGGGCAGCCCAAGCGACCCAGTTCGTCGCCTACGCCGAGAGCCAGCAGTACGAGCTGACGCTGAAGCACGGCGAAATCGAGCCGGGCAAGCCCGTAGAGCTGACACTTTACGTGGCGGACTTTGCCACCAACCGCCCGCTGGAAGGCGTTGAAATAAAGGCGACGGCACAGGAAGACCCCTCACTGGCACTGTCGGTGGATGCCCACGAGCCAGGCGTGTATCACATTGACGGCACTTTTCCGAAAGCGCAAGCCTACTCGCTTGCCTTCACCTTGAACTCGAAGGCCAACGGCGCTGACCTGCTGCTTGTGAAAAGCGTGGAGGTCGGCAAGGCGCTGCCCGGCGAGGAAGAAGCAGAGGCGCACGAAGCGGAACACCCCCATTTTGTCTGGTGGCAATGGGCGTTGGTGTTCCTCTGCGGGCTGGGCTTGGGCTTTGTGCTGTTCCGGCGCAAGCCCCGTGCGACAGTGGCACTATTGGCAGCATTGGCAATCCCCGCCGCCGTGGAGCAGGCAGGGGCACACGGGCCGGAAGGGCACGACGAGGGCGGCAGCACAGCGGGCACCAGCGTACAGGTGCCGAAGGAGACGCAGTTCCTGTTCGACCTGCTGACGCAACGGTTGGCCGAGGGCGACTTCAAGCCATCTGTGGCGCTGTATGGTACGGTCGTCCCGGCACCGGGCGGTTTCGCCAACGTGGTCACGCCGCAGAACGGACGCATTGCCTCGCTGAAAGTGACGCCGGGGCAAAAGATAGCTGCCGGGCAGGTGGTGGCGGTGCTGAAGCCCTCCGGCAGCCAGTCGGAGCAGGTGGGCATTGCAGCGGAAATGGGCAGGTTGCGGGTGGAAATCCAAGCGGCACAGGCTGAACTGGCCGCCGCCGAAAAAGAGTGGAGCAGATTGAAGGGCATCGCCGACGTTGCCGCCAAGAAGGACGTGCAAGCTGCCGAGGCCCGTTACAATATCGCAAAAGCGAGCATGGAGGCCCTTCAAAACGTGGCAAACGGTTCGGTGTCCGCAGCCGCCAACGGCGACATCGTGCTGAAAGCGCCCGTGGCAGGAACGGTCGGGCAGTTCACGTTGGCACCGGGCGCTGAGGTTCCGGCAGGGGTGACGCTTTTCTCCATCACCAGTTTGGGCAAGGTGTATGTGGAGGCGCAGGTCTATGACAAGGACTCGGAGGTGGTGCGTGAGGCGGAGCGGTACACCGTCACCTGCACCAACGACGACCACAAGACGGCACAGGTTCGCCTCGTGAGCGCCGCCCTGGAAGTGAACCCGACCAACCAGTCGCAGAAGGTGCTGTTCGAGTTACAGAACCCAGACGGGGAGTTCAAAATCGGGGAGTTCGTAACGCTGCAAGCCTTTCAGCGCACGAGCAACAAGAAGGTCTTCGTGCCCAACAGCGCCTTGTCGGAAATCAACGGCAAGCCCGTGGTATTTTTGAAGGATGCGCCGGAAACATACTCGGCGAGCTATGTCTCGTTGGGCGAGGACAACGGAACACACACGGTGGTGCTGAAAGGCATCGAGGCGGGGGAACGGTTCGTGACGGCGGGGACGTATCAGGTGAAGATGATGATGTTGAATCAGTAATTGTCAATATGTCCAATTAAAACGCCCGTTTTACATGTACGAAAACGGGCGTTTTTATTTCTACTTATTTTGCACTAAAATTGTGCATTAAAAATCAATACAAACCTTTTTTTGATACAATCGAAAAATTACGCCTATATCCGCATCTCCAAAGACACTTCCGACGCCGAAAATCAGCGACACGAAATCCTATCACACTTGGCCCTGACCCCCTAGAGGGGGAATCTACTCCCCGTGCCATTGAATGAGTGGAGGAAGTCACGGGCAACTCCAACGCCGACGACTGCAAGCTCGCGAACTCATCGAACCCTTGCATTGTACGAATACCTGGGCAAGGAAAATGGCTGGAAAAATGTAGCAAGGGAGCACCCTATCCACAAATGCAATGGTTCAGCCGATATTATCTTACAGCGCCCAAGTGGACTGGTTTTTTTTGAAATCAAAACGTACAACACCTGGAAAGCTTGCGTCCGTGAGGCTGTCGGGCAGTTGTTGGAGTACAATTTTTTCCCTACCGGGAAGAGGGCCATGGAAATGGTTGTCGTCTCATCCATGCTGCCCAGTGAACAAGAACAGGCTTACTTGGAAAACCTGCGGAAGGAACTTCGACTCCCACTTTTTTACCAATGTTTCGACTTGGAATCGGTTACTTTGAGCAAAAAATATTGAAACCCAACCATGCTCAAAAAATTCAAAGCCAAGGCCCTCTATCAGGCGACCAACCGGGTGCGGACGGTAACGCTCATCGCTAAATCCGAAGCAGAAGTCGTTCTACAACTGAAACAGTCGGGCTTCTCCGAACCCTTCGAAATTACGGAAGAACTGCCCGAACCCGCCACCGATGCCCAAATCCAATACGCAAAGTCACTCCAAATTGACATCCCGTTGAACCCGAACAAAGATGATTTGTCCGCACTCATCAGCCGCAAGGTGGACAAGGATAGCGACCCGAACCCCGAACTCGTTGAGTTTGCCCTTGAAAAGGGTTTGTCGTTTTCCAAGTATATTGGAAAACGAGCCTTGTACAACCTCGTGTTCCACAGCTTGTCAAAGGAAGACAGGATTGCATTTTTTGCATTTTCCGTGTACCGTTGGCTTTCTGAGGACAGGCATGGCAATCTCGCAAGCCACAAATACTGCGATGTTTTCTACGATTTTGCAAGGGAACAATTAAACAATGATAGCTTCATCAAATCGCTGGACAAGTATGCGGGGGCGGATTTGAGGTTTTTCGGTACGCTGCGGTTTGCGGACGGCGGGGAAACGCAAGGCGGCAGCACCAATACAATTGCCTATAAAACCTGCGCAAAATTTGTCCATGCGAGGTTTAGGACGCCAAAGACGAAAACGGCTACAATTGGCGAGCCACTTAGCGCAAGTGCCCCTGGCAAGAGCGGTTGCATGGGCTTGATTGTCGGCTTATTAGGATTGGTGTCGTTTATCTTTTTGGCGTTATTTTAGGAGGTAGGGGTGTCAAATTTTGCAGTTATGAGCCTAACCCAAATGTTGTCCAGCCCATATTTCAAGGAATTAAAGGACAGGCTAAAACAGGATTTTCCACGTCCAAAAATTTCCCTTCAAGGCGAACTCCTTGCCCCTTCTAAAACTGTCAATTATGGCATCGTGGGAACTGCCTTCGATTACCTTTTCCGGTTTCGGATGGAGTGGCTCTCGAAGGATAAAGCCGTTTGCAGGGATGGTTGGGTTGCAGACTTGGCGATGCAAAGTATTAAATCGCAATTGGTAGAAAAAAGTAAAAAGCGAAAGGAAGTCCAGTTTGATGAGAAAATTTCAAAGAAAGAAAAGGGCGAATTAGCCCTCTTGCTGCGGGCAATTGAAAAAGAAAGAGCGAAGCGGTCCAGGGAGTTTAACAAGCAGCTCAGGGCCTTCTACGAAAACTCGGTTCATCAATACGAGGAAGCCAAAGCGAACCACAAATCATACCTCACGACAGGGATTATGACGGACGAGTTGGTGAAATCTTCGATTGTGCTCGCAAAGCTGGACTTGTACGCAAGGGCAGGTTATCTGGACAATAGTATTCAGACAACTCAAGAAGAAGATATTGAGGACTTGCAAAAACTGGTGTCCATCATACCCAATGAAATATTTACTCCTAAAAACATATGTTTTCTGAACCCAGTCTTTGCTGAAGGTTCTGCGCTGTTTGGTGGGGCCGACGCAGACCTAATCGTTGACGACACCTTGATAGACATAAAAACCACCAAGCATTTAGCGGTGGAAAGGGTTCACCTGAATCAGCTGCTATGCTATTATATTGCCTCAACCATTGGAGGGGTAAACAGCGGGCAGCACAGTTGCACCATCAAAAACATTGGTATCTATTTTTCAAGGCATGGCATCCTATGGACGGCATCTTTATGGAAATTTGGCAACGACTTTCAATTTCGTAGGTTTACGGGGTGGTTGATTAAGTACTTGGATGAAGTTTGAGCAGTATTTCGTCGAATAGGTTACTTTAGTCATTTCAATATGACCGTGCCGCCGACAGGGTAGGTTTACTACACCTCGCCGCAACGTCGAGCCATGTGTCAAGCTGCGGCACTGCTGCCAGGTGGGAAGGCGGTTTTACAATCAAGGGCGTTTCTGCCGTTAAACTGGAAAATCCTCTCTGTCGGCACATTTTCAACCGGCGTTGGCAATCCCTGACTAATTTTTTTACCTTTGACCCGTTGAACGACTGCGCACCGACCAGCCAATTTTCAATGCAAGACTCTTCCCTGCCGGTTGTTCCAAGGTTAGCAGATTGAACTGCGCCAAATTTTTAGGGATATATGCTGCCTGAAAAGCTGGATGTTTCAGCCCAATGTTATTCTGAATATAACAAATCCTTGATTTTTCCGACACCTTTTGTTGGAATCCTTTCCATTGCTTTCCGGTCATTCCTGACCCATGATTTGTCTCCCCCAGTGTAGTTCTTCATTCTGAATATTATGTTTCTATTTAATCCATGTGTACAACATGGCGGAGAACTTCGTTTTTGCTGGTTTTTTTGCATTATTTTTTACATATTCAAATACTCCATTGCTGCTTTATGAAATTGCTCAAAAAAGAAACAAAAGCATACAGCATCCTCTATTTGAAATGCCCCCGTTGCCACGTTGGCGACCTCTTTGAAACAGGCTCGTTTTCGCTTCAAAAACCATTTTACATGCCGGAGAAATGCCCCGTTTGCGGGCAACGGTATTTCCTTGAGCCTGGGTTTTACTACGGCGCGATGTTCATTTCCTATATTATGACGGGGTTTTTCAGCCTTGCCTTCACAGGGTTTTGTGTCTGGGGGTTGGGCTTAGGCATCAACGCTTCCTTTGGGCTGCTGATTTCCATTCTGACAATCCTATTTGTTTGGATTTTCAGGCTCGCCAGAGCTATCTGGATTAACTCGAACGTGCGGTATGACCCCCAGGCGGGGAATAGGCATTGAGATATTGGGATATTCATTTGGCATCCCAGGGCCCCAACAACAAAAGCAACTATGATTTTTAGAAACCTTAAATCGGGCATTGAAGTCAACGACGAATACTTCGACACCATTTACCCCAAGCCATTGCGGGCGGTGTCTGAGTTCCATTTTACGCCCGTTGACGTTGCGCAGTACGCCGCCCGTGCCCTCGTGGAGCGCCCCGGCACAAGGGTATTGGACATCGGTTCGGGGGCGGGCAAATTTTGCCTGGTCGGGGCTGCCTGCACCGGTGGTCATTTCACTGGTGTGGAACAGCGGGAGCACCTTTTCCAATTGTCCGAAGAAGTTGCTGTACGGTATGCCCTGCCGAACGTATCGTTCCTGCACGCCAACATCATGGACATCCGGTTTGAAGGTTACGAGGCTTTTTATTTTTTCAACGCTTTTTATGAAAACATCAACCAAGAAAACCCGGTGGATTTTTCGTTGAAATTGGACCGACAGCTCTACGACAGTTACTCCTTGTTCGTAAGGGGACAATTAGACCAAATGCCGCCCGGCACCAAACTGGCGACTTATTTCAGCTATTTTGACGAGATTCCGGGCAGCTATAAAGTCAGGAAAACCCGGTTCGACGGGTATTTGAAAATTTGGGAAAAGATGATTTGAGTTTTTGCCCCGTTTGCGTACCTCCGGCATCGAAGGTTTCACGGGCTAAAATCTGACTGAAAATTTTGTTTGCAGATGGATAATGTTCAACTGGTTCTTGTGTCCCTCGTGGTTTGCTTTATTGGCATGGCGCTCATCCCTGCCCTGCCCTCCGGTGCAAGGGCCACTGCCAGTTTCCTGTTCGTTTTGGCAAACGCCCTACTCACGTCCATCCCTGCGCTCCATGCGCTCAACGGGCTGCCGATGGACGCCGTGCTGCACGGCACGCCATTCTTCGGCGACGTGCCCCTTCGCATGGACGCCATTTCCGCCTGGTTCGTGCTCATCGTCAATTTCACCTGCATCAATGGGGCGCTGTACGGTATCGGCTACATGAAAACTTACCGGGAACAAAAAGCCAAGCTCGCCCTGCACTGGCCGCTGTTCCTGCTTTTCCAGGCCTCCATGCTTTGGGTGTGCATGTTGCAGCACGGGCTGGCGTTCCTCGTTGCCTGGGAGCTGATGTCGCTGTCGTCGCTGCTGCTCGTCATGTTCGAGCATGAAAAAAAGGAGGCCCTGCGGGCGGGCGTCAACTACATGGTGCAGATGCACGTGGGCGTGGCGCTGCTCATGGCGGCATTCATCTGGGTCTATTTTTCGCAGGGCAGTTTCGACTTTGCCGCCATCGGCAGTTTTTTCGAAGGAAACAAAAACGCCTGGCTGTTTCTGCTTTTCTTCGGCGGCTTCGGCATCAAGGCGGGCTTCATCCCGCTGCACTCGTGGCTGCCCCATGCGCACCCGGCAGCGCCCTCGCACGTGTCGGGCGTCATGTCGGGCGTCATCGTGAAAATGGGGATTTACGGCATCCTGCGGGTGGCGCTGATGCTGGAAGACAACTGGCTGACCATCGGTGCCTCGCTGCTCGTGCTGTCGGTGCTCACGGGCTTGTACGGCATCCTGAACGCTGCCGTGCGGCGTGATTTCAAGATGATGCTGGCGTATTGCACCATCGAGAACATCGGCATCATCGGTGCGGGCATCGGGCTGTTCCTCATCGGGAAAGGCACGGGAAACCCGGGCCTTTCCACCATTGGCCTGGCAGCCGCCCTGCTGCACACGCTGAACCATTCGCTGTACAAATCGCTGCTGTTCTTCGCCGTCGGGTCGGTCTATCAGCAAACGCACACTAGGAACATGGAAAAGCTCGGCGGGCTGGTGGGCAGGATGCCGCAGACGGCTTTTTTCTACCTCACGGGGGCGCTCGCCATCGGCGGGCTGCCGCCGCTCAACGGCTTTGTTTCGGAGTTTTTGCTGTACAGCGGTTTTCTGTCCGGCATGCAATCAGGCAACGTTTACCTCTCCACCCTGATGATGCTCTCGCTGGCTGGGCTGGCCATCATCGGCGGCATTTCGATGCTGGCCTTCACCAAAAGTTTCGGCATCATCTTCCTGGGCAGCCCCCGGCAGCCGTTGGCGCACGAACCAGTGGAAGTGCCGCTCGTGATGCGCCTGCCGCAATACAGCATCGTGGCGCTCATGTTCGCCATTGGCTTGTTTCCCCAGTATTTTCTCGGCTGGGTGGGCAATGTAACAGGGCTTTCGGGTCAGGTGCCCGACCCGGCGATTTTTTCGAAGCTCACTTTGACGATGGGCAACGTCAGCCTTTATTCGATGGTGTTCCTTGCGCTGCTGCTACCGCTTTTTTTTATCAGAAACACGAATATGATAACCCGCCCATCGTCCATCCTGACGACTTGGGGCTGCGGCTATGTCGCCCCGAACAGCCGGATGCAGTACACGGGCAAGTCTTTTTCAAAAACCCTGGGCAAATTGCTCGGCTTCCTCGTGGGCGAAAAAAAGCAGTACGAGGAGATTGCTCCCGGGGACATTTTCCCAAAGAAACGTCCCTACCGCTCGCATTACGCCGATTTTTTTGAAACCAAACTGATTGAAAAACTGACAAAACCCCTGCTCAAAGGCATGGACTGGTTCAAGTTCATCCAAAACGGCAGGGTACAATATTATGTGCTGTACGGGGTGCTGTTCATCCTGGTCGTGTTTTTGGGGACGTTGTTGAATTTGATTTAATGAGTTTAGTCTTGGCATACCTGGTTATCCTGGCGGCGGCGCTGCTGTCGGTTCCCTTCCTCACCGTGAAGTGGAAGGGACTGGCGACCGTTGCCGTTGTGGCAGCCAATGCTGTCATCATCAGCCTGCTTGCAGCCAACGCCCTTATGGGGGAAGAAACGCTGCTCACCCTGTCCGGCACCTCCGTCACCGGGGAGATTCCCATCCGCATTGACGCACTTTCGGGCTGGTTCATGCTGGTCATCAATTTCACCATGCTGACCGGGGCGTTGTACGGCTTGCAGTACATGAAAGCCTACCGGGAACAGGCGGCAAACCTCTCGCTCCACTGTACCGCCTACCTGCTCGTGCAGTCCATGCTGACGGTGATTTGCGCCGTACAGAACTCGCTGGTGTTCCTTTTCGCCTGGGAAATCATGGCGGTGTCGGCGTTCCTGCTCGTCATTTTCGAGCACCAAAAACCGGAGGTGCTAAGGGCGGGCATCAACTACCTCATCCAGTCGCACCTCAGCATCGTGCTGCTGACAGTGGGCTTCATCTGGGTCGCCTACCGCACGGGGTCGTTCGATTTTAACGCCATTGCCGGGTTTTCGGAGCAAATGGGCGAGGCAAGCGCCTTTGTACTGTTCGGCTGTTTTTTCACCGGGTTTTCGCTAAAAGCGGGCTTCGTACCCTTCCATACCTGGCTGCCCTACGCCCACCCGGCTGCGCCCTCGCACGTATCCGGCGTGATGTCGGGGGTGCTCATCAAAATCGGCATTTACGGCATCCTGCGCATGGTTTTGTTGGTAAAAACGGACTTCACGCTGCTCGGCTATTTCATCCTTTTCACAGCGGTGACGTCGGGCGTATATGGGGTGATGCTCGCCATTTTGCAGCACAACCTGAAGCGGCTGCTGGCCTACCACAGCATCGAAAACATTGGCATCATCGGCATCGGCATCGGGCTGGGCACCATTGGTATCGGCACGGGCAACCCGCTGCTGACCACGCTTGGCTTTGCGGGGGCGCTGCTGCACGTGCTCAACCACTCGCTGTTCAAGTCGCTGCTGTTTTTCAGTGCGGGCAACGTCTATCAAGCTACCCACACGCTGAACATCGAGTCATTGGGCGGGCTGGTGAAAAAAATGCCGCACACGGCGGTGCTGTTCCTAACGGCGTCGCTCGCCATTTGCGGGCTGCCACCGTTCAACGGTTTCGTGTCGGAGTTCCTGATTTATGCGGGGCTGTACAAGGGGCTATCTGGCGATTCCACGGTGCTGCTGCTCTCCATGGTGACGGCCCTGTTCGGGCTGGCGCTCATCGGCGGGCTGGCGCTGCTGTGCTTCACCAAAGCCTTCGGGGTGGTGTTCCTTGGCTCGCCCCGGCAGGCGCTGCGGCACCCTCCCGGCGAGGCCGTGCAGGGCAAACTCGTACCGATGTACGCCGTGCTGGCGCTGATGGTGGGCATCGGGCTGTTCCCCGGCTTCTTCCTGGAAGCGATGCACGGGGCGCTGACACTGTTTCAGTTGAAAATGCCGGGCGGTGAAGCCGCTGCCGGGATGCCCCTGCCACAGGGCGTCCGGCAACTCGCCGCCGCCATCGGCTGGTGCGCAACGGGGCTGTTGGCGCTGGCAGCCTTGGTTATTTTCATAGGAATAAAAATGGCGGGCCGGACAAGCGTTGTCAAAGGGCCGACCTGGAGCTGTGGCTATGTGGGAGATGCTTCCCGGATGCAATACAGCGCCAGTTCGTTCGTGCGCACGTACCGCAAACTGGCGGAACCGCTGTTTTCCATCCACAAAAAGAAGCGTGCGGTGGAGGGCATTTTCCCCACCGACGGCTGGCAGGAGACGCACCCCTACGACAAGGTGGAGGCGTGGCTGATTGACCTGCCGCTGCGCAAGCTGAAAGCCTTCATCGGGCGCTTTCGGTTTTTACAAAATGGCAACCCGCAGTTCTACATCCTCTACGGGGTGGTGTTTATCACGCTGGTGATTGTGATTCCGCTGTTGGTGGGGGCGGTGGAGCAGGTGATGGAGTTTTTGGGGAAATTATGAGGTTAGAACACGGATTGAACGGATTTGGCAGAAAACGACAGCTTAATTCCGTCGAATCCATGTTCCAAAAAAAAGAAGTTTATGCTAAGTCTCATTCTCATCCTCTTGGCAAGCCTGTTTTTCACAGGCATCGTCGTCCGGGTAAAAAGCCTCGCCTCCGGACGCAAAGGCCCCGGCATTTTGCAGCCCCTGAAAGACGTGTGGCGGTTGCTACGCAAGGGCACAGTGTTCAGCGAGACGACCAGTTTCGTGTTCCAGATAGCCTCCAGCATCTATTTCGTGTCGGTGCTCATGGCGATAATGATAGTGCCGTTCGGCAAGATGAAAGGACTGATTTCCTTTGACGGGGACTTTGTGTTCTTTGCCTACGTGCTGGCGTTGGGCAAGTTTTTCAGCATCATCTTCGCCCTCGACACGGGGAGCAGCTTCGAGGGCATGGGAGCGAGCCGGGAGGCGCTGTATTCCATGCTGGCGGAGCCTGCGTTCTTCGTGCTCATGGGCTCGTTCGCCATGCTGACGGGGCACACGTCGTTTCACGGAATTTTCACCTCCCTACATTTTAGTTCGCACGTGTCCTACGCCCTCGGCGTACTGGCGACCTTCGTGCTGGTGATGATTGCGATGATTGAAAACAGCCGGATGCCCATTGACGACCCAAAAACACACCTGGAACTGACGATGGTCCACGAGGTGATGATTCTCGACAACAGCGGCTTTGGGCTGGGGCTTTTCACCCTTGCCGTCAGCCTGAAATTTGCTATGTACGGGGCAATCATCGCCAATTTTTTCATTGGCGACGTGCCGTGGCATTATGCGGTGCTGGTATTTTTTGCCGTGCAAATGATTTTTGCCGTCGCTGTGGGCTTGCTCGAATCATTCATGGCGAGGTTCCGCATGGGACACAATGCAACCTTTATTTTTACCCTGACCTCCGCTTCCCTGCTGATTTTCTTTGGGGTGCTGCTTGTCATGGGGAAGTTCATTTAAAGTTGATAAAGGGTTATGAAGTTGATGAGGGTTGATATAAACATTTATCAACTTCATCAACCCTTATCAACCAAAAAGTAAATCATGATAAACGTCCTGCTCATCACCTTCGCCGCCACGCTGCTGTTCATCGGCATCGCCAACCGGCTGCTGACTTTTATCAGGATACTAGCGCTACAGGGCATCCTCCTGTTTGGGGTCAGTTTTCTGGAACTGAACGAAATCAGCCCGCTGAACCTCATTTTCATCCTGCTGGAAACCATCGTCTTCAAGGCTGTGGCGGTGCCTGTGTTCATGAACTACGTCATCAAGAAGAACCACATCACACGGGAAACGGAGCCATACCTGCCCTATTTCCTGTCGTTGGTCATCGTGACGTTCATCATTATCGGCACCTTCCTGATTTCCAACGTCATCGAAGACCCCCGGTTGAACAAGGTGTATTTCGTCGTGGCGCTCTCCTCGCTGTTCACGGGGCTGTACGTCATCATGACGAGGAAGAAATTGATTACGCACGTCATGGGGTTTCTGGTGATTGAAAACGGCGTGTTCATCCTGTCCTTGGCTGTGGGCAACGAGATGCCGATGCTGGTGAACACGGGTATCCTGCTTGACCTTTTCGTGAGTGTGCTGCTACTCGGGATTTTCGTCAACCGCATCGGCGACGTGCTACAAGACGTGGACGTTGACCAACTGCAAAACCTCAAGGACTGACATCAAAACCTGCACAGAATTATGACCGCAATATATCTGCTCGGCGCACTCGTCATCTGTATCCTCTTGTTCGTGAACAGGAACCGCAAAGTCAACTACTTGCTTGTGGTGGTCTTTCTTTTGCTTCAATGGGCGCTGACGGCATACCAGTTCATGCACCGTGACACGGAGGAGTTCTGCGGTTTTTTCAAACCCGACGCTTTGGCGCTGTTAATGCTGACCACCCTGAGCATCGTCGCCATCCCCGCTTTTTACCACAGCTATGTTTATTTTCAAAACCGCAGGCCCACGCCGAGGGTACGCAGCATCTATTTCATGTCCATGTTACTGCTGCTGGCTGCCGTCAGCGGGGCATACCTGTCGAACCACATTGCCGTCACCTGGGTCTTTGTGGAACTGACGACGCTGGCTGCCTCCGGGCTGGTCTATCACCACCGGGATGCCAGTGCGCTGGAGGGCACGTGGAAATACATTTTTGTATGCTCCATCAGCATCACGCTGGTGTTCATCGGCATCCTGTTCACGAGCATCGCCCTACAACAGGCAGGCGAAGCCGACCTATCCTACCCGATGCTGTTGGAAAAAGCTGCTTCGCTTGACGTGTTCTGGCTGCGCCTTGCCTTTATCTTCATCTTCACAGGCTACACCGCCAAGCTGGGGCTAGTGCCCATGTACACCGCCGGCATTGATGCGAAGGACAAAGCGCCTTCCCCGGCGGGTGCGCTGCTTTCCAGCGTGCTGATGAACATGGGCTTTCTGGCCATGTTCCGCTTTTACCAGGTGATTGCAGGGACTTCCCTCCACGCCTGGTCGAACAACGTGATTTTCATCGCCGCCGGGCTTTCGGTGTTCGTATCGGCGGTCTATATGCTGAAGGTGGAGAACATCAAGCGGATGCTGGCTTATTCGAGCATTGAGCATACGGGGCTGGTCATGTTGGGCGTGGCGGCAGGCGGCGTTGGGTACTATGCCGCCGTGCTGCACTTGATACTCCACGCCTTTGCCAAATCCAGCCTGTTTTTTCAAATCAGTCAGGTTCACCGCATCTTCCGCAGCAAACATATTTCCGAAACGGGCAATTATTTCAAATACAACCTGCCGGGGGCGATGGTGCTGCTACTGGGCTTTATCTGCGCCACTGCCATGCCGCCGTCGGGGCTGTTCATCAGCGAGTTCATGATTTTCCGTTCCCTGTTCGAGGGGCATCATTTCGTGCTGCTCGTCGTGGTGCTGGTGCTGCTGACGCTGATTATCTGGGCTTTCGGAAAAAACATCTTAAAGCTGCTGTTCACGCCGTTGGCAAATTTTGATGAAGAAAAAATGGGAAAGGTTTACGGATATGAATCAATCTCGCAGTTCGTGCTGCTGGGGCTGGTCATTTACCTTGGCTTCAATCCGCCAGCGGAAATGGTGGCGTTGATTCAGGATGCCGTCAAAAATTTACCGAATTGACATGGAACATCAATCAATAAAAAACAATCAAACCGTTCCACTCGCTTCCATCCCGATGCTGGCATACGAGCAGTTTTTGGAACTAAACACCGCCATGCTGTCAGGCGAACATCGTCGTTGTGTCAACTACTATGGTGTGCCTCAGGGGGATAAAGTGAAACTGCTCTGCTGCATCGCCGACGATGCGGAGGGCAACATCCTTGTCTCTTCGGCAGAGGTGGGACGGAACCAAACCCTGCCCTCGTTCACGGCGCACCGGATGGTGTTCCATAAGTTTGAGCGGGAAATCCACGAAAACTTCGGCATCGGCTACACCGACCATCCTTGGCTCAAGCCCGTGCGCTTTCCGCACGACCGGGCGACCGGGCAAAACACCATCGCCAACTACCCGTTTTTCCACATCGAAAGCGAGGAACTGCACGAGGTCGGCGTGGGCCCCATCCATGCCGGCGTCATCGAGCCGGGGCATTTCCGCTTCATCTGCAACGGGGAGCAAATCCTGCACCTAGAAATCCAGTTGGGCTACCAGCACCGAGGCATCGAGCATTTGTTTTTGGAGAAAAAGAAACTGCTCCAGCGCACCACCCTCGCCGAAAGCATCGCCGGGGACACCGTAGCCGGGCATACAACGGCTTTCGTCAACCTCTGGGAAAGCCTCTGCGGCTACACGCCCGGCGAGGATTTGCAGCACGCCCGAACGCTGGCGCTGGAACTGGAGCGCATCGCAGTCCACACCGGCGACCTGAGTGCCATCTGCACCGACATCGCCTACCAGTTGGGCAGTTCGGTCTTCGGCAGGCTGCGCACACCGCTCATCAACTACTTCCAAATCTGGTGCGGCAACCGTTTTGCCAAAAGCCTCATCCGGGCGGGGCAGCACCACTTCCCTTTCACGGAGGTGTTGGCAGGGCAACTGCGCCAAACGCTGGACGCCTTCGAGCCTGATTTCGACGAAATGTGGCAGGAGTTCCACACCCTGCCCAGCGCCCTTTCCCGTTTGGAAAAAACGGGGGTAGTGACGAAGGAGCAGACGGTGGCCATCGGTGCCGTCGGCATGGCTGCCCGCACCAGCAGCCTGAACCGGGATGTGCGCACCTCGCACCCGCACGACCTGTACCCGGTGCTTGCCCATGAACCCATCGTGAAGCACCACGGCGATGTGTATGCCCGCACCCATATCCGCTGGGATGAAATAAAGCAGTCCACCGGCTACCTCCGGCGGTTGTTGGAACAAATCCCGGAACAGGCCAAAGCCCGGCAGCCGCTTGGGCCGCCCGGCGCCAACGCCTTCACCATCTCGCTGACGGAGGGCTGGCGGGGCGAAATCTGCCATTGTGCCATCACCGATGAACGGGGCGAACTGGCGCATTACAAAGTGAAAGACCCCTCATTCCACAACTGGCTGGCGCTGGCGCTGGCGGTGCGGAACAACGAAATTTCGGATTTCCCGATTTGCAACAAGAGCTTTGATTTGTCCTATTGCGGGCATGACTTATAGGTTGATGGCAACCCCATCAACCTCATCAACCTTCATCAACTGAAAAAAATGATAGACAACCTAAAAATACTCTTCCACCAGGGCAAGCAGTACATCCCCGACGTGAGGGCGGCAAAACTGCCCGGCGTTTTCCGGGGCAGGCCCGTCATTCTTCCAAGTGTCGGGGTGGACGACGAGGCGCTGGTAGACCTCTGCCCGACGGGGGCCATCGCCACCAACCCGTTTCGGATTGACTTGGGCAGCTGCACTTTTTGTGGCGAGTGCGCCTTTGCCTGCCCGAAAAAAATCAGTTTCACCGACGATTACAAAATTGCCACCAACGTGCGGGAGCGGCTCGTCGTGGCAGAAGGCGACAACTCGCCCATCGAACTCAACGCCGCCACCATACGGTCGGAGATTTCAGTCTATTTCAGCGGCTCACTAAAGCTGCGGGAGGTGTCGGCGGGCGGCGACAACAGTTGCGAATGGGAACTGAACGCCTGCGGCAACGTCAATTTCGACATGGGCAGGTTCGGCATCGAGTTCGTCGCATCGCCACGCCATGCCGACGGCATCGTCATCACGGGCCCCATCACCGAGAACATGGCAAGGCCGTTGCAAATCTGCTACGACGCCGTGCCCGACCCGAAAATCATCATCCTCGCCGGAACGGACGCTATCAGCGCCGGCATCTTCAAGGGCAGCCCGGCGCTCGACCGCCGTTTTTTGGATAAGTACAAAATTGACCTCTACGTGCCGGGCAATCCGGTGCATCCATTGACCTTTATCAACGGGGTGTTGGATTTGATACGGCGGCGGTAGCACTTGGGCATCGTGGCTTCGCTTTGAATGCTCCAATCCTACATCCTTCAATCAACGACCATGCAGACAGTACTTTCGATTTCACAAGGCATTTTGGGCATCCTATTCGCGCTGGCTGGTTTGGCGAAGTTTGCCCTGCCCACCCATCAGCTTGGAAAAATCATGCATTGGACGGCCCATTATCCGGAAAGCTCGGTCCGGTTCATTGCAATTTCAGAAATATTCGGAGGTGTTGGGCTGCTGGCTCCCTGGGCGGCAGGGTCGCTGTCCCAGGTCGCTGCCTTCACGGCATTCGGGGTGGCATCGCTGTTGTTGCTGGCGTTTTTTCACCACTTGGAGCGCGGGGAAAAACTCCCCATGCTTTTTGTTTCACTACTGCTTGTAATGGCTGCCTTTGTTGTTTGGGGGAACCTGGGGTGACAAAGCATTGGAGTTCGGCAGCATACCGGGCGTATTCCCAAACATGCTCTTAGGTTTTCCGAAAGTCCGCTAAGAAATTGGCGAATTGATTTTCTGACCAAAAATATTTTAGATCATGAAAATCATTTTTCGTCTGACATCCGCATTGGCAATCGTTGCCCCCTTTTTTTCCTTCACCGTCCTGATGGCCCCGGCCAAACAATGGAAGGTGGACAAATCCCCCGGCGCCATTTCGTTCAGTATCAACCACTTGTTCACGGCTGTCGAGGGCAAGTTCCTCAAGTTTGACGACGAGTTTCCTCTTCAGCCCAGTGGCAGGGCTCGCCGGTGGCGGCGATGCACTGGGAGCAGTCGAGGTCGGTGCAGCCGCAGGTGCGGCAGGTTCGGGTTTCCTCAAATTCGGCCTCGGTGTGGATTTGGGCGGCGGGGATTCCAAAGCCAGCGAGGATCCGGACGGGCGTCGGCACGTCGAGCATCCGGGCGATGGTTTCCATCATGTGGCCTTCGCCTTCCGGGGGCTCCACCTCTATGATCCAGGATTGCCGGACGGTAAACTTTCTTTTCATGGCTGCGGGATTTGGTTTGGAAAGTCTTGGCTGTAGATTTCTGTGAAGCGGTCGGCGAGTCGGCCTATCCGGACGATGGCGGCGTCCTCGAACTTTTGGTTGGCGGCGGCGGCATGGCAGGCGTCGAACTTTTCCTTCAGCTCCAGCCAGTCCTCGCAATAGGCGTTGTACTCGGCCTCGAAGGCGTTGAGGAAGAGCGCCATGCGGTGGCCCTGGTCGGGCGAGGACAGTAGGCGGGCGTCGCCGGGCGGGCACATGGTCTCCAGGACGGCGATGCCGGTGCCGAGCACCCGGAAGGCGTGGCGCTGCTCGAACTCGTGGTTGTAGCCCTGGGTGAGCAGCCAGTTGTTGTAGCCCCAGAGGGTCCTCCAGAGGTACTCTACCAGGAGGCGGATTTCGTGGCGTGGACGGGTCATGGATTTTTAAGTTAAGTCTACAGTCTACTCCCGATAGCTATCGGGATCAGTCGGAAGTCTGCTATGGCTGCCAACTGCGGACTGCCAACTGTGGACTGTCGACTGTCGACTGCCTACCTGGTACTGGAAATGGATGCGGCATAGGACGGGCAGTCTATGCGGAAGCGGAAATAGGAGCAGGCGAGGTATGCCTCGGCGAGGCACTCGTCGGGCGGGAAGGTGAGGTAGCCTTCCCAGAACTGGCCTTCGCCCGGGGCGTAGGTGGTCTCGACGTGCCACTCGTAG
This sequence comes from Saprospiraceae bacterium, assembly GCA_041741095.1. GTDB lineage: Bacteria > Bacteroidota > Bacteroidia > Chitinophagales > Saprospiraceae > UBA6168. Next base: position 38,403 of record JBGSKQ010000034.1, read on the forward strand.
TCCGGCACGTCGCAGTAGGTGTTGTGGTGCCACTCGAAGTACTGGCCGCAGAGCGGCACGCTGGAGCGGATGACGACGAGGCCGGTGGCGGGTTCCCAGCTTATCTGGGTGTGGAGCTTGAGGCATACGTCCCAGAGGGATACCCAGAAGGGGTTGTAGTTGTCGTCGAGGCAGATGGTGGCCTTGACGGTGTGCTGGCCGCCGCAGGGGTCGGTCCGGGAGAGGGTGTCGCCGCCGCCGTCCGGTGGCACTTCTACGGTGATGGCGGCGGGGGCGGGCCGGGCGTCCTCCTGGTGGAGCTGCCCGGGCTGGCAGCCTGCGGTGAAGAGTGCGGGGAGGAGGGTGGCGGCGAGCCAAAGGGCCGCAAGGGCGGCGAGGATGTTGAGTTTTTTCATTGCACAAATAGTTTTGGACGTGGTGGATGGTTTGATGGTTAAATGGTTAGATGGTTGGGGGCTGAATGGCTTGATGTTTTTGGGGGTTAGAAGAGGGATTTTTGGGGTTGGGAGGCGGCGTGGAGTCTCCTTGCCCAGTTGTCATTTTTGAGGGTTTCGAGGACCATGAGGGCTGCGATGAGCCGGGCGGTCTGCTGTTCGTACTGGCGGTGCTTGGAGAAGTTGTTCGGCTCGGCGTTGGCCCAGCGGACGTAGGCGCCGAATGGCTTGGCCTCGGTGCCGATGCGCTGTTTGATTTCCCGGCGCAGCTCGTCGAGAGCTGCATCGAAGGTGACGTGCCGGGCGTCGTCGGAGATTTGCTGGTAGGACTTCATCTGCGCTATTGTTAAGGTTGGTGATATAGCGCAAATATAGTATTAAGAATGGAAAAGTGATATTAAATCACTTATTTGTGATTTAATATCACAATAATTTTGGCGGCACGGCTGGAAAGGATGGCCGTGTTGACCGTCCGTCAATGGAGGTTCTGGCAGAATTTCCTCACGGTGTCCCGTGCGACGCCGAAGGTGCGGGCGATAGCGGCCTTGCTGACGCCGTTGGAGAGCATCTTTCGGATGTCGGCCTCGTGTGCGGCGAGGGTAGGAGTGGCCCCAATGGGCCGGCCCAGTTTTTATGCCCTATGGTTATTTTGCGAAATTGAGGATTTATAGAGGTAGATGGGTTATATTTAAATGCGATAAATACTTCTGTTTATTTTGAATAAAAAATTAAAAAAGCCACTCCAGACACTTTAATCAGGTCTGAGTGGCTAAGGGTCAAATAGTGCTTCATGTGAAGTGATAACAATTAAGTCTCGTCAAGCAAGAAGAGCTGGTATTCACCGATCACATATTTTACTTTTCCGCACCAAGCTGTATCAACTGCAAACTCCGAAAGCCCATCAATCCAACAATTAGCATTGTCCTCACAGTTGCGGGCGTCTTCGTACCAGGGGCGTTCTCGTGACATGATAAAATCACCAAACCCTTTGAACGCATGTGATATGCCGGAGAACACCCGGAAACAGGTTTCCTGCCCATCGTGGTAGCGGTAATACACAGGGGCAACGTCAGGCCAATCGAATGAACAAGTTAGGCCAAAAAAATTATTGGCATTTTCGGCAAGTTCAGACCGGGTACCGTCCGATTCAAGGATGGCGATGGCCATGGTCACCTGTATTGGGATGTTGTAGATCCGCTTCAGCAATCTCGCTTCTAACAGCATGAGGTGAACATAATGGGCACTTCGCTGGCACCGTTCCATCAATTTTTCAATAACTTCCTCCTCGCAAGGAAGTGGAGGTGGAGCACAAAACGAGGGGATGAGAAAAAGGAGGCCCAGGAGGGCCACCATAGTTCCAGTTTTCAAAGCTTTTTTCATCAGACAAATGTTTATTGGCAAGAGCCTGGAAAGCAGTTGCTTTCGCCTGCACCAGCCATGGTTTAAGAAAAGTCTGACGAGGTACCTTCGTCCTGCCCGGGCCATTTTAATAATTGGATCCACAACGTCCACAGGCATGTATCTGTAAGCATAAATTTTCTTGAGGTGGGTTAACTCCAACAGAGTTCATTTCCCTCTTCACCGTTCTGCCCCGACATCTTGTTTTTCAAAAGCGTGTACAACCAAAAAACGCAAGCCAGTTGCCTTTTTAGAAAATTTAGAAAAAAAATTGAAAATATCGCAGATTTTGTGAAAGTGTAATTTTCTCAGCGTTATGCACATGAATGCACCTATGAACATACAATTAGGATTACCTCAAAAGTGAGGTAGGTAGGTTTGAAAAGCCTTGGAATCGCAATTGAATCAATCGTAAATGGAGTGCATTTAATTACCCCTGTTTCAACAAATTCCCAATGACCTGAACAATCCTGTTAGATAAATAACTGTAAACGACCATCCGGTGACCAGAAATTCCATTTTAGAGCAATAGCAGGCGGAGAACCATTTTACAATTCTTTTAATAAAAACATCAAAACCTGTGTCATTATGACCTTAGACCTTGACTTACTCTTCGGGTATTATCATGGGGACCAGGATTGTATTGAGGAATTGATCAACCGTCATTTACGTGGTTTGGAGCGATGCATGCCAAAGTTTAGCAAGGAACCTGCCGATGTTTACAAATTCCTGAGGAGGTACCTGCTTTGGCTGCCCATCCAGCAAAGGAAAGAACGGATCAAAGCCTTTTCCAATCACGAAGTCAAAAAGTCCCTTGAATCTATGACCAAGAACGTACAGGACCGTTTTTGGATCAACGAATTCTGCCGGGGCAGGAACGAGAGCATTTGGTACCTGTTCGACAGGTACACGATCCGCCTGACGGTCACGGCATACAGGATTGTGAAATGCGAGCACCTGGCAACGGATATTGTTGCCATGGTCATTGAGAAGCTACTGAGGATGCCGATCAAAAGAAGAAAAGAAGTCTTCTGCCGTGGAAAGATTATTTGCATCCAGCCATACTTGGAAATGCTGGTCAGAAATATGGCCGTTGACTGGTGGCGCAAAGCACACCTCATTGATCTACCCGGGGATTTTGGTGCGGACTTGATGGATGAGGTGTTAGCGGAAAACCTAACTGAGTACCAATGGCAACAATTGAAATGGGTGAAAGGGTTGGTTGCTATTTTGCCGGCGCTGGAACAAGCAGTGTTTGCCTATTGGGAAAAGGGCATACCCAATGAAACCATACAACATGAAATGGGTCTGGTGGAATCCGTGCACCAGATCAAACAAAGGATTAAGCGGTACATAGAACACTATGAAAGAGCACAAGAAGACGTTTATTCTTTCCTACTTGACGCAGCTTGTTTCAAAACCCATAAAGTACCGGACAACGCCATCCTGGAGCAAGCTGGAAAGGATTTGACACCAACCGAATTTAAATACCTATTGCAGTACAGGGAGGAGCACTATACAGGAAAAACGACCCCCCTAAATAGCTTGGACGACATACAAAAAACTAACACTGTGAAACGCCGTCTTAAAAAACTAATCATCAATGGCAACTTCAGAAACAGTTAGCATTAACCGCCCCGATGTCAAAAAACTGGTTACCTACATCTTTGACAATCTCCCGGAACCCGATATGATGGCCATAGAAAAACACCTTTGGGTGAACATCTACGATGCCAGATTGGTGGACGATCTATTGGACATTTGCGCAAAAAAGGGATTTTGCAAGGAAGAAGAACTATTGGAGTTCTTAGAAAAATCCAATAAAGCATGTATGGACAAACTGGCTGGAATTATCAAGATGCCAAAAAGCCGCATCCCAGCCGACCTGGATCCTTTGCCCGACTATAAGCTTGGGGAAAGGAAAGGAGGCAATGGTACTTCTTTAAAAGATCGACTTGGGGGCCAGCATTGGGGTTATTTCCCTGCCCTGGCCAGAATGTCGGCCATTCAAGTTTGGTTGGTTTTGTCTTTAATTGTCATTACCAGCACCGCCTTGGGATTTATTTTTAACCATCCAGTGCAGGGCAGTAATCCAGACGGTTTTACTGCCCTGTGTGTTTTGAAAGACGACCAATTAAAACTGTACAAGATCGATCAAAAGAGCAACGTTAGTTGGCTGCACCTGAAAACACTTTTTTTTTCCTTGCAGTCAATGGCCATTTCTGACCCAGTGGCTGTCAAATTGAAATCCTCGCTGGAAAAACAAGACTTGCCGACCTCCAATAGCTTAGACGATATCATTGTGCATAATATGTGTGTTGAGTCATGGGTGGAGGGAAGCCCCATCGAACAGTTTGCCTATCCTCCTGACGTTTCACAGCTTAAAAAACGGCTTTTGGCGAATCGTGACATCCAGCTTTTTATCAATGGCATTTATATCAATCCAGATGAGTGGACGGACTGTGCGCACTTGGTCCAGGAGTTGACCAAAAAAGGACCGGCTTCCATAAAGGTTAGTACCGGGAAATCAACCCGCCAGGTAAGGGTTCCTGCCAACCCTACTACCATTGAAGTGGTCATGGATGCATGCTTTGAAAACGACCAACATTGGGGGTTGGTGCCTATCAGTCGGGACCGTTATCAATTTCCTATTGACTAATAAACTTGGCTGGCCCTACCTCCTTCTTATCAAAGCACCCATTGCTGTTGGTGGTTCCGATGTTAATTCGGGATAAATATTGCAACCTGCACTCCTACTGATTTTCGCTTAAAGTACAAAACTCTTTTCTGCTTGAACAGGTACTGCTTTCAGGTCAATTGGTACTTGCGTTGATACCTTGTAGTTCTGGTGCTGGCAAAAACGAGTTTTATTCTATCGTAAGACCCAAAGCGAGCGGAAACCTCACCCCAGCAGGACTATATGTGCCAGCCATTTTTAGATATAATTGCGATTCGTGTTTTGTTGCACCCGCCGTGCGCAAACCCGGGGCTGCTGGAGGCCTGCTCAAATAGTATCCTCCACCCATTTTGCCAGGATTTTTCTTAGCCGCTCTTCCTGCCCAATGTACTTTTCAAGTGTCAAGGCTGATTTGACTGTACCGCAAACTACGTTTGTGCGCTGCTGCGGAATCTTGTTTTCATAATAGCGGCGCCGGTGTTCGAGCGCCTCGAAAATGAGGTCCAGTTCGTCCTGGTTGAAAACTTCCAAAATTGAGTTTGCCATGTGATTGAGTGTTAGCCCTCCGTGAAGGTCCTTACAGGATGACAAGACACGGTGGGCGGGTGAATGTTACTTTCCCTTTGCATGTACCGGATCCACGTACTGATAATAAAGCCGATAGTCCTGGTGAACCCAGATGCCAAAATCCGGCTCCCCAGGCCGCTTGCCTTCGTCCTCGGCCTTGTGGATCCAAACGTGGTGCGCCCCACCTCCCGAAATATAGCCGTCTGGTAACAGGGCTTTGATGCGTCCGTCGAAGCTGCGCACGTCCTGCCAGTCGCCGTCGTCGTCGGCCTTGGCGAAGATGGAATGGACGGATTTCAGCAGTTCAAATTCCGATTTGCTGATCCCCTTGAACTCAAGGGAATAATAGTGGCCTTTCAGGCTATAGTTCTTTAGCTATTGCTTGGTCATCGGTGTCGGTTTGCGCCCGCCGCCGTGCGCTTGTAGGCGTGGCGGCGGGCAGGTTAAAAAAGGTCCTTTCAGGATGACAATTACAGTCCCGGATCGGCGTCCGAGTAGCAGGTTTCCCCGTGGCCGGTCGGGCCGTTGCCGGGTTCGTACAGGTCGGAGTCGGATTCTGGCTCCAGCAGCGGCAGCACGTGCGAGGCGTTGAACTCCTTCAGGTCCAGCGCAAGGTCAAAGCTGTCGCCCTCGATGGCCACCAAGAAGCGCCACTTGAAGTCCTGATAGACTTGGCGGGCGGTGCTTGCGCCGTAGAGTTCGTGGCAGATGGCATAGGCGAGTTGTGCAGGGCCACTGCCCCCGTATCCCCAATTGAATCCGGTAGGCGAATGGCTGACGTGCTTGAGGCTTTTGGAGTGGCTCAGGCTTTTGCCGTCAAGCCAGGCCTTGGCCTCGCCGTTGTGCGCCATGCCTGGGCGGATGCCCTTCAAGCGGGCGGTGTCGGGAAGGTTGTTTTTCATAGTCAAAAATTTTATAGGTGAACAGATGGCCCTAACAGCAGGCACCCTTCGGGGTGCCTTTTTTATTTTATACAAAAAAAAAGCCCCAGCTTTAGGCCGGGGCGAAAGATAGTTACAGGTATAAACACGAACCCTTACATGCTTTTGGTCCTTTGAGGGGGGCATTTTCCAAAAAGCTCGAAATGGGTGGAAGACGACTTGTCGGGCAGGAATTCCATTTCTTGCACCAGGTAGCACCCGTCCCGGTAAAACAGGAACAGGTAGCGGCCACTGCCTGCACAGGCCCACAGCGCTTTTCCCGCCACCGGTTTTTTATGCACAAAAATGGTTTCCGTACAGCGGGTGGACATGGCCCAACCGTCATCCCTTTTGGTGATTTCTACCGGCTCGTAATAGACCTCCATCGTCACGGTCCCGTTCCCGAAAAGCCTGGTGTGCTCCTCCAGGGAAACGACGCGGACGTTTTCGCGGAAAAACGTTGTATCGCAGGCCCGGTCGAAGGGGAAAACCTGCGCGGCTGCGCGTGGGCCGCAAGCGAAAGAAAGCAGGGCAATTATCAAAAGTTTCATGTCAGTTGGATTTTGGTTTGAGGGTGGAGGTTTCGTGCAGCTCGCACTTGCCGAAGGCGCGCACATAGAGGGTCGTTTTCCGGGCGTCAACCTCGATCAGGGCAGGCTTTGCCTCGTGGAAGAACCTGACGAAATAGTAGCCCGGTTCGGGGATTTTGATGCTGGTGGAAATGTTCCGGCAAACCCCTTTTGAGATGAAGTAGAGCTGCCCCCCTTGCTTTTCGGCGAAATAGACCCGGAAAGGGATGGTCTCGCCAGGATCGTAGATGGCGTTCACGAAATTGTTCCGGTAAAGGGCCGGATAAGCTGCAATACGGGCCGTATCGGTGGCGCTGCAGGCGCAGCGGGCGTTGAGGAAAACTTTAACGACGCCGTCGCTCACTGGCTTGGACTTTAGGCTTTCCTTGGTTTGGGTGAAGGCCATCAGTGGCAAGAGGAAAAACGCAAGGGCCAAGCAGGTTAGGCGCTTGGGCGGTCCCCCTTTAATCACGTGCGAAGTTCCTTTAGTTTGCAGTTGCCCGTTGCTTTCGCACGGGCCGTTGATTGTGTGGTTGAAGTTGATGAATAGCATAGCACAAATAGGATTTAAGAAGCCCAATTTTTTTGACCTAGTTGACCATTGTGTCCGCTGGGCCATAAAAAATTGTTATTCAATGAATTATAAGGTTTTTGATTGGTCATCGGGCGGTCAAACGGCGGTCAAACCACATCATTTGACAAAAACACAGATTTGTGCAAATAATGTTATTTGACCAATTTGACCGCCGTTTGACCGTGATTTGACCGCTGTTTGACCGTATAAAATAGGATAATATAAAATGATAAGTAATTGATTTATAATAGATTAGATACTTCATTTTATTATTTTTACTAACGGACGGTCAACTTGGTCAAATTTTTAGGGGTTTCTTTTAACCCCTGTTTTTTACTGGGGCCGGGCCGGGCAGCAATGCGGCTTCGCTCCTGCTTTTCATGGCCGAAACGATGCTGCTCACCACGAAATACGGCAGGTCCTGCTCGTCGGAAACAAATTGGCCCGTTTGCCAGTCCTCCAGCTGGAAATGGCCGATATGCCTTGCCAGTACCGGGGACAAGGGGCCGGTGGTGCTGGAGATGAAGATGAAGAACGGCGAGACTTCATAGGGATCCTCCCCTTCCCGTTCGAACAGGATGGGCTGCATGGAAATGAAGGGCAGGAACTTTAGGATCTGGTGAAGCTTTGTGACGTTCTCGATGGTGATGACCTGGACGCCCGGCAGTGCGAGTTTTTCAAAATCGTTAGAAGGCCTGCCGCGCACTTCCAGCTTGAATTTGGTGATGGCCGCTGCCAGGGACGGTTTCCCCGTGCCCGGCCCGCCTGAGATGAGGATTGCGTTTTTCATATAGCACAAATGGTTTGGTTACGTGTAGAGCTTGCGGTAGCTCCCGTCCTTGTTCTGGGCGAAGAGCTGGCGGTTGCGCACGAGCCTGCGGGCGGTCTTCTCGCTGACGCCGAGCTTTGCGGCCACCTCGACGGCGAAGCCGCTGGTGCAGGTGTGGGGCAGCTTTTCGTACAGGTGGAACTGCTTGACGGGCAGCGCCGCCACGGGGTCTTCCGTGCGGGTCAAGATCCTGATCGAGTTGCGGGTGAAATATTCGCTCAGCTTGATGGCCCGGTGGACGCTGGCGGCGCCGATAGTGTGCCTGGCCATGTCCGCATGGGAGAGCATTTTCAAAAAGCCCTCTTCAGCCTCGGACACGAACTCCAACAGGTCGAGGATGGCGGCGAGCCTCAGCGTGTAGTCCACCATTTTCCCATAGAGGCTCTGGATGTTCTCGTCGTCGGTCTTGTTGATGATCTCCTGTTCGATGTGCGTCTTGTGCCTTTCGTATGCCTTGAACGCCGGGGCGTTCATCCTGAGGACGGTCGGTGTCCGGTCACCGCTGCCGGGCAGGTCGTTGAGCCTTGCGATGATGCGGGCGTAGCGCTCGTACACCTCCTTCCTGGGCAGTTCGCCGCTGGGCAGGGGTATCTTCACGCTTTCGGGGAAGGCAAAGAGGAGGCGGTAGAGGAAGCCGTTGGCGATTTTCCCGCCGTCGGTCAGGCCGTTCAGGATGCCCGGCTGGATGGCGCCGAGCACGGCCACAAAGGGGGCCTTCACGTAGCCCGCAAACTCCATCCCCGACCTGTTGAGCATGATGGGCATCCCGCTCCACATCGAGAGGAAGTGTTCCAGGTCCTGGCCGCTGGTCTTGTAGGCGTTCATCCCCTTGATGAGGCCCATGAACTCGTCCTTGAAGGCGATCACCCCTTTCCAGCACTTGGACTGCATCAACACCTTGATGAGCGATTCGATGGTGGCGTCGGACACGATCCTCTGCTCCAGTTGCGGCCTCGCCGGTTCCCTGGCCTTCGACTGCGCCGCTGCGGCCTTGTCGAGCTCCCACTGCGCCAGGTCGTCGTCGAGGTTTTTGCGGTGGGCGTCCTCCTTGTCGAAGAGCGGCCTCATGCAGGTGCGCATGATGGGCGACTTGGCGCTGGACGGCGGCCCGACGATGACGGTCCAGACGGCGAGGGGCTGGACGCTGCCGGCAACGTGCTCCACGTGGAAGGCATTGCCGATGGCGGCGCTGGCGGCGGCGATGATGGAGCTGCCGTGGAAGTCGGTCGGGCGGCGGTACACCTGGTGCCAATGGGAGACGATTTCCTGGATGGCCTTCGGCATGGCATCCAGGGGAAATGGGTTTGGCTCCTCCCTGGCGGCCTCGATGGCCGCTTTTACGCTTTCGGCGACGGCCTGGGCGTCGGGCTCCGCCGATTGGCCGTTGCCGTTCTTCGGCAATTTTTCGAGGGCCTCCTTGATGGGCTTTATCCTGCTCATTTCCCGCTGTTTTTGAGCTGCCTTTCTGCCAGTTCCCCCTCCAGCGCATCGAACCTTTTCCGCTGTTGGGGCGAAAGCCCCGTCGGGGGTTCGGGCGCCAGGTAGAGGTTCAGGGTTGCCCTCAGCCTCAGCATGTCCGCTTCTTGGAGGTTGCGGGTGCCCTGTGTGGTGAACAGGGTCTGGGAGTTCGTGTCCAGTTCCACGACGTGGCGGATGTTGAGCAGGCCATAGGAAAGCCTGACAAAAAAGAAGTCGGGCGAGTTCTGCACGGTGACCGTGTCCGGTTCGTGGGCGTGGAAACAGTGGGGCTGGGGCTCGCCGGGGGCGGCCTCCCCTGCCGACTCCAGGGCGAGGCTGGAGATGTCGTTGGCCTGCCGGGCAACGGTGTGCCGCAGCTTGTAGTAGTCCTCCTTCAGTTCGGCGTACCGGACGAGGAACCCCTCCACCTGGGACTTGAGGTTTTGGTAGGCCTGCGCCGCCTGCATTTCGTCGGCTGCGGCCTCCATGCCCGCAAGGCTGCTGCGGATGCCCTGCTCTATGGCGGGAAAAGATTTTTGAGAGTAGTTGTGGTCCATACCTGTGCGTTTTGTGAAAATGCAAGGGGGCGGGGCTCTTTTGCCCCGCCCTTGCCTGAGCTAACATTTGATCACGCCTTCCCATGATTGCAGAAGGCGTTACTGACACTTACACTTTCTCGTAGTATGCGGGCCTACTGCCCGGTCCTTTTTCGCCGGATTGCCTTCAGGTGCTTCGAAACGGTTTTCCTGGAAAGCCCTACCCTTTCGGCAATTTTGATGGCGGTCGGCCTGGTGCCGGAGTCTTTGAGGAAGATAATGGCCTCCAGGATCCTGTCGGCGTTTTCAACGGCGTCGCCACGCCGCTTGCGCTTCTTTTTTTTGGGAACCTTAGCATTGGTTTTCAAGCGGTTATGCCGTTCCCGTCCTGAAAAACCTTTAGGTCCAAAGGGGCGTCTTTTTGGTAGTCCTGGGCGTCGTTGCGGTCGGGGCTTTCGACGGCGCTCCCGGCCAGCGCCGAGAGCAGCATCAGTTCGAGGCCGAAGCCGAGCCAGATGATGACCTGGACGATGATGGGGATGGCGGCGCCGTACTCCGGGTTCTGTGAGGCCCAGACGTCGGCGAGGTGCGACATCTCGTAGCTGCACATGGCGGTGAGGGCGGCGCTGAAAACGACGGAGAAGGTGCCTTTCCCTTTCCGGTCGTGGGCAAAGTGGTTGGCGCCGTTGGTAACGAGCGCAAAGCGGGCGGCCTGGGTGACCAGTGCGATGGTGAGGCCAAAAACCCAGTCGAGCGTAACGGCGGATTTTTCGAAAGCCTTGGTATAGTAGGAAAACTGCATGGCCCCGACAAGGACAAAAGTGGCGATGGTGACGCCGATGAGCACGTGCGGGGCGTAGGCGGTGAAATAGCGCATAAAGGCAGCTTCTGGCGAGTTTTGGTGAGATTTGCTCATATTGTAGTTATATTGGTGACAACGTTGTGCCGGGGCCGGAAAGCCCATCCGGGATTGGGCGTTCCGGGTGGGCTTGTTTTTTTGTGTCAGGTGGCGGCCCCGAGCGCTTCGAGGCGGACCTCCTCCCGCAGTTTTTCGATGTCGGCCATTGGGATTTTTTCGAAAACGGCCCTGATGCCGATGTCGAGGAGGAGGAGGGCCTTCAGCGCCTCCTTCACGACCAGCTCGTTGGTGCTGGCCCCGTGGACGGCGTTCCTGGCGGTCAGCGGCTGGCACCCCACCTTTTCGGCGATCGTCTTGATGCCGCCGTGCGGCAGGAGGCCGGCGAGGCTGGGGGAAAGGTTTTTTACGAAGTTTCTGTCAAGGTGCATAGTATTGGATTTGAGTAACAATCACTATAATTGTGAGATATAAGGCAAATATAGTGCATTAAAATCACAAAGAAATAAAAATGTGAGTTTATTTCAACTTCAATGTGACATAAATTCACCTTGACCGATGAGCTTAAGCGAAAACATCAGGCTGGTAAGAAAAAAGTGGGGGGAAAATCAGGACGAATTTTCCAGGCGGTTCGGCATGACGAGGAGCAACCTGTCCCGCATCGAGTCGGGGGAGTTCGAGCTGTCGGTAGCGAATTCCGTGCTGCTGTCCAAGCTGACGGGCATTTCGATAAACAGGCTGTTCGAAGAGGTGCTGGAAGAAGGCGAAATCCCCCCCGTGCCGGTGGGGGAGGGCGGTGAAAAATTTGTGGGGCCAAGCAGGGTGGAAAGGGTGGTGGTGTCGTCGGACCTGGGCGAGTTTGCCGACCTGCGCAAGGTGGTGGGCGAGCTGATCTCCCTGCGGCACGACGTTGACCTGCTGAAGGGCAGCATAGCCGTGCTGGACGACGAGGGCCAGGAAAAGCTGAAGGTTTTCAAGGCGCTGCAGGTGGTCATCGGCTACGTTGAAAAGGACATCGACGAATCGGAATACCAGGAAGAAAAAAAGGCATACCTCGACAAGTTGGCGGGCATATTGTCGAGGCTGGATGAAAAGTAAGGGATTTGTTTTTATATTGTGGTGCAAAAACCTGTAATTGTCGCTGCCATGAAAAATTAAAACATTGGGTCATGGCGCAAACAAATCCTGAAGAGAAGGCAAAATCAATGCTTGAGGACATGATAAAAGAAGCCATTGATTACTTGCTGACTCTCTTAAAGAAGAAGAAAAACCCTTGATTTTCAAGGGTTTTTCCAACGGGGCCGCCAAAGGGTGGCCCCGTTTTTTTTAGTTCGCCCAATCATCAATAATGATGATTGACTGTCCGTCCCTGCCGCCCTTGATAGTATCTGGGTTGTTAAGGACATACTGCTTGAAATCGTCAAATTTTAAAGGTTGTTTTTTCATGTGAAGCGATTTTTTAGTGATGAAAAAATATTCAGGATAGGCATAGAGAAAAAAAATATTCCCCAAATAACATGCCCTAAACATTTATGCAGTTTCAGACTGACCGATTATTGCCTAACTCTTGTTGTAACTTATTGATTACGAACTAAATACAATAGGTAAAGTATGCAGGCAATGAAAGAACTTATGGAGGTTTCTGCCTTTGTGCCAAAAAGGGGGTACTCATTGGACCTGAAAAAAATGGTGGCAAAAGGCCTAAGCCGTAAGGAAGCGATTAGTCATTGGATTGGATTGGGGCGATCTTCAGGAAGCTTTTACCGTGCATACAAAAACCTAAAAGATGAGCTTATCAAGTTTGCCTTTTTGGAAAGAAACCATGCGTCAGATTTAAAAGGAAGGAGGATGGACATATGGGATAAATACAGTGTCATAAATCAACTGCTGATTTCTCAGAAAAAGAGGGCCGCTGTACCTATAGCGGTTGAGTTGATCCCCCAAGCACAGCGATTGGGGATAACCGAGGTTGTCCTAAGCCTGGCAAGTATGCTGGAAGGCCATTTTGGTTGTTTTGAAATTGACACGAGGCGTTATCTGCGATATAGAAAAATCAAGAGGGAATATGAGAAGATCTACAAAGCAGAATTGGACGTAAAGTCGCTTCAATCACGGTTAGTGTTTTCTCTTGAGCGAAAAAAAGACCTAAAAGAATTTGAGCGGGAAGTTGGGGATTTGATCAAAAAAAACACCGGTTCCCCAACTTTTATGAGGCATAGGTTCACGGCGCTTTCGGCATGGTTCAATTTAAAAAATGATGTTCAGGGCCTTATGGCTGCTTTTAAGGAAACAATCCAGGTATATGAAAACTGTAAAGTCGATATAACGGCATCTTCGCTGGCCAGTCTCTATTATCCAATCACACAAATTTTGGTCGAGAACGGGCACTTTGCCGAAGCCGAGGCACATACCACGAAAGCAGTTCATATATCAAAGGAAGGTACCCAAAACTGGCACTTGTTCATGCTGCAGCGGGCCTGCCTGGGCCTGGTGTCGGGGAAGGTTGGCATGGCGCAGAGCTGTTTGAAAAAAGCCCTGGACGCGCCGCGTGAACACGCGAACGCGGATATCGACCGCCGCTGGTTGGCGGTGAAGGGCATCCTGGACGGCGAAAGGGTGGGAGATGTCTGGAAGGCGGTGTTTTTTTGAGTGTTACCGGTAACAATTTGAGATGACATAGTCCTTGTTGCGGATATGGTTGATAGGCGCTCCTATCTATAATCTGAAACAGTTAAGACTTGACCTGACAGTCGCAACTTAACGGACGCTAAGAAACAGTCAAATTAAGTCGTGACTACTTCACAGGAGCATTACTCTGCATGGGCTACAAAAAATTCTTTCACCAAACATTGCGGCAGCGGTACCCGGCTGACCACTTGCTGCTTTGCGAAGCGATAGAAGCCCGCTACCAAGCCACCCCGCCGGCTTCCGGGTGCGCATGGTTACCGATCCGGCCCTCACCCATGGCCTCGGCTACGGCATGGACATTTTAGAGTGCGGCAACTGCAAGCTGTTCCAAAAGCACGGGGCGGGGCGCTATGTCCCCATTCTTTGCGAGGTGGACAAGCTCGCCGTTTTGCTGGCCGGATTGGAGATGATCCGCAAGGGCAAGATTGCCGATGGGGCGGATTGCTGCGATTTTCGGTGGAAACCGCAGTGATGGCCGGGGATTTTGGCCAAGAGCCTGGTCGCATAATTTGATAGCGTATTCAGCGCAAAACGGATTTTTCCATTGCGGCACTTGGACGGGCGGCCCGAAAATGTAGCAGTGCTTGTTCCTCAAAGATCACCCCTTTTAACTCCCCGCCCACTTGCCAGCCCTGATATTTGTCCAACCGTTTTAATTCGGGCAATTCCTTACAAAATACCCAGGCCATGTTGAGGTTTATCCTTTTTTTTTTGCTGGTTTTCAATGCCGTAGGTGCATTTTATGGAAGTTTTTTGCTCATTGCCGATCCCACTGGGACAAGGATAGGCTTGCCTCCCAATATGTTGGAAGGGAGCCCATTCCAGGATTATTTCGTGCCGGGCATCATACTTCCTGTTCAACGGCAGCTCACTGGAGGGGCGGATGTTCGCCCTGCTGTTCGGCAGTTTTTGATGCAACTTGGTGCATTGCACCAAACTGTATCAAAGACGGGTGGGCGTTGTAATTATTTGGCTTTCAATTGTTTGTATCAATCCTTTCTTTTTTGGTGCAATGGTGCAGGCTGCACCAAGTGCTACATTCACGTTTCATACTCCTGTTTTTTGTCCAAAGGACGCTCTGTTGGTGCAGTTTCATGTCGCTTGCAAGCAGGTAAAAACGGATGCCCGTAACTGCTTGTTTTCCTACCTTCGCTGCTGCAACAAATTGTTTTTTGGCAGTTCTAATTCTACCGATTTCGTTAGAATTAAAAACGCCTCCATTTGCCGAGCCTATGAAAAGTACCATTGAAGTCAAAGGGACTTCCATCACCATCTTCAGCCAAAACGAAGAGGATTATATCTTGTTGACGGACATCGCCAAGGGCTTTACGGACAGCGAGGAGCAGCGTAATTCCGACTATTTCATCCTCAACTGGCTTCGGCTTGGCAACACGGTCGAGTTTCTCGGCGCATGGGAGATGCTGCACAACACCAGTTTTAATCCTGTCGGATATGACAGGATTAGAATGAACTTGACCAGCAATGCCTTTCGGCTCTCCGTGAAGCGTTGGCTGGAGGAAACCAATGCCGTTGGCATCGTCGCAAGGGCAGGGCGGTACGGCGGCACGTTCGCCCACAGGGATATCGCCATTCAGTTCTGCAGGCGATAGTAACATGGGTTAAAAAACAAATGGGCGCTAAGCCTTCCCGTCCTCCTACGATTGACTACTCCCATCTGAGCATATGAACTCATTGAGCAGTGGATTCTTCCTTTTAACTACATGAAGCAGGCTGCACTAACCGTTTTTTGCGCCTTTGATCAAAAGCCACAGCATCAGCGCAAGTTCTCCGAAGAAGGCAGGGAAGGCGAATGTATAAACCGAACCTGCGTATTGCGGCAACAGCAGACCCGTGAAGCTCAAGACCAGGTATGCGAAGCCGTTGATGGCCAGCCAAATGCCGAGGAAACGGGGCAGGAACTGCGACTTGTACACCAGCACCGCCAAGGGAAAAAGCCATAGTCCCCAATAGGTCTCCAAGGCCAGCGTTGCATAGCCTTCCAGCTTGAGGAACAACAGCGCCATATCCTGTCGTTGGCCCAATTCGAACGATGTCAATATTTCCCCTTTGAAAGCCATGAGCGAGGCAATTTTGAATGCCGCCATGCTAAAAACAACCGGGATTTGCACAACTACGAAGCCCACCAACAATTTGGCCAACCACCCGCTCACCGGTTTGAACAAGCTGTAAAACGCCAACACCAATAATATCCAGAGGGCACCGCTGATAACATCGCCTATAATTCCCGTCCGAAACAGCCATTCATGGGAAAGTACATTTTGGGCAACAGTGGCGGCGTCGCCTCCCGTCTTGATTTGCGAAGGAAGGTACATCAGCGAATACAAGCCCGTTATTATCCAAATGAGGAAAAGCAAGCCTGTGATTCTCGCTTGTTTTTTAAGCGATAAAATTGCGTTTTCCATGATTTTTATTTTATTGAAATGATATTGAAATCAGCCCCGTCGCCCCTCACCTTTTTAATGACTTCCGCCGCCACTTTTTTGCCCATATCCAAAGCCACCTCATTATCGGTGCGGAAATGGATGCCCGCATGAAAACGGGATTCCGCCGCCTCCTTCGCTTTTTTCCGAAAATATGCCTGTTCCGCCGGGAAAAAATAGGCGTATAATTCCGCCGTTATGCTGCCAATCATGGCATGGCCGGAAGGGTAGCCTGGAAAGGGCGGGCTTTGAAAAAGCGCCGGTTGGAAGGTGGTGTCATATTGCTCCGGACGGATGCCCCAATAAGTATATTTTGCATCCCAGCAAGCCACAAAACCATCAAACGTACCAATGGCGGTAATAGCATATATCCTGGCCGCCCTTGGCGGGTTCAGGTGAAGGTTGTGCTCGAATATTTTTCTGTACAACATCTCCTCCCAAACGGGCTGGCTGGCCCAGTTAAAAGCATTGGACATGGAGTAAAAATTGGACTTGAAATTTTTCAACTCCTCCATGTCTTTCGCAAAATCGGGCGGCGGGTCGGGGCGGAATTGGCTGCTGCTGTCCAGCACCACCGTTTTGTAAAGCCCCGCAAGCGGGAACATGGGATGTTTGCCTTTCCAATAGCCTTTGCCTTCCGGTATCTTGCCGTCCCAATCCTTTCCGGGCAGGGAATTTTTGGTGAGCCCGATTTCTTTTTCGGCAATCTTTTTCCCCAATTCAAAGCCCGCACGGGTATCGCTGGGGAAAGCGACGCCTGCCATTATCCTCGAATCCATCATCCGTTGCGCCATTCGCTGGACGGAGTCGGCGAGCGATGGATAAAAATGGGCGATAATGGTAACCGCTACCCCGGCTGCGACCGAATGTTCGCAGGGATAGGATGGGCTTTCCGGTTTTGGGACAAGTGCTTTTACCCGCTTGTCCGCAGCGAAGGGGCGAGGGCGGTTAAAAGCATATTTTGTGTCCCAAGCCGCCACGGTCGCATCGTAGGTCGCCACGCCCAGCAGCATATTGGCCAAGGCCCCATTGTAGCTGGCGTCGTTCATCCATAAATTGCTCATCATTCGCTGCCAGCGATAGCCCGGAGCGCCTGCATTCCAATGCATGACCTGTTGCAAGGCAACCGAATCCAACATTTTTTGCCGGGAAATCACTTGCGCAATTTCTTCTTTCCAGGAATTTGGCTTCTGCAAACGGTAAGCTTCGCCGGAGGGGATAAACCAGGTTTTCCATGTGCCGGCGCCAGGTTCAACCTGGGCGTGGAGGCAGGCGGTTACCAATAAAATTGCTGCTAAAATTGATTGGATCTTTTTCATAAGCCGGGTAATTTTTCAGCAATATTAATTGGCAAAAACGGGCAAGATTTTCGGCATCAACAGACAACGGCTTTTGGTAAACGAACGGCACTTTTGGGTCAATGGCAGGGCTTTTTGATAGGATGGATTTGACCTGTTTTTCTGGAAATTGTGCCCGGCGAAAGTTTTGCCGCCTGAACAGTGGATATATTTGCTGGGTGGGGGTATTCCGGGCAACATAGGTTTGTGGTTGCAAGGCAGGTACTTCCAATCACCCCATTGCTCAATGCCATGAAGTTATCAATTGATAGTCAACGGGTTAAATTGTATGGCTGGATAGGTTTGGCGTACCTGTCGCTGTGGTTGTTTTCCGATTTGGTAAGCGAAACGGAGACGTTTTGGGAAAGGGCCATGAACAATATCTGGCTGTGCAGCTATTTGGTTGTCGTCAATTTTTTGCTTTTCGAGTATTCTTTGCCCTTTATCCGGTTGCAGTGGAAAAGGATATTGGCGGCCCCTTTTCTGCTGGCGTTTTTTTTCATCTTATATTCGGTAGTATTTTATGGTTGGCGGAATTTTGGGATTTTATTGGGCATATATTTCGAATTAAGAAAACACCCGTCCATAGAAGAAGGAATTGAATACCATCTTCCTTATGCTATGATGTCCGCCTTCTTTTTTGGCGCTATCCGATATACTTATGATTTCCGGAAATTAAAAGCGGCGGCGCAACTGCTCCGCATTGAGAAACAGCAGGCAGAACTGAACTACCTCAAATCCCAAACAAATCCGCACTTCCTGTTTAATACCCTGAACAATATCTACTCCCTGTCGAGGGACAAGTCGGACCTGGCGCCGGAATCCATCCTGCGGCTGTCCAAGATTTTGCGCTTTATGCTGTACGAAACCGGAGGTGCATATATCGCAATAGATCAGGAAATCAAAATTATCGGCGACTATATAGCCCTCGAAAAACTGCGGTATGATGAAACATTGCACATCAATTTCAACTACGATGTGGAGGATATGCACCAGGCATTGCCGCCGCTGCTGCTAATACCATTGGTGGAAAATGCGTTCAAGCACGGAGCTTCCGAAACCAGGAACCGCCCCTACGTGGATATTCACCTGTCGGTCAATAAGCGGCAATTGGAATTTATTGTGAAAAATTCCAGTGAAAAACCAGCCGAAGGCCGCTCAGTTATTGAAAATATTGGGCTTTCCAACCTGCGCCGGCAATTGCAATTGCTTTATTCCGAATATAGCCTGGACGTTCACCAAAGCGAATCGGAATTTGCAGCCACTCTGAAAATCAATCTTGCAAGCCATGTCAAAAATTAAATGCATCATCGTGGAAGACGAGCCGTTGGCAATAAAAATCCTGTCGGATTACGTCTCGCAAGTGCCCTTTCTGGAATTGCAGGGAACCTTTAAAGACGCCATAGATGCAACGGATTATTTGCGGGAGCACGATGTCCAGCTTATATTTCTGGACATTCACCTGCCCAAATTAAAAGGCATAGATTTCCTGAAAACCCTGTTGCATCCACCATCCGTCATCCTTACCACTGCATACCATCAATATGCGGTAGAAGGATTTAACCTCAATGTGACGGATTACCTGTTGAAACCCTTTGAATTCGAACGGTTTTTAATCGCCGTGAACAAGGTGAAATTTCCGGCAAAAGAGCAGCCGCCCGTCGTTGAAAGCGAGCCAAAAAAGGATTTCATATTTCTGAACATGCAAAAAAAGAAGGTCAAAATTTTATTCCCGGATATTGCCTACATCGAAAGCCAGCGGGAATATGTCAAAGTCGTCACCACGAAAAACACCTACCTATCGAAGATGGGCACCCATGAAATCGAGGCATTGTTGCCGCCGAATCTTTTTAAGCGGGTTCACCGCTCCTTTATCGTTTCTGTTGATAAAATTGAGTCTTTCACCGCTGAAACAGTCGAAGTGAACGGGGTGGTGATTCCAGTTGGTAGAGGGTATAGGGGGGTGGTGGAAAGTCTATAACGCTTGGTTTGTTTTTGGTAAAAACAATTTCTAAGGTTTCGATTTCAGGCCCGCTTCCGCTTTCTTCAGGTTTTCCATAAAAAGGGGCAGGTTGCCGTCGTTGTTTGCCTTTGCCAGTTCGACTGCCTTGCGGTGGTTTTCTATGGCCTTTTCTATCTTCCCGTTCATGCTGAGGGACTCGGCATAGCTGTCATAACAATTGGCCACTTGGGGGAACAACAACGTGTTGCAGTAGAAAATGGCTTCGGCGGTCTTGGGTTTTTTGTGTTGTGCCAGGTACTCGTAGCCCATGCCGTTGATTTCTTGTTCGTTCAGCAACTTGGCTTCGCAACATTTTTTCATTGCTGCCAACAGGCCTGCTTCCGAGCCTTCCGCCACCCCGTCCAACTGCTTGTACAGGTCGAGCAGGATCGCCTTGTGGGCTGCCCTTTTCTTTTGACGGAAATCTTCTGCGGCTTGGCCAGCCAAAACTTGGGCTTTATCCAGGGCTTCTCCCGCAGGCACCTGCACTTCCGGCACGACGCCAACGCCTTCCCAATTGGTTTTCGTGATGGGGTTGATGGCACGGCCCGTCGGGATGAACACCATGAGCTTGTCGTTGATGGGCATACTGCCGCCGGGGTTGGCACCACCGCCAGTGGTTTCGCCCACGAGGGTCGCCCTTTTTTGGGTTTGCATGTTGTAGCTGAATTCCTCTGCGCCGGAGAAGGTGCGGTTGCTGGTGAGCACGAACAGCGGCACTTCGGGCATTTTTTCGCCTCCCACTTTTTCCAGTGTCCAGAACTCGTTCGTGCGGTCGCCTTCCCGCCAGTAGAGGCTGTTGAGGTGGATTTTTTTATCGAAAAAATAGCTGCACAGGTACTGCACCATTTCCGGGCTGCCGCCGCCGTTTTTCCGCAAATCAATGATGATGGCATCCGATGTGCCCAGCAGCGCCATGTAGTGGTCGGCAACGGGCGCCCCGTCTTGAGGGTGCGCAAACCCCCGCAGGTCGAGATAGCCGATATTGCCGTCCAGCTTTTGGGCGGAGGCAAAGCCTGCCATGTTCGCCCTTCCCCATTCCATGTCCTCCAGGCGACCGTCCACTTGCTGTTCGATGCTGGCCGTTGGGGCGTCCTTGGGCGGGGCGGGACGAACCCGCATGTGCTTATCGCTGGTGATGGACTGGGCCTCGTCAGTCAGGGCCATTGCGAATGATTTTACGTCGGTGCAGGCGTCGAAACGGCCAGCTTTCAACTGCTTGGCCAGGTGCTCGCCCGTCGTTTTTGCCACATCTGGGAACACATATTGTTCGTTGAGCAACTCCGACAGCCGTTCGATGGATGCTTTTTTGAAGTCAGCCGTGAGGGCAGCATCCTGGGCAAAGATGGCCTGGGCTGCAATCAGCAGCAGCAGGCAAAGTCCATAAGGGAGATAGAAGTTTTTTTTCATAAAACAAAGATTTTAAGGCCAAGGGCCCTGGCCATATAACGGGCAAGGGTTCGCCCCATTGGCGGTTTTAGTTTGATTTTTTATAAAAAAGCCAATATTTCACTCGTCCAGCCAGTGGATGATGTTCAGCAGGAACTGGGCATTTTGCCCGGCTTCGGGGGCGTTCATGCCGACCCTCCATTGGTTGGGCCCGGAAAGTTGTGCGGAAAACATCGCTGCTTCGCCCATTACGGCCACCCGTCCTTTTCCATAAGGAAAACATGCGCCCTGATAGTATCCTTCACTTGGCCGGAAAGGGCTGTTTTCCTCAAATTGCCATGCAACGCTGGGCATGACCAAGGTGTAATTTTTCAGCGCCAGCAAAGGGGAAGCTCCCTCCGGAATGCGAAAAGCGCTGCCCGTAAAAGCGACCACCGTATCAATGCCCTGCGTGATAGGGTGGGGGAGCAGGCTGCCGTTGCCGGGGTAAAACCGTTCCACTTGCCGGTGGCGGTTGTCGTTGGCAAAGCAGTTCAAAAACTCGACTCCGAATGACCTGCCCAGTGCTTGGGCGGCCCCCGCAAAGGGCATGTGGTCGGCTATCAGCAGCAGGCGCCCCCCATTTTTCACCCATTGGTTCACGGCCTCGATTTCGCCAGCGCTGAATGCCGAGGGGGTGGGCAGGTTCCAATTGCCTATGTTACTGCTGTCGAGCGCATTGGAGATGACCAAAATCCGGCAGGATTGAAGCCCTTCCAGGTGCATCGGCTGGGTGTATGCACCTAATTGGTAACCGTCCTGTTGCAGCACCTTTGCAAATGGGGCATAGCGTCCGCCGAGGGTATGAAAATTGGCATGTGCTTCGTCAATCCATACCGTGCTGCCCATGCCCCGTGGGTATTTGGGGTGCTGGCTGGCGTAGGCAAATGCCGTATCGGCCACTTGCTGGGCTTCTACTACATGCCAAAGGCCTGAAAAAAGCAACAAAAGCAATAGTCGAAATGCTTTCATACTTGAAATTGTGCCATCAAGGACAATGCAATCTGGGAAAAGTGGTGCGGGGGAAGGCTGGACGGCCCTGTTTTTGGCCTTTTGTATCCTACAATGACTTTGGTTAGACCATAAATGGATGGCTATTTTAGGTATCACTTTAGTCCTTCCAATTCCAGCCCCTCGAAGTCTTCCACATATCGAACAATATGGCGGTAGTGTGCAAACTCCTCCCGCCCATGCGTCGTCGTCACGATGACGGCCTGCGCACCTGCCCGCCGTGCCGCCTCCGCCCCCGTCACGCTGTCCTCGAAGATGAGGCAATCGCTGACGGCGAGGCCCATTGCGGCAGCGGCTTTTAGGAAAACCTCTGGGTCGGGCTTGCCTTTCGTGACGCTTTTTGCATCCAAAACCGCCGTGAAATAAGGGCGAAGATTGAGGTTGTTCAGCACAAAATCCACGTTCTCCGTGGGTGCGGCGGTACCGATGGCCATTGGGATTCCAGCGGCTTTTGCCTTTTCCAAAAAGCCCTGCAAGCCCGGCACGAGGCGCAGTTCGGGCAGGAAGATTTCCCGGTAGGCAGCCTCTTTTTCATAAGAAATACGGCGGCGGTCTTCGAGGAGGAAACGGTCGCCGAAAATCCGCTCCAGAATCTCCTCGTTGATGCCGTGGATTTTTTCCTTGACTTCGTCAATGGTCAAGTCCAAGTCGAGTTCCGCCAGTTTGCGCTGCCAAGCCCGGTGGTGGACCATCATATTGTCCACCATCGTGCCGTCCATGTCGAAGATGATGCCTTTTTTCATGGGGCGAAAATAGGAGAACTTGCGTGAACCAAGCGGCCAAGTAAATGACATTGTTTTATGAGAAATGAATTTATTTGTTTTGATAATGAAAATATTTGTTTCAATTTTTACCTTTATCGCTCAAAACCAAAAATCATGGAAGAAGCAAAAAACAAACTGGCCGTTTTTCAGGAAAAGGAAATCCGTAGGGTCTGGCACAAGGACGAGTGGTGGTTTTCCATCGTTGATGTCGTTGAGGCGTTGACAGAAAGTCCGCAACCAAGCCGTTATTGGAATGAGTTGCGAGCAAGGATGCAATCTGAGAGCGGCAATGATGAACTTTTCGCAAATACCGAAAAGTTGAAAATGAAGTCCTTGGATGGTAAAATGAGAGGGACCGAAGCTGCAAATACGGAGAGTATGTTCCGCCTCATCCAATCCATCCCTTCTCCCAAAGCGGAACCGTTCAAGCAATGGCTGGCCAAGGTTGGCTACGAGCGCATCCAAGAAATCGAGAACCCGGAACTGGCCGCCGAAAGGGCAAGACAGTATTACCAGGCACTCGGCTACAGCGAGGACTGGATTGCGAAGCGGCTGCAATCCATCGAAATCAGGGGAAAGCTCACCGATGAATGGAAGTCGAGGGAGGTGAAAGAGGGCCTTGAATACGCCATCCTCACGGCTGAAATCTCGAAGGCGACCTTTGGTTTGACGCCATCGGAGTATGTGAAATTGAAAGACCTTAAACGGGAGAACCTGCGGGACCACTACTTGTCCCGAACGCTTTCGGGATGACGGATTTGGAACTGATTTTCACCATGCTCGGTGAAACGGCCACCCGCAACGAGGCTATCAACAAGGACGCAAAGGGCTTTATTGAAAACAAGGCGGCAGCCCAAGAAGGCGGTGCTGCGGCTGGCGATGCCCTTCAGGCTTTCGAGAAACGCACGGCCACAAAGGTGGTGACGGAGCGCAATTTCAAACAGCAAATTGCGGAAGCAAAAAAGCAAAAGGAACTGGGCGGCGGGAAGGAGGAATAAAAAAATGACGGCATGACTTGAAATCACGCCGTCATTTCCGCTCAATCGTAAATCCCTGCCTGTCGGCAGATAGGGTCATTCGTCCAATCCAAAATCGGATTTACCCCTGAAAATACCAATACGCAATCAAAATCAGCACCACCACCAGCGCCGAAACCACCTTGTCAGTCATGTTGTACGTCGCCTTCACCTCCGCTTCCTGCTCGGCGGAGACGGTGCCGAGCGTTAAGCCCTGTATTTGCGCAGCATTCGGTGCCTCAGAAGTGTAGCTCACCACCGTCATCACGATGGCGCAGACGATGAAAATCAGGAGGCTATAATACTGGAAGAACATATTGTTCATAATCCAGAAGAACGAGCCTTCGGGGTAGGAGAAGCCCTCGTTGAGCATCACCGGCGTATCAATGGCGAGGCGGAAAAGCCCCAGCGCAAAGCCCACTACCAGCGTGGCCAGCGCCCCCTTGGCATTCATCCGTTTATTGAAAATTCCGAAGAAAAACACCACGAAAATGGGCGGGGCGAGGTAGCCCTGCACGCTCTGCAAATAATCGTACAAGCCCCGGCTGCCCTGAATCACGGGTATCCACAACAGGCCGATGACGACCATCACGGCGGTGGCGATGCGGCCCATGCGAACGAGCTGTGCCTCGGAGGCGTTCGGGCGGAATTTTTGGTACAAATCCATCGTGAAGAGGGTAGAGGAGGCGTTGAAAACCCCGGCGAGCGAGCTCATCAGCGCCGCCAAGAGGCCCGCCACCACGATGCCCCGGATGCCTGCGGGCAACACTTTTGCGACCAGCAACGGGAACACCTGCTGTGCTTGGGCCGGGATGATTTTGCCATCAGGGCCGAGCAGTTCTGCGGCGAGTTCCGGCATTTTGCCGCTGGCAGCCAAAGCAAAGCAAATGAGGCCGGGAATGATGAAGATGAAAACGGGCAACAGCTTGAAAAACGCCGCTGCAATGGTGCCCCGACGGGCTTCCGTCAGGTTAGCCGCACCGAGCATCCGCTGCACGATGTACTGGTCGGTACACCAGTACCACAGGCCGATGATGGGGGCGCAGAACAACATGCCCAGCCAAGGGTAATTTCCATTAAAATACCAAGCGATTTGAGTGTCGGTTTTGATGGGTGACCAAGTCCCCTCCATGCCCGCTGGCACGAGCGGCTTCCACAGGTTGAACATTTCGGAACCCGCAATCCGCTTCAACTCGCCCCAGCCACCCAGCGCATCAAGGCCGTAAACCGTGACCAACAGTGAGCCGAGGATGAGCACGACGGTCTGGATGGCCTCCGTGTAGGCCACCGCCCGAAGGCCGCCGAGGATGGTATAAAGCCCGGTCAGCACTATCATCAGGATGGAGCCGACCCAGAAGCTGTTCAAGCCCATGAAATTGACCTCCGGCAACAACACCCCGAACACGATGCCGCCAGCGAAAATGCCGACCGCCACTTTCGTGAGCACGTAGGCCACCAGCGAGATGACCGACAGCACCCAACGGGAAGTCGGGGAGAACCTTTTTTCCAAAAACTCCGGCATCGTGTAGATTTTGGAGCGCATGTAGAATGGCGCCAGCACCCAGCCCAGAATCAGGAGGCACCAGGCGTGCAGCTCGTAGTGGGCCATTGCCACGCCGTCCGTGGCGCCGGAGCCGGCCAGTCCCACGATGTGTTCTGAACCGATATTCGAAGCAAAAATGGAAGCCCCGATGACGAACCAGCCGAGGTTTCGGCCAGCGAGGAAATAGTCGTCGGAAGTGTCGTTTTTCTGGCGGATGACCCACCAGGCAATGCCAAGGATGATGGCGAAATACAGGGCAATGACTACCCAATCAATGGTCGCTAATACTGACATAGGTTGAAGTTGGTTTGTTTCGTTGAAATGTAAAGATGGTTTTTTATGGCTTTTTTGAAGCAGAATTAACAGTTGATGAGGGTCAGCATTATGCAAGCAATCAACCCTTATCAACTTTTTATCAACCTCAAAAATGTCACATCCCATGCTGAAACAGGTGATAATACACCTCGTTCGCATTCAGCTGGTTCTTGAAATCCCGGATCTTCGTCCCTTTGTCAATCACGACGCACTCGATGCCCGCCATGTCGGCGAAGTCTTCCATAAACTCCGTCGTCAGGGCTTGGGTGTAAACCGTGTGGTGCGCCCCACCCGCCAGAATCCAAGCAGTGGCGGCGGTTTCGAGGTTCGGTTTTGCATCCCAGAGCACACGGGCCACGGGCAGTTTCGGCAATTGCGCCTGCGGTGCAACGGCTTCTACTTCGTTGATTATCAGCCGGAAACGATTGCCCATGTCCGCCAAAGAGGCATTGAGCGCTGGGCCGGTCATGCTGTCGAAGACGAGGCGAACGGGGTCGGCCTTGCCGCCGATGCCCAACGGGTGTATCTCGCAGCTTGGTTGGTGCGCCGCAATGCTGGGGCAGATTTCCAACATGTGCGAACCGAGCACGTAGGATTTTTCGGGCGTGAAATGGTAGGTATAATCCTCCATGAACGAGGTGCCGCCGTCCAGCCCTTGCGCCATCGTTTTCATGCTCCGCAACAGGGCCGCCGTTTTCCAGTCGCCCTCTGCCCCAAAGCCGTAACCGTCCGCCATCAGCCGTTGTGAAGCGATGCCCGGCAATTGCTTGAACTCGCCAAGGTTCTCGAAGGTATCGGTGAAAGCGCCGAAGCCGCCACCCTCCAAGAAACTGCGCAAGGCCAGCTCGATGCGGGCCGCTTCCACGAGTGAGTCCCTTTGCTGGCCGCCCGCTTTCAGCGAAGCGGTCAATTTATACTCGTTTTCATAAGCCTCCAAAAGCGCCTTTACCTCGCCGCTCGTTGCCGAAGGCAAATGCTTCAAAACATCGGTCGTGTCGTAGCCATTCACAGAAAAACCGAAGCGGATTTGCGCCTCCACCTTGTCGCCCTCGGTCACGGCCACCTCCCGCATATTGTCGCCGATGCGGGCCACTTTCAGTGTCTGCAGCTCGTGCCAGCCCATCGCCACCCGTGACCAAATGGCCAGTTTCTGCTGCACGGACTCGCTCTGCCAATGCCCCACCACGATTTTGCGCTTCTTGCGCATCCTCGACATGATGTGTCCGAACTCTCGGTCGCCGTGCGCCGCCTGGTTCAGGTTCATGAAGTCCATGTCAATGCTCTCCCACGGGATTTCCGCATTGTACTGCGTGTGCAGGTGGCAGAGCGGTTTGCGCAGGTTCGACAATCCACGAATCCACATCTTGGCAGGTGAAAAGGTGTGCATCCAGACCACCACGCCGATGCAGTCCGGGTCGGCATTCGCCGCAATGCAGGTCTGGAGGATTTCGTCGGGGGTCTTCACCACGTCCTTGTACTTCAGGCTGACCAAGAGTTTGGCGTCCTCGTTCAACGCTTTCACGATGGTTTCGGAGTGTTGCGCAACCTGTTTCAGCACCTCCGGCCCGTACAAATGTTGGCTTCCCGTGATGAACCAGATTTCTTTGTTTTCCAGTTTTTTCATTAAAAATGTTTTGTTTTTTTCTTTTGTAATCGCCGCAGGCGACCTGCGACGTCATGCAGTTTTCAAAAAAGAGCTACAAGCGTGATGTCGCAGTTTGCCTGCGGCAATGACAAAAGAGGGAAACGTCGGGGAGGTTCAAAACCTCCCCGACGTTGGGGCGGCTACTGTCCATAATAGGCGTTCTTCCCGTGCTTCCGCTCGTAATGTTTTTTAATCAAAGCATCTTTCAGCCTCGGTGCATTGGGGTTGATTTGCAGGGTCAAATAGGCCATTCTCGCCACTTCTTCCAATACTTTGCTGTGGTAAACTGCCTTAGCAGCGTCCTTGCCCCAAGTGAACGGCCCGTGGTTGCCAATCAGCACCATAGGCACCTCTTCGTAGTCCAGCCCCCGCTCCCGGAAGCAGTCCGTGATTTGGATGCCCGTGTTATGCTCGTAATTGCCCTCGATGAGGTCGTCACGCATCGGTTCGGCGCAGGGGATGTCGGTGGTTAGGTGGTCGGCGTGGGTCGTCCCGAAGATGGGGATGTCCCGTTGCGCCTGCGCCCAAGCCACCGAATAAGTGGCGTGGGTATGGGCGATGCCGCCGATTTTCTCCCAGTTTTTATAGAGCCAAGCATGGGTCTTTGTGTCGGAAGATGGCCGCTTCGTGCCTTCCACCACCTTGTTTTCAAAGTCCAAAATCACGATGTCCTCCGGCTTTA
Organism: Saprospiraceae bacterium; assembly: GCA_041741095.1. Classification (GTDB taxonomy): domain Bacteria; phylum Bacteroidota; class Bacteroidia; order Chitinophagales; family Saprospiraceae; genus UBA6168. The sequence goes on from JBGSKQ010000034.1 coordinate 66,093, forward strand.
AAACCTCATAAGGCACCCCGCTCGGCTTGATGGCAAATACGCCCGCCGCTCGGTCAACCGCACTCACGTTGCCGAAGGTATAAATGACGAGGTTCAGGGCGTTTAGCTCCATGTTGGCCTCGTAGCAGGCTTGTTTTAGGTCGTTAAATTTTGACATTTTAGATTTCGAATTAATAGCGTCGGCAAAAGCCTAAAAGGCTTGAATGTGAATAGCCCCGGATGCAATCCGGGGTATCGAATGAATAGGTGATTACAACCCCCGAAGGGGTTGAATATCAGAACGTTGCACATTCAACCCCTTCGGGGTTATTTCCTTATTATTTCAAATTCCCCGGATTGCATCCGGGGCTATTCATATTTAACCCCTTCGGGGTTTTCCGGCAATCAACCCTTCGCAGTTTGTTCTTCAACAAATCCACTAAGCGCCTCGTATTTCCCCATCAATTTCTCAAAAACCGCCACCTGCTCCGCTTGCGGGAAATATTCCGCCTCGAAGCTGCTGGCCATGTGTTGGCTCGCTTCCAAGACCGTCGGGTAGAGGTCCGCCGCAGTGGCCGCATAAATGGCTGCACCAAGCGCTGGTGCATAGTCCGAAGCCGCCACGATGATGGGACGGTTCAGCACGTTGGCCAAGGTCTGCATGATGTACGGCGACTTGCGGGCCACCCCGCCGATGCCTATGACTTTGTTGATTTTCACGCCCTCGTCCTCGAAGCGGTCCACGATTTTTTTGGAACCAAAGCAAATGGCATGTACCAATGCCTTGAAAATATGCGCTGCCCCAGTGCCCAACGATAGCCCCATGATGGCGCTTTTCAGGGCCTGGTTGGCATCGGGTGTACGGCGTCCGTTTATCCAATCAAGGGCGATGGGTAGGTTTTCCGTCAATGGAATCGCTTCGGCTTGCTCGGTCAGTTTGCGAAGCAGGTTTTGCTCCATTTCCTCCAATAGCTGCTGTTTTTGCTCCGCAGAAATGCTTTCGCTGCTTTGCAATAATAACTCAAATGGCCGCATCAGCACGTCCTTGAACCACGCCAAAACATCGCCGAAGGCGGACTGGCCAGCCTCCAAACCAATCATGCCGGGAAGGATGGAGCCGTCCACTTGCCCGCAGATGCCCCGCACGGTGTTGCTGCCGATGACTTCCTTTGGGGCCACCATCATGTCGCAGGTGGAGGTGCCCATGACCCGCACGAGGCTGTGTTCTTCCACTTTTACGCCAACCGCCCCAGCGTGTGCATCGAAAGTGCCAACGGCAATGACGGTGCTGGTGGTCAGGCCGAGTTTTTCCGCCCAAGCGGCGCTCAGGTTTCCGGCGGGCAGGTCGGAAGTGAACGTGTTCCGGTAAAGGCGGCCACGCAGTTCGGCAAGGTGCGGGTGCAGTTTTTCCAAAAACGCATTGGGCGGCAGCCCGTCCCAGTCCTCGTGCCACATGGCCTTGTGCCCGGCGGCGCAGCGGCTGCGTTTCAGGGTATCAATATCGTTGTTGCCAATCAAAATATTGGTCATCAAATCGCAATGCTCGACCCAAGTGTGCGCCTCGTTGCGCACGGCTTCGTCCTCTCTAATGACGTGCAGGATTTTCGCCCAAAACCACTCGGACGAGTAGATGCCGCCCTCGTATTTCGTGAAATCCTCGCCGCCCCAAGTCCTTGCCAGCACATTGATTTCTTCTGCTTCCGCAATGGCCGTGTGGTCTTTCCAGAGCACCAGCATGGCATTGGGGTTTTCTTCGAAGCCCGGCGTCATGCAGAGCGGTGTCCCATCTTTTGCTACCGCTATGGGCGAACTGCCCGTGGTGTCCACGCAGATGCCCCGCACCGTTTCGGGGGCAACGCCCGACTCCCGCACCACGGCTTTGATGGTATTTTCCAGCCCCTCGATATGGTCGAGTGGGTGCTGCCGGAACTGGTTGGCGGCGGGGTTGCAATATTTGCCCTCCCGCCAACGGGCGTACCAATGCACGCTCGATGCCATTTCTGCCCCAGTGCTGGCATCAATCAAAACGGCCCGGACGGAGTCGGTGCCGTAGTCGAGTCCTATGACGTAGTTTTTCATTTTTTTTGGTTGAAATGGGTTGATAAGGAATTATTAAGGTTGATGGGGGTCTGCGTTCGGTGGCAATCAACCCTTATCAACTTTTTAAAAAACCACCTTCTGCCATTTTGCTCACTCCCTATTTTTACGGAAAGTAAAAAAGTCAATCGGCCAACCCCATCGAATCGGCTGAACTGTATAGGACCATTGTAGTTGGCATAGCTCTATATGCTCAAAGGGCTTTCAACTGCTCCGTGCCCGTGTGTTACGCGGCATTTACGCCCAAAGAAATGGTTTTAGTTTCAAAAAATCAGGGGTTTCGGATTTGTACAAAACGAAGATCGTTTCTTCCGCCCGGTTCTATCAATTAGCTTCTTTACCTGCCCTCTCCTTCTCCTGTTTCTTATAATATTTCCTGAACAAAAAATTGTGTTTCAGGGCTTCCATGTTCTCATTGAACCTGGTTGTTCCTTCACCCAGGTTTTTGAGTATTTGGCGCAGGTAATCGGCACCAACGGTATCCTTTAGAAGGGTTGTGGCGAGCAGTATTTTTTAACCTTTAAATTTCTGCATTATGAAAACCGATAAAATATTGAAAAAGGATGTGCTGGACGAACTGATGTGGGAACCCAGTATTGATGCAACAAAATTAGGTGTAGCAGTCAATAATGGAATCGTAACCCTCAGTGGTCATGTCAGCGCCTAAGCAGAAAAGTTGGCTGCTGAAAAAGCAGCGCTGAGAGTGGAAGGTGTTAAAGCCGTAGTACAGGAAATTGACGTAAAAATCAGCGGGAGCTTGCAGCGTACAGATGAGGACATTGCACAAGCTGCATTGAATCATTTGAAATGGAACACCAGCGTACCCGAAGAAAAAATTAAGCTTGAAGTCGAAGAAGGTTGGCTCACCCTGGCAGGCAAAGTGAATTGGAATTACCAGAAAGAAGCGGCAAAAAATGCAGTCAGGTATTTGACGGGCGTACGCGGTGTTACCAACCTCATTGAAGTGAAGGCCGCAGTAGAGCCAAAAAATGTAAAGGATAAAATCCGCAATGCTTTTCACCGGAATGCCACCATTGATTCAGAGGCGGTAAATGTGTTGGTAGAGGGGGATAAAATCATTTTAAAAGGTACCGTGCAGTCCAGGGCAGAGAAGAAACAAGCAGAAAACGCAGCATGGTCTGCCCCTGGGGTTTCAAAAGTGGAAAATAAGCTTGAAATCAGGTGTAATAGTCAAGACTTGACCTGACAGTCGCAACATTTCGGACGCTAAGAAACTGTCAGATTTTCCTCAACCTCCGACGTTGACCTTCCGTGCTTCGTGACCCAATATGAATCCCCCCCGCTGTCTGCTGGTAAGGGG
>JBGSKQ010000035.1:0-12751 GCA_041741095.1 Saprospiraceae bacterium
CTCCTGGAGGAGAGGGGGCCGGGGGGTGAGGTGTTCCCAATAGCAGAAACTGCTATTGCCCGGAGGTGAGCCAATATTTTCTAAATTTGCCAGCAGAACCCATTTATAGCATCGCAAACGGTATTTTTCGCATGGCAAATAGAAAAACAAAACAGAAACCCATACCACAGAAATCAAGGACGCAAAGCCCATCCGCTTCCATTCCGCTGAACAGGTGGATCATGCTGGCCGTCGCAATTTTCGGCTTTGCGCTGTATGCCAATACCCTTGGGCACGATTACGTACTCGACGATTTCTCCCAAATCAAGGAAAACTTCATCACGCAGCGGGGCTTGAAGGGTATCCCGGAGCAGTTTGCCCACCATGCCCGTTATGGCTATGGCCGTGACGTCGGCGAGTTGTATCGCCCGCTCACCATGTCCGTTTTTTCGCTGGAATGGGAAGTAGCGCCCGACAAGCCTGGCTTTGCCCACTTCATCAATGTACTGCTGTATGCACTTTCCGGCGCTTTGTTGTTTTATGTTTTGGCAAAAATCATGGCTGGGTACAACCTGCTGATTCCCCTGCTCACCACCTTGTTTTTTGTGGCGCACCCCGTACATGTAGAGGTAGTGGCCAACATCAAAAGCCTCGACGAAATACTCATGTTCGGCCTTTGCCTGCTGGCCATCAATTTCCTGTGGGACTATTTGAAAAACGGCAGCATGGCCAAATTGGCCGCTTCGCTGGCCTGCTACCTGGCCGCTTTGTTTTCAAAGGAAAATGCCGTGACTTTCCTCGCCATTTTCCCTTTGGTCATGTATTTTTTTACTAAAGAAAAATGGTCGAAAATAGGCGGGCTGACGGCGGCTTACGCAGCATTGGCGCTGGTTTTCATCTTGGTGCGCAAATCGGTGATCGGCAGCATGGGCAACCCCGGTGGCGTGTCGGTGCTGGACAATTTCCTGGCAGGGACCGATGATGTTGGGCTGCGCTTGGCGGGCGCATTTTTGATGATGGGAAAATACCTGCTCACCCTGCTGTTCCCCTTCGAATTGGTAAGTGATTTGGGTTACAACCAAATGCCGCTCACGGGCTGGGGCGATTGGCGGGTGCTATTGTCTTTTCTGGCCTGGGCAGGCCTGGGCGTGTTTGCGCTGCTGCGTTTCAACAAAAAAGATTTGCTGTCTTTTGCCATCCTGTTTTTCATCATCAATTTTTCCATGTTCGCCAATATCCTGATGATGATCGGGACGAACTACGGCGAACGCCTGCTCTACTCTCCCTCGCCCGGTTTTACGCTGGCGCTGGCTTTGTTGCTGGCAAAAATTTTTAATCAAAATACAAGGGATAAAATAGGGGACGGGAAGGCGCTATTTCAAAACAAGGCCCTTTGGGGCACGGCGGCTGTTATTTTGCTTTTTTATAGTTACAAAACCATTACCCGCAACGTGGATTGGGAGACCAGTTTCACCCTCTACCAAGCCGACATTGAAAAAGCACCGAACTCGGCCAAGCTGAACTTCCACTACGGCCTCGAACTCACCAAAAACGGCCTCGATGCCACCGACCCCGCCGAAAAACAGCGCTGGGCGGATTTGGGCAAACAACACTTTGAAAAAGCCATTGCCATTTACCCGCAATACCACGATGCCTACGGCCAATTGGGCCTGGTGTACTACCGTGCGAAGAACCCTGAAAAAGCCATCGAAAACTACAACCTGGCTTTGAAATACCGCCCCGATTTTGCCGTAGTGTATAGCAATATGGGCATCATCTACTTTGAGGCGGGCGACATCAACAAGGCGAAAGAACTCTACGAAAAATCTGTTTCGCTCAACCCTAAACTCGTGGATCCGCTGCGAAACCTCGGAGCCGTGAACGCCATGCAGAAAAATTTCAGCGAAGCCATCCGCTATTTTAAAATGGCCTACGAACTGGCCCCCAACGACCCCACCATCAACCGCTACCTCGGCTCGGCCTACAAGGACGCCGGGCAGGAGGAACTGGGCAGGCCGTTCATGGAAAGGGCGGCACAATTGGAGAAGAAGTGAGTTAAATCATGGCTTTATTGTTTCATTGATCCATTGCCTTATTGCTTATTGACTTTGGAAAGGGGCTGAAGGGAAAAAACATATCTTCGCCGCCTGAAATAACAATTACAAAATGGAAAGTCCGAACGGGTATTTTAGCGAAAAACCACACGTTGACTGCCTACTGCCGGACTGAAGATTGCAAGACTACAATACATGGGTAAACCACTTTTCAAAATAAGGGAAAACGGTAAATACGGTTTCATGGACGCCCTCGGTGAAGTGGTCATAGAGCCGCAGTACATCGAGGCTGAGGATTTTTACAACGGCTTTTCCCGTGTCCGTTTCAACGATAAGATGGTACCGCTCGACGATCAGGGGCGCTTGCTTATGCGCCATGTTTTCAACTATCTCGGCCTGTTCGAGGAGGGCCTTGCCAAGGTGCAATTGGTGCTGAAATGGGGCTTCATTGATGAGCGGGGCCGCATCGTCATCCCTATCCAGTTTACCGACGTGGGCTATTTTTCCGAAGGCTTGGCACCTGCGGCGAGCGAGGGCTTGTACGGTTTTATTGATAAAACGGGCGAGTATGTGATCGCACCGCAGTTTGATTGGGTGGGCGAATTTCACGGAGGGCTTGCACCCGCTACCGTTGGCCAACTTTCAGGCTACGTGGACAGGTCGGGCGAATTCGCTATACAGGCCTTGTTCGACGAATGTTTTCCCTTTCAGGGCGAGGTGGCAGTTGTTGTCAGGAACGGCAAATGGGGCTTGGTGGACAAACATGGAAAACTGCTCCTGACCCCCCAATTCGACCTGATAGAAGGTTATACCAACGGCGAATTTTATGACGATATGGCTGTGGCCGTACAGGGCAACAAATACGGTTTTGTGAACAAAAATGGGGAAGTGGTTATTCCGCCCCAATACGATTTTGCCGGGGATTTCGGCGAGGGCCTGGCGCTGGTAGAGTTGGAAGGCAAGTTTGGCTATATTGATAAAACAGGCGAATTTAAAATCAAGCCTATTTTCGAAGACGCAGGCGTATTTTCCGAGAGTTTTGCCCAGGTGAAGTCCAACGATTTATGGGGCTTTATGGACATTGAGGGCCGAATTATTTTTAAACCCCGATTTGATGCCGTCCTGCCTTTTCGTGACGGTTTGGCGTGGGTCAACTATAAAGGCAAATGGGCCTACATCAATGGCTGGGGCGATGTGATCTGGCGGGAGATTTGAGGGGCGCCGCCCAAAATTTTGCAGCAAAAACAATTTCCGAAAATCACATTTAATTGTCGTTGTATCTGGATGTTATCCAAGGCCGCAAGTTTTCAGCCACCTGAAAATAGCCGCCAATTTTGACCACACCCGTCAACTTGGAACAGTTTTTTCCCGAAAAAAATACAAAACGTCCAATCATCGAGTTACTAATGCCCGCAACCGGGCACCTTTTTCCTGTTTGTTACCGAACGGCACCACCTTCACCTACTGCCTATTTACTCCAAATTTATCGGTAACCACCGCATGACCTTGCTGATGCATAAATGCTGCACGCAATGAACAGCGCATGAGACGCCTCATTGGCGCTTTTCGCTGCCGCTAACTGCATGGTCTGCGCCCAAATCCTGATATGATGACCCGATTCAATCATTTCATCCTATTGATTTTTCCGTTTTGGTTTTTCCCAAATTTGCAATCGGCGGCAGCCCAGCATGGAATTGCGGCCTTGCCTGGCCACATCAACACCCGACAAGCCGACTTCGCACCCCTTCGTTATGGCGATAAGCTTTATTTCTCCACGGTTTTCCAACCAGTGGAAAAAAATGCCCCAACGGCAGGTATCATGAGCGCCCGCTTGGCTGGTGGCCAAGCAAAGCTGATTATCGAAAAAACGGTCAACCAGAAAGGCACCGCTTTCAACATGGCGCTGATGCCCGATGCAAGCCGCATGTATTTTTCCATTTGTGAGGAAGGCGATGTTTTCAACCAAAAAAAATGTGCACTATGGTACAGGGACAAGCAATTTGAAGGGGGATGGGCAGCGCCAATTAAGCTGCCACGGCACATCAACCAGCAGGACTTCACGGCCACGCAGCCATCCATTGCTTTTGATAAAAAACTGAAAAAATACGTGCTGTATTTCGTGTCGGACAGGCCAGGCGGCAAAGGGGGGATGGATGTTTGGGCGAGTATTTTGGGGCCAGAGGGCGATTTTGGCCATCCGGTGAATCTGCTCTTCAATACGGCGCAAGACGAGACGACGCCCTATTTCGAGGCACGCTCACAATCTCTCTTTTTCAGTTCCAATGGGCTTTTCGGCCTCGGCGGTTTTGATGTTTACCAAATAGAAAAAAATGTAGAAGGCGAATGGAAAGAACCTGAAAACCTGGGCGACCTGGTAAACTCCTGGGACGATGAACTTTATTTTACTTATCACTTCCAGTCGCAGCGGGGCTATTTTGTTTCCAACCGCCCACACGGCGATCAAGCTGTCGCCACTACGGATTTTGACATCTATGAAATGGAGACCGGGCTGGAGTTGGAGTTGTTGGCCCTGGACGAAGAGACTGCCATCCCCGTGCTTGGATCGATGGCGGAAGTGTGGGAAAAAGGTGCAGAGCGGCCCCTCGTTTTTCGGGAGCAGCCGTTTGACGAAGGGATTTTCATGGCACTGGAAGGCGGCAAACAATACCACATCATTATTCGGGCAGACGGTTATGCCCCAATCGCCTTGGAATTGAACACCGACGGCATGATGGTGCCCATGAGCATGAGGAGAAAGGTTTTCCTAAAAAAAGAAGGCCAGGCCAAGGTGGGTTTCATCAAGGATGAACAGCGCCCGGTAGCAAAGCCTGCCCGTTTTTTGAACACTTCTCCGCAGACAGTTTTTGATAAAAACAATAAAGGAAAGGAGGAGCTATTGGGGCTGCCTTTTTAAAGAAAAATACAACCAAACCGTTTTGTTTATAATCCAAAACGCTTCCGCAATTCTTCATAAGGAACACCTCTTTCACGGTCTGCCCGATCCAATAAATCAGAAATTTCCTCGTCGTTTTTATCGAAAGGACCTTCTGTGGGACTCTTGTCGGCGTTTGATTTAACAACAATTTTTCCATTTTCTCGAAACGCCTCCAACACGCTGATAATCAGCGCTTCATCTTCTTCGTGGAGGATTTGCAGGGTGATTTCTTTCATTTCAAAAATTTACTGGTTGTTCAAAATCAACTCCGCCAGGTCGTACACCATTACCCGCTCCTGTTGCTCCCGATTACTATCGGGATGCGCCTTCACGCCGTCGCTCATCATGGTCAGGCAAAAGGGGCAGTTCACGGCCACGATCTCGGCACCCGTTTCCAGCGCCTCTTCCGTCCGTGCTACGTTGATGCGTTTGTTGCCGGGTTCGTCTTCTTTCCACATTTGGGCACCGCCAGCGCCACAGCACAGGCCATTGGCACGGCTGCGTTTCATCTCTACCAGGTCGGCATCCAGGGCAGCGAGCATTTCACGGGGAGCTTCATAGACGCCATTTCCACGGCCCATGTAGCAGGAGTCGTGGTAGGTGATTTTTTTGCCTTTGAATCGGCCACCATCAATTTTCAATTTGCCTTCGGCCAATAGGCTTTGCAGGAACTGCGTGTGGTGCAAAACCTCGTAATGGCCGCCGAGTTCAGGATATTCATTTTTCAACATATTGAAACAGTGCGGGCAGGCGGTCACAATTTTTTTTACTTCGTACATGTTCAACACCGCCACGTTTTGCTGGGCCAGCATTTGGAACAAAAACTCGTTGCCGGCCCGCCGGGCGGGGTCGCCCGTGCAGCTTTCCTCCTGGCCGAGGATGGCGAAATCCACGCCAGCCTGTTGCAGTATTTTGGCAAATGCCACGGTCACCCGTTGTGCCCGGTCGTCGAAACTGCCTGCGCAGCCGACCCAAAAAAGTATCTCCGGTTTTCGTCCTTCTGCGGCCAGTTCGGCCATTGTTTTGATTGCCATTTTTTTGAAACTATGAATGATGAACGATGAATGATGAACTTTTGTCGTTCACTGTTTATCGTTCAGAAATAATTAGTTTTTGGGTGGAAAAAACGCCTTGCTCATTGAATAGTGTCGCCACGTACATTCCGCTGGGCAGGGAGTTGGATATGCTGATAAATCCTTGGTTTTCAATATTTTCCATTTGTACCAATTGGCCATTAAGGTCAGAAATGCCGAGAAAAAAAGTTTGCCCTTTGGGTAAATGAGGGCAATAAAACGACTGGCCGGGGGCGATGGGGTTGGGCATTTCACAAAAAACAGGCTGTAAGGTTTCCTGGGCCGCTACGGGGTGGTGAAAGCGCACATAAAAGTCGCAACTGTTCAACAAGCGCCACTGGTTGATTTCCCAATTTGACACTTCGAAGCGGATCAAATTGGCGTTGGCGTCATAGACGTTGTTGGTTTGGTAATAATTGGTCCATTGGTCGCCGTTCCAGAGCAGTTCCGTGCGCAAGGTGACTTGATCCGTGGCGTTGAAGTTTTGCAGGATCCGGTTTTGGTTCAGCCAGGAGGAGTCCACGTTGTTCCAGAGTTGGGTGGTTTCTTCCGTCATATTTCCGCTGCTGTCGTAGCCTTTGAGGCTGCGGCTGCTTTTTTCCCACATAGCATTGCTGGCGTTAAAAACCTCGGTGAGGCGCTCGGCTTCCAGGTCCAATTGCTGGCTGTCGTAGGTGTAGGTCTGGCGGCTCACCTCGTAAAAGCTATTGGCGGTGGTGTCCCAAAGCTGGAATTTCGTCTGCACCAGTTTGCCCTGGGCGTTGGAGGCGTAAATGATGCGGAAGCTGTTTTGCCAACCCGTCATTTCAAACACCTCCCGGATCAGTATTTCGATATGGCCCTGGGCATTATAAACAGAGCTAATCCGTTCTAAACTGAACCAATTACCGTTGATCCATTCCTGCTTGAGCACTTCCGTGTAGTCTCCGTTTTGGTTGGGCGTGTTTAGGGTTCGGTTGGCGTTGACCCAAGTCAAATTTAGGCTGTCCCAATGTTGCTCTACTTGTACTGTGACGTTGTTTTGGCCATCATAAACATAGTTCGTATGGAGGGCGTAAAACCAATCAGAAGCCCCAGAATTGTTGAATTCTTGGCGGCTTTCCAGCACCTCTCCATCCGAAGTAAAGTCCAGATTATATTGCCTCAAATAGGGCTGCTCGTTTTGAACAGAGTCGTAGAAATAACAATAAAGCGAATCCACGACATAAAAGTCTTGGGCCTTTGAGGCAAAGGCCGAAAGAGTCAAGAGTAGGAGTAAAAAAGATTTTGGCATTTGAAAAAGTTTTGAGGGGGAGGTACGATTTACGATTGATAAAATAATCAAAGCTGTGCTGTCCACGCATCCCGATCCGTCGAAACGGCCCAGGCGGCCTGGCTGTTTTCCATGCTGTTGAACAACGGCAGCCAATCGCTTGGCCCGGCGCTTTCCACCAGTATTTCGTAGCGGCGCAATTGCAGGATGATGTTCAAAGGGTCAATCTGCACGGGGCAGGCTTCCACGCAGGCCTGGCAAGTAGTGCAGGCGTGGATTTCCTCCCGGCTGATGTAGTCGAAGAGCGATTTGCCGTCGCCGTAGTTTTCTTTGGTCAAAACAGCGCCCTCGCCTTGTTTGTCAGGCGCAATAAATTGGACATTGCCCGATTCCAGGTTTTTGCCAACTTCTTCGGCCCTGTCACGGGTGTCCATCATGATTTTTCTGGGAGACAGTTTTTTGCCCGTGATATTGGCCGGGCAAACGGCCGTGCAGCGGCCACATTCCGTGCAGGTATAAGCATCGAGCAGGTTTTTCCAGGTCAACTGGAACACGTCGTTGGCACCAAATGATAGATCCATTTCACCCTCCGGCTGTGGCTCGGCAGCGGCTTCGGGGTTCATCATATTGTCCACTTCCTTTTGGATTTCAGGCATATTGGCCATCTGGCCCTTGGGCGTCAATTTGGCATAATAAGTATTCGGAAAAGCCAGGAAAATATGGAAGTGCTTGGAAATGGGCAGGTAGTTGATGAAAGCAAAAACCACCAAAATATGCAACCACCAGCCGAAGCGTTCCAGTCCGACGAGCGCCCCTTCGTCGATCCCGCCAAACAGCGAAGGGCCCAGCCATGAGCTTATGGCAAAAGCGCCTGTTGCATGATAGTGTTCGGCGCCCATACTTTGTAAAACCTTGTCGGCCCCGTTCATGCTGAAAATGCCGACGATCAACAGGATTTCGCCCAGCAGGATCAGGTTGGCGTCCAGCCTGGGCCAGCCGTTGAGTTCGGACATGCTTAGGCGGGGCACCTTCAGCAGGTTGCGCCTCGCCAAAAAGATGAGCGTGGCCACAAAAGCCAGCAGGCTCAGTATTTCAATAAAACTGATAATAAAAGTGTAAAAACCGCCCAGCGCATCGGCGAAAATGCGGTGGCTGCCCGTGAAGCCGTCCACGAAAATTTCAATCAATTCAATTTGCGTGAGCAAAAACGCCACATAAATGAATAGGTGAAAAATGGCCGGAAGGGGCCGCTTGAACATCTTTTTTTGGCCCAGGGCGATGAGAACTACGTTGCGCCAGCGCTCGCCGGCATGGCCTGTGCCGCCTGCCCCCAAGGGTGCATCTTTCGGCACCTCCTTGCCCAGCAAAATATTGCGCCTGACCCTGTTGTAGTTTTTCCAGGCAAGGGCAAATGCGGCGATCGTAATTATTGCGAAGATGATGGCTTGAAGCATGGTTGGTTTTGCGATTGATGGTTTTGGGGAGAAGGGCTAAATTTACAACCTTTCCCATTTACTGGATAAAAGCTGTGGCAAATGTTCAATATGGTTCAGGTACATTTGCCATGCAATGGATATCCAACAGCATCTCAACGAGCACACATATCCTGCCATTTTCTGGCGTTTTCCCCATTTAATCAGCTTTGTCCATACCTGGAACAAACTCCTCCTGCAACGCAACTGGGCAACAACCCAACAATTGAAAAAGCTGCTCTCAACACTGCCGCCAAACAGCCTCGTCGTGGACGCAGGCTGCGGCGACGGGCAATACATTTTTCCTTTTATTAAAAAATATCCGCACCAGCGTTTTTGGGGTTTTGACAAAAACAAAAACAACATTGCTTTTTGTGAAAGGTACAGCGAAAAGCTGGCTGACGGCTGGCGCTTGGCTTTTTTCCAAAAAAAATTGGAGGAATTGTCCCTTCAAAACGAAGCGGATCTGCTGCTCTGCATCGGTACGCTGCAATACATCGCCGAAGATGGGCGGGTACTCGAAAATTTTTACCGTGCCCTGAAGCCGGGCTGCTTGTTCTTGCTCTATACTCCTGTCAACGGCAGGGCAATACTTCCTTTGTACAGGTATTTTTTTGAAAAAACAGGCCACTACGAAAAAAGCCAGGCCAGGAAAAGGGTTTATTCCGAAGCGGAAATAAATGAAAAATTGGCGGCGGAGGGTTTCAGCATGTTGAAAAAAAAGCACACGTACAGCACATTGGGAATTCTTGCCCACGAAACCTATTCCCTCTTGCTCATGGGCCTGGGCAATGCCGCCTGGTGGTGGTCGTGGATTTTTGCCTTGGGGCTGATTTTATTTTTGCCGTTTATACTGATTTTCAAGTGGATAGATTATAATTTGCCCAAAAATTCGGGCAACGGGTTGCTGGTTCTGGCCCAAAAGCCTTTTTAAAAACTATTCTGACTAAAATTTTCCAACATGAAAAACTTCAAACCATTCGCTTTCACCTTTTTACTGATTTTGTTGCTTTCGTCCATTTTGATCGGCCAAAACGACATAACCGGCGATTGGCACGGCGTACTGGATGTGCAGGGCGTCATGAAACTGCGGGTGGTTTTTCATGTGCAAAAAACCGACGACGGATTTGCCGCTACCCTCGACAGCCCCGACCAAAAGGCATTCGGCATACCCGCTGGCCCCACTGCTTATTCAGCGCAGGAACTGAGCATCCAGATGCCAGCCATGCAAGCGAATTTCAAGGGCACTGCCAACGAAGAATTCACGGAAATCAATGGCACTTTTGAACAAATGGGTGCAAAAATGCCCTTGGTGCTCAACCGCCAGGCCAACGAAACGCCCACCATGCGCCGCCCGCAGGAGCCAAAGCCGCCTTTCCCTTACCAGGAAGAAGCAGTGGTTTTTGAAAATAAAACGGCAGGCGTATCGCTGGCTGGTACGCTCGCACTGCCCAATCAAGCCGGAAAAATCCCTGTTGTTGTGCTGGTGAGCGGCTCCGGACCACAGGATCGCAATGAAGAACTGCTGGGCCACAAGCCGTTTTTGGTGCTGGCCGACCACCTCACCCGGCAAGGCATTGCTGTGCTGCGGTACGACGACCGTGGTGTGGGCGGCTCCACAGGAAACCACAGTTCCGCTACCACAGCAGACTTTGCGGAAGACGCCCTGGCAGCCGTGGCTTATTTGAAAACAAGGCCGGAAATTGACATTAAGAAAATTGGCATCATAGGCCACAGCGAAGGTGGCATCATAGCGCCTATGTGCGCTGCCCAGTCGGATGCAGTGGCCTTCATCGTCCTACTGGCCGGTACGGGCGGGGACGGCGAAGAGGTGCTTTTGACCCAAATTGACCTTATCAATAGGGCAAACGGCTACTCCGAAGAACGCAACCAACGTGAGCTTGAATTCACTGCGAAGGCCCTTCACCTGGTAAAAACCGAGGCCGATACAAGCCGTTTAAGGGCGGGGTTGACTGCCATTTTACAGGAAGCCTTTGAAAATATGCCCGATGATGAAAAAGCGGCAGCCGACACTATGGAAGATTTTGTAAAACAACAGGCCGGGCCACTTTTGTCGCCCTGGTTCCGGTATTTTATAAAATACGACCCCAAAACTGCTTTGGAAAAAGTGAAATGCCCCGTGCTGGCCATCAATGGCGAAAAGGACTTGCAAGTGGAGCCAAAAATCAACCTGGCCGGCATCAAGGCTGGGCTTGACAAAGCTGGGAACAAGCAATACACCATCCAAGAATTGCCGGGCCTCAACCACCTGTTTCAAAACTGCGAAACAGGGTCGCCCAGCGAATACAGCAAGATTGAGGAAACTTTCTCGCCCGAAGCCTTGGCGCTGGTCTCTGATTGGATTTTAAAAACAGTTCAATAAGCCTATGAAATTTAAAATCATCAACTTGTCGCTGGCCGCTCTTTTCGTGCTGTTTGCAGCTTTGCAATACAACGATCCAGACCCTTTCCATTGGATGGCGCTGTATTTTTTCACGGCATTGGTATGTGTGTTTGCCGCATATCGGCGATACAATATATATGTGCTTTGGCTGGGGATTTTGGTTTGCCTTGTGTGGATGGGTACTTTATTGCCGGAGTTTATCAACTGGATAAAAATGGGCGCACCCAACATTGCCGGAGAGATGAAGGCCACGGAGCCATACATAGAATTCACCCGTGAATTTTTGGGGGTGGGCATTTGTTTGGGGGCATTGGTTTGGCAATTTTGGATGAAAAGAAAGAAAGTGAAGGATTGAAAGGGCATCAATTTTTCGATCCGTATTTACCAAAAGATCCTATCTTTAGTTTGAAAATAACCGTTGACATGGAAAGCAAAGTTTCGTCAAATATAAAAGTAAATTTATTTATACCTCCTTCTGAGCTTGAGTTTATGCTTCAGGTGCTCAAAGCGTTCAAAAAGAAAAAAATGCTCGATTTTAAAGTTGTAGAGCCAGAGGGTTCCATTGCCTTGGAAGGCCCTGCATTGTCGGAAACAGAACTGTTGAAAATTTTGGAGGATGCTGAACACGAACCTAAAGTAAGCCATGAAGAACTCAGGGCGCTCTTTAAAATATGAATCCCCAGAACCCTAATATTTCCTTCAGCCTTCGCTTTATCCGCGACTTAAAAGCGGTTCGGAATTGGCTTGAAGAAAATGCAGCTCAGGGCAAGGGAGTTCAATTCGTTTTGGAATTGGATGAATTTATTTCGCATAAAATTGCCCCGTACCCAACCCACTTTATGGAATGGCCGTTAAAAATTACCCCTCAAAAGCTTTACAGGAAGGCAATGTTCAAAAAGAAATATGTACTTGTATTTAAGTATATCGGGAACAGTTTGGAGTTCATCCTGATCTATCACCAAAAGCGAAATCCTGCCAGCCTAAAATTATAGGCAATCAGTTAGGAAAAAATTAAATCCATAAAAATCTGACATCAAACAAAATTTAGGTTTATCTTTGCCCTGTTCTTTGAGTAATTCACTGTCCACAGCAAGCAAATAGTTTTCCGGTAAGTGGTCGTACAGTAGTCCTGCAAGTAAGATTCGTTAGTACCAACTCTCAACTCGTCCTTCCAGCCTTCTGCCCGTTTCCCCATTTTTCGTTCTATTTTCAATCGCTTTGTCAGGGGTTTCTCATTTCATTTTTCACATTTAATTTTTTTTGCAATGAACATCTTCGTAGCAAAATTGAACTACGACACGCACGAGGACGACATCCGTGCGGCTTTTGAAGAATTTGGCGAAGTAACAGCCGCCAACGTCATCATGGACAAATTTACAGGCCGTTCCAAGGGCTTTGCCTTCGTGGAAATGCCAAACGACGACGAGGCGATGAACGCCATCAAAGAACTGAACGATACCGAAATGGACGGCAGGACGATTGTTGTTAAAAAAGCTGAACCCCGCGAAAGCAGGGGCGGCGGTGGCGGCGGTGGCCGTGGCGGCTTCGGCGGCGGCGGTGGCGATGATCACCATGACGACGA
>JBGSKQ010000036.1:0-77892 GCA_041741095.1 Saprospiraceae bacterium
CCCCCTGCGGGGGCACCTTCGGTGCCACCGCTGGGGGAAGGGGATTCCGGGGGCTATCGCCCCCGAGCCCCCATATTGAAAATGTCAAGAAACTTAATTCACACGTCACTTAAATCCGAACAAACCTTTTGATCATGAAAAAAATATTCTCTATCCTAATAGTCAGTATGGGCTGTTTTTCCGCTGTGGCGCAGGACATTCCGGCGGACATTGACAAGGGCGAACAAAACCCATTTTCTTTTATTAGTTCAACGCTGCTGGAAGTGCATAAAGGCGCTATGAGCAGCGTGAGCGAAGGCCTCGCCAAAGCCCAGTCCATGTACATGCCCCTGAAAGGCAACAGCATTTACGTGGAAATCATACGGGGCGCCCAGGAAGACCTCGATCTGTCCATCGAAATGGACCTGTTGCGGGCGATTCCTAACATCGAACTGACCACCCAATACAAAAACCGGGCGAGCGCCTGGGCACCCGTGGATCAGTTGCTGGCCATTGGCCAAAGCCTGCCACCGGGCTACCGCCTATCCGAAGTCATCTCGCCGCCACCGGCAGATAACCAGGGGCCAGGCTTGACCAATTCTGACAGTTACAGCGGGCCAGGGGGAGCTGGGTTGGTGGTTGCTGTGATTGATGGGGGCTTCGACATGTTTACGGAAGCCCGCAATGCGGGCGCTGCGCCGACGGCTGGAAATACGACTATCTACAACTACACTGGCAACCCTTTTGAAAGCGCTGCGGACGGTGTGCATGGCACAGCTTGCGTCGAAACGTTTTTCGACCATGTTCCTGATGCGGATTTCGTCATTTGCAAAATCAACTCCATCAGCGATTTGGGCACTGCCGTGACCGATTGCATTAGCGAAGGCGTGGACGTCATCAGCCATTCCCAAAGCCGCTACAACACGGGCTGGGGGGATAATACCGGTGCTGCCTGCACTGCCGCTGCCGACGCATCCAACAATAGCATCCTGTTTTTCACCTCCTCTGGTAACCGGCACGGAACCCATTGGCAAGGCAATTTTAGTGACGACGGGGACGACTGGCACAACTGGTCAGGCGGCGACGAACAAAATAATTTCACGATGAACGGCACAGCTGGCAATGCGTCTTCCGTGTGGGCGAATTTGCAATGGAACAGCGCTTCCACGACCGACCATTATGATTTGTACCTCTACAACGCCAACACCAATACAATCATCGCTTCCAGCACGAATACCAACGATTTCGAGAGCATCAGTTTCAGCACAAACAGCAGTTTGGATGTATATCTCGCCGTGTTTAGAAAATCGGCCAACCCGCCGGCGTTCGAGCTGTTCAACCACGACGACGCCTGTACCAACTTCCAGTATTTTTCCACCGAAGGCAGCAGCACTTCGCCTTCCAATTCGACGGCAGCCAACGTTGTATCCGTTGGGGCAGTGGCGACAACAGACTACAACGACCCATCGGGTACGTCCGGTATTCTCGCCAGTTACAGCAGCCGGGGGCCGACCAATAGCGGCAATCAGGCGCCCGACGTCGTAGCACCTACCAATACTACCACGGTCGCTTATGGCGGCGGTTTCAGTGGCACCAGTTGTTCTACCCCCAATGCGGCAGGTACGGCGGCAGCCTTTTGGTCAGGCCATACCCAATTGAGTGCCAGCGGTGTGCGGCAAATCCTTTTTGCCAAAGCTGACATCTACAAAGACTGGGGAACGGCGGGCGCAGACGACCTTTACGGTAGGGGCGGCGTGTTCCTGTACGATTACAGTTCCCTCAACCGCTACGTCCTGAAAAGCGCCGGTAACACCACTTCGTTGCTGACCCTTCCTTTTTACAGCATTGACGATGTGGACGATGATGCCAATCCGCCCTCCGGCCACCGCATTATTTACCTTGATGCCAATGACGATGCACCGGGCGCTGGGCAGGTAATCAACAAACCAATGTTATACAAATCCATCAATGGGACGCTCATTGATTAAGTGGTTTCAAGGATTTCAAACATGAATAATCGGAGTAGCATTGCTTGTGTTGCTGGCTTAAGTACTAAAGCGCTATTATTTGAAAATGGGATTTTTGAGATATTCGATGAATAGTCTCGCAATTGTGCTTCAATATCCCAATAAGAACCAAGATGACGAACTGTGTTAAGATTCATTTCAGATTAAAAATGGATGTATTAAAACACAGTTCGTCACCTTGCTCCGGGCCAAAATTTGATACGAAATGAAAAAGGTACAGAGCAGTATAGTAAGGCCCTGTCACGACCTCGGCTCCGATAGTTATGGGAGCCGAGGTCATAAACATCAAATGGGTGTCTTTTGAACAAATATTGGGCTTCTCCAACGACTGAGAATTTATATAAATCGTTGACTTTCTTACCAAAAAACTCTGATATCAACTAATATCAAGCGGCTGCTTTGCAGAAAAATCTCAGGGAAAACAACTCTCCAGCAACACCGTAAACACCCCGCCCAAGTGCACCTCGAAATTCGGTTGCAATATCGCACCAGTCCCCACTGAAAATGTCACATTTCCGCTGCCCGGCACCGTCCCCATCGAAGTGATTTCCTGGTCTGCGCTGTAGGTGCCGTCCAATATCGGCACCGCATTGACCGCCAGGTTATTCGGGCAGAAAATGTAAATATTGTAATCCTCCACCTCCCCAAAATCGAAGGTCGTGCCGCAGCCGTCGGCGGCTGTCAGCATAGAATTGTAGATGCAGCGCACCCGCATCGTCCTAGTGCCTTGCGCCGCCCCGGCAGGGATAGAGATGTTGCCCATGACTGTGCCGTTCGCAGGCGCCTGTCCGAGGTTAAAAAACTCGCCCCCATCCATGTAGCTGCCATTTTGGTCAAAATCAATATAGACGCCTACCCATTGCTCGAAGGAACCGACTTTCACCGTGACCGAATACGTCTCGCCCACCTGCACATTCGGCCCCATGTCGAAGTAGTTGGAATAATTGCTTGCCCCCGGATTGGCGCAGCCTGTCGCCAGGTTGCTGAAAGCACCAAAAGTAAAATCCTGGATGAAATCGCCGCTGGTACACTGGTTGATGTATGCAGGAAAAGCAGCATTGAGTACTACCGGATTGCCTGAATATGCCGCCCAGCACAAGGGGTCGCCCTGCGGCCGCACCCTGATATTGTAGCTACCCGGCGCAAGCCCTGAGAAGATGTGCAGAAGCTGATAGTTTGCCCCACCATCAATGCTGTATTCCAGCGTACCGATGCCAGTGGCGTTTACCACAATTGTTCCTACGCTGGGAAACGAAGCACACATCGGTTGCGTCACGGTGGGGGCAGTGACCGTCGGCACGACAGGTGCAGGTTGTATTGCCAACGGGTTTTCCGGGTAGGAAACGAAACAGGCCGGGTCGCTTTGCACCCGCACTTTTAGGTAATAATTATCTGGCGCTAAGCCTGTGAAAAAGCTTGACGGCTGCCAGTTATTGCCGTTATCAATACTGTACTCGAAGTTCGGGAAGTTGACGGCAACGATGTCAATGGTGCCTGTCGTAGCGGTACAGTTCGGCTGCGTCACGTCTGGCGGGAGCATGACAGGCGTGGCTGGCGCTGGGTTCATGCTGACTGGGTTGCCTGCCCATGCAGTAGAGCAAGAGGGATTCTCCTGTAAACGGACAAATGTGAGGAAATTCCCTGAAGGCAGGTTGGCGAAGGTGTTTGAGGTCTGCCAAGTGTCGCCGTTGGTAATGCTGTATTCCAAAGCGCCATCGCCGCTTGCGTTCATCAAAATCGTGCCGCTCGGCACGGGGCAGTTGGGTTGCGTCACCGTCGGAGCATTGACCACTGGAACGGTAGGAACGGCGTTTATCAGCACTGGGTTGCCGAAATAAGCAACCGAACAGGCGGGGTTCGATTGCAGTTGCACTAGCAGGTTGTAGTTGCCCGGCACCAGTCCGGCAATGGTGTTAATGCCGTTCCAGCTTGCCCCGTTGTCCACGCTGTAATTCAAGGCGCTGCTGCCGCTGGCGTTGACCACCATCGTCCCTGTCGGAACAGCGCAAGTGGGTTGCGTCAGCGTCAAAACATTGAATACCGGTGCGTTCGGGACGGCATTGATTACTATTGGATTGCCCGTGTATGCACCCACACAGCCGGGGTTTGATTGCAGGCGGGCAAGCAAAGTGTAGCTTCCAGATGGCAAACCGGCAAAAATGTTAGAGGTCTGCCAGTTCGCCCCATTGTTCACGCTGAATTCTTTCGTGCCGCCGCCACTCGTGTTCACCACAATTGTTCCCGAAGGCAAAGCGCAAGTTGGCTGCGTGACGGTCGGAGCGAGGACAGTCGGTGGAGAACAGGACGCATTGAAACAAACTTCCAAGCTCCACGCCTGCAAAGCGCCGCCGTCCGTACTGTTTGGGTCGTCAATAGTCAATGTCCAGATGCCATTGAGGTTTTGCCCGTCGAAATGCGAGAGTGTTTGAAAGGCTTGGTAGGAGCCGCCGTTGGGTGGGCATGGAATAGAGGCATAAGGGCTGCCGCTTTCGTCGTCGAGGCTTAAAAGGATATTGTCCTGGCTGGAGCAAATTTGATTGAGCAGGGTACGCTCCGTTGTGGCAGGGCTTTTCAGTTTCACCGTCAAATCGTGGATGAAAGTATGGTCAATATCGAGGTTGAGCAGGTTCACATCGGTGATGGAACCGCCGTCGGGAATGTTGAGTGTGGAGGTGACCGTGCTGGGGCCCGATGTGCTGATGTTTTTCGGTACGTCGGTGCTGTTGTAAACCGTACAGCAACCGATAGCGGCATTCAGCACAACAGGATTGCCAGCGTAATTCGTGAAACAAGTAGGATTTTGTTGCAAACGTGCCCGCAGCATATAGCTGCCAGGCGACAAGCCAGAAAAGGTGTGCGACGCTTGCCAACTTGCCCCATTGTTGATGCTGTATTCCAAAAGGCTGTCTCCGCTTGCATTTATCACAATGACCCCAACAGGCGTGTTGCAGGTCGGCTGCGTTAGCGTCGGCGCAGAGACGGTTGGTGCAACAGGTACAGCAGTGATTTCCACCGGATTGTTGTCATAAATCGTGAAGCAAGTCACCTCCGATTGAAGCCTCGCCCGGATTTCGTAAAAGCCCGGCGGCAATCCTGTAAAAGTATCCGAGGATTGCCAGCTTGAACCTGCGTTGACGCTGTATTGCAAAGCGCCGTTGCCATTTGCATAGAGCATGATGGTTCCCGAAGGGATGGCGCAGGTAGGGTGTGTTACAACGGCATCTGAAATGGTAGGAGCGACCGGCACGGCGTTGATGGCGACAGGATTTGAAGCCCATGTAGCCTGGCAGGCGAAGTCCGATTGCAGCCTCACTTTCACTGTGTAGCTTCCTTGCAGCAGTGCATCGAATTGGTTGGAAGACTGCCAGTTAACCCCATTATCAATACTGTATTGCAAATCCCCGTTGCCGTTGGCAATGATGGAAATGAGGCCTGCCGGGGCGGAGCAATTGGGTTGAGTCACCGTCACTGCGCTGATAGTTGGCGGGGTGCAAGTGGTGTTGTAGCACACTTCGAGCGCCCAGGTTTCCAAGGTGCCGCCGTCACCGGGATTGATGTCGTCAATGGTCAGCGTCCAGTTGCCGTTTATGCCCTCCCCGTCGAAGTTGTTGAAAGCCTGGTTTGGTCGGTAGCTGTTGCCAAAAGGGGGGCAGGGGATGACGTTGTATAAATTGGCACTTTCATCGTCGAGGTCTATTAGGATGTTGTCTTCGCCACTACAAATCAAGTCCAGCGCGATGCGCTCCGTGTTGGCGGGGCTTTTCAATTTCACCCGCAGGTCGCCGATGGCCGTGTGATCAATGCCGAGGTTGAGCAAGTTTATGTCGGCGATGGCACCGCTACTTGGAATGTTGAGGGTGGAAGTGACGGTATTGGGAGCGCCTGCACCGATGGTTTTCGGCACGTCGGTGCTGTAATAAACGGGGCAGCAGTTGGTGGGATTTGTCAAAGTGATTGTGGTCGGGTAGTCAGCATAGCAGGTCGGGTTCGCCTTCAACCTTGCCCGGAGGTAGTAAGTGCCCGCCTGCACGTTGGCAAAGTTACCCGTCGTGTTCCACATCGCATATTTGAAAAAAACTGGATCATGCATAATGGCATATTCAAGAATGCCGCCGCCGCCGGTCGCTGAAGCGACGATGCGCCCACCAACGGCGCAGGTGGGTTGCAGCACTACCACCGAGTTGAAGCTAGGCGTCACGCAGCCCAGCACGGTGACAGGTTTGAAGTTGCTGCTCTTCGCAATGCAGGCGCTAATGAGCAGGGAGTCAAGGTAATCGCCCACCCAGGTAGCAGGGTCTTGGTTGGCGGGAGGTGTCGCTCCGCCGGATTTGTAAGAAACGCCATACACCGAATAGGCACCTGCCGGAAGGCTGGTGAATAAGGAGTTGGGACTTACGGCTTCAATAGTGTTGGTTGCATCGTTGATGGCCACATAGGTGTAGCTGTAGCTTGTGCCTGGCCCGGCATTCAGCGGATAAACCCCTCCTGCGCCGGAAAAGGCAATTGTACGGCTGACGTTGGCACCGTTGACGGACCACATCACCAATTTATATTTCGTGCAGGTGCTGAGCGTTAAGGTGAACTCACCGAATAGATTGAGGTTTCCCGGAGCAGGCACTATTGCATTCGAGGCATAAAAAGTGCCGGAACAGGGAAAAGCGGATGCATAACCGGGCGAAGCAAAAACCGAAAAGGCAACGTCAGCCAAACTTACGGTAAAAGTGTATTCGCCTGCATCGGTCACCTCAAAATCGAAAGTTTCATACTTTTCATTGTTGCCCCAAGTGGTCGTACAACTTCCCCCGTTCGCCGACAGGTGTGCGGCAAGCGGACCGGTCGGGCTGTTGGCGCTGATGTCGAAAGTAGCAGCAGTGACGGGGCTGGACGTATAAGAGCGGTTCAGTCCAAGCGCCAAGGCCGGGTGCCCGGCTAAGTAGGCAACGGCGGCATCGTCGCAAATACTGCTGTTGGCGGCAATGCAGTCGTCGGTGATGTTGAAATTGGCGTCGGAAATGTCAAAAAACACCACGCAGGCATTCCCGGCGCTTTCCACCCGGATTCTTGCTTTGTTCGTATTCGGAACGTTCGCCGGAATGAGTACCGACTGTGAACTGCTCACCGCCAGCACGTTCGACGCCAGCACGTAAGGGAAGGTCTTGCCCCCGTCCACCGAAAGCGTAATGTTTACGTAGCTTAAAAAATTGATGCCGTTGAGGTTCCAGTTCACCGTTGTCATGGATCCTGCCGCCACGGTTTGACCGCCGTTGGGCAAGGTCACTTCTAAGGGTCCTTGTGCGCTGACGTTTAGGGCCAAGGATTGGCAATGGATGCCGCCGCCGTTGGGGTTGTTGTCGCGGGCAAACAAGCGGAAATTCAGCGTCCGTGCCACTGTCGGCAGCGGTTCGAAGGAGGAGGAGTTGTCGTTGGCAATCACCAAATCCTTATTAGGAAAAGTACGGGTAGCACTATTGGAAGGCGGGTAGCTCCTAAACAAAGGGGCGATATTGCTTGCCGCTGCCTGCGCCCCGATGAAGCCTTGCGTGGGGCGTACGCCTGCGCCGTCTTCGTCATACTGTTCCCAACAATATTTAACCAAGTTGTTGTTGGCGTCCGTCGCCGACCCGGTCAGCGTAAAGGGCGTCGAACGGGGAATGGTGAAAGGTCCGTTTCCACAGGCAATGCTTGCTACAGGGGGCGTATTGCCGGTGGCAGCAGCCGTATGGCAGGTTTTGGTGTTCATGTAATTCACAGCGGACGTCAGGCTGTTGGCGTGGAAATAATAATTTACCGGATTATCAGAGAGAGCAGCAACGTTTTGCGCTGTCCCGCAAATCCCCCGGTAAGCCATAATCGTGGTGCCACTGCCAATTTCGTAAGCGGTGCTGGCTGGGTGGTTATTGGTTGAGCAACCTCCTCCGTTGCCGTTGAAGGAGTGGCTCATGCCAAACATGTGGCCCAACTCGTGCGAGACGACAAAAATAAATTCATTGCAGTTGTTGCAAGTCCAACTGCTCCAGCCTGCGCCTTTGTTGTAGCCATTGCCAAAAACCATGTTGGAGCAAACGGCGGACAGCAGCGCCACACCGCCGCCGCCCAGTATGGCAGGCGCCTGGTTGCTGTCGTGAAAAACATGACCAACATCGTAGGCGCTCGTGTCAAAATTCATGGCGATGACATTGGCTGCCTGAACCGTTCTGGCAACCTGCCCCGTCGAATCAAAAGGGTCGGTGGCGGGGTCTTGGTAAATGATGGGTGTCAGCAAGGTGAAGCGCACTGCCAGTTCCCGGTCGTAAATTGCCTGGACGCTGTTGACAACTGCCGTCACTCGGACTAATGCAGTGGGCAATGTTCCGCCGTTGGCAGCGTAAAATTCCCCGGTCGTTATGATGGCGAGGCGGTAGGTGCGGCGAGTGCCGCCGTTGGAAATAGTACTGTTCTCGATGCCTTGATAGCTGGGCATGGCTTCTTCAGGCAAATCTTTTGTCCCACATTCAAAACCGCTCAAATCGGCTTCGCCGCTGACTTCGTGCAATGCAGGGTTGTTCAAATCCAACGGGCGGATGTTGACTACCCCTTCGTCGCCGAGGATGAAGCCAAAAATGCCACTGGGCGACACCATCAGCCTGCCCTGCCAGGTCTCGCCTTTGGCAGATGACAATACAGCGTAGGTGCGGATGTCGGGGTACTTTTTTGCAAAATCCTCCGCCATGATGGGTGACTCGACCACCATGAACTGGCGCTCGCTGCCATCGGGCATGGGCAGGTCGAAAAGCACAGGGGCATCTGCGGCATCTTGACTGAATTCAAGGGGGGCCGACGATAAGTCGGCTGCGATTTTCTGCAAGTCTAATGAGACGGTGCGGGTGGTAGGCAGGGCCTTGGCCACTTGCTGCGCCCGGATTGGAATTGCGGCAGCGAGCAACAGAAAATAAAGCGTGATTTTGGAAAAAAGGGCGTAAGGAATGGATGGTATCATTCGGTTCATAGTGAGTCTTTTTGAGTGAATTTCGGCGGCAACCATTTGAAGAGGAAGAGGAAATGTGGCCTGCACCGATGGTGAGTTCAAAGATAGGAAAGTAAGGGTAGGTTTTTACAGCTTTTGGCATGGGATATTTGAGAAACTCACCTAAAATAACAATTTAGGTGAGTTTCTGAGCAGGTGCTTGGAACACTTCAGTTTCAAGTGCCCCAAGCACTGAATATGCTACTTTTTCACTACAATGCCAGCGCCTTGCAATGCGGCGGTGATTTTTTCGAATTGGAAATTACTAAAGCTCTTTAACCCTTTTGTGGCAGGGTTGATTGGCGCTTCCTTAAGCTGTCATTCCGATCGAAAAACGATACTTTGTTTTGAAAGCTGCCGTGCCTTAACCCCTCCCGCCACGTGACTGGCGGCTCTCACTCTTCACAGGCGCTTTGCTGCCTGTGCTGCTCTTGGGGCGGCTGTTCATACTTTCTGTTCGGTTGGTCTTAGGAGCAGCAGCGGGGGCAGACTTGCGCTCCGTGCGGGTCGGCGCTGCCATTGGGCTACTACTATTGGTACTGCGGCTTTGCTTGTTCAGGTTGCCGCTATTGGTTTGGGGCTGCGTTTCCCGCTTGGGAGTGGCCGTAGTTTGGCGGCTCCGGGTTTCCGTTGTAGGCCGTGTGGTGGTAGTATTTCCACGGGAAGGCTTGGACGGTGCGGTTTCCTGTTTGCGCTTGTCGGTACGGGGCTTTGCCACGGGGCTTTCTTCCCTTTTTCTATCGGTACGGGTGGCGGTGTTGGGTTTCTCCGCCCTGTCGAAGTTCCGGTTGTCGGTACGGGGTTTTGCCACGGGGCTTTCTTCCCTTTTCCTATCGGTACGGCTCACAGTGCCGGGCTTCTCCGTTCGGTCAAGGCTGCGGCTGCGTGGGGCGTCCACGGCGTCATTTCGTTTGCCATAGGTAAAATTGGAACGCCCGCCGTGTTCCGCTACATAGCGTTCGGTGTGGCGGCGCACTTCCGGGGCACTTACCCGGCGGGAGCCGTAGTAGTGGTGCGCTTCGGGGATGCGGTACTGGGGTGCAGTGCAGTAATGGTGCCTGTAAACGATGACCCTGTTGTGCCAGACATTCCAGGGGTGAGGCCTCCAGGTGCTGTACCACACGGGGTAATAATCATAATAGTACGGCGAGGCCCAAACCACATATCGGGGCGCATAAATGAAACGGACGGAAGGCCAGGCCCATACGTTCACGAAGACCTGCGGGCTGTAATGGTCGTAATAGTTGTCATAATAGTCAGTGCCAACTACGTCGTCGTAGGGGTAAGGTTCCACGATTTTGGCGGTGCCGTAGAGGTCTTCATCGCCGACGATCTGCACGACGGCCTCGCCGTGGCGGTTGCGTTTCACCTCGATAACGGCCACGTCCTGTGACGTGCTGCTGCCAACAAGGGCTTGTATGACGATGGCGTGCAGGTCGCCCTCGGCATGGTCCACCACCCGCAGGTAGTCAATGCGGCCATTGAAGTTGAGGTCGAGGTTGTTTACGTTGTTGTCAGAGGAGTTCAATGCCCGCTCGAATTCTTCCAGCGAGTTGGAGCGTTTGAAGAGATCCAAAGCCCCTTCGAGGCTGAAATCATCGCCCGGCAGGCCGTAGCCTTCGTCCGGGTGGTTCGCAGAGAGCAGCACGGGGGCCAGAAAGGCCGCCAGTAAAACGCAGATCCAGGATTTCAGGTAACTTTTCATTGCGTTAGAATTTAACAACCGGTTGGTGAAAAGTTCCGGTCTGCTCAAATGACGAATATAATTGGCTGGAAGTTTACAGGCAGAGCGCCTCCTGTACGTGCTTTAAAACGATTTTAACCCTTCGTCTTAAGAAACTGTTTTGATACCCAATAATTCTACTGGGATATGCCTTTAGTGACTCAATTGCTCCGCCCTGAACTCCTCGCCGAAGCCTTCCTCGTCCACGATGCCAGCGCTGAGGTGCTGGTGCCCATCGCCCTCGAAGTGTTCGATGCGGAGGCGGTGCTTTCCTTTTTCCAAAATCAAGGTGCCGTACTCCCAAAGGGCGCCGTGCTCGCCGTCGTTGTCCACCACGAGTTCGCCGTCAATATAGAGCTTTGAGCCGTCGTCGGAGCGGGTGAAGAATTTATAGGTGTCGGTCTTTGGCAGTTCCACGTAGCCTTCCAGCACCAAGCCGAAAAAGTCGCCATCATAGCCCATTTTCTCCAAGTTCACGGCATCGGTAGTGCCCGTTTTGGTGGGTTTGAGTTGGCTGAAATCGGGCAGTTCCTTCCATTTTCCTTCGTAAAAACGGTAGGCCAGCCCAGCCTCGGTTTTCCCGGTCATCACAGCGGGCAGCGGCTGCATTTTGCGGAACGAGCGCTCGACCACCCGGCTTGCCTTGCCATCGGCAGTGTAAGTACGGGCTTTCAGCACCCCTGTTTTTTCGATGGAAATGGGGCCGGCGTACAGCGGCGATTGCAGGCTCGGCACGGTGCCGTCGAGGGTGTAGCGGATTTGGTGCTCCGGCAGTTGGCTGGTCATTTTCACCGTGGCCCTGTCTTGGAAAATCATTTTATCAATGGCAAAATGCGGCGCAGGCGGCAGCACCATCGAACCACGGGTGTCCGATTTGCTGTCGCCTTTTTGCATCTGGAAAGTGTCGAACAAGCGGCCTTCGTGGTCTATCGCCTTGAAAACCAGTGTTTTGTCGAAGATGGCGAAGGTGCAGAAATGGTGGTCGTTCTTCATGTTCATCGTGAACCAGGAACGGGCCGGGTCGAAGTCCTCCAAGCCACCGCCAGCGCCACCGGAATTGATATAGACCACGCCGTTCTGCTGGTTGATGGTATTGTTGAACAGCGGCCAAGTGCGTTCGTAGAGGTGGGTGTGGCCAAAGAGGCAGAAGTCCACCCCGTAGGCTTCGTAGAGCGGCACGAGGTTGCGGGTCTGCGTCTGGAAATTGGAAGCTCCGATAAAAGTATCGCCGTGGTCATCGGAGTCGGAAGAGTAGGGCGGGTGGTGGTGTACCACGAATTTCCAGGTGGCGGTGGAATTGGCCAGTTCCCATTCCAGCCAATCGTATTGCTCCGAGCCTTCGGTCACGTCCCGGTTGGAGTCAATCATAAAAAACTGGGCATTGCCATAGTGGAAGGTATAGTAGTATTCCGGTGCCGGGTTCACCATATAATCATAGTAAAACTGGGCGTCCTGTTCGTGGTTGCCGAGCACGCTGTACATCGGGAAGCGGCTCATGACGACGTGGCCGTAGGGGAAAAAATGCTCCGTCCAGTCGGCCTTGCGGGGCCCAAGGTCCACGAGGTCGCCCGCATTAAGGAGGAAGTGCGGGCGCTCGCCCCAGATTTTCTGTGCGACCTTGCCCCAGGCCCACGGCGTCCGGTTGTTCTTCTGCGTGTCCCCGACAAGGGCGAAGAAAAAGGCATCGTTGTCGTTGACGGCGGTCTTGAAAGTATAGACCTCACTAACGATTTCCTGCCCTGTCGCCGTTTTGCTGCGCACCCGGTAGAGGTATTTCGTGGCGGTTTTTAGGCCGTCGAGTTGCACTTCGTGCAGCAGGCGGGTGCCATCCAGCTTTTTGGTTTGTGATAGGTTGGGCTGCTTGGCATCGAGCAGGGCCTCGCCGAATTCGACGGTCGTGGTGGCTGCGGCGGTCGTTTCCCAAAGGATGTAAATGCCGTCCTTGGTGGCAAACTGGAGGTAGGGCTTCACCAAAAAAGAATCACGGGTTTGTGCGGTGAGGATTTCAGATAAAAGCAGCAAGGAGGAAAGTAGTAGGTGCCTGTTCATTTTTTGTCTTGTTTTGTTCGCCGCAAAAGAAGTGGTTGAATGTTATTCCTGCATTAAATCCTTGGCAAGTGGGTATGAAATGAAGGGCAGCGACAGCAAGCATTAAGCCCCTATTTTAAAATACTCCCTATACCAATCAATCTCGTGGTGGTCCAATTTGGAAGGATCAATGCGGTGGGTTGGGTCAATTTTAGCATATAGAATTTCCAAAGAAGCGTAATCCCGTTGGCTGATTACTTTGAAGCCGTTACGCAGCAGTTGGGCGGCGCTTACACCAGCGCCAATTTGATATATTTTGTTTTCGGAAAAACGGTTGCCGTCGTAGATGACTTGGCTTCCGCAGGCGGCGCTGATGTCCATCATTACGGCCAGTTCGATGTCTTCCCGGCGGGCCAGTTCGAGCATTTTCAGGGAGGCGGCAATCATGCCTTCCGTCCAGTCAATGCCTGATTCGGTGAGCACCCTCGCCTTGCCGTCCAGCACATCGAACCCCGTCCCGCCGTGGATGTCGCACATTTCCCTAGGGGTGCCGAAGGAGTATTCTTCCGGGCAAAATTTGACGATACGTACCGTGTCGAATTGGAGCAGGTGCAGTGCGCTGGGGTATTTCCCGTTGGCCGAGCCGTCGTAGCCGCAGGTGATGCCGCTGAGGCAAGCGCTCATCAATATACGGAGGGGATGTTGGTTGGTCGGCATCCGTAGGTTTTTTAAATAGTCTCTGTCTGTCATTTGGTTTTATTTGTGTGAAAAAATTGTTGACAATCGAACGAATACTATTGTTTTGAAAATCTATTATCCATACAGCTTTTTGTCATTTACATAGTTGATTCTCAATATTTTAGCCAATGACAAAATGACAAAATGACTAATGACTAATGACTAATGACGAATAACTATACCTTCCCCATTTTCCATCACCTTAAAATTTTGCCCCAAAACCCTTGCCGCAGTTGCAAAATCCGCAGGATCCGCTGTATTGAACTCGAACATATCATAGTGGCAGGGTACCACTAGCCGGGCACCGATAGCCTTGCCAAGCTGTGCAGCTTCCGAGGCGTTCAAGTTGCCCGCTACCCCACGTTTTGGATCGCAGCCATTGATGGGCAAGAGGGCCACATCCACCTGGTAAGGCCGCAGCAAGTCTACCATTTCATCATATAAAACCGTGTCGCCGCTGTGGTAAACAGCGAATCTGCCAAACTGCACCACATAGCCGAGGTAAAGGCAACGGCCTTGGGCGTCCCGGTCTATTTGTTCGTGGGCAGCAGGCACAGCGGTGAATTTAAAGCCTTGAATTTCAACACTTTGCCCCGCAACTAAACCGATTGGCCAATCATTTTCGCATTTTATCCGCTCCGCAACGAAGGCCCGGTTCGCTTCGGGAATAACCATTTTCAAATTCGGATTTGATTGCATCAACGGGATGAGCGTCTCCCCGTCAAGGTGGTCGGTGTGGTTATGACTGGAAGTGACGATGTCCACGAAATCAAGGCGGGCGGGGTCAACGACCAGTTCCGTCATGCGCACATGGGGCTTGTCGGTGGCGGAGTATTTCTTCGTGAGTGAATCGGAAAGGTAGGGATCGAGCAACAAGTGCTTGCCCGCCCATTTTATCAAAAAACCGCTCTGGCCCAGCCACCAGCAGGCGAAGCTGTGGGCGTCGGTGGCAGTGTTGCGGATTTCGGCGAGGAGGGGTTCATCTTTTTGGAAGGGTGAAATCATGGGCAAAACGGTTCGTGATTTTGGGTGCAATATCAGCAAAAAGGCAGTGTTTCCAGTGCTTTCTTGCATACTTTTACGGGATATTTCAATAGTTGCAGGCAGCATGTTCAAACTGCCAATCATCCAAAAATCAACACAAAATGAGCAGCGAAATATCAAACGACCAGCTTTATGTTGGCATACGGGAAGTCATATTGGAGGCCCGCAGGTTGGCCGCCCGTGCTGTAAATACGGCAATGGTGCAGGCTTATTGGGCGATTGGGCGGATGATTGTCATCGAAGAGCAGGAAGGGAAAAGCAAAGCAGTCTATGGAGAAAAACTTATCCCAAAACTTTCTGAAAAGCTTTGCCAAGAATTTGGCGAAGGATTCAATGCAACAAACCTTCGCTATTGCCGCCAGTTTTACAGCACTTTTCCAATTCATCACGCGCTGCGTGATGAATTGAGTTGGACCCACTACCGCCTCGTGATGAAAGTCCAGAACCCGCATGCCCGTGAATTTTACATCAAAGAATCCATTGAAAGCCAGTGGTCAACCCGACAATTGGAGCGACAAATCAACTCGTTCTATTTCGAGCGGTTGTTGGCCAGCCAAAACAAAGCCCCAGTGGTGCAAGAAGCTGAAAACCAAAACCCTCCAATGAAAGCAGAAGACTTGCTGAAAGACCCGTATGTGTGGGAGTTTCTAGGTTTGCAGGATTTTCCTCAGCTTGCGGAAAAGGAATTGGAGACCGCCATCATTGACAACCTGCAACTTTTCCTGCTGGAGCTTGGGCGTGGCTTTTCGTTCGTTGCCCGCCAAAAACGCATCACCACTGAAACGGGAAAACACTTCTATATTGACCTCGTGTTCTACAATTTTATCCTGAAATGTTTCGTGGTGATTGACCTGAAAATCGGTAGTCTCGACCACGCCGATATTGGCCAGATGGACATGTACGTGCGCATGTACGAAGACAAATGGCGACGGCCCGACGATAACCCCACCATCGGCATCATTCTCTGTTCCGAAAAAGACCAGACCATCGTAAAATATTCCGTTCTGGAAGAAAGCAAGCAGCTTTTTGCTTCAAAATATATGCTTTACTTGCCGACTGCCGAGGAGTTGGCAGCAGAGTTGGACAGGGAAATAAAAGAACTAAAATTGATGCAAGATCTTGATAAATAAGACATTACACCTCCCCCCGTACCCGTTTCGCCCCCTCCACCATGCTCTGCAATTTTTTCTTCGCCGCCCACCTCGCCGTCTGACTGAGGCCGCAATCGGGGGCCACGGAAAGCCGCTCGGCGGGCACGTATTTCAGGCAAAGTTTGATGCGTTCCACAATGTCGTCCACGGTTTCGATGTAATAGCTCTTCACGTCCACGATGCCCACGGCCACGTGCATCTGCTTCGCAAATTCGGCGAGCAGTTCCACCTCGGCGAACTCCCGGTTGGCCATTTCGATATGCACCTCGTCCACTTTCATCTCGGTGAAATCGGGCAGCATGGGCGCCACCATCCGTTTGCCCACTGCATGGCCCTTGTAGTTGCCGAAACAGAGGTGGGTGCTCAGGAAGCATTTGCCAACCACGGGCTGCACCGTCCTGTTGAAGATTTCGACGAAGCGGCGGGTGTTTTCCTTGTGGGCATAGCAACTCATGCTCGGCTCGTCCACGGTGATTTCCTTGCAGCCTGCGGCAACGAGCGCCTCCAACTCCTGCTGCACCATCGGCAACAGCGCCTCGGTGATGGCCATGCGGTCGGGGTAGTCGGCATTGGGCGTGAGGCGGCCACTGAGGGTATAAGGCCCCGGCACACTGGCCTTCAAGGTCGGGCCAGTAGGGGCGAATCGTTGCAGCCGTTGGAACTCCTCCACCACGCCGAGGCCGTTGGGGGCCAGCAATTCGCCAGTGATGGCGTGCTTGCCCCGTTGGTCGTGGGCGGGTGGGCCCCAGCGGCGTGGCACGTCGGCGTGGGGCGAGATGCCCCCGATATGGCCGTAAAAACTGAGGTTGAAGTCGAGCCGGGTCTGCTCGCCATCGGTGATGACGTCTAAGCCCGCCGACACTTGGTCGTGGATGGCTGCGATGACGGCGTCCTCGATGATTTCCTCCAGGTCGGCCTTGCCGAACTTGTCCATGTTTTGCGAAGCAAACTCCAACCAGGAAGGGAAGGGGTAGGAGCCGATGACGGTGGTGCGTATCATTTTGTAAAAGTCTTTGATTGAAGCCCGAAAAGTATTGGTTTCTATTGGATTAAAGTATTTTTGAGCATTGTTGTTGAAATACCAAAACCTTTGCAAACAGCCAAAACATACGTTGAGAACTACCTGGGCCGAGAAATGGATACCTTCATCAAGAGAGGTATCGGCTTGGAGGAGGATGGGCTAAGCATTTATGACAAGGTTTTGATTTACAAATATTCGCTCGATGGCTATGAAGCGTTGAACGAAACTTTGAGGGCCGGCAAAGAACACCCAATGGCTTCTTTACTAAATGAGGCTTTGGATAAACTGCCAGATTACAGAGGTTTTGTCTTTAGAGGTGCAATTTTGTCCACTTTTACAAAGGAAGATTACAAGCGCAAACTGGAACAGAAAATGCATTTGGAAGAGGCAGGTTTTTTATCAACCAGCCTTTCGAGAAATATTGCGAACCAATTCAACAGAAGCGATACGCTTTTTAAGATTTATAGTTTTCATGGAAAATCAATCGAACAATATTCGTTTCATGGAATATCGAACCCTTTCAATGAAAAAGAGGTTCTTTTTAGAAATAATACCCGGTTCGACATCATTGATATCGAAGAGATGGACGGAACCATGTTGATAACTTTAGAAGAAATCTACCATGACCAATACTGAAAAAAGCAATCAATTTGAACAAAAAGAGATAGATGCCCTGGCGTCTTCTTTTTTCAAGGCGTTCCATTTTGAAAAAAGCCAAGACAAAGGGTTGATTGAACGCAGAAAAAATGCCTTAGAAACTTTCATTTCAAGCATCAATGACTTGCTCGCCAATAGGTTGGTCGAAAATGAAACGGAAAAAAAGGCTTTGTTAAAGCTTCTCGACAAATTGATAGCCCAGAAAGAATCCTTTGAGTTGTTGTTGATGTCCAAAACGGAAGTCAACAACTTGAAAACTACTGCTAATAACTTTGCCTTGAAATCGCAGCAAGCGATTGGCTGATATTACCTGCCCACATTCTCAAACAACCTCGCCAACCGATGCGCATGCTCATCATACGCCGCCTCGAACAACTCCGTAGCCCGTTGGTTGCCGACAATCGCCCCGGCCGTCAGCACCTTAGGAGGCTGGCCAGCTTCGGTTAGCAGCTTCGCAATTTCGGCTTTCATGGTATTGACGAGCAGCACCCCGCCGAGCGTGGAGCCGGGCGCCACGGGCGTGTCCAATCCCGGCACATAGACCATTGAGTCGCCGATGGGAGCGCCTGTGTCGAGTGTAAGGTCAGCGAAGTCGGTGAGTTTCTTGCCATCGGGGCGCTTGCTGGTGCTGGCGTCCAAGTGGGCTTGGCTGACGAGCGCCACCACCTTAATGCCACGCTGCTGGAAGCCCTCGGCCATTTCGATGGGCACCACGTTGCAGCCGCTGGACGAGACGACGAGCGCCGTATCTACTTTTTTTAGGTCAAAATTTCGCAGGATGCGCCCGGCCAGCCCCGGCACGTTTTCGAGGAACATGGCCTGCCGTTGCCCGTTCGCCCCCACGACTGGGTTGTGGAAGGTCAGCGACAGCTCCACGATGGGGTTGAAACCGGGAAAGGAGCCGTACCTCGGCCACATTTCCTCCACCATGATGCGGCTATGCCCGCTGCCGAAGACATGCACCATACGCCCAGCGAGGATGGTCTTGGCGAACCATTGCGCAGCAAGGCGAATCATATCTTCTTGCTGCGCAACGGCTTGGAGGATTTGTTGGGATTTTTGGAGGTAGTCTTGGATGACGTTCATATCAATGAGTGAATGATAGAATGAGTGAATGATAGACCAAACCGGACATCGGGAATTTCCAATTTCCTAATTTTCCAATTTCCCCATCGCAAACGCCGCCGCCCCCATCGCCCCCGCAAACTCCCCGAAATGGGCCTGCACGATGCGCACCTGCTTGCCGCTGGGCCGCCATTCGTACAAATCCACAAAGCTTTGTAGCGGCTTAAATAGGTCGTCGCCTGCCTTGGTAATGCCGCCGCCCAATACGATGGCCTCCGGCGAGAGCAGGTTGGCAATGGAGCAAAGGCTGGTGGCCAATTTTTGCACAGCATCCAACCAAAGCCAAGTGCCAAAGTGGTCGCCGCGCTGGTAGGCGGCCACCAGTTCGTAAGTATTTTCAAAAAGGCCGAGCGAGCGCCGTGTGACCGATTCGTTGCCAATGTGTTCTTCAATGGAACCGGGCATTCCCGTGGCGTCCCGATGCACGTCATTGGCATTCACGGTGGTGTGGCCAACATGCCCAGCCACTTGGTAGTAGCCCTGGTACAGTTCGCCGCCAATGACCACCCCGCCACCGACGCCCGTTCCAAGCGTGAGCAACACGGCGTTTTTGATGTTTTTGGCTGCGCCAAAACGCACCTCTGCCACGGTGGCGGCATGGCCATCGTTCAGCACCCAAACCCGCTCTCTGAAGTAGCCCGACCAGTCGAAATGCTCCAGTCCAAAAAGCCTTCCTGGCATACAGGCAATGGCCGTGTTCTCGGCGTTGGCGAGGCCAGGGGCGGAAATGCCGACGGCCATAACCTCACTTCCAAATTGTTTTTTAAGTTCCAAAAAATTGTCACGCACGGCCTGTTTCCAGGTCCATTCGTCTTCAGCCTGGTAGTGCTGGCCTGTGCTGCGGGTGCCTTGGTGGAGCACGTTTCCCGCTTCGTCAATGACCACGGATTTAATATTGGTGCCTCCGATGTCGAGGCCGATGGAGAGTGCCATAAGTGATTTTGAAGTTTAGTGTTCAACTGCCGTTTTGCCTTCCTTCCCTTCGTCTGGCAGCAGTATCATAGCCACTGCCGCCAGCAATATGCCTATTGCCAGCATGGGGCCAGGTATTTTACCATAAACAAGGAGGGACAGCACCACGGTAATGACGGGTGCCAAACCCGTCAACGGGGCCACCACAAGTGCTTTGCCGTAGCGATAGGCATACACGATGGCGAGCGCCCCCGCCGAATTGATGAGGTGCAGGAAAGCCAATAACCAGAAGCCTTTTGGCCCCCAGTTGACGGCCTGGCTGGGTGCTGTCATCCACCATGCGATGGGCGTGAGCAACAGCCCGCCGATGGTCATATAAACAAAAAGGGACTCCGCTTTGGTGTGCTCGTTCGCTGATTTGAATACTACGTTTTGCGCTCCCCAAAGCAGGAAAACGAGGGTAGCTAAGAAAAGCCAAGCGCCGCCCTTGATGTTAGCGTCGCCGCCGTCTTGCCACGACAGGAAAAAAATGGCCAGCAATGCCAGCCCAATGCCCAGCCATTGCCGCCGGGTGGCTTTTTCTTTTAAAAAAATGAGCGAAAGGATAATCGTCACGACCGGGTACAAGGAAACAAAAGGGAAGACGATGTAGGCTGGCCCCGTCCGCAAAGCCTCGAACAGGAGCAAATTTCCACCAGCCCCTGTCATGCCGATGAACAGGCCATCACGGATGGAAGGCCAGCGCCGCTCAATTTTCCAAGCCGCATTGTACATGGCAATGAACATAAACGGCACCATGCTAATGGCCCACACGATAAAACCAAGCGTGGCCGGAAATCCCGCCTGTTCTGGTATTTCAATAAAAGCACCCCATACGCCCCAACAGAGGGTGGTGAAAATGGCGTAGAAAAACCAGGGTTGGAATTTGATTTTCATGCGGTGAAAGTAGGGAAAGTTTGCAGTCCACAGTCTTCAGTCCACAGTCCGCTGTCTGGTGCGTGGCTTCCAACTGTAAACTTCGGCTGTTGCTACGAATCGAATTCGGGGTTCTCACTACGTTCGAAACTGCGGACTGACGACTGCGGACTGCAAACTGTGGACTGCAACTGTGGACTGTGGACTGACGACTGCCCCTGCTACTGCCCAATGGCCCATCCACCGTCCACGCCGATTGTCTGGCCAGTGATGAACGAGCCAGCATCGGATAGCAGTAAAGCGGCCATGCCGTCCAAATCTTCCGGCTGTGCCACCCTACCGCCGCCCAGCCGTTGCCGCTGGCGGACGTATTGCATGATGTTATCATTTTGAACGGCCCGCTGCGACATGGGCGACTCCACCAGGCCGGGGGCGATGATGTTGGCCCGTATGTTTTCACCTGCATAGTATGCGGCGATGGATTTTGTAAAACCAATAATAGCTGCCTTCGCCGCTGTGTAGGCATGGGTGGCAAAATATTGGGGCGCAGGTGCGTATGCCAGTGCGGAACTTAGATTGACAATGGCCCCGCCTTTTCCTTGTTTCAGAAACTGCTGCACGGCCGCCCGGTTGGAAAGCATCACGGAGGTAAGGTTGAGATTGAGCGTCCATTCCCAGCCATAGAGGGTGATTTCGTGCAGTGGGCCATCGCCGAAGCGCCGCCCGCTGCCGCCCGCCACATGGTAGAGGCCGTCGAAGCCGCCGAAGCGTTCGATGCACTGCCCTATGGCCACGTCGGCAGTACTTTCAATCGTAGCGTCGGCAGTAAAGGCGAAGGCATTTTCGCCCAAAATAGCTGCCGCCTGGTCGGAAGATTCTTCGTTTTTTCCCAGGACGACAACTTGGGCGCCCTGCCGTAAAAATGCCCTGGCTGCCGACAAACCGATGCCGGTAGTACCTCCGATGATGACGATTTTTTTACC
Organism: Saprospiraceae bacterium; assembly: GCA_041741095.1. Classification (GTDB taxonomy): domain Bacteria; phylum Bacteroidota; class Bacteroidia; order Chitinophagales; family Saprospiraceae; genus UBA6168. Next base: position 21,307 of record JBGSKQ010000036.1, read on the forward strand.
TTGCAGCATAGCTTGGCTTTGTCCGTTTTGTGGCGAAGGTATTGCATTTTTCGGGGCATCTTTTCGCCTATATTTTATTCTTTTGTTTTTGAAAATTTAGAACGGGAAAAGCAATTTTAACCTTCCAATTAATGCCTCGCCCCAATGACGAATGACTTAATGACCAATGACGTTTAATAAAAATCCTAACCACTCATGTCAAAAAACATCAGCGCCCTGTCCGGCAGAAAAGGGCTGACCGACAACCTGTTTGAAAATATTGGCAACCTGACCGAGCCGGAAGGCATCCTCAATAAAGAAGACGCCCACCGCTTGGCCGACGAGTACCTCGTGGGAGATGCCGCCGTCTATGGTGCCAGCACTTTTTACGACTTCACCCGCCCGTCGAACAAGGGCAAAAAGGTCTATGTGTGCAACGGCAGCGCCTGCCTTTGTGCGGGTACGCAGGATAAATTGAAGCAGGATTTGGCCCATCATTTCAAGCCGGAAGAAATCGGTGATATTACCTGCCTGGGCCGCTGCCACGAGAACAGCGCATTTTACTACAACGGTCACAATTACTCTGGAAACCAAACCTTTACGGAAGGATTTAACGGCAAAGCGGGCAGCATGTCGCATCAGGACAAGTACCATGTCGCTGCCAAAGGGGCTGGCATTCTGACCTCCGCCCCACTCACGATAGAGGACTGCCGGGCTGTTTTGACAAAAATGCTGGCCACAGATCCAGAGGCTATTTTGTCGGAAATAAAAATCTCCGGCCTACGGGGACGTGGCGGGGCGGGTTTCCCGATTGCCATCAAACTGGATGGCTGCCGCAAGGCGAAGGGCGAGCGCAAGTTCATCGTCTGCAATGCCGACGAAGGCGACCCCGGCAGCTATTCCGACCGCTATGTGATGGAGCACCAGCCCTTGAAAATGCTGCTCGGCATGATGATTTCAGGCTATGCAGCCGGGGCCGACCGAGGCGTCATTTACATCCGTTACGAATACCCGGAGAGCATTGAAGTGATGAAACAGGCGATTGAAAACCTGCGCACTGCTGGGTTTTTGGGTGAAGGCATTTTAGGCAGCCATTTCAGTTACGAATTCAAAATTATCGAAGCACGGGGCGCCTACATTTGCGGCGAGGAAACGGCCCTGCTGTCGAGTATCGAAGGCCAGCGGCCAGAAGTGCGGGTGCGCCCCCCCTACCCTGTCAACTATGGTCTCTTCGGCCAGCCCACGGTGGTGAACAACGTGGAGACCCTTGCCAGTTTGCCCTATATTTTGGAAAATGGCGGGGCAGCCTACGCCAGCATTGGTACGGAAAAAAGCAGCGGCACCAAACTGCTCTCGCTCGACAGCGCCTTCCACCGCCCCGGCATTTACGAAGTGGACATGGGCACGCCGCTTTCCACAGTGGTCAACGAATTGGGTGGGGGCTTCCGCCGTGCAGTAAAAGCGCTGCATATCGGTGGGCCGCTCGGTGGCTTGGTGCCTGTACACCGCATTCCAGACCTAACGGTGGATTTTGAAAGTTTTGCCAAAAACGGCTTCCTGCTCGGCCACGCCAGCATGGTGAGCGTGCCGGAAGAGTTTCCGATGGTGGCGTATTTGGAGCACCTCTTTGCCTTCACGGCGCACGAAAGCTGTGGGAAATGTTTCCCCTGCCGTATCGGTTCGGTGCGGGGAAAAGAGCTGTTGCAAAAAGCCCAGGCGGAGGATTACCGCATTGACAGGGAGCTTTTCAACGACTTGTTGGTTACGCTGAAAACGGGTTCGCTTTGCGCCCTCGGCGGCGGGATTCCCTTGCCGGTGTTCAATGCGATGGAGTATTTTAGGGAGGAGTTAGCGCCGTATTTTGATAGGTAGCACAGCCGATAGCTATCGGCTTCAGGCTGTCTTGTTGCCTGCCCTTTAGGGCAGCACTAAGACCTACTTATTCATCCATTCGATTTCAAGGCGGCGTAAACGCCGCACAACGGGACAGCCTAAAGCCGATAGCTATCGGCTGTGCTACCAAACGCAAAAAAAAATGCACCACCTGACCATACTCACCCTCACCTGCTTATCCATTACCATAATGGCACAACCCGCCGCTTTCCTGACCCCTTTTGAAAAAGACAACAACACGACCGCTACCTACTTCGAGGCTGCTGATTTTTACAAAAAACTGGCCCTAGCCTACGACCAATTGCAAGTGACGGAATGGGGCACCACCGATGCGGGTTTCCCTTTGCAGGTGGCCGTTTTGTCCAAAAACAAAAACTTCGACCCGTTGGAACTGCGCAGGCAGGGCAAGTGCATCCTATTTATCAACAACGCTATACACCCCGGCGAGCCGGAGGGTGTGGACGCCACCATGATGCTGGTGCGGGATTATTTGCAAAAAGCTGATTTACAGGCTTTTTTGGAAAATGTGGTGCTGGTCGTCGTGCCGTTTTACAACATCGGCGGCGGGCTGAACCGGGGCTGTTGCAGCCGGGCCAACCAGAACGGTCCCGACGAGTACGGCTTTCGGGGCAATGCCAAAAACCTCGACCTCAACCGGGATTTCATCAAGTGCGACTCGAAAAACGCACAGACTTTTACCCAAATCTTCAACTATTGGCTGCCGGATGTCTTCATTGACAACCACACCTCCAACGGTGCCGACTACCCCTACACCATGACCATGCTCACCACGCAGGAAGACAAGCTCGGCCCCGTGCTTGGCCAATACTTGCGAGAGGATTTGCTGCCTGTTTTATATAAAAAAATGGCGGATCGCCAGTGGGAAATGACGCCCTATGTGAACGTGTGGGGAAGTACGCCCGACAAGGGCATCCCCGGCTTCAATGACTCGCCCCGCTATGCATCGGGCTTCGCCGCCAGCCATCACTGCATTGCCTTCGTGCCGGAAACGCACATGCTGAAACCCTACCCCCACCGCCTCCGGGCCACTTATGCCTTTATGGACGTGGCCATCCGGGAAGTGAACACACGGGCGAAGGACATCCTTGCAAAACGCAAAGAGGCCATCACGGCCTGTATGGAACAGGAGACTTTTGCATTAGACTGGAAAATGGACGAGGCCAATCCCGATATGATCACGTTCAAAGGCTACGAGGGCAAAATGAAACCCAGCGAAGTGACCGGCCTCGACCGCCTTTGGTACGACCGTAAGGCGCCTTTTACAAAGGAAATCCCCTATTGGAACCACTTCACGCCCCGCGTTGAAGTGGTGAAACCGCTGGCCTACATCTTTCCGCAAGCCTACACCGAGGTGGCTGAACGCCTGCAATGGAACGGGGTGCAATTAAAACGGCTGAGCGAGGACACGGAGGTGGAAGTGGAAATGTACTCCATCAAAAAATACAAAGACCGCCCTGCTTATGAAGGGCATTATTTGCATGAAAATATAGAGGTAGAAGTGAAAACTATGAAACGCCTGTACCGCAAGGGCGACTATGTGGCCTTCACGGGCCAGCCCGCTATTCGCTTTTTAGTGGAAACGATGGAGCCGCAGGGCGTGGACAGCTATTTCGCCTGGAATTTCTTCGACGGCATATTGGGACAAAAGGAATGGTTTTCCGACTATGTGTTCGAGGACATGGCTGCCGATTTTTTAAAAAACAACCCCGATGTAAAGGAGGAACTGGAAACGAAGAAAAAAGCCGACCAGGAGTTTGCGAAAAACAAATGGGCGATGCTGGGCTTTGTTTATCAGAAAACGGGATATTATGAACCGACGTATAATTTGTACCCGGTGGGGCGGGTGGTGAAGGGGGCGAGGCTAAATGTTGAGTGATTATTTCCCATTAAAACTCACGATAAAAACGGACCCTTCCCCCAACTTGCTCTCGCAACCAATCTCGCCATTCATCATCTCCACGTAACGTTTTACGATGTGCAAACCCAGCCCGGTGCCTGGCACGGTGCCGGCATTGGTGGCCCGATAAAATCGGCTGAACAACTTGCTTTGATCGAATTCGGAAATGCCGATGCCTTCATCTTGCACGGAGATGGTGGCAGAATTGGGGCTGACCACGGAGGCGACTTTTATCGTGGCCCCTTCCGGGGAATATTTGATGGCGTTGGAAATAAGGTTGATGAGGACGTTTTTCAACAAACCGCCATCCAGCAAAAATGATTCTTCCCCTTCATGCTGGTAGCTAAAGCGCTGGCCAGGTTTGAAAATATGGCGCATTTCAGAGGCTACGTCCTCCACGATATGGGGAATGTGTGTCGGTTTCAGGTTAGCCTGCACCTTGCCTTCCTCCAGTTTGCTCAATGATAGGAATTCGCCAAGGATGGTATTGAGGTTGTCCGCTGCACCGCTTATCCGATCTGCGTGTTTTTTTATCCTGTCCAATTCCTGCTTGCTGATATACGCCTCAATGAGGGTAGCGGAGGTCTTGATAGTGGTAAGCGGGGTACGGAATTCGTGGCTGGCCATGCTCACGAAACGGCTTTTCATTTCGTTCAGCTCCTTCTCTTGGCTAAGGGCAATTTCAAGGGCGCTTTTGGCATTTTCCAATTCTTGGGTGCGTTCGGTAACCCGTTTTTCGAGGCTGGCGTTCAGCGACTTGATTTTTGCCATGTCATTGGCATGGGCGAGCGCATATCGGAGGGTGCGGGCGAGTTCTTGGGCGTTGTAGGAGCCTTTCACCAAAAAGTCGGCGACCCCGGAAGCTTCGGCTTCTTCGTCAAGCGCAGGATCGTCCATGCCGGTGAGCAGGATGAATGGGCGGTCGCAACCATTTTCCACGGCTTGGCGCACCAGTTCAAGCCCATTATCTGCGCCCAGCCGATAGTCAACAAGATAGACTTGGTGCTGGTTTGCCAAAATCTGCACCCAGCCATCCTCAAAGGAAGGGGCCCATGCGATGGAAAAGCGGCTGCCCTCCAACTGTGCCAGGAGGTTCTTCACGATGATAAAGTCTTCCTCATCGTCGTCCACCATGAGTATTTTGACAGGGTGTTTCATCTATAGAGACGTGAGGGGTGAGAAGGTGAGAGGTGAGGCAGTATGGCCTTGAAAATCAACACTTTATTTCGGTTTTAATTCTCACAACAATCCACTCCTCAATATTATAAATTTAAGTGGCCGAACAGAGCGGCTGGTGGTTGCCTGGAGCGAGTCCGGCTCTTCCTTTCGCCCCAAACTGCCTTTGCCAGCTCTTAAGCCGTCGGCAATTCCACGATTTCCAACCAGTATTGGTTGAGGGTTTTCATCACTTCAATAAAACCCTGAAAGGTGATGGGCTTGGTGATAAATGAACTGACACCGAGGTTGTAGGAGCGCAGGATATCCTCCTCTGCACCACTCGTCGTCAGTACGACGATGGGGATGCTGCGCAGGGCCGGCTCTTTTTTAATTTCGATGATGGCTTCCCTGCCGTCCATTTTTGGCATGTTCAAGTCCAGGAGTATCAGGCCGGGTTTTGGGCAGTCCCTGTTGTCGGAAAACTGGTTGCGGTTGTACAGGTAGTCCAGTACTTCTTCGCCGTTTTCCACGAAGTGCATGGGGTTGGCCACTTGGTTTTTGAGCAGGGCCTGGTGGATGAGCATCCGATCCTCTTCGTCGTCGTCGGCGATGAGGATGTGAATGGGTTTAGTGGCTTGTGCTGCTTTCATAAAATCGGATTACATAGGTTATGGTATATGGTTTTTGGGTTAAATGGGGTCTATGATTTTTGGGTTTTTTGCCAAAATAAAAGTAAACTCGGCACCTTCGCCGGGCTGGCTGCTGGCGGTAATGTTGCCGCCGTGCCGCAGGGCTATTTTACGGCAAATGGCCAATCCAATGCCCGTGCCTTCGTATTTCTTGCCTTCCAGTCGCTGGAAGATGGTAAAAATCTTGTCGTGGTATTTTTCATTGAAACCGATGCCGTTGTCTTTCACCGATATTTCAACAAAATCAGGCCCCAGGGCAGGTGTTTTCTGCTGAATACTGATCTCAGGTACAGTATGTTCTTGCCTAAATTTCAGGGCATTGGAAATCAGGTTCTGGAACAGTTGCCGCATCTGGGTAGGCTCCGCTTTGATAATGGGCATTTTGCCGACGGTAATCTTGGCGTCTGATTGGGAGATGGCCAGCTCCAAATCTGACAGAACCTCCCGCACCACGTTGTTCAGATCAACTGTTTCAATGCCCTTGGCCCGACTGGTCAAGCGGGAGAAGGTCAACAAATCCTGGATGAGCGTCTGCATCCGGGAGGCGGCGTTTTGGATGCGGGCGAGGTAGTCTTTGCCTTCTGCCGAAATACCTTCCGACTCGTTGTTCAGCAGCATATCGCTGAACGAACGGATTTTGCGGAGCGGCTCCTGGAGGTCGTGGGAAGATATATAGGCAAAATTTTCCAGGTCTTCGTTGCTGGTTTTCAAGGCTTTCGCCAAATCTTCCAGATCCTTTTTTTGTTCCAAAATGGCGTCCTCGTGCCGCTTGCGGATGGTATAGTCCACAATGAAGGCGATGACGAATTCTCCTTCATCGGTATGGAAAGGGCTGAGGCTCACCTCCACCGGAAACTCCTCGCCGTTCCTTTTCATCCCGTACAGATCGAGGCCAATGCCCATGCGCCTTGGGTGCGGCGATTGGTTGAAATGCTCCCGGTGCGACGAGTGTTTGCTTTTATAGCGGTTGGGGATGAGCGTCTCGACAGGCAGCCCCACCAGCCCGCCTTCCGGGTATTGGAACAGGCGCTCGACGGCGGGATTGGCCAGCACGATGATGCCCTTGTCGTCTGTAACTAAAATTCCTTCAGTGGCATATTCGAAAAGCGCACTGAAATCTACCTTGATGTTTGATGTACGCACTTTCAATGTTGAGGTGTATGAAAAAGTATCAGCACAATTTTAGTCATTCTGCTTGTCAGGTCAAAAGTAAATGCAGGTGTTTTTCGGATTTTATTTTTACGGGCAGTTTGCGGTTTTTTACTTTAGGATAAAATCTCCCGCAAAGGTCGGGAAGGGCTCGCTAAGTACGGTGAGCGTGACTGACCGTGGGCCTTGCGGATTATTTTTAGCCATTCCTTAAAAACCTTCCAATACGCTGCTGATCGTTTTTGCCGGAAATCTTTTTACAATGGCCGTATCCAAATGGTAAAAGGCGACTTCCATCGAAGTTGGGTGGGATACATTATTAAATAGATGGGCAGTTTTTTTCAAATCTTCCACTGCCACAGCTTCCAGCCTCAGTTGATCCCCTTTGTACAAATATTGCCCCTGCAAATAGTTGCTGTTTTTTACCGCAAACCTGCTGGGCGCTGTTTGGGCAAAAAAAGCCGTGTCCCGCAAGGCTGACGCATCCAGGCCATTTATCAGCCTGACCAGTTCGCCTTCCCGAAAAACGACCCCCCAGCGGAATAGGGGCAAGGCAATGTCGAGCGGCAGTGGATATTTTTTTTCAGGCAGGTATTGTTCCGCAATTTTTAGGTCGAAAATGGAATTTTCTGTTTGCCAGTCCTCCAGGTCGCCCATGTTGTAGCACATCAACATGCCTTTGTCAACAGGTGGTACGCCCGTTTTTTCAAAAAACTTCAACTGGTGTAGGCGGATGGTGGCGGAGGTAAGAGGGAAAGGGCCAGGGCTGCTTTGGGATAGTTTTATTTTGAAATGTTGCAGGAAGGCGAAATACTTCTCCTGGGTGGAGGCAGTCCAATCGCAGTCGAATTGGTAGGCGGAAACTGGGATTTGGAGCGGTTGGGCGAGGCTGTTTATTTTTTTTAAAACCCGATCGGCCAAGGTTGGCACGGCATCTATGTCCAAGTGGGAAAATGTGCGGTTGGTGATGAAAATGGTCGGCACGATTTCCAGGCCGTAAAGCCTTGCGGTATCTATCTCAATGGTAGCGAACGGTACTGCCAGGCCGCTGGGCTCGTCCCAATCCACGTCAAAAAACTTGGCGTAGAGCTTCTTGACGGCCAGTGAATCGAGGTACGAGCGTTCTTGCGGGCTTAGTTGCAGGCTGGTTTGCCAGTGATAAAAAACGGGCCGGATGCTGTGTCGGTCGTTTTTTTTGCAACTGGTAATAGCCATCCAACAACAAAAAACAAGTAAAATGTACCTATTGCCCATCGTGTTTTGAAAGCGCGGAGCTTGAGTATTGGCAGGTTGTTCCAAATATGAATGATTGAGTACGGAAGAACACATGATTACATTTGGCAAAAGCGCCCAATATCAAGGTTGATCGGTTGTTTTTGCCCTTTGATCTAATTCGAAAAAAAATCAAAAAAATCAGCCAAATTTTATTTTGGCAATTTCAACCCGTTTCTTATCTTTGGCAGCTTTTTAAAAAAAAGTATAGAAAAGACGGAAATTTTACCCAGACAATAAGCAAAAGTAAGTGAAGCGCAGCTACGACTGCCCGGCCAATTCCCCCTTCAAACTCCCGGCAGGCAAAAAAAACGCTCAAAACTTTTTGCACTATCGTTATTAAAATTGGAATTTTTTCTACATTTAAGCAATCAAAAAATGCCACCCACAGGGGAAAGGCAAGCTTTAAAATTTTCCCCAACACCAAAAAGCAGTATTGCAGAAAAGAATTTTAAACATCAGCGAAAATGTTGGTAGCAGAAAAAACACTAACTAGAGACCACCTCCACGAGGCCCTTCACCAGTTCTTCGGCTTCGAAGGCTTCAAAGGCAACCAGGAGCATATCGTACAAAGCGTACTTGACGGGCGGGACACATTTGTCATCATGCCAACCGGCGGCGGCAAATCGCTTTGCTACCAGTTGCCTGCCTTGATGATGGAAGGCACGGCGCTCATCATTTCACCGCTCATCGCCTTGATGAAAAACCAGGTGGACAGCATCCGGGGCTACAGCGATGAAGACGAAGTGGCGCACTTCCTCAACTCTTCCCTCACCAGGGTACAAATGAAAGAAGTAAAGGCGGACATCGTGGCGGGCAAGACCAAGCTGCTCTATGTAGCCCCCGAAACACTGACCAAGGAAGAGAATATCGAGTTTTTCCAAAGTGTTAATATTTCTTTTGTGGCAGTGGACGAGGCGCATTGTATCTCCGAATGGGGCCATGACTTCCGCCCGGAATACCGCCGCATCAGGCTCATGATTGACGCCATCAACAAGGAAATCCCACTGGTGGCGCTCACCGCAACGGCCACGCCAAAGGTGCAGTCCGACATCCTGAAAAACCTGAACATGCGGAACGTCAACCAATTCGTTTCCTCGTTCAACCGGGACAACCTGTTTTACGAAGTGAGGCCAAAAGGCAAAAAGGAGGCGACCATGCGCCAAATTGTGCAGGTGATCAAAACCATTCCCAACCAGTCGGGCATTATCTACGTGCAGGCCCGCAAAAGCACGGAGGAAATCGCCGAGGTGCTGAATGTGAACGGAATCAAGGCCGCCCCTTACCACGCTGGTCTGGATGCCAAGACCCGCTCCGCCACACAGGATGCCTTTTTGATGGAAGATATTGACGTGATAGTGGCCACCATCGCATTCGGGATGGGCATTGACAAGCCGGACGTGCGCTTTGTCATCCACTTCAACATGCCCAAAAGCATTGAGAATTATTACCAGGAAACTGGCCGGGCTGGCCGTGATGGCCTCGAAGGCCGCTGCATCTCGTTTTTCTCCTACAAGGACATGGCAAAGCTGGAAAAATTCCTGCGGGACAAGCCAGTGGCCGAGCGTGAAATGAGCGCCCAACTCATGCAGGAGGTAATGGCTTATGTGGAAACCACGGGCTGCCGCCGCCGCTTCCTCCTCTTTTATTTTGGGGAGGAGTTTGAGGAAAAAGAATGCGGCTGCATGTGCGACAACTGCAAGTACCCGAAGGAAAAAGTAGAGGTTCAAATCGAAATGCAACAGGCGCTCCAGTCGGTGAAAGCCTTGGAAGAAAACTTTAAAATCAACACCATCATTGACTTCGTCATGGGCCACGAGACGAAAGAAATGAAGGATTATAAGTTCAACAAAAAACCGCTCTTCGGCTGCGGCAAAGAGAAGGACGAGCTATTTTGGAACTCCATTTATCGCCACGCCCTCATCAACGAGTTCCTGCGCAAAGACATTGAAACATACGGCGTGTTGAAAATTACGCCTTTTGGCCACGAATTCATTGAAGACCCATTCGAAGTAAAAATACCGCTCAACCAGGACTACAACAACCAGGAAATTGACCTGGACGACTCGCTGGGCAAAGCTGCCGCCCTCGACGAAAACTTGGTGAAAATGCTCAAGGAGCTACGCCGGGAAGTGGCCAAAAAGAAAGGTGTCCCGCCCTTTGTCATCTTCCAGGATCCCTCGCTCGAAGACATGGCCACGCAGTATCCCATTTCGATGGACGACATGACCAAAATCCAGGGCGTGAGCATTGGCAAGGCACAGCGCTACGCCAAGCCCTTCCTGGATATGATTGCGAAATACGTGGAGGACAACGAAATAGACCGCCCAACTGATGTGGTCATCAAGCAGGTGGCCAACAAGTCTAAAGTGAAAGTGGCCATCATCCAGGCCATTGACCGCAAGATGCCCCTGTCCGACATCGCCCGCCAAAACGATCTGAAAATGGACGAACTGATGGAAGAACTGGACGCCATCGTCTCCTCCGGCACCAAGGTCAACCTTGACTATTACCTGGAAGACAACATGGACGAATCGGTGGTGGAAGAAATCTTCGAATTCTTCATGGAAGCCGATACCGACGACCCCGAGGCTGCCTACCGTGAATTGAAAGGCGAGGACTATACCTTTGAGGAGATACAGTTGGTGAGGCTGAAGTTTATGTCGGAAATGGCGAACTAAACAACGATAAATGATGAACGATGAATGATGAACGGAGGCAATCTGTTCATCATTCATCGTTTATAGCTCATCATTTTCATGAAAATACTCATCATCAACGGCCCAAACCTCAACCTGCTCGGCACACGGGAGCCACATATTTATGGCAAGCGCTCGTTCGAGGAGTATTTTGAGGAATTGCAGCAGGAGTTTCCCGGCGTGGTGCTGCACTATTTCCAGAGCAACGCCGAGGGTGCGATGATTGACAAACTGCACGAAGCAGGCACGACCTACCACGGCATCGTGATGAACCCTGGTGCTTATGCACACACCTCCATTGCCTTGGCCGATGCCATTGCCGCCATTGAAACGCCTGTTGTGGAGGTGCATATTTCCAATACTTTTTCGAGGGAAGAATTTCGGCACAAATCGCTGACGGCGCCTTATTGTGTGGGCTGTATTATTGGCTTGGGGCTGAAAGGGTATGATTTGGCGGTAGAGTATTTTATGTCGTAATTTAAGAGCTTGTTTGCGATTTGGTGCTTGAGGCAAAAACGAGCCATTTTTCGCCAAGTTTTTATCTTTTTGAAGGCGCATAGTGGCGCTACGCAACTGAAAAAAGGTGAAAACTTGGCGGAAAAGAGCCGTTTTTGGCCAAGTGACCAAATCGCAAACAAGCTCTAAAGCATTCCACTTCATTATGATCATCCTCACTGGCGCCGCTGGCTTCATTGGCAGTTGCCTCGTCCAAAAACTCAACGACGAAGGCATTCCCGACGCAATCATCGTGGATGATTTCTCCAACCCGCTGAAAAACAAGAATTTAGAGGGCAAACATTTCAAGGAAAAAATCCACCGCAACGATTTTAGGGCCTGGCTGGAAAAAAATGCAGCCCAGGTCAGTTTTATTTTCCACCTCGGTGCCCGCACGGATACCACGGAGCAGGACTGCGCCATTTTTGACCGCCTCAACCTCGATTATTCCAAAAGCATTTGGGCCATCTGCGCCGCCCACCAAATCCCCCTTGTCTATGCCAGCAGTGCCGCTACCTACGGTTTCGGTGAAAATGGCTATAGCGACCGCCACGACATCGTCCCGCAATTAAAACCTCTCAACCCCTACGGGCAAAGTAAAAATGACTTCGATGAATGGGTCTTACAGCAGACAGGCCAATTTACTGACGTGAATCATCAGTTTCCCAATTTCCCAATTTACTTTAGTGAATCTTCGATTTCCCAATCCCCCCCATTCTGGGCGGGGTTGAAATTCTTCAACGTTTATGGCCCGAACGAATACCATAAGGGCCGCATGGCCTCTGTCATTTTCCATACGGTCAATCAAATTCGGCAGACAGGCGGCATGAAACTCTTCCGCTCCCACCGCCCCGGCATTGCGGATGGCCATCAGATGCGGGACTTTATTTATGCAAAAGACGTGGTGGATGTGTGCTGGTTTTTTTACCAAAACCAAAACCACAGTGGCCTGTACAATGTGGGCACTGGACAGGCCCGCACTTTCCTCGATTTGGCGACCAATACTTTCCATGCAATGGGGCTGGAACCCAATATCAGTTTTGTGGATACGCCGGAAGACATCCGGGCTACCTACCAATATTTCACGGAGGCCAATATGGAAAAACTGCGGAGCGTGGGTTACACAAAACCCTTTTATTCTTTGGAAGAAGGGGTGTCGGAATACGTGCAGGAATATTTGGAACAAGGAAAATATTGGTAAACTGCTCAATCATCCACCGCCTGAAACACAAACTGCCGGAACTTCCATCCCGTTTCGTCACCAGTAGGACCTTGTGTTTGTTTCATCAAAATGCCTATAATTTTTTCTTGGGGGTCAGCGAAATATTGCGTGTTGAAATAGCCGCCCCAGTCGAAAGTGCCAAGGCCGCCCTGGCCACCTTTGGCCACGCCCTGCTCATTCACCACGCCATAAGCAAGGCTAAAAAAGCTGTCGTTACCGAAGAAGTCACCCGTTTGGTTGGCGAGGATGGTTTCAACCGTGGTGCGGCTGAGCAGGCGGGTGCCGTTCAGTTCGCCGCCGTTGAGGTATAGCTGGAGGAAGGTGGCGTAGTCCTTGGCCGTGCTGCTGAGGCCGGCGCCGCCGGAAAAGAATCGTTTCGAGCCTTTAATGGGGTAGTCGGTATCGTAAAAAGTGACAGGGTAGCGCATCCATTTTCCGTTTTCCGTTTTTTGTACGCTCACGAGGCGACCCGCTTTTTCCGAAGGCAAATAGAAATAAGTATCGTTCATGCCCAGCGGTTCGAAGATGTGTTTTTTCAAATAAACATCGAAAGGCTCGCCGGAAACGATTTCGATGAAATAGCCCAGCACGTCCAAGCCCTCTGAATAGGTGAATTTTTCGCCGGGCTGGTGGTGCAGCGGCAGTTTGGCCAATTTTTTCACGCTCTCGCCGATGGAGATGTTTTCTGTGGTAAAAAGGTCGGTGACGCCCGCTTTATGGTACATCATTTTAAAACGCTCGTCGCCATCAATGATGCCGTAACCAAGGCCGGAGGTGTGCGTGAGCAGATGCCGGATGGTGATTTCAGATTTCGCTGCTTCCGTCGTCCAGGTCGTGTCGGAATAGTGGAAATCCTTGAGTACCTGCGGGTTTTTGAATTCGGGGATATACTTGGAAATGGGGTCGTCCAACTGGAACCTGCCCTCCTCCCACAGCATCATCACAGCAGTGGTGGTGATGGCCTTAGTTTGCGAAGCGATGCGGAAAATATCGTCCCGTTTCAGCAGGCGGTTGCTGGCATTGTCGGCCAAGCCGAAGGTTTTCCAATAAACGATTTTGCCGTTCCGGGCCACCAGTGCCACGGCACCTGGAATATCGCCCTCTGAAATAGAAGCCTCCAGCATAGCAGTTATCCGGCCCAGGCGCTCGTTGGACATGCCGACGCTCTCAGGAGCAGTTTCGGCCAAGGGCGGTGATTTTTTGATGGATTTGGTTTGGGCATTGGCAGCCAACAGCATTGCTGCAATAAAAAGGAAGGTCAACATATTTTTCATAAAGCCAGTTTTTACGTTTTGTCAAATTTCCTGCCCGGCATCCATCACCATCAACACACCACAATTGCCGCAGGTGGGATCGTCCAGATAGTTTTTCATCAAGGCCACTAATTTAAAACCGAGCCGCTGTTGCGCCGAAACGGTCGGGTCAGACAGTTCCCCATTTTTCAATTTTTCAAAATACGCCTCCGGCGAAAGCTGCCCCTGCAATTTACCGAAGCCGTTCATCATGCCCACGGTGATTTGCCCTTTCAGGCCCAACCGCCGGGCCACCTCCTGTCTGGCCCGGTAAATCTCACGGGCGATGCCCATCCGCCGATAGGCAGGGTCAACGCCCACGTCGAGGCCATATAGCCAATCGCCGTCTGGCTCGTGGGTGGCCATCCAAAGATTGCCTGAAATTTCCAGAAAAGTGTGCGGTTGCAGGGAAAAATGATAGCGCATGGTGGTGCTCATGCCAATGGTTTTATCACCGTCCAAGACAACAAATTGGCCTTCTGGAAATATTTCGATGTGCTTCCGATAATGTTTTTCGGTCAAAATTTCTGCCTCAGACAAGGCCGGGAACACCTTTCGTTGCAAGGCTTCCAACTGTTCGGCATGGTGCGCCTGTGTGTTTTGGACTATCCAGCCGTTGTGTATTGTTTTGGTAAAAAACATTCAAATAGAACGAGGAATGATAAACGCTTGCCTGCCTTTGGCAGGATGAACGCTTGCAAGCCATTTCTCAAATTATTACAAACAACACCTAACCTTTCCTTCATACAGCCTTTTGTCATTTATATAATTGATTGCCAATGCTTTAGTCAATGACAAAATGGCTAATGACTAATGACTCCATGCTTTAACTACTTCACATTTTGCAAAACCAATTTGCTCTCCGGGCGGATGGCCAGCAATCCTGTCGTCACCACCGTGTCGCCCTCCGACAGCCCTTCCAAAATCTGGATATAGGACGAATCCCGGATGCCCGTCTCCACGATGCGGAAATCGGGCGAACCGTTTTTATAAACTATCACCTGCTTGTTGCGGGCCTGTGGGATGACGGCTTGGGTGGGGACAATCAAGGATTTCTCGTTGCCGCCGAGCTTGAGTTTTACTTTGGCAAAAGCCCCTGGCAATAAAGGCCCTTGGCCGCTATTGACCACTGCCCTCACGATGAGGCTGCGTGTTGCCGCTTCAACGGAAGATTGGGTAGCTGCCACGGCAGCCTGGTAGTTGCGATCGCTGCCAGCTATACCGAAATTGATGGTGCGGCCTTTGGCGAACAGTTCCCCGTATTTTTCCGGTACGGAGAAGTCCAGTTTCAATTGGTTCACCTGGCTGATGGTGGTGATGATGTTGGTGGGCGTGATGTAAGCTCCTGGGCTGATGTTTCGCAGTCCCAGGCGTCCACTGTAGGGTGCCCGGATTTCTGTTTTTGAAATAGACACCCGTACCAGTTCCATGTCGGCCTTGATGTTGTTGACCTGCAATTCGCTCAGGTCCACTTCCTGTTGGCTGATGCCCTGTATTTTGAGCAGTTCGCTTTGCCGTTCGAAGGTTTTTTTGGCAATTTCGAGCTGTACGGCCAGCTTTTTCAACTGCGCCTGCAAGTCTTCGTCGAACAGCTTGGCCATCAGCGCCCCTTTCTGCACATTCGCTCCATCCTGCACATAAAGGCCCACCAACCTGCCTGAAATCTCCGGCCTGATTTCCGTCTCCTCAAAGGCCATCAAGGTGCCTGGCACTTCAAGGCTTTCGTTGAGGTTCCTGGATTTTACGGTAAAAGCCTCCACCTGCAAGGGGGCGTTCCTGGCAGGGCCGGGGCTGTTGGCAGTCATTTTTTCTTTTTCCGGTTTGCAGGAAGAAACCGCAAGGCTGCCCATCGTCAAAACGAACAGGATCGGGAAAATTGAGTGGTGTTTAAACATACGGACTGTTGAATGAAGGTTCTGTTTCAAATGGCAAGGTTCAAAAAAAACTGTCAAAAGGGGGGATTGTTTGGACTTGTTTGCAAATGGTTTGAAATAGTTTTCCAACATCGTTTTGTCATTCAAATTTTGGCTAAAAACGCCCCATTTTATCCAACACTTTCAAAACAGCGCATAGAAATACTGCCATTCTGCACCGCTTCGTAAGTGTACTGCACCTCCTCGTTTTTGTCCAAAAGGCCCAGGGAATAAAGCATCGGCAGGTAATGGTCGTTCGTAGGCACGGAAAGTTGTGCAGCCCTGCCTTGCTCCTGGTAGTTGATCAGCGGTTGGAAATCCTTGCTGCTGATTTTGTTTTTTACAAACTCGTCAAACTCCAGCGCCCAGTCAAACTGGTTGGATTCATTGTGAAAATCCACTGCCCGCAGGTTGTGGACGATGTTGCCGCTACCGATGAACAGGACGCCTTTTTCCCGCAGCTTTTTCAGTTCGGCGGCCAGGTTGAAATGCCACTGAGGCGGCTGGTTGTAGTCAATGGACAGTTGAAAAACAGGGATGTCAGCCTTGGGGAAAATGTGTTTCAAAATAGTCCAGGCCCCATGATCCAGGCCCATTTCGTGGTCTTCGTGTACCTGGATGGACTGCACGTTTTGCACCACTTCCTTGGCCAGGGCGGGGCTGCCGGGTGCCGGATATTTGATTTGGTACATTTCCGGCGGGAAGCCATAAAAATCGTAGATCGTCTCTGGGTTGGGGCTGGTGGCCACGGAGGTTTTGCCCTTCGTCAGCCAGTGGGCAGACACCACGAGCACGGCATTGGGGCGGTCTAGCCTTTTGCCCAATTCGGACAGCGATTGGGTAAAACCGTTGTCAAAAATGGCGTTCATCGGGTTGCCATGCCCAATGAATAGCACGGGCATTTTTTGCGAAGCAGAAAAATCCGATGCCTCTTTGCGGAAATCGTACAGTTTCATGGCCAATGCCCCAGCGGGGAGTAGCAGTAATGATTTGAGAAAATGGTTGCGGTTCATATTCCTGGAATGATGGAGAGTAAACACCCTTGGGAAGTTCAGGTTGAATGTGCGTCAAATTCCCAGCGAGAAAGGTCATTTGGTAATAGTTATTTTTAGGATAAAAACTGGTAGCTGCTTATTGAAGTGGCCAGCAGGTTTTGTTATTTAAACACCAAAACTTTCCCTTTCTCTGCTACCAAGCGCTTTGCCGTTTTCCAGTCTGGCACTGTATCATCCTGGTAAGTGTAGGTTTTGATTTCTGTGGACAACTTCCGGCTTTCCTTCATGGCCGCCAGGTGGAGGTCACCTTTGTAGGCAAAAGCCCGCATAGCCTCCTCGTTTTCCCAAGCGGAAAGGGTGTAGTGCATGTAGCCAAAGCCTGTATTTTGCATGAATAGGTTGCCCTTTTGGCCCTTAGATTTTTGGTAAATTTTGAAACCAAACCAGGAGAGCCTGAAAAACTGCCAAAGGCTGCGCAGGCGTAGTGAAGTGATGGTGATGATCATGTGCAGATTGTTTATAGCGAAGATAACAGCTTCCTGTTTTTTCCGGGTAAAAAATTACCCATCGCCAGTGTCCAATATCATTGCATTTGGCGCTGGAAAGGAGGATGATGCCACGAGACAGAGCCTTTAAATATAAACGCCATGAAAAATCCGAATCAACAGGCCAATGGTGAATGTTGCCCGGCATTTCATCCTGAAAAATGGGATGCAAAAACATTCCAATGGAATCACAAGCACTTCATCAAAACCTCTATTCCCACGCTGTTCCACATCCCCTTTCCGCCCATGATCGGCAAGCGTTTGACCAACATGATGAAGCTGGCCGAAGATGCCCACAAACTGGAGGAAAGCAAAGAGGACACCTTGGTGCTATTCACCGATCCAAGCCCCTTCAAGTCCGACATCTACCTTTCGGTGACGGACGAGGTGCCCGGTGCGGAAAATACGGATCTGAGCGGTCATTATATGAGCCGGGTATATGATGGCGAATTCAACGAAGTGCCAAAATTTATCCGCCAGATGAATGACAGCCTGGACAAGCAGGGCAAAAAAGCCAGGAACTATTACGTGCATTATGCCTACTGCCCGAAATGCGCCAAAAAAGCGGGGCACAATTACATGGTGCTGTTTGCTGAGGTGGGGTGAAAATTTTTTGGGTTATTTTGTTGAGCCGCATGGCTTGGATGCAGCAGCGGGGCGTGATATCACTGAATTGTAGTTTACAAGGAACAGGTTGTAAAACAGTTTCTAAGGTGCAAACTTGCAAGTAAACAGGACTTGATAACCTGGTATATAGAAAAGGAGAATTATTTTATCTTTACCATTTATAAGCCTTTTTCATCTCTCAATTAAATCTATAGCTATGAAATCCAAAACTTACATCGCTTCCGTACTTGCCATCTTTTTTGGACTAAGCCAAAACCTGAATGGGCAGGAGTTTTTTAAGACTTATTCGGAAATAAAAAATGGGTTAAGTCATTGGATAAAAATCCAACGAATACGTGAAACGCCTTCGATGGGATATGAGGTTTTTAGCTTTACAGTTACGGATGTATTAAATGCAAGTGATATTAATTGGTTGGAAGTAAATGCAGATGGTGAATTGCTAAATGCTATTGACCTCGATCCCCCTTCAGATGGCCTTTATGATTTTTGGAATACACAACTCCTTAATAAGGATGAATACATAAGAAGCTCATTAAATTGGTTTGTTGACAGCCTATTTTTTACAAAATTTACAGCAAATAATGAGATAATTTGGGAGAAAATATTTCCAAATGTAGATCATAATGGGTTCTTTACAGATGGTCTATTTGAAGATATTTGGCTATTATACAAGGCAAACTCTATAGATGGAGACTCGCTGGTGCTGAATAAAATGACAAATAATGGGGAATTGATATGGCAATCCAAGTTTCCTGGAGATTTTGACTTAAATGCTTATAGCCCTTTGGAATATAAGACCAATTTCGCCACAACACCTACCGGCGGCATTATTTTCCAAAATATAAAATATACTGAGCAATATTGGGGCATATTGTCTGTCAATAATGCAGGCCAGCTAAAATGGGTTTATGACACCCTGCCCGGCATAGCGCTTAGCCCCATTGCAGTTGGTGCAGATGAGTCCACGCTCTTATTGGTTCAAGATACCAGCGGGCAGGAGAGCTTGACTAAACTCGACGCAGAAGGGCAGACAAATTGGAATATCCTGTTGGCCGACTCCACTGGCTGGGCCACTCCAGTCATCCTTGGCGCTGTGGGTAGAAAGGGGGAAGATTTTATTTTGGTAGCTACAGTAAGTGACACTTTGAAAGCCGTTCATATTAGGCCGGATGGATCTTTTGGCCAGCATTGGGAACATATTGATTCAGGTGCAGAATATATCTTTCACACTGGAATAGAAGATGATGAAGGCAATATTCTTTTTTCCGGATTGCAGGGATACAAAGGTTTTTTAGCCAAAATCTCCCCGCTCGAATCCTTCCCTTCTGCTGCCTTAGTGGCTATCGAACAGCCAATTGCTCTTCATGTTTTTCCCAATCCTGCAACAGATAAGATTACTGTTTCGCTTTTCCACCCATTGGAGAGGGCAGATTACAAAATAATCCTAATGAATACCTTGGGCGAAGCGGTTTTGAGTCAATATTTACTGGAAGGAATTACAGAAATAGCTGTGGATGCTGTGCCGCCAGGAATATACTTCTTGACCGTCTTTAAGGATGGGGCTGTATTCGCCTCAGAACGCCTGCTTGTACACCCCTGATCCTAAAAGGGGAATCTATTCGGGAAGTCCGCAGGTCTTTGCAGATATAGTTCCCCTTTAGGCAGGGGCGATTGGTTCTATTTTTTTGATTGACGATATAAGATTGACGATATAAGATTTAAGATTTTGGGGGCTGTACCAAGCCTAAAACTCCCAGCTTGGGCTGCAAATCGCCAATCTGCCATCAAAAAATCACCAATTCAATCTAAAATCTTACGTCTGAAATCTTATATCTGAAATCAAAATATCTTCTTAAATCAGAACCAATCAGCCCTGCCCTTCAGGGGCCAGGGGTGTACTCGCACAGGCCACCCCCTCACCCAAACCTCCCAAATGCCTCCCCCAACCTATCCGGCAATTCCCCCTTCGAGGCGGCGAGGTAGTCGTTGTAAGAACATGGGATCAGGCGGTGGCGCTCGTGGCGCTTTTTGGTTTTCACGGGTACTTGCAGCCACCAACGGCCTGACTTGTTGCTTTTCCAGAAGGTCAGTTGGTAGTCGTGGCCCTTGTATTCCACGATGTATTCTGTAAGGCCATCCATGCTGGCGGGGAAGTCACGTTTGCGGTTGGCGAATCCATCCATGAAATACCAAATCAGTTGGGCGAGTACGTGGGCAGTGGCATGGGACTCGTCGAGTTCGTGGCGGTAGCCGTAGAATCCGATGGAGGTCAGCTTGTCGCTCATGCCGGCATAACGGCTGAGTTGGCAGGCCTCTTCGCAGAGAAAACCGCTGGGCGAGGCATCCACCGTGCCGGGGGCTTCGCTGCGCTTGAGGGCGCCGAGGTGGAAGGCCACCAGGTCGGCGTCCCGTAGGTAGGGTTCGGTATCGGGCAGGTTGGATTTGACCTTGCCGAGCCGCACCGTGTCAAAATGGCTTTTTTCCAAATCCATGAACACGTCATCGTCCACAAAGTGCGACTGGCAGCCGATGGCGCTGAAATGGAAAAGCCTGTTTTTGCCTTGTAAAATGGGGTTGAGGTAGTAACCTTTCACCTCGGCCAGTTTGGGGTGAAAAGCAATATGCTGATCCACCATCGCCACGCTGACAGAATGCTGGCAGGCCTGGTGGGCCTGAAATTGCGCCTGAATGAGCTTGCCATCGTAACCAATGAGGACAGGGCAGATCCCGCCTTCCAACAGCTCCTGCACCACGGGGATAATGAAAGAGTGATCTTCTTTCCGCACATTGCCGAGATCGGCAATGGCGAGGTTTCCAAAGGAAAAACTCAGCGGATAAAGGGCCTGCCGCATGGCGTCCGCCTCTTCTGCTCCGATGCCAACGAGGGCGATGGCCGTCCCTTTCAGGTCGGGAAGGTCCTTTTCGTAGCGTTGTATTTTGCTGCCAAACCTGCCTTTTTCAAGCTGAAGGTCTTTCGTCAGTGCAGCGGGAATGGGCTTTAGCCAGTTTTCGAGCATTTTTTCGTTGTGTTTTGGTGCTTATGCGTTTGGGTGTTTTGGGCGTCTGGGCTTGGCATCATCCTTTTAAAACAGTTTCTTAGAAATCTTGCAAGCACGTTCGTCCTCCTTCGGCGCTAAAAAACACCTGGACACTCAAACACCTAAACACACTTCAGCGGCAAATGTAACGATTCATCATTTTTATAAAAGCCATCTTGAAAAACCAGGAAAGGGAGGCGTACTTTTGCCCGCCATTTTGAAAAATTTCCTAACCATCTGTCATCTCATGGAAAAACTTTTGAAACAATACAAAGAAAAACGCCCGGAAATCACCTTTGAATGGAACGACGCCGAGACCGGCGCACGGGGCTGGGTCGTCATCAATTCGCTGCGCAATGGGGCGGCTGGCGGCGGCACCCGGATGCGGCAGGGCCTGACCAAAGAGGAGGTCGTTTCTTTGGCCAAAACGATGGAAATCAAATTTTCGGTAGCCGGGCCGGACATCGGCGGCGGCAAGTCGGGCATTGACTTCGACCCCAACGACCCACGCCGGGAGGAGGTGCTGAGGCGCTGGTACAGGGCGGTTTTCCCTATTTTGAAAAACTACTACGGTACGGGCGGCGACCTCAACGTGGACGAACTGAAAGACGTCATCCCCATCACCGAAGAACTCGGCCTCTGGCACCCGCAGGAGGGCATCGTCAACGGCCATTTCAGCAATGCTTCCAATGGCGAAAAGGTGAAGGTGCTGGGGCAACTACGCTATGGTTGTTCCAAAATAGTGGAGGACAACCGCTTCATCCCCGACGGCCCGGTAAAGTATGCAGTGGCCGATATGATCACGGGCTTCGGCGTGGCCGAATCGGTGCGCCATTACTATCAGATTTTTAGGAAAACGAGCTTGAATGGCAAAACAGCGATCATACAGGGCTGGGGCAACGTGGCCTCGGCGGCGGCCTGTTACCTGGCGGTGGAGGGCGTGAAAATCCTCGGCATCATTGACCGTGTGGGCGGCATCATCCGGCCCGACGGCATGGGCCTCGAGGAGGTCAAAGAGTTGTTTTTGAAAAAAGACAGGAACAAACTGGCCACCTCCGATATGCTTTCGTTTGAAGAAACCAACGAACGCATCTGGAAACTGGGTGCAGATATTTTCATTCCGGGTGCGGCCTCGAAACTCGTGAGCCGTGAACAGGTGGACGATCTGTTGGCAGGCGGTATCGAGGTCATTTCCTGTGGTGCCAATGTGCCTTTTGTGGATGATGGCGTTTTCTTCGGCCCAACGGCACACTTCGCCGACCACCACCTGAGCCTTATCCCCGATTTTATCGCCAACTGTGGCATGGCAAGGGTTTTCGCTTACCTGATGCGCCCCGATGCGCCCATGACGGACGAGGCGATTTTTGAAGATGTGTCCAACACCATCCGCCGTGCCTTGGAGGAAGTTTATTCTTTTAACCCAAAACTCACCCATATCTCTACTGCTGCACTGGAATTGGCGCTCGGAAAACTGATGGGCAATGAAGCTGCATTGGATGCTGATCAAAGCTTTTGATCAAAAAAAGGAAACCAAGCAGGGTTGTTTTACGTACAAAAAAAAAGAGTAAGCACCGAAAAGCCCTTGGGCGTTTTTTTCATAGCCAGCAAAGTTTTTCCACCTTGGCTGAACAAATTGCCGTTTTGGCATTTTAAAATATAGGAGTTTTACGGATAGGTAAAACCCTCACGTTTGTTTTGAATTAACGTCCCATAAAATTATATTTGCAATATCCCGTGAACAGAGCTTTTGAAAAAAGGCGAGGTTCTCACTTTTGTTAACCGATTTATTTCACCTAAAAACAACTTCCTATGGCGAAGAGAATAATCTACTCACTGCTCATCTGTCTCGCCGGTTTTTTACTTCCTTTTTCATTGCTGGCCCAAGATACCCCCCCAACGGTTGATGTCGTTCCACCATTGCCACAGCCCTACAAGGCAACGCCCGCCCACATGTGGGAATTGGGCCTGCATGGCGGTGCTGCCATTGGTTTTTCCGACATTGATTATATGCCAAATTGGGGCGCTGGTTTCCACATCCGCCGTGCTATTGACTACGTATTTTCGTTGCGCCTGGAGGGGCTTTATGCCTCCATCAAAAACGACGATACAGAGGATGGTACCACAGAAACCACCTGGCAGTCAGGTTCCCTCCAACTGCTTGTTTCCATCAACAATTTGATCTGGACGGCCAATACCAACCGAAAAGTAAATGTTTACGGATTGGTGGGCGGTGGCATGAACCGTTTTAAACTGGATGTGATAACGGACGGTCCGGCACCTCCCGTCCTCACTTCCGAAGATTATATTTATCAAACTCATGGCGATATAGGGCTTGGTATCGCTTTTAGGATTGCGCCACGCTTCAATCTCGGCTTTGAGAGCAAAGCCACCATGCTTTTCGGCAGGGATGCCGACAGGTTGGACGGGGTGAATCGTCAGGAAAATGACATTCTTGCCTATTCCAGCATCCGGCTGAACTTTAACCTCGGAAACAAAGACAAAAAAGCCGAACCATTGTATTGGGTAAATCCGATGGATGTCATCCTGAAAGATTTTTCTGAATTGAAAAATGCCCCTCAGTTTAGTACTGCCGATACGGACGGCGATGGAGTGATTGACCTCCTCGATCAAGATAGTAATACGCCTCCCGGCGTGGAAGTGGACACACGCGGGATGCCGCTCGATAGCGACGGCGACGGCATACCCAACTTCGAGGACGACGAGCCATTTGTAAAAAAAGGCCGGAAAATCGCTGTGATGGAAGAAGACAGGCCCTTTATGACAGAGGACGATGTGCGCAAGGTCTTTGATGAGCAGCTCAACGAATACACTTCGCCCGATGGAAAAGGTAGTGGTTCTGACGGAACAGGCGGCGGTCTGATAGTAAAGGGCGGCGGCATTGCCAGTTGGTTTTTGCCAATTGTCCATTTTAACATTGACGACCATAAAATCCGCTATTCTGAATATGGTAGCCTGGCCAATGTTGCCAACGTGATGAAGGGCAACCCCAACCTGCGCATCGTGGTTACGGGTTTTACCGATAAAACGGCTTCCGATGCCTACAACATGAATTTGTCCTATAACCGGGCAAAATCTTCCATTGACCATTTGGTCAACGTACACGGAATCACCCGTAGCCGTTTGATATTGAATTATAATGGTGAAAATGACCCACTTGTACCTTCCACAGGTAGCACCTTGATGAACCGTCGGGTTGAATTCAAAGTCGCCACTGGCAATGAAGTGGACATGGAATCGCCCCGGCCCATCAGCGGGAAAGGGAAGAATAAGGGGTATTGAGGTTTTTTCAGTTCGCTCCCGATAGATAGCGGGATCAGTCTGCAGTCCGCAGTCCGCAGTCTTCAGTCGGATTTCGGCAACTATCAAAAAAACAGAAAAAGGCCAGGAGGTATTTACCATCCTGGCCTTTTTCTTTTGCCTTTACTGAAGACTGTGGACTGAAAACTGTGGCCCCGAAGCGAGTTTGGGGTTCTCGCTACGCTCGAAACTGCGGACTGAAAACTAAAGACTAGAACTGCCCCGTCGAAAGCATCACCAGTGTACAGGCCGGCAAGACCTCAACGCCCTCCAATTTGGCCCGCTGCATAAAGGCATAATTTTCAGTGCCGGGGTTGAAAATAATACGCTTGGGTTTGAGATCGAGAATGTAATCGTAGTATTCTTCCTGCCGAAATGGGTTGATGTACATCGTCACCGTGTCAATATCCTCCAATTTTGGTTGGCCGGTTTGGATGGGGATGCCTTCTACAACGTCCTCTTTGTTGCCCAAGGCGACCACTTCGTGGCCATGTTTCAATAATTGTACGACGGCGAGGTAGGCATATCTGGCAGGATTGGAAGTAGCGCCGAGCACCAATGTTTTTTTCATAAAATATAGATAAGAAAAAGCCGGAAGGCGTGATAAATAACGCTTTCCGGCTGGCTTGTGTTTATTTTGAAAACCGCTCCTTAAACCAACAAGCGGACAGGTTCTTCCAAAATGCCTTTCAGCGTTTGCAAAAACTCCGAGCCAGTAGCGCCGTCCACCACCCGGTGGTCGCAGGAAAGGGTCACTTTCATCATGTTGCCAATGGTGATTTCACCATTTTTTACAATAGGCTTTTGGATAATGGCACCCACGGCCAGTATGCAGGCGTCGGGCGGGTTGATGATGCCCGTGAACTCCTCGATGCCGAACATGCCGAGGTTTGAAATGGTAAAAGTGTTGCCGCTCATTTCGTCGGGCTGCAACTTTTTATTGCGGGCCTTTTCAGCATAAACCTTCACTTCTGTATTGATGTGCGACAGCGATTTCAGGTCGGCATGGCGGATGACAGGCACGAGCAGGCCATCTTCCACGGCCACAGCCACTCCAATATTGATGTTTTTGTTGTAGCGGATTTTGTCGCCCAACCAGGAAGAATTGACCGCCGGGTGCTTGCGCAAAGCAACGGCGGCAGCTTTCACCACGATGTCGTTGAAGGAAATCTTGACGGGAGCGGCCAGTTCGTTGAGCTTGGGCCGCATTTCCACCGCTTTGTCCATGTTGATTTCCATCGTCAGGTAGAAGTGCGGAGATGTGTTTTTGCTCTCGCTCAGGCGCTTGGCGATGGTCTTGCGCATTTGGCTGACGGCCTTTTCTTCAAAAGCATCTTCGCCGCCGAAATTGAACGAAGGCAGGGCCGGGGCGGCAGGTGCAGCTTTTGCGGGTGCTGGGGCGGCGGCAGGCGCTTCGCCTTTTTTCTCCACAAAATCTTCCACGTCACGGCGCACGATGCGGCCACCATCGCCCGAACCGGAGACGGCAGAAATATCAATACCTGCTTCCTTGGCCATGCTCTTCGCCAGTGGCGAAGCCTTGATGCGCTTGTCGCTGCTGGACGATTCGGCAGTGGCAGGTGCGGCATCCGTGGTGGCGGCAATAGCGGGCTCGGGTTCTTTTGCTGGTGCTTTTTCTTCTGATTTTGATTGGCCATTGGACGAGGCGGCGGCACTTCCTGAAACAGCCGACTGCCATTCTTCCCCTTTTTTGCCAATGACGGCGATGACGCCTTCCACTGGCACAGTGCCCTCTTTCACGGCGATATGGAGCAGATGGCCTTCCCACAGGCTCTCGAAATCCATCGTCGCTTTGTCGGTTTCTATTTCTGCAAGCAGGTCGCCTGGTTGTACCTTGTCTCCTTCTTTTTTGTGCCAAGCGACGATGTTGCCTTCTTCCATCGTGTCGCTCATCCGGGGCATTCTGATTACTTCAGCCATATTTTGTTGAAAATTGTTCGTTGAAAGTTGTCCGTTGCAGCGCCCATTTCTGTTTTAAGAAAAACAGCCGTGGGATGCAGGCAGCGCAGAACTTCGCAAAAATGCAATAATTTCGCTTTTTCAATTGGTTTGCTGGCCTAAAGCTGCCCAGCGGCGCAAAATTAAAGAAGCTGAACAAAGAACCGGTGCAATGGTTTGGGTAAATATTTGGTTGCGAAATAATAGGTTTTAAGAAATGCAATTGGCTGTTTGGCAATTGACTATAGGCTAACGGCCAATTACTAAAAGCATTTTATAACTGACATTATCTATTGTCGCAGCAACTGGCTGCCCATTCCGCCTTCATCTCCAACATGAATTTTTCTTCAAAACTAATAGAACAAGCCGTGGAAGCATTTGCCTCTCTGCCCGGCATTGGCCGTAAGACGGCCCTCAGGCTCACACTCCACCTGGTAGGCAAGGACTTGGAAAACAGCGAGCAATTTTCCGAGGCCATCCTCAATATGCGGCGCAACATCAAGCATTGCTCAATTTGCCACAACCTCTCGGACGAGGCCATTTGCAACGTCTGCGCCGACAAACGTCGGGATCGCTCATTAATATGTGTGGTGGAAAGCATCCGTGACGTGATGGCCATCGAGGATACCAGCCAGTACCGTGGCCTCTACCATGTACTCGGTGGCCTTATCAATCCCCTCGAAGGAGTCGGCCCCGGCGAACTCACCATTGACTCCCTGCTCATGCGTGCCGCCGACCCCGAAACCAAAGAAATCATTTTGGCCATTTCACCCACCATAGAAGGTGATACGACCATGTTTTACATTACCAAAAAACTCAAGGACAGCGCCGTGAACGTAAGTTCCATCGCCAGGGGCGTGGCCTTCGGCGGAGAACTGGAGTATGCCGACGAGGTGACGCTGGGCCGGAGCATCGTGGCGAGGCTACCTTATAAGTTGAGCAATGAGTGAAACAAAAAATGACTTTTCGGATAGCGGCACCCGCCGATATTGATGCCATTTCGACAGTGCGGTTGGCAGTTCGGAAAGAACAGTTGGCCCAATGATTAAAGCTCCCCTTTATTGCCCCACCAACCCTGCCATCACTTCCTCGTATTCTTCCCAGGTGTTTACATTTTTCAGTGCCAAAGGATTCGGCGCTTCCAGCAGGTGGGTGGGAGAGTTGATGAGTGCTTTTCGGGGACATGAGTAGCCCTGGCCCAAAAAGCTTAAAAGCGCTTGGTAGCTTTTTGGCTCCCAAATCGTCACCAGAGGTTCTGGGAATTGGTTGACCGGGCTGCGGAAGGTAGTCGCCATTGCCGAAGGGTTCCTGTTTTTTATCAAAAACTCCAAGGTGTCGTGGTCGAGCAAAGGGAGGTCGCAGGCCACTACCAACCAAGCGCTCTCTGGCTGCGCACGGAATGCGGAGAGGATAGCGCCCATTGGCCCCAAGCCCAGGAAAGTATCCGACAGCACATCGAATTCGTAGGCCAGTTCACCGGCTTGGTCGGGACGGCACGACAGGTAGGTATTTTCACAAAAAACCTCCACCAGTTCCATCAAATGCGCCCGCTGCGGCTGTCCGTGGTAGTTCAATTGCCCCTTGTCCGTGCCCATGCGCTGGCTTTTGCCGCCCGCTAAAACAAGGCCGTTGAGCGGAGGAATCGCAGCCTTCAAGTGATTTTCAATAAAAGCTATGACAGGCTGAGGATTAAGGGCTGTGGACTGAGGATTGGAGACTGAAGACTGAAGACTGGACAATTTTTCTTTCAAAAAAGCTGGAATTTCAGAAACGCCTTCGGTAAAAAGTACCAAATCCACCTGCGTCAGGCGATCCAGTTTGCGCTTTAAAGAATCCTCTTTTTTTGGGTCAATGACCACGATTTGCCGTTGTGCCGTAAAGTGGTTGCCATTGACCAGCACGAGATCCATTTGGTTGAATTGGAGGCGGTATTGGAATTTTCCCATTTCACCCTCCATATCGAAACGGTGGTGAGTGATTTTATCGGTATATTCAAAAACGGCACCGTGCGCCAGGGCAGATTTTGTGTCCCGCCCATGCACCTGTTCCTCATTGGCAGACTTGTGGTCGGCGTCCACGTAGGCTACTTTCCACCGTGGTGAAAGGGCTTCGCAGATTTGGAAAGCCAATTTTTTGATATGGCCGCAATCCGTACCAAGGATGGCCCATTCGCTGCGCCCAAACTCGCCGAGCGCTGGCTTGGCGATATCTGCATGTTTTTTATGGTTGGACATGTCTTTTTTTAGTTGATAGGAGGTTGATAAGTTAATGATGAACTATAAATGATGAACGATGAACTTACAAAACATTGATTAACAGATTTTTGTAAATCAATGTGGTCTTTATTATTTTTTAAATTTCACTGAGGTTGATAGGCCAATCAAATCAGCAACTTTTCAACCTAATATAAACCTCCAGATTTATTCTTCCAAAACAAAATCCCGCTTGCCGCCCGACTTCGCCACCAGCCTTGTTTCCTTGATGACGATGTTGTGCGAAAAAGCCTTGCACATATCATAAACGGTGAGGGCAGCCACGCTGGCCCCCGTGAGGGCTTCCATTTCCACGCCCGTTTTACCGGTCAGGCTGGCCGTGCATTCTATTTGCACTTCCCTGTTTTTATTTAAAAAAATATGCACCTGGCAATTTTCCAGGCCGAGCGGGTGGCACAGGGGAATCAGTTCGCCCGTTTTTTTGGCAGCCATGACCCCGGCGATGATGGCCGTTTGGAACACGGGGCCTTTTTTGGTGTGGACATCGCCGTTTTCAAAATGCGCCAAAATCGTTTCATCCAGCACCACGATACTCATTGCCTTCGCCAAACGATGCGTGATAGCTTTCCCGCCGACGTCCACCATCGAAGGGTTGCCCGCAGCATCAATATGGGTGAAATTTTCCGCCATACGCACTTTCATGTTTTGTTGAAAATCCCAAAGGTAAGCAGGCCCCGAAAGCAGCTGTGCGAAAAATCACCATTTTTACTCGCCAGGCCATTTTTTTGTGCAGGGAAACCCACTTTCGTTCCACCCTAATTTGCCTACCTTTGCCCTTCTTTTTAAACAAAACATTGCTTGCATGAAATTCGGCGTTGTCATTTTTCCTGGTTCAAATTGCGATCACGATATGCTCCACGTGCTGGGCAACGTCATGCAGCAAGAAGTGCAGCCGCTTTGGCACAAGGACAAATCCCTTCCGGATTTTGACACCCATGACTGCATCGTGCTGCCGGGCGGTTTCTCTTTCGGCGATTACCTCCGCTGTGGAGCCATTGCCCGCTTTTCGCCCATCATGGAATCTGTCATCGAATTTGCCAATGCAGGCGGCTATGTTTTCGGCGTGTGCAACGGTTTTCAAATACTTTGCGAGGCCGGGCTGTTGCCGGGCGTCTTGCTGCGCAACGAAAAGCAAAAATTTATTTGTAAAAACATCTGGATAAAACCCACGACCCGCAACAGCATGTTGACAGCCCGCATTGACCAAAACCGGGCCTACAAAATACCCATCGCACACGCCGAAGGGCGCTACCATGCCGATGAAGATACTTTGCGATCATTGGAAAAAAACGACCAGATCATTTTCAAATACTGCACGGAGCGGGGCAGTATCGTACCAGAGGCCAACCCCAACGGGTCGCTGCTCAATATTGCGGGCATCTGCAATGCTGGCCGCAATGTATTCGGCATGATGCCGCACCCGGAAAGGGCAGCCGAGAGAATCCTCGGAAACGAAGATGGAAAGGAATTTTTTGAGTCCATTGTTGAAATGGCGGAAATCGAGTCGGCAGCGGCTCTTTCTTGATCAAATACTGAAACCTGTAACAGAATTTGTCCGTTTGATGGGCACTTTTCTATATTTGATGAAAATTTAAACCCATGCCAGGGTGAATGGCAACTTAGAATTCTGAAGAACAACTAATCCGACCGAATTCTATCCCATTGAAATTCAACGATTTACTGTTTACCGTTTTTTTGAAACTAAACTCGTACCATGAAGTCGAAACTTGTACTTTGGGGCGCAAACGCCCAGGATGAAAAGATTATGATCGCCGTCGCACTCCGTGCAGATGACAACAAAGTGGACATTTGGACCTTCCCCGAAGCTGTCGCCACCGAAGATTTTTACCAACTCATGATGAAGGACTGGCGGGACGGCGAAGGCATGGAACTGCCCGAACCGCACACCCACCTTGAGCGGGAATTGAGCATGAGCGAAAGCCTGCTGCCCGACGACATCAAGGTGGAACGCAGCGACGTGGTGCAACGTGCCCAAACCGAGTGGCACTTCCTCGTGCTGTCAGCCAAACTGCACCAAGCCTACGAGGACCAAGTAGCAGAGATGAAGGAGCAGGTGGAGAAACTCAGTGAGTTTGACGACAAAGTGTGGAACAACCTGAAAGAATTTTGGGACAAAGTGCAGGGCCAGGTGCGTGAGCGAAACCTGTTGCGCGACCATGCCGACCGGCTCCGTGACAATATCAATGTGCTGTTTGGCAAAATGAAAGAACTCCGTTCCAAGGCGGACGAAGAATTTGAGCGTTTTTCAAAAGATGCTTTTGATAAAATGGTGGAAGCCCTGGAGAATGTGGAGAAAAAAGTGGAAGAAGGCGCCAGGCTGCCCGTCATGTTCGAAGAGTTGAAAAAACTCCAGCGCAAGTTCCGGGAATCCAGGTTGACCCGTGACCACCGGGCCAAGATTTGGGAAAAACTGGATGCCACCTTCAAAATCGTGAAGGATAAACGATTCGGCGGCGGCAAGGGCGGCCCTCCCGTAGAAAACGGCAGTTCAGCCTATGTGCGCATGCAGCACCGCTACAACGGCCTGGTGTCCGCCATCGAAAAAATGGAACAATCCATCAAGCGTGACAAAAACGACCTGGATTTCCAGCAACATAAAATTGATACGACCGATGGCCAATTGGAGGCGCAAATCCGCCAGGCCAAAATCATGATGATAGAAGAACGGGTGCGCTCGAAAGTAGAAAAACTCAACGAGATGAACACCACCCGTGCCGACCTGGAAAAACGCCTCGTCAGCCTCAAAGAAAAAGAGGCCCGTCAGGCTGCCCAGGAAGCTGTGAAGGAAAAAATAGCGGAAGAAATCAAACACGCCGCCGAGGTCAGGGAAGAAGAAATTCCCGAACTGGAAAAAGCGGTGGAAGAAATCAAGGAGGCACAGGCCGAAAAAGCTGCGCCAAAAGCTGCCAAAGCTGCCAAGGCTCCGAAGAAGGAAGAGTCCATCATGGACGCTATCGGTGCCACTTTGGGCGAATCGGTTGAAGACCTCGTTGACTCCGTCAAAGCAGTAGCCTCCGTTATCGGTGAAAAAATCGGCGATGCCATTGACGACCTGAAAGAAGATTTGAAAGAGAAGAAAGAAGAAGTTGCCGCTACCGTGCAAAATGGCGAAGAAAAAGCCGACGATGGTCTGGATACCATCATGGCCGATGCCGCCGCTGTGGACGCCACCGTGTCGGAGCAGTTCGATGCCGAAAAAGATGAAGAAAAAGCGTAATCGCTTTTTGATGAAAATACGAAAGCCCTGGGCGTATGCCTGGGGCTTTTTTGTTTAGGGGAAATAAACAGGTTACTTCTTCCTTTCCGTCACAAACACCACCAGTTCCTTCAATGCCTTCCTTGCTGCCACATCGGGAAAAGTATCCAGAATATCAAAGGCTCTTTGGCTGTATTCCTGCATCGCTTTTTCGGCGTAGGCCAAGCCGCCGCTTTGGTGTACGAAGCCGATGACTTCTTTTACGCTCTCCGGCTTGGTATTATGGCTTTTAATTAAACGGATAATTCGATTTTTGTCGGAACGGCTGGCCTGATCGAGGGCGTAGATGAGCGGGAGGGTCATTTTCTTTTCCTGGATGTCAATGCCGAGGGGCTTGCCGACATCGTCGGTGCCATAATCGAAGAGGTCGTCTTTTATCTGGAAGGCGATGCCAATGTTTTCCCCAAACAGCCGCATTTGCTCGATGGTAGCTTCGTCTTTGCAAGTGGAGGCGGCCCCTGCGCTGCAAGCAGCAGCGATGAGGGAAGCTGTTTTCTGGCGGATCACGTCGTAGTAGATTTCCTCTTTGATGTCCAATCGCCTGGCTTTTTCCAATTGCAGCAACTCGCCTTCGCTCATGGCCTTCACGGCTTCGGAAATGATTTCGAGCAGGCGGAATTCCTTGTTTTTTAGCGCCAGCAAAAGCCCTTGCGCAAACAGGTAATCACCTACCAGCACGGCCACTTTGTTTTTCCAAAGGGCGTTGATGGAGAAAAAACCACGGCGCTCATAGGATTCGTCCACTACGTCATCGTGGACGAGTGTGGCCGTGTGGAGCAGTTCCACCATCGAAGCGGCGGTGTAGGTTGCCTCCGTCACGCCACCACAAATCTGGGCACTCAGGAAAACGAACATGGGCCGCACCTGTTTCCCCTTGCGCCGCACGATGTAGTACATGATGCGATCCAACAGCGGCACATGGCTGCGCATGGCTTCCCGAAAGTGCTTTTCGAAATGGAGCAGATCCTTTTCGATGGGCTGTTTGATGGTATCTATGGAAATTTTCATCAGGGTTCCGTTGGCGGCGGCAAAGGTAGGGTTTCATGGCTTCATTGTTTCATTGGCCGATTGATTCATTGCCACACAGCCCGTTCGGCATGAAACAGCAAAGCAACAGCAGGGTTTAGATACTGAAAGATAAGTTTTCAAAATTTCTATCTCCTCCTCGCCGCCTTTGGCGGCTCGTCGGGGGAGGGGAATTTCCTGGGGCGTTCCGCCCCAAGCCCCTGTTTTGAAAACTTAAATTATAGTGTATCTATCCTTTTTTTCCAATCAATAAAGCCAAACCCGCCCTGGCGCTGAAGTTTTTGCTGTCGCCAGCATTTACCAAAGCGATGATGTTGTCGGTGACGCCGAAGATTTGGACAGGGCCAAGTTGGAAGGCGAGGTTGAGGCCGAGGTTGTCGTAGCTGTCGTTTTCGTCCTTGATGGCGTAGGTGGCGCCAAGGGTGAGCCAATTGAGGGCTTCCCAAGTGGCACCGGCTGCGTAGGCGTTCCGCATTTTTCCCCTGAAATCCTCGGCATTGTACATGCCGCCGATGCTCCATTTATCATTGAGCTTAAAAAGCAGGCTGACAAAAATCCGCTTCGTCAGGTCGGTGGTGTAGCTTTTATATGTTTTTTTGGGCTGAAAAAGCGCCTCCAGGGTGTCCAGCGCACTGCCCAGGCTGGGGTTGTCGCCGCCCGTCAATGCGCCGGAGAAATCGAGGCCATCGTATTCGTAGGTTTGGGCGGCGATGTATTGGTAGGTGCTTTTGTTCCACTTGATTTTGCCAATATCCAACACGCTGACGGCCAGATCCAGTTTTCCCAGTTCCAGCCTGGCCCCGAGGTCGTAGGCAAAGCCCCGGTTGCCATTATTGAAAATAAGGCGCTCCGTGGTCAAACTGCCGAAGGTAAAATCGGTGCTGATATTGTTATAGCCATTGTAAAAAACAGAATTGGCGGCATAGAGTACGTAGTCGCCCGCAAGGGTAATTTGATAGATATCGGGGTCGGTGTAAAGGCTCGCATGGTGGCGGTCTTTGTCGGTGGTCAAATTGGCGATGCCGTCGAGGAATTTTGCCTTTGCGCCGAGGGTCAGTTTGCCAAAACGGTAGGCCGCCCCGATGGACAGTTCGTGATAGCCCGTCAAGTTGATTTCGTGGCTGAGGTCAATGGTCTGGCCAATAAATTGGGCGTTGCCTTGCCAAACCACCTGCGGCAATTCCTTTGGATAGTCCAAAAAAGCGTGGTACTTAACGCTGTGCCCAAGGCTCAGTGTCAGGTTTTGCAGGCGCAGGGCAAGGTTCAGGGTAGCATATTCAAGATCGAAGCGGACACTGTTGTTCTTGGGTTTTAAATGAGGCACCAGCCTATCAATGTCAATAACGGGTGTGCTGTCCCCTTCCGACACGTATTGGTTGTAAACAGGCCCGTCCAGCACGAAGTTGTTCCTGATGCCGAACAGCTCCACCACGAATTTTTCAGGCTGCACCACGGCAGGATTGAACTTGTTCGATTGCCATACATGCCGCATGAAAGCCAGGCTGGTTTCCTGTTGGGCGAAAATGGGCGTAGCGAGCAGGAGTAGGAAGAAGAACTTTGTGCTTTTTTGCATTGCTAAAAC
The DNA here is from genome assembly GCA_041741095.1 of Saprospiraceae bacterium. Lineage (GTDB taxonomy): Bacteria > Bacteroidota > Bacteroidia > Chitinophagales > Saprospiraceae > UBA6168. Next base: position 55,626 of record JBGSKQ010000036.1, read on the forward strand.
CGAGACTGATGACTGATGACTGATGACTGGAACCAACTCATTTCGGCTTCACCCGCATCCCCATCCTGATTTCCACTTCCTGGCCCCTGAAGGCTTTGACCGATTGCTGGCCTTTTTCAAAGGTGGAAAAAGAAGCGACCAAGGCCAGTTTTTTTGCAGGCAAAACCTTGGCAAAACGGGTGGAGTCGAAGGTCGTGTAGGTGATTTGGGAAACACGTTCGGTGACGACGCCATCTGCACCTACCGTGGCGGAAGATACGACCTGTTTCTTTTCATCAAAAAGGGTATCCAAAGCCACGCCGTTTGCATCAAAAAAATACACCTGCGCATCTATGCCGAGCGGCATCCCGTTGTCGGCCACCATCTTGAATTCCACCTCCTCGGCCTCGTCAAAATCGCTGAAATCCACGTTGAAAGTATCCGTCACCGCAAAACCGGACGCCCTGCCATGTAGGGGCAGATCCACTTCCACTTGTATTTTATAAAAACTGCTATCGGTGATGAAACCCCTGAGACCAGAAACACTATCTGGGTTCATAATGGCGTCCACTTTATAATCGAGTGCGATGGGGCGTGAGCCGAGCACATCTTCGATATTGGAATTTTCGGCATCAAAAACAAAGGTCATTTCCCTCGTTTCGCCCACGCTGTTGAGGTCGGGATAAGCGAAATCAATGCCTGTGTCATCAATAAAAGTGCTCTGCAATTTGATACGCTGCCCATCAGCGGTCAGGATGTCGAAGGTGTCAATGGACGAGCGGGTGGGCAGGCCAAAGGAATTGATGATATGGATTTTGATGACGGGGTTTTCAAAATAGACATCGCCCTGAATCCAGTTTTCAAAAAAATTGATGGAAATGCTGTCACGCTTGCCCTTGTTGGTGAAGTTGCCGAGGTAGCCTTCTATGTAGGAAAAATCAATGTACTCATTGACCAGGGCGACCAAGGGCATTTCCACCACCTCGCCGTTTTTATTGCGTGCATCGTAGGAGACATACACCACTCCGTCGTCGGGTATGAGGTTGTAACCTTTGGTCTCAACAAATTCGGGCGGGAAGTAGGGAAAAGTCCCACCCACAGGGGAGGCAAATTTGGTCTGGATGGTAAGTGTGTCATTGCCTTTGACGGCTTGTAAGATTTTGACCGTCAGGAAAACGGAATCAGGATAATCGGAAACAACGCCCAGGCGGACAATGCCCGCCCCATAGGTAGCAAAATCTACTTCCAACTGGCCGCTTTGCTCAAACGGCAGGGCATAATAAGTGCTTTCCAAGGGGATAATGGGCGGCAGTTTATTTTTAAATTCTGTAAAAAAATCTGCGGCTTGCTCGGTCAGCACGTCGCCCGTGTAGTGCAGGTGAATCACGCCATCCTGATCCACTTCTATCACCGTGTATTCGTCAAAGTTTTCCAACAACTCCTCGATGGAGGTTTTGGCCTTGAACAAGGGGAAGGCAAATTCGCCGCCATTGCTGACGATTTCGGCATCCTGGAGATCTTCCGATTTTTTACAGCCAAAGGCCAAAAAAAGGATAACAAGAAAAAATAAGGTCGTTGACCACTTCATCAGGCTTTGTTTTCTTTCGCCCCCCGCTTCAGTCCGGGAAACGTTTTTATAAATTTTAGCAAAACTAAAGACACCCCAGTTCAATTTTGCCAGTTTAGCAATATGCAATACGTGCAGAAATTCATTCTGTGGGCTGCGTGGGGGCACTCATTGGTGGGTTTGTCAATTAGAAGTCAAAGAGAGGGAAATTGCACACGGGAACGATGAATGATGAACGATGAACATTGCCCCCGTTCATCGTTCATCATTTATCGTTCATCGTTAAAATACGTTGTACTCTTGGCCCAGCGTCGGAATTTCGATTTTATGAAAACCTCGTTGGCCGAGAAACGACTTTAGCGATTCCTGCCGTTCGATTTCGCCATGTACCAAGAACAATTTTTTGACCGAATTAGATTGGTTGGCCACAAAATCGGCAATTTCAGAGCGGTCGGCGTGAGCGGAGAACGAGTCCATGATTTCTACGTCGCAGTTGACTGGTTTTGTTTCCCCAAACAACCTAAGTTCCCTTGCGCCGCTCCGCAAGGCACCGCCCGGCGTTTCTGGCGAACAATAGCCCACAATCAACACCGTATTGCGTGGGTTGGAGATATTGTTGAACAAATGGTGCTTCACCCTGCCCGCATTGGCCATGCCCGATGCGCTGATAATAATGCAGGGTTCCTTGGAATTGTTCAGTCGTTTCGATTGCTCCACCTCCTTTATATAAGTTAAATTGTTGAAACCGAATGGGTTGTTGTCCTTCAGGATGTAAGTGGCCAGTTCCGAATCGTAGCACTCCGGGTGCGAGCCGAAAATGAGCGTGGCGTTCACCGCCAAGGGGCTGTCCACGTAAACTGGCACTCTGGGCAGCTTGCCCGCACTCTCTAATTTGTCCATGATATACACGATTTCCTGCGTACGGCCCACGCTGAAGGCAGGGATGATGAGCTTGCCTTTTTTCTCCAAACAAGTATGCTTGATAATGCGCAAGAGGTGGTCGGTTTCCTCCGGGGCGCTTTCGTGTTCCTTGTCGCCGTAGGTGCTTTCGCAGATGAGGTAGTCCATTTTGTCCATCTGCTGTGGGTCACGCAAGATGGGGCGGTTGGGCCTGCCAATGTCGCCGGTGAAGCCAAGGTGGATGGTTTCGCTGTTTTTTTCCGCAATTTTTAAAGCGACGGTCGCACTGCCCAGGATGTGCCCCGCATCTTTGAACACCAGTTCCACGCCCGGGTAAATTTCCACGCTTTTGTTGTAGCCATAGGAGATGAATTTGTTCATGGTATGTTTCACGTCCTTGGAGTCGTACAGCGGCTCCCTTTGCTTGCCTGTTTTTTTGCCCCGGTGCTTGTTGTAGTATTCGGCGTCCCGCTCCTGAATGAGGGCGCTGTCCAGCAGCATGATGGAACAAAGGCTCAGGGTGGCATGGGTGCAGTGAATGGGGCCTTCGTAACCGTCCCTCACCAGCTTGGGCAGGCGCCCGCAGTGGTCAATGTGGGCATGGGACAGCACCACGCAGCCGATGTCTTTTGGGTCAAACTGCCAAGTTTCATTGAAGTCCTCCATTTTTTCGCTGTTGCCCTGGTACATGCCGCAGTCCAGCAAAATCTTGAAACCATCGTTCAGGGTGATGAGGTGGGCGCTACCGGTCACTTCACGGGCCGCCCCGCAGAATTTGATTTTCATCTAAAAAGTGTTTGAGTTTTCTCAGGATTCACCTTAACAGGCTGAAAGAAACCAGAATAAACCAATGCCCCTCTCATTTCTCTCTTCCTCTCATTTCTCTCATACTCTAAAGTAAGAGCGGCAAGTTACAAAAGGCAGGCACATAAAAAAAGCAAGCCTGCATCGGGCGATCCAGGCTTACGGCGTTAGCGACATTGGGTAGTAAAGGCGGGAATAAAAATGAATAAAGTCAGCAACAAAATGATGGGGCAAAGATTGGGCGGCAAGGTTAAGCCGGGTTGAAGGGGGGATTAAGGAATGATTAAATTGAGGGGGGAGTAATCGCTGCAAGTTAAAAGCAAACGATGAAATGCAGGAGCGCATGGAACTACTGCTGGAAAAATCCAAGGCAAATAAGCTAACCATTGATGAGAAGGATGAACTCGACCATTACATCGTCTTAGAATGGCTGGGACGGTTGGCAAAAATTCGAGCATACCAACCTGAAGCATGAGCGTTTACATTCCAGATAGTATCATCGAATGGCGGGGGTTGTTGGAAAAGGGATAGGATTTTTGAAATGATGTTTCGCCTTGGGAGGAGAAGTTTTTGAATGAGGGACGTTAGTAGAAAAAAAAATCCCGAATTGAAAGCTCGTAAAAGTGTTTTAACTTGCGTCAAAAGAAAAATTTATGCAGACTGTTAAACAGCCATTGACTAACGCACAGCTCGAAATTCTCAAAGCTTTTTCGCACAATCTCGATGAAAAGGACTTGAAGGATTTGAGGAAAGCGTTGGCTGATTTTTTTTTGCCGAAAAAGCTATTGACGAGGCGAACATGGCCTGGGATGAAAAAGGTTGGACAGATAAGGATGTTGATCGGCTGCTAAATACCAAACTCTGTAAATGCTGTTAATAAGTCAGATGGAAAAAGTCGTTCTATATACCAAATATTGAAAAATAATGGGCAAATCTATCCTACTCCTTATTTACCTCCTTTTTATCCACCATTTTACCGTTGCACAAGATGCTACTACTTCCGACAAGCCAAAAAAAAACGAACCCAAAAAGGAATACAAAACCATCATCGGCTTCTTTTACGGGCCAGCCCTCACCAAAACAGATTTCCCTGAAAAGAGTTCTTTGTTCCTTAATGACTTTTACGAAACTGCAAAACCAAGCTTGCCTTTATGGGGAAAGGTAATAGGGCTTGAAATCTTAAGAAGCATCTCAAAAAAGAACAGCATATCGCTGTTCATAAGGCATACCACTAAAGGGCAAAAATCCCCGCATTATTACAATTTTTATGGCAAAACAGACACTTCGGATTATTCGCCAGGGTATGGTGGCGGTTCTTACGAAATAAAACTTATTACTAATGAAATAGGTTTGCGGTACGGAAGGCAGGTATTTAACAACAAATTTTTAACTACTACTTTACTGCCTGGGCTTTCATTAGACTTTTTCAACAAAATGACGGTGCAGGATTATATCATAGAAAAAAATACCGGATTAAAACGGCCAGGATGCTGTACCGCTTTTTTTTATGGTGAAGGTGAAAGTTATTTCAATCGATCCTATAACAATTTAAAAAAAATGAATGCAAGGATTGGGCTTCTCCTCGCAGTACGCTTTGACTTCAAAATGTCAGAACGGCTGTTTTTTGCTGTAAAACCTGAGATTGAATATTTAACAAGTTCATTAATTAGTAAGACTAAGAAAAACAGAACTTATATCCCTCATGGCTCTATTTTTTTGCTAAATGCTCAATTTGAAATTGGGTTTAAGATTTAAGTCGGTAAGGCTGAGACCGATGCAAAACAATAAAAACAAGGCATTATAATTATGGGAAAATATCTAATGAAATATGCGCTCTTGGTGATGTTTTTATGTTTTTCGCTCAGATCGTTTTCACAGATCCAATCCAATACTAGGTTGGGCATAGGTGTATCCTACAGCAAGTTGGGCTTCGAAGAATTTAAATCATTGACAAATGCCCTTCCTAGTTTTTCGGCCACAGTGGGTGTTGGTATCCCCAATTTCCTAAAGGGGACATTTCACACTGAAATTCAGGCCATTAGAAATGGTTACAAGTATAAAATACTACATTATTTTGAAGAGGATAAAATACGGGCTTCCATGTCCATTATTTATCTAAAAGCCTCTTCCCTTTATGAACGAAGCTTGGTTTTTTCAAAAAAAAGGAAAGGAAAGAAGGTTTTGAGCCTATTTTTAGGTCCTTATTTTTCCTATAATATCGGCTCTAATTGGAAATACAATGGTGATAAAATTGACGAACAAAATATCAAGAAAATTGATGCAGGTGCTACGGTTGGGCTTAAATTGAAAATGCCTTACTCCCGAAAAAATCATTTAGGCTTTGATCTGAGATATTCGCATGGTTTTGCCAATATGTTGAATCACCCATTTAACGTAGGCAGGTTGAGGGTTTTTGAACTGGGGGTTCTGTACGAAATGCCGATGGGAAAATAGCCTTGACACTATATAGGTGTTCTTTCCACACGCTAACAATGCTCAAGGTAAATGAATCGTTTTCCCAGACCACCCAATTTAAATCCCTGCCTGCTGGGCAGGGTCATTCCAAAAATCGTAAATCAAAACACCGCCCCCACCTGCGCCCTCCCCACATGCACCAATTTCGCATCCCCTGTCTTCCTGCCCTCGTAACTAATGCCAATGCGGATATTCTTCGCCACCTGCCGATCCAGCGTGATGTTCCAGAGGTAGTTTTTGCCATTTTGCAGGCCCTGTAAAAAGGCAAAACCGACGGGCGAATTGGCCTGTCCATCGAAGTTGATGTTGACAAAAGAAAACTCCGAGCGGATGGACGTGGTGGCGCTTTGGTTGTAGGCCATTTCCCATTTCAGGTCGTGGGTCGTGGCCTTTTCGTCTGCCGTGCCGAGTTCGTTTTTGGCTTTTTTGAAACGCCAGGTGACGCCCGTGCGGAATTTATTGGAAGGCTGCACGGTCAACTGCGGCTCTGTTTCAAAAGAGCGGATGCGGTAGCGCTTGTTTTCAAATTGCTCGGAATCCTGCCCGTCGTCGCCCAAAGTGAAAGCACTTTGAAAACTCAGCCATTTGGTCACGTTCCAGCGGGTTTTGAAAAACTGCTGCTGTAAGCGGCGGCTCTCGAATCCTGTGGTTTGCACCAGCTTGTTCTGGTTGTCCGACATGCCCAGTTGGAAGTCGTATTTTGGGTCGGAGCGGTTGAAAAACAAGGTGTTATAAACGGTCGAGCGGGTGGAGACCAGCGCCGTGTCCTCAACATCCAACTGAAAGGGGTTCCAGGGGCTGACGCCGTCCGCCTCCCGCACCTTGCGGTTAATTTGCAGGGAACTTTGGGTGGAAAATTTTGACAAAAACTTTTTGAAACCAAGTGCATTGAACCAGACGGCCTTCGGCTCCAGGCGCAGACTCTGGTTGAAGGTCACATTGTTTGTCCTTATAAATTCATCCGTGAAAACTGTCACCCGCAGCGCATTGGCCAAATCCTGGAATGGGGCGATTTCCACCTCGTCCAATTGCACCTTGCCGTCGCCGTTGCGGTCGGTCCATTGGTGGGTGCCCTCGCCCGCTGGCACTTGCAGGTAGGTAAACTCGACTTTGCGCTCCTGCCCGGAACCGATTTCGTAGCTGGTGGCACTTTGCACCACGCCCCGCAACAGGTTCAGCGTGTAGTCCAGCCTGCCGAGGTAAGTGTCGGAGGGGTCAAGGTTAGTAAGCGAAGTGTCCCGAATAGCCAGTTGCCGCCAGGTAAAATTCCAGCCGAGGCGGGAGTTGCGGCTTTGCTGCCAATTGCCGTTCAGGTTCAGTTCGTCGGCGAGGGTAGAGGCGGAAAAATCGCTGCCATCGGGCGCATAATCATAGCGGCGCAAGTAGTTGGTGTTGAAATTAAAGACCTCGCTTTCGGGCGTTTCAAGGTAGATTTTCATCAAATCATAATAAAAACTGGCCCTGTTCAGCGTGTCGGGTTCGCCGTTTTGAGGGCTTTTGGTAAAACGGCTGTTCCGCTCCCTTTCACCATAAACGCCTATGCGCCAATACTTTGTGCCGAGGCTATCCCTCAAAAACGGAACCGCCACATTGGCTTTCGGGCGGAAAAAGCGGCTATTTTCGCTCAAGCTATTGGTGGTCAAATAGTCGCCCTGCACCCAGATGTCGTAGCCGTTTTTCAAAAAAGCATATCGCCCAAAATGCCGCTGCCCGGTATAGACCGTGTCCCGCAGGAAAGTGCCATAGCGATACTCCAAACTGCCAGTTTTCGGCGAGCGCAGCACGAAGCCCGCATTGGCCAAATGCTCGTCGGTCAGGCGGCGGTTCACGGCCACGTCGTTGGCCCCCGTGTTGGTGTTCCAGTCACGGGTAAATTCGGCAGGCCGATAGGGGTTCAGTTCCTTGAATTTTTGTTGGGCAAATTCATAATTGGCTTCGGTTTCGAGCCTCCAAGCGCCGCCCCTGACCCCTGAAGGGGGAGCACTCCGGGAGAGGCTATCCTTGGGATTTCCCAGTGTGGGTTCCCCTTTAGGGGTCAGGGGCCGGGTCAGGGGCAACTCAAACACCTGCCGCAGCCCCAGCGTCGCCGCATAGCCCCAATTATCGCTGTCGCTGATGTCGGAGAGGCGGTTTTGGTCAAAATTGCTCAGGCCAATTTCCGCCCGCACTTTCGTATTTTTTTTGGGCAACCAATCTCCTCCAACTGTGTATAATTGTTGGCGATTCGGCGCTACGAGCCTGCGCACGGGTTCGTACTCGCCGTTGGGCAACCCAGTCACCAGATCGGGCGGCACCCATCGAAAAACTCGGCCATTTGCGGGCGTCTCCGTGTCCAGCACATAGTTGCCGTTCCCCAGCCCGACGAGGGAAAATCCAGCCGAGTATTTTGCCAATTCCTGATCAATGCTATAAACCAAAACATCGGGGTATAAAATGCCATCCACTATCGTGTCCCGCAGTTCGTACAGCACCCGAAAGGCGCTGAATTCCTCAACGGTATCAATGGCACTCACCACGGCGTCGAGCGAGCTGTCGCCCGCCATACGCAGGGCCTCTATTTCCAATTGCGAAAAATCCTCGTCAATGGGCTGCTTGCTGTCCTGCTCGGAGTAGGTGTTGAGGTAAAGGCGCAGTTTTTCGCTTTGGTACTCCGTATTAATTGCATAGAGCGAGCGGGTGTAATCCTGCACATTGTAGTCAAATTCCACCACGATACGGCTGTCCTTCGTCACCAGTCGGCGGTTGGTGAAGGTGATATGCCCTGCGTTGTAGTCAATCACATAGTCCGCATCCAGGCCCCGCTGCAAGATTTGCCCATCAAAAAATACCTTCTCCGTGCCAGCCAGCACGATGATAAAACGCTCGCCCTCAGCGCCTTCGAGGCGGTACGGCCCCTGGTTGCCCTCCTGCGCCATGATGGTATTTCGGGCAAATTTTCCCCTTGCAATGGCCACGCTACCCTGGGTTAAGAGTTTTGAGTTGCTGACTGCCGACTGCCGACTACCGACTGAAGACTGAGGACTGAGGACTGAGGACTGTGGACTGCGGACTGAGGACTGTGGACTGAGGACTGCCCACTGCCGACTGAACGTCGCCCCTTGCAGTTTTTTAAAATAATTCATGAAATAACTGTTCGGGCGGGCCAGTTCGTAGTCGCCGGCGATGAGCCTGTTTTCGTCTTTCGATATTTGGATAAACACCTTGTCGAACTCCCGCAACTGCTGCGTATTGCCTTCCGGCTGGAGCGGGATATTGTTGTCGGTGATGGCGGCCAGCACTTCCACATCGCCGAGGTTGCCCGCCAGTTGCAGGTTGAACTGGCTGTTGAGCACCAGGTTTTGGTTGTTGCCAAAGGAGAGGCCACGGGTGTAGTTGCCGTTGTAGTCCAGGCCTTTTTGGGGCAGCAGCGGTTTTTCCAGTTCTGCGTAGGGGTCATATTGAAAACCGATGAGGCGGTCGCCGGGGTTTTGCAAATTGCTGGTGTCAATACGGGCGTAGGGGGCGGAGAGGTTGAAAGGGAGGACACGGTATTTTGCAACGATGAACGATGAAGGCTGAATGATGAACGTGGAGTCGAAGATCAGGTGGTTGTTTTTTAGGGTAAAATATTGGGGGGAAATGCGTTCGCCGGTGGCGGCGGCGGTGATTTCAACGGAATTGGGTACAACGGTGAGGCTATCGAGCAACTGTGGCATAGCGAGCACGGGCAGCACCTTGCTGCGCAGGTTGGAGATTTGCGCAGCCAATGACAAAGGCAACATGGCCAACAAAAAAATGTAAAGGGTTTTGCTCATGCAAGCACCGCTTGGGTTTTGGTAACAAACGTAAAATGACGTACTTTATGGCCTTGAAAAATCAACCATTTCCCATTGACAAACAACTCAACTTTTATGGCAAAAAAAGCATTGTATCAATTGGAGGCCGAAATTGACCATTTAACCAATAGCATCCAAAACACCATTTCTGGTGATAGTTTTGCCACTGAAATATTTGCAGTGGAAAAGGCAGAACTGAAAGCAATTACGAAAGCAAATGGATGGAATTTCGACTGGAAAGCTGAACTGAAAGAATCCGATAGGCAGGTTTTTAAACTTGTTATTGTAGGCAATACCCACATCATTCAGGGATTGGCAAGTATTGGCGATTATGGTGACCATTTTTACCTCCACTTGGTTGAAAGTGCGCCGTTCAATCTTGGCAAGAAGAAATTATACGTCGGCGTCCCTGGAAATTTATTTGCTTTTGCCTGCAAACTATCTTGGGATAAAGGATATGATGGAATAGTTGCATTTCAATCCAAAACAAAACTGATTGAGCATTATGAAACTATGCTTGGAGCGGTGCATGTTGGAGGGCATAAAATGATTATTTTTCCGGAAGCAGCACTCCGGCTAATTCAGCAATACTTTATAATTTAACATGATGGCTTACATAAATGAACCCGAAGGAATTGATTTGGTAGTAGCTCCAATGCCATTTACAAAAAAAGATCGGCAAACGTTGAGCGACATTATTTCTCATTTTAAAAAAACAGGCGAGGTGCCACAGCAAAAAGAGAAGGTAAGTCGGACAAAAAAACAACAGCCAAGGCCCTCAAAAAACAAATTACCTGTTAAATAGGGACGAATGGGGTTCTAACGATAAGATAACATGACCTACCTCACCCACATCCCCGCCCCGCCCCTTTCCCACTTCATCGAATGGTTCTTCTTCTACGAAGGCTATGCACCGCCGCACAGCAAGGAAAAACGCCTGCCCGACGGGGCCGTGGAACTGCTCATCAACCTGCGGGAAGAGCCTAAAGTGCTGTTCGACAATGAAAAAACGGAGGTGGGTACGACTTTCAAACGCAACTGGATTTCCGGCCAGCAGCAGGGCTTTCTCATCATTGACGTGGCAGGCATTACTTCCATGATGGGCATCCGGTTCAGGCCGGGCGGGGCCTGGCCCTTTTTCCCCTTCCCGATGGATGAACTGAAAAACGGCGTGGTGGAACTGGACCTGATCTGGGGCCGGGAAGCGCATTTTTTACAGGAAAAATTAGTGGCCGCCGCTTCGCCCGCCCTGAAATTCCAACTGCTCGAAACCTTCCTGCTCCAACGTGCCTACCACGAGCTTTCGCCCAACCCCTACACCGAATTTGCCGTGCAATTGTTCCAACAGCCCGACGAGGATTTTTCCATTCAATACCTCCGGCAAAAAACGGGCATCAGCCACAAGCACCTCATCCGCACCTTCGACAAGTGCGTGGGCATCAAGCCGAAAATGCTGGCCCGGATTTTCAAGTTCCAGAAGGCCATCCAACTACTGGAGCAACAAAAAAACCTCCAATGGACCGACCTCGCCTACCAGTGCAACTACTCCGACCAGGCGCATTTCATCAAGGAGTTCCAGCAGTTTTCGGGCATCAACCCGACGGCGTATTTTGACAAAAGGGGGGAATATATGAATTATATGCCCATTTAATAGGGATTGGAAAGCTTGAAAAGGTTCTAAGCCCATAGAACAAACGGGAAATCTTATTATTTTCACGCTCCTACACTAAGGTACGCCTATTCGTCCTTTCATTTTAAAATAAATCCTACCAATGAAACAATTCCTGCACCTCCTGCTTCCCGCCATTTTGTTGGCTTTTTCATTCAAAACAAGCGCCCAAACCAACGCCCTTTTCATCCTCGACGCCTCCGGCTCCATGTGGCAAAAACTGGACAACGAATTCCGCATTGCTACTGCCAAAACCGTAATGAAAGGTTTGGTGGACAAAATGCCCGCCGATGCCCGTGCAGGCCTCATCGCTTATGGCCATAACCGAAAATCCGACTGCGACGACATCGAAACATTGACGCCGCTCGGCCCGCTCGACAAAGCAAGTTTCAAGGCAAAACTGGAGGCCATCAACCCGCAGGGGAAAACGCCCATCGCCAAATCCATCCAACATGCGCTGGATTTGATCAAAAACGAACAATCGGCGGTGACGGTAGTGCTGGTCAGCGACGGATTGGAAACCTGCGAGGGCGACGCCTGCGACTTAGTCAAAAAGGCCAGGGAACAAGGGGTGAAAATTACCGTCCACGTGGTCGGCTTCGGCATCGAGGAAAAGGATCAATCGGCGCTCGAATGTATCGCACAGGCAGGCGGCGGGCAGTATTTCCCCGCCAACAACGCCAGCGAACTGGCTGGGGCATTGGATCAAACCTTGGAGGAAGCGCCAAAAAATGGCGGCTATCTTTCCCTCAAAGCGACCCTTTCCGGCCAGCCTGTGGACGTAGCTTTTAAGGTGTTTAAAAAAGGCGAAAAAAAGGAAACGGCACTCGGCAGGACATATACAGGGCCGCTGACGAACCCCCGCTTGTTGCTGCTGCCCGCCGGCGAATACACGGCCATCGTGGAGGCTATCACAATGGACGGCAGGCCCATGCAGGAATTGATAGGTTTAAAAATAAGCGAAAACGATACCCTGCAAAAGGTGGTGGACTTTTCGCAGGGCATCTTTGAGGTATTGGCCCTGCGCAACGGCGAACTGTCGGACGTGACCGTGCAAATATTTCCAGTCGGGGAGAAAAAAGCAGTGGCCTCGGGTCGCACCTATCGGCAAAAAACGCATAACCCCGCCTCGTACAAGGTAGTGCCAGGGGTATATGACGTGGAAATGAAATTTTTGGAAATAGGCAACGCCCCCACCGTCCGCTTTGAAAAACAGGTGCTGCAGAGCGGTAAAACCATTTCCCTTTCGCACGATCACCCATCGGCTGAACTGAAAATCGGGGCAAAACAGGGTGCCAATTTGGTGGACGCCACGGTGGCTATTTATTCAAAAGCGACCGGCAAGGAAGTGGACAGGAGTAGAACTTATCAAAGCAGCAGTTCAAACCCAAAGGCATTCGTATTAGAACCGGGCGCTTACAAAATAGAAGTCAAATCCGTTAAACCAAAGGAGTTGGGCACAAAGACCATTGAAGTGGAGGTAAAAGCCAAAGATTCGGTGGAGCGTTGGGCGGAGTGGTAACTCGCCACTCTCCATCCCTCACTTCAATTCATACCCACGTCAATTTTTTACAATGGCGATAATCTGGCTTTCCCCACCTTTGCCCAAAACTAACATCAATGAAATATTGGTTGGCCCTTGCCCTATGCCTATTGGGGCATTTTTCCTTTTCACAAACAAGCCCCGCCGATTCCATCGCCTATGAGCTTTATCTGAGCCAAATCTCCCTGGCCGAAGCCTATTACCAAATGGGCGAAATCGCTGATGCCAAGGCCACTCTCGCCGCCACCGATCCCGCCCAGCGTGGCTGGGAATGGGAGGTGCTACACGCCATGTTCGACCGCAGCCAGCGAACCTTGGCGGAGCATGGGGCATCTGTTTCCACCGTTGTTTTCAGCCCAGACGGGAAGGTGCTGGCCAGCGCTGGTGCCGACTCGACCATCATCCTTTGGAGCTACCCGGATTTTGCTATTTTGAAAAAACTAAAAGGCCATGCAGACGGCGTCAGCACGCTCGACTTCAGCCCCGATGGGCGTTGGCTGGCCTCTGGCTCTCGTGATAAAACGGTGAAAATCTGGGATTTAGCGAGCGGACAGCAGCTAAAAACGCTGACGGAAGGTTTGTCACGGGGCATTTATTCCGTCAAATTCAGCCCCGACGGGAAACGGCTCGGCACCACTTCCTGGCGTTTTGAAAAAGGCAAGGGCGTCATCGGCTTTGCCAAGGTTTTTGATTTGGAAACGGATACCACGTTGCACCAATTTGACCTCGATACGCACCCGATTTCGGGTTTTGATTTTTCAAAAGACGGCAAAAAAGCGCTCATCGTAAGTTGGGGCGAAATCGCCTGGTACTACGACCTCGACAACGGCCAGCCCGATTGGGTTTTCGACATGACGACAGATATTGAAGAATACAACGCAGTTACCTCCGGCCAAATCAGTCCCGATGGGCGCTGGGCGGTGATTACAAGTCGTGATTACTGCACCCGAATGTTGGACATTGCCACTGGAAAAGTCGTTTACCAAATAGAAAAACACGAGGGGCACGGCAAATGGATTGACGCCGTGCGCTTTAGCGGCGATGGGAAATACATCGCCACCGGCGCACAGGATGCGCTGCTGCAAATACGGGACGCTGCAAGTGGAAAGTTGCTGCACACCCTGCGGGGCCACACGGATTTCATCAATGGCATCGCCTGGCACCCGACGGAGCATGTGTTGGCCACAGCTTCCAAAGACGGCACCGTGAAAATTTGGGATGTCAACAACACAGGCGAGGTGGCCTTCGATGCCTGCGACAACGGCCCCTGGTACGCCCCCGTCAGCCCCGATGGGAAATGGGTGGTCGCTGCCTGTTCGGATACCGTCATCGGTTTGTGGAACCTGCAAACGGGCCAGCGTGACTTGGTTTTTTCGGGGAAAAATGCCAATTGCGCCGCCTTCAGCCCCGATGGAAAACGGCTCGCCACCGCTGGCCACGACTATCAAGTGTGCATTTGGGACATTGCCACTCAAACAAAAACCCACGCCCTGGAAGGGCACAATAACGGCATATATGGCCTGGCTTGGTCTGGCAACTGGATTGCCTCCGCCGGGGACACGACCCTGCGCTTATGGAACGCAAAAACCGGGAAGCAGGAGCGGGTGCTGTCGTTTGCGGGAAAATCGCCCTACGCACTTGCTTTTACCAACGATGGAAAACGCTTGGTGGCGGGTATGGACGACGGCAGCGTTTACGTCCTTTCCACGGCCAATTGGCAGGAATTGAAGCATTTCCAGTTGGGCAGCAGCCTGAACTATTTATCCCTGGACGCAGCGGGCCAGCAAGTGGCGACCTGCGGAAAAAACGTCTATACCTGCAACCTGGAAACGGGCGAAATCAAGGAAATGAAAGGGCACAAATCAGCCGTTTGGGGCGTAAGCCTCAGTGCCGATGGCCGCTACGCCCTCAGCGCTTCTTACGACCACACGGTCAAATTTTGGGACACAAAAACGGGACGTTGCACTCTTACCTTGCATGGCTTTCAGGACGAATTGTTTAAAACAGGCATCCTGGATGGCGGGAAGGGCATATTAGTGACGGAGACGCAAGGGGTGTTACGGGTAATGAGATTTTAAAGGAAAAAGCAAATATTCAGCATTAAGGTGTCATCTTAATGCGACGGCAAGGAGATGACACCTTTTTTCGCTGTTTACACCCTTCAAAGTTGAAATTATCGAAGCGAAAAAAGATGTCACCTCCCTGCTGTAAACTACCACAATTTTCTGGCATAAAACACTGATAATGAAAAACTTAAATCCACTCTTTTTGGCCGTCCTATTTTTTCTTGCTTGCAACAGCTCCACAAAAACGGACGATTCCTTGTCCGGCCAACTCATTGGCGAGTGGCGCAACGTGAGCCTGAAAGTGGACATCCACGGCGACAGTTTGACCGTGTTCGAGGCCAACGAGGCCAATTGGGAGCAAAACGTGGGAATACGCCCCATCCGCACTTTTTTCAGGGAAGACGGCACCTACAACTCGGCGCACTACACCCTTACCGACAGCCTTTTTATGGACGTAAAGGGCACCTGGAAAGTGGAGGGCGACCGCTTGTTGATGTTCCAAAATACCCCTGCACCAGACACAACCATCTGCATAACCGTCATCAATGGCAAACTCGTGGAATTCGACTGCACGGTGGACTGGGACGGCGACGGGGCGAAGGATGATCGATATGTTGGGGTGCAGCGGAAGCAGTAAGAGTGACTATACGGCCGTCCCCATCCGCTGTAGCATCATCTCCGAATACGTCAAATACGATGGCCTTTTCGGCGAGAAAATCAAAAATATTTTCCCGGGCCCATCGCTGTCTATTTTTAATTTGTCTGCGTCTTTTACAATTACAAAATCGTCCGCCTTCACGGCCTCGCCATTGATGGAAAATTGCCCTTCTTGCACGTACAGCGAATACACATTTTCTGTTGAAAGGACTTTTTCCCAATGTGCTTTTTCAAAACTAATTTGTTGTATTTCAAGCCCTTCCGTGTCAAGTTCGATAGGCGAAGCATGGCCAATAAATATTTTGATTGCGACGTCGCCATCCTGCGTCACGGGCAGATCGGCGTCTTTGTAGTCGCCATAACTGGCAGGCTGCTGGAGGGTTTTGTTCAAATTCGGGTCGAACCAGATTTGGAAAATAGCACCGTCTTTAGCGACGAACTCCGAGTGGCTGATGCCATTGCCCGCCCGGATGATCTGGGCGTCGCCTTCGTACAGGGGCCGCCACTCATTCAGTTTGGTATCAAAGTGTTTGATATGGCCTTTCAACACAAAAGACATGATCTCGAAGCCCTCGTGCGGGTGCAGGCCGATGGTGCTGTCCACCTTCGCCTCGGCGTAGGCCCAGTAAAAAAGGTTGGAATAAGGACGGGTGATGCCGCCCTCACGTGGGAAGCCGATGGGTTTGTTTTCAACAATTTCACCGCCGTTGAAGGCGCCACGGGCTTGCCGCTCTTTCGGGATAATCTGGATGGACATAGGCTTTTTTTAAATGATAAACGCCTGCCTGTCGGCAGACAGGATGAACTATAAACTTTGAACGATGGAAACAGATTAGGGTGGAGATGGTTTGAATGGGTGGAGGTTTCTAATTTTGCAGCAAGTTGCTGCAAAATTGGATACTCTGCGCCAATAGGTTTTGAGCAAATTGTTTTTTGCCCCTCCTCGCCGCCCTTGGCGGCTCGTCGGGGGAGGGGGCTTTTTGGGGCGTTTCGCCCCAAGCCCCTGTTTGCAAAAAAACCAATGGCGTGAAGTATAAAACATACTCAAACACTCATTTCATGCAAAACAACGACACTCCCCGCACCGAAATCAACTCCCTCGGCGAATTCGGCCTTATAGAACAACTCACCAAAGACTTTGGCCTGCGCCAGCCCTCGTCGCTCAAGGGCATCGGCGACGATGCGGCGGTGATTGACAACGACGGCTATCTCACCGTCGTCTCCACCGATATGCTCGTGGAGGGCATCCATTTCGACCTTATGTACTTCCCGTTAAAGCACCTGGGCTACAAGGCCATCGTCGTCAACCTCTCGGATATCTATGCCATGAACGCCCACCCAAAGCAGGTGACGGTGTCCATCGCCATTTCCAACCGCTTCAGCGTGGAGGCGCTGGAAGAACTCTACGAAGGCATAAAACTCGCCTGCGACCAATATGAGGTGGACCTGGTGGGCGGCGATACCACATCTTCTTTAAAGGGCCTCGTCATCAGCGTGACGGCCATCGGGCAAGGCGAAAAAGGCAAGCTGGCCTACCGAAATGGCGCCAAGCCCGGCGACCTGCTCTGCATAACGGGCGACCTCGGCGGTGCCTACCTCGGCCTCCAGATTTTGGAGCGGGAAAAGCAGGTTTACCTCTCCACACCTGGCATACAGCCCGACTTGGAGGAGCAGAAATACCTCGTGGGCAGGATATTGAAACCCGAAGCCCGCAAGGACATGATCGAACTGTTTGAAAAAAACAGGCTCGTGCCTACTGCCATGATTGACGTTTCGGACGGCGTTTCATCTGACCTTATGCACATCTGCAAAGCATCGGGAGTGGGCGCTATCATCGAGGAGGCGGGCGTGCCCATGCACGAGGAGGCGAAAATGATGGCCCTGAAATTCCAGCTCGATCCGCTCACCGCTGCCCTCAACGGCGGAGAAGATTATGAGTTGCTGTTCACCATTGATCCAAAAGATATTGAGAAAGTGCGCCTGCTGCCCGACCTCTATATCATGGGCGAAATCACCCAGGCCAGCGATGGGGTGAAACTGCACACCACGGGCGGCAAGATCCACGATTTGACGGCGCAGGGGTGGCGGCATTTTTGAGCCTATATTTTCATCAAGACCTTTCCTGCCAGCCTTTTTCCACTGCTGTTTTTTACCACCAAATAATAAGCCCCTGCGGGCAGCCCCGACGCTGCTATTTCAACTTTCGGGGTATTTTCAAAAAATTGCTGAAACACGGCCTGGCCTAGCGCATTTATCAATACCAATTCCATTGGACCGTGCATGGCGCCATCCATAATTACTTTGAATTTTTCAACAAATGGGTTCGGAAAAACCAGCAAAGCAGCTTCCGGCGCTGGTTTTTCACCCACTGCCGAATAGGGCGCATTCTCGTATCCCGGCGTGGCATTTAATTGCTGAAAAGGCCCGCTGCCATTGGGCAGGCGGCCATACGAAACATTGCTTTGTTGTTCGTCAAAAGTATAGCCGTCAATCAGGGCAAGGTTGTCTGACAGGCTTTCATAAATTCCAATATACTCACCCCCGGCACTCAGTTTGAAATTGGCGTGGAGCGGCCCCTGGCTTTGGTCTTCGTCTGCCCAAATGACCACATAAGCGTGTGGCTGCATCCAAATTTCCGGCAATTGCCATTTTGAAGGATTATCGGGGTTGTCGCTCAAAAAACGTTCGCCAAGGAATAGCGGCTCGTTGCCCGTATTGTACAATTCTATCCAGTCTTCGTATTCCCCGGCCTCGTCGGCATGGGTGCTGCTGTTGCTGGCCATGAACTCGTTGATGACCAGCGCCGTGCTGGATTCGCCGATGAAAATATGGCGAAAACCGCAGCGGGGCTGCTGGCTTTCCTGCCCGCCGCTGTCCGTGGCTTTGATGTAATATTCGAAATAGGCCGCTTGGCCCAGGGCGGGTATCGTTGTTCCAAAAATGCCGTCCCCGGCATCACCGTCGCCGTGCTGCCCATCGTCGAACAGGGCGGTGCAGATGAGGTTTTGGCCGTCCAATTGATAGCAGATTTCCACATTGGCCAAGCCGCCATCGTCCAGCACATGGGCGGTGATGGCGATATTTTCCGTTTCACCGGGATAATTGTTTTTAATATTGGTAATTACAGGTAATATCTCGTTCAATTCAATCTGTTGCAATGCCGAATTGTGGCGTTTTTCAATAAATTCCATGATGCCGACGGGCGTATGGAAAAAAGGCAGGCTTTCTTCAAAGCCATTTTCAAAATCGGCCATTGTAAAACCATAATCGTAGGTACGATATATATCGGCCTCAACAGCGGAAGAAATAAGGCTTTTTATATTTTCAATATAAGGCGCAAGCGTATCTATTTGGTAAAAACCGGTTAAATATAGGTTCATATAAAAGGAAAACCTGTCCCTATATTCCGGCACTGCCAATATGCGCTCATATATAGGCCGAAATTCACTGGGGTGCTGCCAATTATATATGTCCCTTTCCGCCCAATTTTCTTCAAACCAATCAATGCCGAATGTATTGTCGAGGTCGTAGGGAATATATTCAAATAGTCCCGTTGCCTGATTATGGTAGAGGTAAAAATTGTTTTTGTTAAAAATTGGCCCATCCCAATTGGCGGTCAGTATGTCGGCGGCAATGGTTTTTAGATAGTTGTCCACATGGAAAACTTGTTCCAATTCACAAGGCAATTCGGCCAGCGGCGCATTGTTCAAAACATCAATAAAATGGGCCAAATCACTGTAATCATCTTCCTCTTCGTTGATGGTCAATTCGTATGCCCGGCGGCCCCCGAATTCCTGCTTATAAGCGTCCGCATTATTGCTTTTATATTTTAAATCAGCGGGATAAAGGCACTTGTAGAGGTTGCCGTCCTTGTTGCCGAAGCGCAGCCCTACGAACTCCTCGTCTATGTGTTCCACGTTGACGTACAGCCCCCGGTATTCGCCGTTGATGTAGAATTCTACGTGGTTGCAGCGGGGAGCTGGCACACCCGCCCAGCGCATCATGTCCCAGGCGATTTTTGAGCGGGCGATGGTCGGGTCGTTGTGCTCGCCGTTGAGGTTGAGCTTTTCGAGGCTCTGCCATTGGCGGCCCGGTTCGTAGGTATTGAAAGAGACTTTGAAGGATTTTTTGGCGGAAAAACGGGAGGTATTGCCCCGCAGGCGGAAGCCTACGTTTCCGAGGGTATCTTCTATTTCATCATTTTTAAAAATAAAAGTGGCGTGCCAGTGGTAGTCGCTCTCTTCGTTGCCAGGTGCCAGCAAAATGTCCAATGAATCCTGTGGGATCAAGATGTCCACCCGCCCCACCACATCGTCCTTGAACACAGGCGGCAAATCGGGAAAAGGGTTTTGGCAAAAAACAAAAAAGGAAAACAGCGAAAAATATAGGGCGACAACAATTCGGATGGATGGCATGATAGTATTTTGTTGTTGGGAATGATTGCAATGATAATCATTTAGGGAGATTAGCATGGTTTTAATGCCCTTTGCCCACAATTAATAAAGCGTTAAAGTGGGTGGTAAAAATGTTTTAAAACAGTATTTTCCCAACATTAATACTCTGCGCTAATAGGTTTTCCCAAAAAATCGGGACAAGTAGTGCAAATCACAAATTATATCTCGTTGCCCTCCGGTTTGGTAAGACAAGGATTCGGAATTGGCGCATCATCTCCGTTTTTGCAATTGATAAACGAAAATGCGGTAAAATGAAAGAGATAATGGTGTTTCATGATATTTTTTGTTTTGCGGATTAGAATAAAATAGGTTCTTTATGATTTTGTGTGGGTAAACATCTTATCCTGGCAATCAAATGATTGTTAATTATGACCTGTAAATAAGAGCTAAGGGTTCCGATAGCAATCGGAATGAGGGCGGCGCAGCCGCCCCTAATTCTCACTCGCCCCCGGCGCAGCCGCCAATGGCGGCTGCGCCGGGGGCGAGGGGTTGTTTGGGGGCAAGCCCCCAAGCCCCCTATTTTCCCTCAATAGCTATAAGCGTAAAATGGATTTACCCACAGGTTTTCATATAGAACCAAAAAAATACATTTGTCCACAATGGATCTATACTTCGCACTAATAGGTTTTTCCCGATATTCCGGAAAAACCTATTAGTGCGAAATATAAATTGAATCAAATACTAAAAAAAACACCATGTACCATGTACTATGTGGGGTTTTATGTGGCCCCGATGAAGATTGCCAGCCGGGCGAAATACCTACTTTTTCGGAGGTGAATTCTTCATTACCTTGCTTGAATCAGAACCGATAAATTGCTACCTTGCGTCACTTATTCCCTGTGAAACGACAGGAGGCTTCTTTCCGAATACACATAAAACTACTTTCCATTGCGGTATTCTATTGTTTCAACTTGAGTGCAGGCATTCATTTGTTTCTCTGTTCAAATGCTTGTCCGGTCATCACCAGCAATGCCACTAAACCGGTTACGGCTATTCCAGCACGTGCGATAGCTTAATAAAATGGGGGCCAATACTGTCTCTTTGCGCAGGAACAGCCAGGCCCCCGGCCTAAAAGCTTTTTACAAAATTATGAAAGCTCAAAAAATTCTTTGGCTTCTTTTCCCATTCGCCCTGGCGATGGCTACGATTTGCGGGGTTCTCAATGGTACGGCGGGCTGTACCATCGCTACCACCAGTTGCACCAGTACTGCTTATCGTCCAATTTCAACGACCATCACCGCTTCGGACTGTATTTGCGTTCCGCCGGGCAACATTTTCAGGGTGACGAACAATGGGCTTGCCAGCGTGACGATTAATATAATTGTTACGGGCAGTCTGAATACCTATTCGCTGCAAACTCAAATCATCCCGGCTAATAGTTTTCTGGATTTTGAGGTAACTTCGTCTTCGACTTGTGATGGTTTTGTTACTCTTTGCTAAACCCTTTTTATCGTAAGAAGTAGAACGGCCTCGCATGAGGCCGTTCTTTTTTTAATAATAAGGCAATATGAAAATACTACCTATCTATATATTCCTTTTAATCGTTTTATTGTACTTGCCTATATGGTCATATGCGCAAAATTGTGGAGCGGAATGTGTCCAAAGCGCCCCGGGTCATTGTCAACTGCCTTTTCCTGGTGATGTGCAAATATCAATCGAACCGGGGCCTAATAATTGGATATGCCAAAATGATACTGTTACAATAACTTTATTGCCCGGAAACATTCAGCCTGTATCTATTGAGTGGTATATCGAAGGTAATAACAGCAACGCCTATTATGTCGGGAACACCATCAACCAACCTGTTGTTGAAGCGTACGCAGGGGGCCCGGAATTTGTGTTGTGGTGTGTAAAAGTTTATGATGTTTCAGGTTGTCACGCTTGTGCAGGCTTAGGTGCTGCTCCTTTTCCAACGCCACAGATAGACGCCCTTATCACGCCCGCCTGCGGCGGCACTGGGGCGATAGACATTACGGTCACACAAGGGGTACCCCCCTTCAGCTACCTATGGTCGAACGGCGCTGTCACCGAAGACCTCGCCAACATCCCCACTGGTACGTACAACGTGACCGTCACCTCCCTGTCCCAATTTGCCTGCGACGAAGTCTTCACCCTCGAAGTCCCCACCAACAACATCAGCCTCTCCGGCACCCCCGCCCCCGACAACTCCTGCGCCGCCGACAACGGCGGCGTCACGCTGTCGGTCAGCCCGCCCGGCAGCTACACCTTCGCCTGGTCGGACGGCTCCTCGGCGCAAAACCTCTCTGGCGTGCCCCCCGGCACCTACACCGTCACCGCCACCAATGCCGCCGCCAGCGGCTGCACCCAGGCGGCCACC
>JBGSKQ010000037.1:0-17242 GCA_041741095.1 Saprospiraceae bacterium
TCAACCTTTATCAACTTCATCAACCATACACTACCTGTCCCGAAAATCGGGAAAACTTGACGGCTCGCAGTGTAAGTGTGGGGTTTTATTAATAGTCGCTTTTGAAATTACTGCTATGGCTATGGGTGAAACCAGAAATGATTTGAGGATTAAGGTTATCAAACTGCTATTTTGAGGCGAAGATGATTGATAATTCAAAAAATACTTGCCATTCAGGGTAGTTGTGGGGTTCTATATTTAGGTCAAAAATAACTGCGGCAAGGGAACTGGGAAGTTTATCATTAAGCTATCGAGACTAATGTTTGTCCTCAAATTGCCCATCAGCGATTAAATGACGCTCATTGAGCAGCGATTCCATTTAGGTATAAATAAAAAAGCCTTCCCATAAAATACAGGAAGGCTTTTTATAAACTCAAAACAGTTGATGGTCTAAAATAAGATGCCGAGGCGGATGATGATATTGTTGATACGGGCTTTGGAGGAAATATTTGAATAATCTTTGGTAACATCAGTAAATACATTTTGGTAGCCCAAGCCGGCCACCAAGGCTGTGTTTTCACTAATGCTATATTCAATTCCACCGCCCAGGCCCCAAGACAAGGTGAGCGGGTTGACTTCCTTTTTGATGTCTATTTTTTCCGCATTAACACCAGAATATTCGATGGTGCCCTGTGCCTGTGACCTAAAACCAATGGTAATGACAGGCAACTCCATGTAGTAGCGGATATATCCAAATTCGTTGGTGCGGAATTTCATCCCGAATGGTATCTCGACAAATTGCAGGTTATATTTCAGATCCGTCCCTGCCGGAAAGAAACTGGTTTGCACTTCCGGCGGCAGGGGTGAACGCTGCCAATATTCGCCAGCTACATCGTGACGCAATGTGCCGCCGCTATTGAAAGCAAAGCCAACGCCGAGAATAAAAGCATAATTTTCACGGAAAAATATTTCACCATTTACGCCCAACTTCAGGCCGAGATTGGTACCGTTCCCGTTTATTTTGCTCTCATCGGTCGCCATCCAAGAGAACATCGGGCTTACCTGAAAACCGAAGCGGAGGTCGGAATTCTGTGCCTTTACCAGGCTTTGCAGGAAGAGTAAAAACGCAGCAAATGCAACAATTTTTTTCATCAGAATTTGGTTTTGTTCACGTTTATATGGCCAACGGAGACAGTGCTTTTGCGAAAAAGCCCCCATCTTCGCCCACCAGATTTTTTTTAACTAACGAATTGTAAAGCCGGATGATGGATACCAAAACCCAACTTTTTTTTCTGCTGGCACTTTTGCTGAGCATCCATGCCTGCGAATGCGGCAAAGGTAAAGATATTCCCGACGTTTCTAAGGTGGCTGCCACCGTTGAAATCAAACGTTTTGAGCAGGATTTGTTCAGTCTGGACACGGTAAATTTTGGGCAGGGGCTACAACAATTGGAAGCAAACTATCCTGAATTCAGCAATTTGTTTTTTGGGCAAATTCTCGGCTCCAGGGACAGCACCATCGCCCCGAACGGCCATGTGGAGTACGTAAAGGGCTTCGTGGCGCACCCTGCCCTACAAAAGCTCTACGACACCTGTATGGTCGTTTTTCCGAACACAGACTGGCTCGAAAAGGACTTTCGGCAGGCTTTCCAGTTTTTTAAATATTATTTCCCCAACGAACCGCTCTCTGGCGAAGTGGTCACCTATATTTCAGAATATACGGTGGGAGGCTTTTTGTACGGTGACAATTCGATTGGGGTCGGGCTTGATTTTTACCTGGGTGCCAATTATCCTTACCAAGTGTACAATCCGATGAACCCTAATTTTTCCCAATACTTGGTCCGGACTTTCAACAAAGACCATATCGTATCAAAATCCATGAAATTGTTGGTGGAAGATAAGATGGGCAACCCCTCCGGCAACCGGCTGATTGACCACATGATACACCATGGGAAAGAGCTTTACATCCTCGATCATTTGTTGCCTTACACGGCTGATAGCGTAAAACTGGAATTTACCCAACAACAAGTGGATTGGTGCAGGGACAACGAGGCCAATATTTGGGCTTATTTCCTGTCGGAAAACCTACTGTACTCTACCGATTGGAGCAGCTTTCGGAAATATGTGGAATACAGCCCCAATTCGCCCGGAATGCCCGATGGAGCACCTGGGCGCACGGCCAATTGGCTGGGCTGGCAAATAGTAAATGCCTATATGCGCAAACAGCCGAACACCTCATTGGAGGAGTTGATTTCCATCCGTGAGGCGCAAACTATCATGGACAAATCCAAATATAAACCGGCCCGGTAACTATTTTGGAGGGTGCGGGAGGGGGAGAAAAAAATTCATTTTTTCTCCCCCTCCCGCAATTGGGTGTTTTGGGGAAAATTGAAAATTTTCATCAAAACCACACCCTACTAAATAGTTTCCCGGCCAGAAAAGCAAAATGCGAGATACTAAACATACTATCATACTTGGTGACAGCCGCCAAATGGGCGCTTTGCCCGACCACAGCGTACATTTAATCGTCACATCGCCACCGTACTGGCAATTGAAAGACTATGGTTCCAAGCAGCAAATTGGCTTCGATGACGACTATGAAACCTATATCAACCACTTGAATTTAGTCTGGAATGAATGCCACCGGGCGCTGCATCCTGGCTGCCGATTGTGCATAAATATTGGGGATCAATTTGCCCGTTCCGTTTATTATGGGCGCTATAAAGTGATACCTATCCGCACGGAAATTATCAAGTTTTGCGAAACTATCGGCTTCGATTACATGGGGGCGGTTATTTGGCAAAAAGTAGCGACCACCAATACAACAGGCGGGGCGACCATTATGGGCAGCTATCCTTACCCCAGAAACGGCATTTTGAAAATTGATTATGAATTTATCCTTTTGTTTAAAAAACAGGGAAAAGCGCCCAAGCCCAGCAAAGAATCAAAGGAAAATTCACAGATGACCATTGAAGAATGGAACGAATATTTCAGCGGGCACTGGAATTTTCCCGGGGTGCGCCAGGAGGGGCATTTGGCCATGTTTCCAGAGGAATTGCCCCGGCGATTGATCAAAATGTTTTCATTTGAAGGGGATACTATATTGGATCCTTTTTTGGGCAGTGGCACCACTTCCCTTGCTGCTAATAACCTAAACAGAAACTCGGTTGGATATGAGATAAATGAGCAATTTTTGCCCATAATAAAAGAGAAATTAGAGGCTAAATCCCGCAATGCAGAACTCATTTTTATAAAAAATAATGCGCCCAGAAAAGACTATGAGCAGGCCATTGGTGCGCTGCCCTATATTTTCAAAGATCCACTAAAACTGGATAAAAAAGTGGACGTCAAAAAACGCCAATATGGCTCCCGTATTGATAAAAACAGCCCAGGCGAAACGATTGAATATTTTTCTGTCAAAGAAATCGTAAACCCAGCAACGGTAAGGCTTGACAATGGTTCGACGGTATATTTGACGGGCCTCCAGCCCACTGCCGGCAAGCATGAAATTGCAAGTGATTTTTTATCAAAAATGGTAAAAGGAAAAAAGGTATTTTTAAAATATACTAATGATAAAAACCAGGGAAGCAAGGCATTTTACGCCTATGTTTACCTCAAAAACAAAACATTTGTCAATGCCCATTTGATAAAATCCGGCCTCGTAAACCTGGACAATTCTTTTAGTCACCCACAGCAAGAAAAATTTAAAAAACTATACGATCAAGCGGCCAAAAAGGAAACAGAATAAAGCCAGCTTTTCCCTCAAAAACAGTGTTGTATTTATACCAAAAACAAAAAGGCGACCCTCATCAGGTCGCCTTTTTGCACACAATAAATAAGCTATTGCCAATTAATTGCCGCCCAATACACGGAATTCCGTGCGGCGGTTCATGGCATGTTCGTTTTCGGTGCATTCAACGCCGTCTGCACAACGGTTTTTCAGGCGGCCCTCGCCATAGCCCTTGGCCACCAAACGGCTTTTCTGGATGCCACGGCTCACGAGGTAATTGACCACGGACTCTGCCCTTGCCTGGGAGAGGTTTTCGTTGTCGTTGGCCGAGCCACGGGCGTCGGTGTGAGAGTTCAGTTCGATGCGGATATTTGGCCTGTCCTTCATCAGTTTGAGCAGTTTGTCGTCAATCACTTTGCGTGATTCGGAAGTCAAACGGGCACTTCCCAATTCGTAGAATATAGGAAGCACGTTGTAGTCTGTCAGGCTGCATTCGATTTCTTCCCATTTTTCAACGCCACCGGCATCTTTCAAAATCTCAACTGACTCTACGGCGTATTCGGCGGGCACTTCGATTTCCCTTACGTCCTCGTCCTTTACCAACATGCGCTTGGTGATGGTTTTGTACTCAGCAGGAATTTCGATTTCCTCCACACGGGCGTCCCTTACAATGACCTGTTTGGTCAGTGTCATCATTTTGCCGCCTTTCTGGTTTTTGTTGTAGGTAGCATCCCTTTCCACTATTTGGGAGTTGACTGTCCTGTATTCAGCAGGGCGCTCTACATAGCACAGCACCATACAGTCACGAGGGTCATTGGATTTGCAGTTTTCGACGGAAGACTGCCATTCGTAGCGGGCCACTTTTGGGCGTACTTCGATGGTTTCTGATTTGGAACCCAATTTTGCAGGCACGATGGTGATTTCGTTGTACGGCTGCTCAATTTGGATTTGCTCGGATTCAGTTTTGAATTCGGCAGGCACGTACACATATTTTTTGGTGGCGGGCTTCACCATTACCCTTTCCTCCACAGTTTTGTATTCTGCGGGTACCTTTTCAAGGCGTTTGTAGGCAGGGCGGGCCATCATCCTTTTTTCGGAAGTTTCATAAACTTCCGGTGTTACGCAACGGATATAGCATTTGCCAGGCTGTGGGTTGGCAGGAAGGCCCTCTAACTGGGCGTAGCCGTGAGAAGCTGCGATAAACAGCATGAATAGTAAAACAACTTGCTTTTTCATACAAATTATGATTTTGAGTTTGTTAAAAAGAATTGACGAGAAATTGGAAGACAGAAATGGTTTTTAGCTAAAATTCTTTTAACAACCCGATTGGAAGGTGACTTTGCTTTTACAATGTTGCAAAGGTATAAATAGCTTTGTTTTAACAAAAGGAATTCGATAAAAATGGCCTTGAGTTTAAACAATGTTTACAATGGTTCAGACTTGGAGGCGCTTGAAAAGTAACGACCAACACTTTATTTGTTTATATTTTTTTTGCCAACAATATACCATCACGCAGGGGCAGCATCAATGTTTCTACCCTATTGTCATCCAGCAATTTTTTGTTGAAAGCCTTTATATAAGCAGTGTCTTTGTCGCTTGCCTTGGCTACTACTTTGCCGCCCCACAATACATTGTCCGCTATAACAAGCCCGCTCCTGCAAAGTTTGTCAAATACTATGTCGTAATAAATCCCATAATCCTGTTTGGCAGCGTCAATAAATACCAAATCGAAACTTAAATCTATGGTGGGTACGATGAGTTTTGCATCGCCAATATGTTGATGTATGCGGTCGTTCAGGCCAGTTTTTTCAAAATATTTCTTGCTGATACGTGACAGTTCCGGGTTGATTTCTATGGTATGCAATTCACCTTCCGCTGAAAGGCCCTTGGCGAGACAGATAGTGGAATAGCCTGTAAATGTTCCAATTTCGAGGATGGCTTTTGGCCGCATCAAGGAGCTTATTAGGTAGAGCAACTGTCCTTGCAATTTGCCGCACAACATTTGCGGGGAAAGGGTTTTCAGGTGCGTTTCCCTTTCCAGTTCCGCCAGTTCCGGCACTGGCAAAGTGGTATGTACTTCACAATATTCGGCAAGCTTTTTCAGCAGGTGCATTCATCGTTTTTTAAAAATGGCAAAACGCAAAAATGGGGGAATTCACCCACTATCCAAACAGGGGAAAATTTTAAGGAAGATCGAACTGTAGCGCCAGCTTTATCAGTTCCACGGGGTTGGAGACTTCCAGCTTCTGCTGGATGTGCTTCCGATGGGTATCAACGGTGAGCTTGCTGATGTTCAGTTGGCCGGCTATTTCTTTGGAGGTAAAGCCTTTAACTATCCAGGTCAATATTTCCTTTTCCCGCTCCGACAGGCGGAAAAGTTTCAACTGGTTCTTCAATCTTTCATTTTCTTCTACCAATTGGAAAACGGCTTCCTGTTTTTGGAGGGAGCGATTTATCTCCGATGCTACGCCCAGGGCCGTATGGACTTCCCTGAAGACTTTCCTATGGACGGCCAGCTGGGCCGACAATTCTTTGTTTTCTTTTTGAAGGTTGACGATTTCCATGCGCAACCGCTCGGTAAGTTTGGCCTGTTCACTCATGGTGATTTGATTATGCTCTTAATAAAAATTTGAATGGTCAGTGGAGCCCTTACTGCGAAACATTCCTCCCCAGCTATCCGTAGTTTGTAATTTGCTCGTAATTCTGTAAATTGCGGCGCTTTTTTGCCAGGAACCGATTTTTAAAGACATCTTACCTCCCAAGGGGCTTGATTTTTGCCTCTTCACCTATTACCTCCCGGACACACCCGCTCGCTGTTCGGTTTTTCCACACCACTATTACTATCGGATTCTGGGGAAATGACCGCTTAAACACTTGGAATGCTATGCCCATTTGTAACAAAAATTGATTCCCATGAACAAACAACTACACCTTAAAGTCTTCATTGCCGACGACCACCCCGTCATTTCCTTTGGGGTAAGCTGCATGTTATCCAAGCAGGCTGAAATCGAAGTGGTCGGCACAGCACGTTCTGGCGACGAAATGTTCCAGTCCCTGCCAAAGGCCAAGCCGCACATCCTGCTGCTCGACCTCAACATGCCAGGCCCCGATTTTTACGAAAATATCGCCTGGGTCAAGGAGCATGTGCCTTGGGTAAAAATCATCGTCTATTCCTCCTACTACTCACCCGAACTGGTCAAGTCGCTGCTGCACGAGGGCGTGAAAGGCTATTTGTCTAAAACGGCCATGCCCAGTGACCTGCTCGAAGCACTTGATTCAGTGAGCAACGGCGAGGTCTATGTGCTTTCATGTGCCAATGCACAATCCGACAACGAACACCAAGCCGAGGAGCCCCATGTCTTTCAAGATGAATTCAAAAAGCGCCTCGGCCTATCCCGCCGTGAGCAGGAAATCCTCGTACTTATCAGCCAGGGCCTCAGCAGCCAGCGGATTGGCAAAACGCTTTATATCAGCAAGCACACAGTGGAGACGCACCGCAAGAACATTCTCCGCAAATTAGATTTCAATTCCAGCACGGAACTCGTTCGTTTCGCTGTCCAACACGGGTTGGTTTAAAAAAATGACTGGGTTTCAGGTGCCAGCGTAAAAAATACTTGGCACCTGAATTTCAGCCCCACACTATTATCTTTTCAACACATAAGCGTGCAACTGCTGCTTGGCCAGATCTTTCACCAGGGTGAAAGCACTTTGCTTGTCCCCATAGGTTTTCACCCAAACAGCATAAAGTTTGTTGCGATCTTGTTTTACAATGGATACATCTTGGTAGCCCAGGCCGGATAGCACGGTGGCACGTCGGGTAGCGTATTCGTAGTTGGCAAAAGTACCAGCCACTACTGCAAATGCGCCTTCCATGCTTTTTTCTTCCAATGCATTAAAAACGGGCGTTTCCAATGATACTTCCGTGGCGATGATGTCTTCCCCCCGGTCGCTTCCGCCTTTGCCGGCATCAGGTTCCCCCTGCATCACGTCCGCATAGTCATCCTCTCCTTGGTCGGACATATCGGCAATAGGAGCTGCATCATCCTGCCCCGGCCTGCCCATTTCCAGAATGGTGATCTCTGTCCGGCGGTTGTACTGGTGATCGGCTTCCGAGCAAATAGCCCCATCCGTGCAATGGTTGCGGATTTTGCTTTCGCCGTAGCCGATGCCCACGAGCCTCGAACTTTCCACGCCCTTTGACACTAAATAATTCAATACGCTGCTGGTGCGGCGCTCGGACAAGGCTTGGTTGTATGCCTTGCCGCCCCTGGCATCGGTGTGCGAGGCCAGTTCGAGCTTCATTTCAGGAAAATTCATCAGTGCACCAGCCACTTCGTTCAGGTCACGATAGGCGTCGGGGCGCAATTTGGCATCATCAAAGTTGAAATAAACATTCGGAAGGATAATGGACATGCCAGCATAAAAAGGAGCACCTCCTATGTACAATGGCAGGTCAATACTGGCACCGGGCGTACAGGGCGTCTCCTTTGCATCGGCGATGCCGGGAGCAGAGGCAGCTCCCCGATAGTCCGCATACACTGTGTAGGTATGGTTGCATTTGATGCAGTATTCATACACGCCGAAGTTGTCGGAGTAAATGGTAATTGCTTCTTTAGTTACAACATCAACTATCTGGACGGACGCACCCGATACCGGTGAACCGCCGTCCCTGCGGATGACCTTGCCCCTAAGTGCCACGCAATCCACGGCCCTCCGCAGCTTCACGTCGAGCTTGCTCAGGTCGGTTTCTGGCGAAACAACAATGTATTCTGGCAAGTAGCCGTCTTTTGTTATTTTTAAAACATAGCTGCCGTCGGTCAGCGGAATATCTATTTTACCGTCTTTATCGGTCAATTCGATATCGCCCATGCCGTCAGAATTTACGTCCAGCATGAACTTGTCTTTGCCATCGCCAGGAGTCAGTTTCACGACGCTTTCGTCGCCAGCGGCGAGCGAAACATCGTCAAAATTGATGGCGCTCACGGTGGCCCCCTCCATCGGGTTGCCGTCTTCGTCCGACACTACAAGACCGTCCAGGTTGCGTTTTTCACCACCTGCAACGGGCGAGAAAGCATCCCCTTCAATGTAAAAGCTGTAAATGTCGTCGCCGCCAAAACCGCCTTTGCGATCGGAGGAAAAATATCCGTTTTTGTTGTCCCTGTCCACGATGAAGCCAATGTCATCGGAAGGCGAATTGAAAGGCGCACCAAGATTGATAGGTTCCCGCCATTCTTCCGAGCGCCTGTTTTGGGTGCTGTAAAACAGATCCAGGTTGCCAAGGCCGCTGTGACCATCCGAGGAAAAATAAAGGGTGCCATCGGCACCGATGTAGGGGAAAACCTCGTTGCCGGGCGTGTTCACCTTATCGCCCAGGTTGATCATATTGGTCCAGTTGGTTCCATTGTAATACACCACGTATAAGTCCATGCCGCCATAGCCGCCTGGCACGTCGGAAGCGATGAAAAGTGCGTCGCCATCGGCAGAGTAGCTGGGGTGGCAAAAATTATATTGCGGGTTGTTGAAAGGAAGTTTTTGGATGTCCGTCCATTGCAGGCTGTCTTTCCTGGCCGCATATATCTGGAGTTTTTTCAAGCCGTCGGAGGCTACTTCCAAATTTTCATTGCGGGTAAAAAATAGCCTTTCGGCAGTGCGGTCAAAAGAAACAGGCCCTTCGTGCATCCGGGTAATCAGCTCGTCGGCCAGTGGCACGGGATTTTGCAAAAATCCCTCGTCGTCACGTTCAGCCCGGTAAATGGACATGATGTTGCGGCCTTCCGCATTCTTATCTTTTATTTCGTAAATCAAACTTTCGTGACGGGTAGAAATAAATACGATCCCTTCTTTGTAAAATACGGGGCTGTATTCCAATTCATCGGAGTTGATGCGCCGCTCGTTTGTTACTACCACTCGTTCTTCTGCGGTGATAATTTGGGCATGGGCACTGTATATACATCCCAAAATGCCCACCGCTACTGGTAAAATGCCTTTTTTCATAGTGAATATTGTATAGGGTGACAGGGGCTATAATTGTTAGGGAAGATGATGCCAGAAAAGCATCCTGGCATCATCAAGCCTTCAAATCTACAAAGGACTGTGCAAATCATTTCTTTTTGAAATAGCGGGGATTTTCCAAATCGGCCTTTTCGTCCCTCAGATCATAACGCAGCATCACCTCGATGCTGCCCGATTGGTATTCCCGCACATCGGAAATGCTGAAGTCATACGAAAGGCCAGCGCCCAATTTTTGGTTAAACTGGAAAAACATCAAGGCGCTGACACTATCACCAGCCTTGTTGCCACCGGCACCATACGACAAGCCCGCCGTGATTTTTTTCATATAGCGGAAATTGAAGTTGAGGTTGCCGTCCAGCGGGGCTTGGTCAACCCATTTTACAATGATATTGGGCATAAATTCCAATTGCTCTGTCACGGGGATCACTGCGCCGAGGTTGAAATAGCGGTGCGGGGAAATTTGCGCTGCATTGATGCCAGGTGCCTCGTTGAAGCCAATATCGTTCGGGTAAATCTGCGGTGAAGAAGCGCCAAAATAAAACATGTCTTTATAGGTCAAATACATGCCCAAGCCAACGTTTGCGGCATATTTGGAAGAAAAACCGCCATCAGCCAGAGACGGATCATTTTGGGAAACTGTGACAACCCTGGGATCCGAGAAATCCACCCCAAAATATTCGATGGTGGCCTGCAAGCCCAGGCGCAAGCTCAGGTTTTGCGTAATGCGGAGGTTGTAAGAATAAGCCCCCGAACCAAACCATGTATAGGAAACCCCTATGGCATACCTCGAAATGGTAGCCCCTACGCCCGCCCTTTGGCGCATAATGGGCGTCTGAAAACTCAGCACTTCAGAATAGGGCGCACCCTCGAACCCCAACCATTGGCTGCGGTGCAGGCCAGTGAAGGAGGCCGTGTTGCGGCTGCCCACGTATGCTGGGTTGTACAGTTGCTGGTTGTACATGAAATGGGTGTAATGCGCTTCCTGCTGGGCCATGACAGCCACCGAGAACAGGAGGAATATAATGGAGGATAATTGTTTCATATTATTTTGAATAAAAAATGTAGAACGATGAATGATGAACTCTTAATCCACAAGATGTCCATCATCCATCGTTTTCGGTTATTGGTTGATCATCGGTAAATCATGACAAAGCCTTTCTGCGGCTCTGCGCCAGGTTCGCTTTTAAAAATGTAGAAATAGGTGCCGTCTGGCAGGTCCTTGCCGCTCCAGGTACCCCTCCAATCATTTTTATATGGAGTCGCTTCATAGACCTTGTCGCCCCATTGGTTGAAAATGTATAGGTCGTTTTGTAGCTTTTCATAAGGAGGTTCCAGACAGGAAACTACAAACTCGTCATTGATGCCGTCATTATTGGGAGTGATAACCGAGGTAATGACGCAGGTGTCTCCGGGAAAGCGGATGTATAATGTCACCAGTGCCACATCGCACAAATCAGGACACTCGTCGTAGCAAATCTGGTAAGCCATCATGTCTGTTTCCCTGAAGCCGTTGTTGGGCGTGTAGGTCAAGACGCCTGGACTGTTGTTATCTATAACTACATTCCCATTATTAGTCTGATCCAAAATTGTAATAGTATAATTGTTGGATGCCAGTATGTCATTGACAGCGACATTGAAGCTTTGTGGCGTATTCACTTCACCTACAACCGGTTCATCCTTTGCTATGGGCGCTATTAGCACTGTCACTAAAGTGTCATCCGATGATGTACAACCATTTAGCGCAACTGTAACTGTATAAGCGCCATTTTGGTCAGCGGTAGCGCCAAAGATGGTCGGGTTCGGATCGGTGGAGAAAATGCCATTGGCAGGATTTCTCCATTCATAAGCAGCGCCAGGGATGAAAGTAGCCGAAAACACCAGATCGCCATCCTCGCAGGCGGTTTGTTCCAAAGTGGCTTCAACAGGTGGCAGTTCGCTGGTGATGGTGAGTTCGTAGAAACCAAAGCTCGTACAGCCGATGGCGCTGTTGGCCTCGACAAAGTATGAACCCGATTGGGCAGCGGTTACATTGTTCAACACCAACACAGAGTCAAGTGACAGTGTAGTCCCAGCCGCATTTGTCCAAATCCAGGATACCGCATCGGTCGCATTCGAGTGCAAAGTGACCGAGCCGGTCCCATCCACACAAGCCACATCGCCCGTAACGGTGACGTTCACCGGTGGTGCGTCTTCCACCAAAATTTCTACTGTATCAACATTGGTAGAACAGCCGTTTACCACCGCCGCAAATGTGTAAGTGTAAAGACCTGCTGTTTCGAGTGTCACTTCAAATGATTGGACCGAAGAGGCGTTTGGTGGCAGGTTCTCGCCCGACCAAATGTACTGGGCTGTTTGGCCATAATTTGGATTTGCAACAAGGAGCACATCATTCCCCGTGCAGATAGAAGTTTCGCTTGCCGCCAAGGTGGCATTGGGTGGCTGATTGGTAATGGTCAACTGGACAGACTGTTGATTGACGCAGCCATTATTGGTCGTGCCAACCACCGTATATGTGCCAGAACAATCGGCATTTACATTCTGCAATTCTACTGAAGAGCCAGTAACTGTACCTGCAATGCACGGCCCCGACCAAGTCCATTGAGTGGCATCACCCACCGTGTCGGTCAAAGTAATGGAAGACATGCCATCCACACAAATCACCTGGCCGTCCACTACAATGGACAAAGCTGGCGGCGCTTCAACATTGATGACCCACTCTGCTGTATCTGAATAACACCCGTCAACCAGTACCAGATAATAATAATGGTAAATACCAGGCGCAGTTGGGTTGACACTCAGCACATTATTATTGATGGCAATTAAGCCACTGCCGGCCATTGGATCTGCCGTCCAGATGTATTCAACCGAAGTGCCGTTCAATTGCTGGCCGTTCAACACGATTTCATCGCCGATACAAGCGCTGGAAGCTGTACCAAACAGAGTCGGCATCATCGGTTCATCCAAAATGGATACGTTGACGGTGGCAAAACCTGCACAGCCATTGGCATTGACAGCGGTGACGGTGTATGGCCCCGAATCAGCCGACGTGGCATTGTTGATGGTGATATTTTGCCCAAAAACAAAGCTGCCGTCCGGCAATTCCCAAATCCAATCTGTCACACCAGCATTGGCAGAATCCACAGCCATCAAGTTGAGCGGCATACTGCCATCCGTGCAGAGCAGGTCGTTGTAGGTAATTCCTGGATTAGGATTGGGAACCACTGTGATGTCAACGAGCGCTTGCCTGCTACAGTTAAATGGCAGGTCAACTACTACTTTGTAAGTACCTGATTCGCCCACTTCCAACGATGGGTAGAAGAAGAATGGCTGATCGGAAATCGTATCGCCCGCAGGGTTCGTCCAGGTATAAGTGGCATTTGGATATTCATTGACGAAAAAGAAAACATCGTCGCCTTCGCATGGGGTGTCCGAAAAAGCACCCGCTACAGCATTATCAACAGACTGTACGGTTATTTCAAAACTGCAAGTTGACGGGTTGTTATTAGCGTCGGTAGCCAGGAAGGTGACCGTATTGGCACCCACCCCAAAGATTTGGCCGGATAGCGGCCCCTCAGTTTGGGTGACAGTGATAGGCCCACAATTGTCGCTGGTGGCAGGTGTATCAAATTCGAGTTCTATCTTTTCACAATCAATAGAAACAAAGTTGGTGATGAAACCTGCCGATCCGCTTACCAGTTCGCCAGCAGCAGTCAGGGTAATGTCGCCAGGACAGGAAAAGACGGGCAGGCTATTGTCTTCCACGGTAATCGTGAATTCCAAAATCCGCACATTTCCATTTTCGTCAATGGCCACATATTGCACATCTGTTTGGCCCACCGGGAAGGTATCTCCAGGGGCAAAGGTGGAGGTAAAGTCTTCGATGGCGCAGTTATCCCCTGCAAGAGGATCCTGCCAGGTGACCGTTGCACCGCACTGATCGGGATCAGCATCTACCGTCACATCGGCGGGCATGTTGAAAATGTTCGGGAGTTCGTTGTCCACTACCGTGACATTAAATGAACATACTGTCGTGTTGCCAGCCGCATCCACTGCCGAGCAGGATACCTGGTGGATGCCCACCGGAAAGGTCGTGCCTGAAACATCGGTACAAGAGAAGGCTACTACACCGCAGTTGTCATTTATCAAAATCTGCGGCCATGTTACCACGGCTGAACATTCGCCAGGCGTATTGTTTACCGTTATATTGCCAGGGCAGCCAGTGAAAATGGGCGCTTGATTGTCCACCACCGTTACATTAAACTGGCACTTGGAAACATTTCCAACCACATCTACCGCCACGTATTCCACAGGTGTGATGCCCACATTAAAACTGGTGCCGGGGCCTTGGCTGGGAGTGAAGGCGATCAAAGTGCAATTATCGGTAGCGGTCGGTTCCACCCAAGACACGATGGCCGAACAAAGCCCAGGGGCTGCGTCAACAATAATCGGATTGTTAATCAAAGTTGAGCAACCGGAAATGAGCGGTGCTTCGGTGTCGTTCACGATCAGCGTGTAGGCGCAAATCGTAGTAATGCCGGATGCGTCCTGCGCTGTGGCTGTTATTGTATTTGTCCCTACTGGGATTAGGCCGCCCAAAGGCGTAGAATAGTTGATAGTTAAACCTGGGCAATTGTCAGTAGCCAATGGAACCAGGTTGCCGATGAAACTGGTGCCGCATTGGCCAGTGGCGTTGTTCACCGTTTGAGGGCCGTTGGGGCAGTTGGAGAAAACGGGCACTTCCGTATCGTTCACTTGTACGGTGAAGGAACAGATGGCCGTGTCGCCAAAAATGCTGACAGCAGTATAGGTGACCGTAGTCGTACCAACGTTGAAAGTCTCGCCATTGGCACTGCTTGAACCACTGCCCGTGGTTGCCCCCGTCAAAACGTAGCCGTAATTATCCAGTATATTAATTGGCATAATGGTAGGTGTCAAACCACCAAAAACGGCCGTGTTGCATTGGCTAGGTGTATTGTTGAATGCCAGGTTAGCCGGGCAATCTATTTCAATTGGAATTTCCAATTCTATAATCACCTCGAAAGAGCAAGTATCGCTGTTGCCCGAATCGTCTATTATAATAAATGTAACAAGGGTGGTGTCCAGGTTGAAATTGATGCTCGTCACAGTACTTCCACTACCAGTGCCGGTAGTAGCTCCCGTTAAAACATAAAAGATAGTATCAATGCCGCAGTTGTCATCAAAATCCGTCAGACCCAAGCCGCTGATGAGGGTGTCCGTTGTACCCATTGGAACAATAATCACCGTATCAGATTGGCACGTAAGGGTCGGGTCTTCATTGTCATCCACCGTGACGCTAAAGGAACAGGTATCCTGGTTGCCAGCATCGTCTTCGGCGATGCATATCACCATTGTTGTTCCAACGGGGAAAGAAGCACCCGAAACATGGCTACAGGTAATAACTGGGGAGTTATCGCAATTGTCTGTAGCGGTTGGAGTTCCCCAAGTGATGACAGCACCGCAAATACCTGGATCGGTTGTCTGTGTGATATCGGCAGGGCAGGTAATGGAAGGGGCTATTGTATCTGACAGCGTAACCAAAAGGGTACAGAAAGAGGTGTTCCCGGCCTCATCTTCCGCTGCTAGCGTTACAACAGTGTTGGAATTGATCACGGTACCCATTGTAGGGTCTTGCGTAACGGTAATATTGGCAGGCAATGAGCAATTATCGTTTACAGTAGCAAGGTTAAAGTATTTGCCCAGGGTACTTTCGCAATCGGCATTTGCTATAACGCTCTGGTTGGCCGGGCAGGTGATACCCGGAGGGGTTAAATCACTTCCCACACTTACTTCAAAATTACAAGTTTGATTATTGCCTGCTTCATCTGTAACAATGAGAGACACGATGGTCAAAGCTGTTATGACTGTACCTGAATCCGGGAACTGGACAATATTGAGGTTTTGCAAGGAAGTGCAATTGTCGCTGTACGTTCCAAGCGATATATAATTGTCCAAAACAGCGTCGCAGTTGGCATCCAGATTTTCTACCTGGTTAGGCGGGCAGGTGATGGTTGGGTCTTGGTTTTCAAAAATAGTTACATCGAATTGACAGGTGCTCTGGTTACCCTCAGCGTCCATGGCCGTACAAATGACTGTTGTAGTACCTACCGGAAAAACAGAACCGGCAGTAGGGGTACAGGCAATGCTGGGGTTGCTGTCGCAATTGTCAGTAGCCGTGGGCATCGCCCAAGTCACTACTGCATCGCAAGTGCCTGTGTCCACAGGTTGGTTAATATTGCCAGGGCAGTTGGTGAAAACGGGCGCCTGCGTGTCTTCTACCTCGACTGTTTGCGATTGGGTAGAAGTATTGCCATTGCCATCGTTATAAACCCATGTGATGGTGAAAGTACCAAGTGTATTAAAAATAGTCGGATCGGTAGTAGTCGCTGTGACTGTACCAGCGCAATTATCAGTGGCGCTTGGAGGTGAAACAGTGGCTCCGCATTGGACAGCAGCCGTAGGCAGGTTGGCCACATTAGGCACAGGGGCCGTCATATCGTCCACGATGACAGTTTGGGTTTGCATAGCGACATTGCCATTGCCGTCGTCATACGTCCAGGTCACCATAAAAGTGCCTTGGGTATTGTACATCATCGGGTCGGTAGTAGTGCCAAGAATTGCCCCTTCACAGTTGTCGGTAGCGGAAGGCACTATCAATGTAACCGAGCATTGATCGGTCACTATTGGCAGATTGGCCACATTCGGCACCGGGGCCGTCACATCGTCCACGATGACCGTTTGGGTTTGGGTGGAAATATTGCCGTTGCCGTCGTTGTAAGTCCAGGTGATGGTAAAAGTACCTTGGGTGTTGTAGGTCAAAGGATCACTCGTCGTGGCTGTCACCGTACCAGCACAGTTGTCGGTGGCAGTGGGTGCTGCCACTACCGTAGCGGAGCACTGGCCAGTAATGGTGGGCAGGTTGGCCACATTCGGCACTGGGGCGGTCACGTCGTCCACGATGACCGTTTGGGTTTGGGTGGCAAGGTTGCCATTGCCGTCGTCGTAAGTCCAAGTGATGGTAAAAGTGCCTTGGGTGTTGTAGGTCAAAGGATCGCTCGTCGTGGCTGTCACCGTACCGGCACAGTTGTCGGTGGCGGTAGGCGCAGAAACGGTCACGGAGCAATCGCCCGTTGCATCCGGCAAGTTGGCCACTGTTGGCACCGGGGCCGTCATATCGGAAATTACAACGGTTTGTGTCTGGCTGGAAGTATTTCCGTTGCCATCGTCGTAAGTCCAAGTGACCATATAGGTACCTGTTGTATTATAAGTCGTAGGGTCGGTGGTTGTGGCAGTTACCGTGCCCGCACAATTGTCAGTAGCCGTTGGGGCAGTCAAGGTGACACCACAATCATTGGTCGCCGCTGGCAAATTGGCCACATCCGGCACTGGGGCGGTCACGTCGTCCACTACCACCAATTGGGTTTGCATGGAAATGTTGCCGTTGCCGTCGTCATAAGTCCAAGTAATAGTAAAAGTACCTTGGGTATTATAGGAAGTAGGATCA
>JBGSKQ010000038.1:0-12343 GCA_041741095.1 Saprospiraceae bacterium
TTCATCCCAGGCATTTTGCCCAGTATTGCATCGATGGGTCTTGTACTCATTGGGTGAAAAGTTCTTCGTTCAAGTTGTGGTAAACTCAAACTTAGAATTTTCACCCTTCTTGACCCCTAAAACTTTCACGGACTATTGATAATAATATAAATGCTGAAATATTGCAGCAAAATAATACAGAAAATAAAAAACAAGAAGCTACAAAAAGCCAGAAATCCCAATCGGGCAAAGGTTTTTTGAAAAATCAGCCGCCTATTGCCATAGGTTTTTCACAAATTATAAATCATGAAAAATTAGGTGGAAACAGCGATTTAATTCAAGAAAATAATTCGGAATTAATTGCCCAAAATGATATCGGCGATATTGAAACCCCATCCAATTTGTCCGAAAATAATAGCCTCACCGAAGCCGAGCCTGTTGGGAACAAAAGGCCAATGGACGACCTCGCCTTCCTCGACCTGCGCCAGGTGCTGTTGTACGGTGATTTCACCCGACCATTGAAGCCCAAGGAAGCAGAAGTCGAGCTTAAAATACAATCGCCTTTTTCTGTTGGCGTAATGGCGGCACAATCGTTCCAAACCAATCCAAAAGGCGATGAAAAAACCATCATTGGCTACCAGGGCGGTTTGGTGCTGCAATACAGGTTGAAAGGCCCGTGGCACATTGGTGCTGGCCTGCAATACAAGTACCGAACTGGGACGTTTGAGGCGTCGAAAGCGGCCATTGGGCGCAATTACCGTTTCGGCCTGGAAATAGACACCTTCGTGCTGCGTCCTACCAGCCTGCATTATTTGTCCTTGCCGCTGCATCTACTTTGGCAAAAAAACAGGCATGTTTTGGAAGGTGGCGTCTCATTCGACTATCTCTTGGGCGTCCGGGGTGAAAAGGGGCAATACGAAAGGACCGTGGAGCCGCCCATCCGCCGGGAGTTTCAGGTCGAGGAAAAAGGCTGGTTGGTGGAAAATGGCTACAAAAAAATCAATACTGCCGTCCAATTGGGCTATCGCTATCGGGTAAACCGGCAATTATCTTTTGGCTTGAGTGTCAATTACACTTTTGGTGGCATTTTGAAAAAAGACTATGAACAGCCTGTCATTGGTAATTTCTTGCTGAAAGAAGCGGATAAATTTTACCTTGATATAAGGGCCGTTTATTTAATCAAATAATCCCCGTAAAAATTTCTCCATACAATGAAATTTTCATTTTTATATAAAATGCTATACTCTGCACTCATAATTTTTCCCGCCAAGCGGAACAAGGTAGTGCAAATCGCATTTTGCCCCTCCTCGCCGCCTTTCCCGATAGCTATCGGGAGCTCGTCGGGGGGGAGGGGGCTTTTGGGGGCTTTGCCCCCAAACCCCTATTTTTCACAAAACTTATTAGCATACAGTATAATTATTGCTGCCTTTTTCGCTGGCTGCAATAAAATTGACCTGGAAGATCCAATGGATGGAACGCCCGTTTTTTCTGCTGCTATTGAGGTGGACGGCACCGCAAAACAATGGAAAGCGGGCGTGGACGACTACTATATGTTTTCTGAATTTGAAAAAGACCCTTTTGATGTGTATGTATTCAAAGGGCGCTTGCAGCAACAGAATTGTCTAAATAATTGCAAAGAAATATTGACGATAAAAATCAGGGATTTAAAACAGACAACAGGTGTTTTTTCTGGCGTGGGGGAAGCATTAAGGGTGGATGGGGATTATGGGTTTTATTTTTTGGGAGAGCCGGATACCGTTTGGCTCACCACCATTGAAGGATACAAAGTAGAATTGGATGCAACCGAAAGTTTTGTCTCGCCAGGGTTAAATCCCAGTTATTTATGGGAAATTAATGGAACTGATTTCCCTACTAATTCGCCCATATTCTCTTATACTTTTGATACGGCTTTTAATTCATTTCCAGTAAAATTGACGGTAAATGCTGGCAATATCATCAGTAGTTCGCTTACGCAACAGTTTGATTTTTTTGATCCAAATACTTTACGGTGCAAATTGGAAGATATTTATTTCTTCGATTCGCTGGGCATATATTACCTAAATGTTGCAGCCAATGTATCAGGCGGGATACCCCCATATCTTTATACATGGAGCGACTCGAATTTGACTTCAAGCACAGATTTTATGTTTAACCCAAGTGGGCAATTATCTGAAGGGCTGACAATAACAGATGCCGATGGTACAGCCGTTTTTGCCAATTTCAGCGCGGTTTATATTCCAGGTACAACACCCAATATATGTGCAGCCAATTTTAGCTTTGGGAATATTGTGCCGATTTATGATACCACATCTTACGAACTT
This sequence comes from Saprospiraceae bacterium, assembly GCA_041741095.1. Taxonomy (GTDB): domain Bacteria; phylum Bacteroidota; class Bacteroidia; order Chitinophagales; family Saprospiraceae; genus UBA6168. The sequence continues at coordinate 2,301 of JBGSKQ010000038.1, forward strand.
ATCCCGCTTGATTCCCTGCAATTTTCCAATATAACCATTGAATATACCGATGCCGAGGGCCGTTTTTATAGTTCCGACCGTGTAGAACAAAACCCCGATGCCTATTTTGAAATAATAAAATCGGAAGATTACGACAACAATGAATTGGGCCAAAAAACCAGAAAACTCACCGTCCGCTTCGCTTGTGAGCTATTGGACGCCGCCGGGGAAATGGTCATTTTCAAAGAAGGAGAAGCGGTAATTGCCGTTGCGTATCCTTAACGGTCATTTGTCATTGGTCATTGGTCATTGAGGGAGACCTCAAAAAATGACCAATGACCCTCAATGACTAATGACAGTTTAAATCACCACCGAATCAACGACGCCCCCCAAGTAAAGCCGCTTCCAAAGGCAGCAATACAAATCAAATCACCAACTTTTACCTTACCGGCTTCCCAAGCTTCGCAAAGGGCGATGGGGATAGTGGCAGCCGTCGTGTTTCCGTAGCGCTGGATGTTGTTCCAGATTTGGTCGTCCCGCAGGCGGAGTTGCCGCTGTACCAATTGGCTGATGCGCAGGTTGGCTTGATGCGGCACAAAAAGGTTCAAGTCGCTGGGTTTCAGGCCCTGTGCGTTCAGCACTTCCATGACAACTTCGGGGAATTTAGTGACCGCATGTTTAAACACCAACGGGCCGTCCATATTTGGGAAGGTCATGCCCTCGTCCAGCATTTTTTGGGTGAGGAAAAGGCCGCCGTATTCCACATCTTCGTAGCCAAAGTCCACGTCCATGCCCATTTTCCTGAAATGGTAGCCAGCATGGCAGCCAGGGTTGATAAAGGCCAGTTGTTCGGCGTGGGTGCCGTCGGAGTGCAGCTTGGAAACGAGTATGCCCTTGCCTTCTTCTTCGGTTGGTTGCAGCACCACCGCCCCTGCGCCGTCGCCAAAAAGCACGGTGACGTTGCGGCCCCTCGTGCTGAAATCAATGCCCATCGAGTGGACTTCTGCGCCTACCAATAGCACGTTTTTGTACATGCCTGACTTGACGAACTGATCCGCCACGGTCAGGCCATACACAAAGCCCGAACACTGGTTGCGGATGTCGAGCGCCCCGATTTCGGTATGGGTAATGCCCAGTTCCCGTTGCATCAACACGCCGCAGCCGGGAAAAAAGTAATCGGGGCTGAGGGTGGCGAAAATGATGAAATCCACATCCTCCTTGCTGATGCCTGCCCGTTCGATGGCGATAGTGGCGGCTTTTGCGCCCAGGGTGGAAGTGGTCTCGGTCATCCGCTCCACGTAGCGCCGTTCCACGATGCCGCTGCGCTCCTGGATCCACTCGTCCGTGGTGTCCATGTGGCGCATCAGGTCTTGGTTGGTCACAACTTGGTCGGGAACGTAAAAGCCGATTCCGGCGATTTTGGTATTTGGCATAGGGAAACTGGTTTATATTGTTTTTAATTCTGGAAAAGCAGTGGTTTTACGCTTCAACCGCCACTCTTTGTTGCACAATGGGCTTCAATTTTTCAAGCACTGTATCTATTTCATCTTTGGTATTGAAATGCGAAAACGAAAAGCGGATTGTCTTGCGCTCCGGTTCTGCACCGATGGCCTGCAATACATGCGAACCAGCCTCGGCGCCCGAACTGCAAGCGCTGCCGCCCGATGCGCTGATGCCCGAAATATCAAGCTGCAACAGCAATAATTCCGACTTGGGCGAAGCGGGGAATGACACGCTCAGCACCGTGTATAAATACTCGCCATCATAGTCGCCATTGAATTGTATATTCTCGAAATTTTCGAGCAATTGCTCCATGAAATAGCCCCGTAAATCCTCGATATATTGGCGGTATTCCTCCATGTTTTCACAGGCCAATTCAAAAGCTTTTGCAAGCCCCACAATGCCGTAAATATTCTCCGTACCGCCCCGCATATTGCGCTCCTGCGAGCCGCCGTCAATGTAGGGCTTCAACATAGCCTCGTGGTTGATATAAATAAAACCGCAGCCCTTTGGCCCGTGGAACTTGTGCGCCCCGCCCGATACGAAGTGGATTTTTGTTTTTGAAACATCAATGGGAAAATGGCCCATCGTCTGTACGGTGTCGGAATGGTAATAGGCGCCATATTTTTCACAAATAGCGGCGATGCGCTGCATGTCGCTCAAGGTGCCGATTTCGTTGTTGGCGTGCATCAGGCTGACGAGGGTCTTCGTGCCGTTGCCCGATTGCAGCATTGCTTCCAATTGTCCGTAATCAAGCCGCCCACGCCCGTCCACGTTGAGCAGGTCAATTGTAACTCCTTGTATTTCAACGGCATCCAGTGAATGCAACACGCAATGGTGTTCCAGCGGCGAACTGATGATGCGGCGCACGCCCAGGTCCCGCACGGCGCATTTGATAGCCATGTTGTTGCTTTCCGTGCCGCCGGAAGTGAAAAAAATCTCGCCGATGGAGGCGTTGAGGTATTTGGCGACGGTCTTGCGGGCCTGTTCGATGGCAGCCCGCACCGAGCGCCCGTCGGCGTGGATGGAGGAAGGGTTGCCGTGCAGTTCGTTCATGCAGCGGGCCATCACTTCAATGACCTCCGGGCGGAGTGGGGTAGTGGCTGCGTTGTCGAGGTAGATTCTCATTTTCAAGTGATGAGTGTTTGTTTCGATGGATTCATCGCTTCATGGTTTCATGGCCAAGAAGCCATTTTGCAAATTTAGCAAATCTTTCTTGCTCCCATGCCCAGGTTCATCATTCATCGTTCATCATTCGTCGTTCAAATCAAGGTTCAGTCCTATCTTTGCCGCCAACAGAACAGCATGGAAAAAACTCAAATGACAGTTAGCGCAGGCACGAAAACAGATTGGTTCAAAGAGTGGTTCAATTCCCCGTACTACCATCTTTTGTACAAAAACCGGGACGATGCGGAGGCCAAGCGGTTCATTGACCGCCTGCTCGATGAGCTAAATCCGCCGCCAGGTTCCAACATCCTCGACCTGGCCTGCGGCAAGGGCCGTTATTCCCGCTATTTGGCCGAAAAGGACTTCTATGTCACGGGCGTTGACATTGCGGCGGAGAGCATCTACTATGCCCGCAAGTTTGAAAACGAGCACCTTTCTTTTTTTCAGCACGACATGCGGCTGCCCTACCGCATCAATTATTTCGACTATATTTTCAACTTCTTTACCAGTTTTGGCTATTTTGAAACAGAGAAAGACCACCAAAAAACCGTTTGCAACATCGCCAAAGGGCTTAGACTTGATGGCAAGTTTGTCCTCGATTTTTTCAACGCCAAAAAGGTCATCCAAAACCTGCGCCCAAACGAAGTAAAGCAAGTCGGCGATGTCGTCTTCCATATTCAGCGGCGGGTGGACGAGGAAGGCTATATTTTGAAAAATATCCAATTCGAGGACAAAGGCCAACTCTTCGACTTCACCGAGCGGGTGCGGGCCTACAACCTGGAGGAATTCTATGACATGTTCGGGAAAGCCCACCTGAAAATCGCCCGCACGTTTGGAGATTATTTTCTAAATGATTTTGATGAAAACGAGTCGGATCGGCTTATTTTGGTGGGATGCAAATCAGGCTGTTGACTAATGCCCAAACGAATTCGGGAATATTTCTTTTTTTTGATTTCAGATATAAGATTTCAGATATAAGATTTAAGATTGGTGTGGCCCCGTTCAAATCTGAAATCTAAAATCATGTAATCTTATATCTGAAATCAAAATGCAAATCCCTAAACCTCAAGAAATGGCCCATCACCCCACAATCATTCAACCTTGAAGCAAAAAATCCTCCTCATCACCCCGCCTTTCACGCAGTTAAATACGCCCTACCCGGCCACAGCCTACCTGAAAGGTTTCCTCCATACGAAGGGCTACCCCTCGTACCAGATAGACTTGGGCCTGGAGGTGATTTTGGATTTGATTTCTTCAAAAGGGCTGAAGCGGGTTTTCGATTTTCTTGAAACTCCGTCCACAGTCTTCAGTCCACAGTCTTCAGTCCACAGTCCAGTGCCCACCGATCTCTCCGACAATGCCCAACGCATCACCGCCCTGCAAGCCGACTACCTCGCCACCATTGGCCCCGTGATTTCTTTTTTGCAAAACAAAAACCCAACCCTGGCCCACCACATCTGCGGGCGCAGCTATCTGCCCGAAGCCTCCCGCTTTGATGCCGTGGAAGACCTCGACTGGGCCTTCGGCACGATGGGCATCCACGACAAGGCCCGACACCTGGCCACGCTCTACCTCGAAGACCTGGGCGACCTCATCACCGAGGCCGTTGACCCGCATTTTGGCTTCAGCCGCTACGCAGAACGCCTGGGCCGCAGCGCCGCTGGTTTTAATGAAATGCTGGCAGCCATCGAAGCGCCCAATACCTTGGTGTCCAATGCCTTGATGGAAATTTTGGCACAAAAAACCGCCCAATGGCAACCCGATGTCGTCTGCTTGTCCGTGCCTTTTCCAGGCAATTTGTTCGGCGCTTTTAAATGCGGGCAGTTTTTAAAACAACAATACCCGCAAGTGCAGGTGGTGCTCGGCGGCGGCTACGCCAATACCGAACTACGCCGCCTCTCCGACGAGCGGGTGTTCAACTACATAGACTACATCTGCCTCGACGACGGCGAAGCGCCCCTGTTGCACCTGCTCGAACACCTCTCCGGCGAGCGGCCATCTTCCTTGCTCAAACGCACCTTCACCTGCCAAGGCAGCGGCGTGGTAGGCTACCAAAATGGCAGTACCGAACTCGACATCCCGCAGCGGGAAACTGGCACCCCCGACTACTCCGACCTGCGCCTCAACGACTACCTCTCCGTCATCGAAATCGTGAACCCCATGCACCGCCTGTGGAGCGACGGGCGTTGGAACAAACTCACCCTCGCCCACGGTTGCTATTGGGGCAAATGCTCCTTCTGCGACGTGACGCTCGACTACATCCAGCGCTACGAACCGATGACCGCCGCCCTGCTCTGCGACCGAATCGAAACCATCATCGAACAGACGGGGCAAACGGGCTTCCATTTCGTGGACGAGGCCGCCCCGCCCGCCCTGTTGCGTGACCTCGCCCTCGAAATCCTGCGCCGCCGCCTCACCGTGACCTGGTGGACCAATATCCGCTTTGAAAAAAGCTTCTCCGCCGACCTCTGCGAATTGCTGCACCTGTCGGGCTGCATCGCAGTATCCGGCGGCCTGGAAGTGGCCTCTGACCGCCTGCTGGAGCGCATGAAAAAAGGCGTGACCGTGGCGCAAGTGGCCAAGGTAGCGCAGCATTTCACCGAGGCGGGCATCATGGTACACGCTTACCTGATGTACGGCTTCCCCACACAGACGGCGCAGGAGACCATTGACTCGCTGGAAATGGTGCGCCAACTCTTCGAAAACGGCGTGGTACAGTCCGGCTTCTGGCACCGCTTCGCCATGACCGCACACAGCCCGGTCGGCCTCGACCCCGCCGCCTACGGCGTGGTGGAAACCGGCCCCGATTTCGCCGGTTTTGCCGACAACGACCGCTTCCACGACGACCCCTCTGGGGCTGACCACGACCTCTTCGCCGAGGGACTCCGCACCTCGCTTTTCAACTACATGCACGGCGTCTGCCTGGACTTCCCGCTGTCCAAATGGTTCGATTTTAAAACGCCAAAACCCACCGTGGCCAAGGGTTTTATCAAAAAATGCCTCCGGCAGGAACACGCCCGTCCGCCCCGCCCCAATGCACTCATGGTGTGGACTGGCCCTTTGCCTTTTGCTTCGCAATACGAAATTGACGATGGGGTTGAGGTGGCCTCGCTCCTGTTTCACCACCCCCAGCACGAATGGGAACTGGAAACCACCCCCGCCCTCGCCCAATGGCTGGTGGACGTGCTGCCCCTACTGCAACCCGCCGCCGATTCACGGATGACATTTCAGGAACTGCAACAGGATTTTGAGGAAAACGGGATGGGCAGTTTTGCAGAGTTCCTGGCGTCGGTGGAGTGGGGGGAGTTGCGGGGGAATGGGTTGCTGGTGTTGTGAAAGGCAGGGTACTATTGGGCAGCGGGCACGCCCTTTTGCCGCAAATATTCCCCAACATTGGCCTTGATACCGTTCATCAGTTCAAACTCTTCGTACCAACTTTGGTCAATCCATTCCTTTTCCTTTTCAGCAATCAATACTTTTTTGGTTTTGGAGGAAACCCAAACGACCTTGCCAGCGCCATGTTTCAACAGGCTTTTTGTCTTTTTTGCGATGAATTCTTCCTCCGTGAGGTTTTTGGTGTCCACCTTCACATCCACTTCCACTGCCAAAAGTGGGGCGACGTTGGCGTAATGCTCATTGACTTTTTCAGCAGGCAACGATTGGGTATCATAGACTGCCAAGTCCAATCCATAGTTGATCTTCTTTTCAAAATGCAGCCCCAACTCCCCCGTATAAATACTGTAATTGATTATCCCAAGGGCTTGGGTCAACAGGTAGTTCAGGTACATGATAATTTCCCCTTGAAGTGTGCTGCATCCCATGATTTCCTCGATAGTTTTAGTTTTGTTCAACACATCCCGGTAGCCTTTGTAGTAATACGGCTGCCCATCAATCACCTCCCTGACCAAATCGGGAGGGATGTCCGCTTCTTCCCTGCTTTTTTTATAGGGTGAAATAGATTTTACCATGAGTACTGATTTTCATGCAAGTTAAACACTAAACCGACAACGCCAAACCATCCACCCCGGTTTTCTAATTGCCTTGCTTGAACTGTGGTATTTTTGCAGTGGCTGGTGCAGGGCTTTTGGCGGTGGGGCTGAAAGACTTGTGCCAACGGGCAAGACGAAGAAACGATGAAAAGAAAAACGGCACCTAACAGCGGTTTGGCAAAAGTGGCGGTACAGTGCTTAAATGAACATTTGTGCTTAATATCAAGTTCACTGCGGACAGACTGATTTGTGCTTCTAATCTGCTACTGCGCCAAGCGCTAAAAAGTTAGCTGCAACTCGATAACAACCAGTAGTATCCAATCCTTAGGCCGAAATAAAATTAACGATTATTATGAAATCTGAAAAAAAACTTTGGATTGCATTTGCACTGGTGATGGGTATTTCATTTGCCGTTTTAATTTATTACGGATTTGAAATTTATCAACAAGCACCACCCGTGCCCGAAAAAGTAGTAACTACTGATGGTGAAGTTCTTTTTTCGGGGCAGGACATAAAAGACGGGCAAAATGTTTGGCAAAGCATGGGCGGACAGGAAGTAGGTACTGTATGGGGGCATGGAGCTTATTTAGCTCCCGATTGGACTGCTGATTGGTTGCATCGGGAAGCAGAATTTATTCTAAACAAATATTCAACAGCAGATTTCAACCAAAGTTTTGATAGAAATAATAGTGAACAAAAAGCAGCCTTGGAGAACCGGCTGCAAAATGAATTGCGAAAAAACACTTTCAACCCCCAAACTCAAACACTTACTGTTTCCCCTTTAAGAAAAGAAGCCATTGCCCATTTAAGCAGCTATTACTCGGCATTGTTTACAGATGCACCTGAATTAGATAAACTTCGGTCTGATTATGCCATTCCAAAAAATGCGATTAAAGACAGTACCCGAATGAGGCAGATGACCAATTTCTTTTTCTGGGCTGCATGGGCATGTGTTACGGAGCGTCCAGGAGAAAAAATTTCTTATACACATAATTGGCCACCTGACGAACAAGTAGGCAATAAAGCCACAGGAGACCTTATTTTGTGGACAGGCTTTAGTGTAGTTATGTTACTTATAGGGATTGGGATTTTAATTTTTTATCATGCTAAAACTAAAGAAGAAGATGGACCCGAAGCTCCAAAGGAAGACCCCTTAATGCGTCAAAACGTTACGCCTTCTATGAAAGCAGTTAAGAAATATTTCTGGATAGTGAATTTATTAATTCTACTTCAGGTAATAATGGGCGTAATAACAGCACACTATGGGGTAGAAGGAAATGGCTTTTATGGTTTCCCTTTGTCTGATTATCTACCTTATGCTGTTACAAGAACATGGCATGTGCAGCTTGCTATTTTGTGGATTGCTACAGCTTGGTTAGCTACCGGATTATATATAGGCCCATCGCTGTCAGGCAGTGATCCAAAATTTCAAAAGCTCGGTGTAGATTTTCTTTTTTATGCTTTATTGGTTATTGTACTTGGCTCAATGGCAGGGCAGTGGATGGGGATAATGCAGAAGCTCGGTTTTGTAAACAACTTTTGGTTTGGGCATCAGGGCTATGAATATGTTGACCTTGGCAGGTTTTGGCAAATATTTCTATTAATTGGATTATTGCTTTGGCTATTATTAATGGTGCGCCCTATTCTGCCGGTGATCAGAAAAAGGACAGATGAAAAACATTTACTAATGTTGTTTCTTGTTTCATGTACTGCCATCGCTCTCTTTTATGCAGCGGGATTAATGTGGGGACGGCAAACAAATTTAGCAATAGCAGAATATTGGCGTTGGTGGGTTGTTCACCTTTGGGTAGAAGGATTTTTTGAAGTATTTGCAACTGTAGTTGCTGCCTTCCTTTTTCTAAGAATGGGCTTGTTGCAAACCAAAACCGCTACAAACAGTGTGTTGTTTGCTACCATTATATTTCTTTCAGGCGGCATTTTAGGTACCTTTCACCACTTGTATTTTACGGGGACACCCAAAGCTGTTATGGCGCTCGGGGCCACTTTTAGTGTAATGTCGTCAACTTAAGGTTTTCATAAAACAGGTCGTTGGTTCATATTATACTTTATCCAGTGCTTAGCCTTTCTCGGCAGCGACCTGTCCGGCCTGACAGGCTCTTTAAACCTGTATATTATTCCAATCATCCTTTTGCTGAACTGTTCTATGTCCTCCTTGCCAAATAGCAGTTTTGGCATCTCGTCCTTTACCATGCCGACTGCTGCCGACTTGTTTATTTTATAGCGGTGCTTCTTAGGGTTCTTCTCCTGCTCTGCGTCCAGCTCCCGCTGAGCCTCTTCCACCAGCACCTGCGTCATGTTCAGGCTGAGTATGTTGGCGTACCACTCCTGATAGATGCCGATGGCCTTTTTGGTCGCAAAGTTCTCGCATTGGGCCCTGAACTTCTCTACGTAGAAGGACACTTCCTCGCCGTACCTGAGCGAATAGACGTCCCTGACCTGCTCCTCGTCCAGTTCGTCCGTGGTCACCGAGCTCAGCGCACAGCCCACCGTGCCGTCCCTCATCTCAAGCCTGACCGCCCTGACTACCAGATGGCTGGGGGGCGACTTTATGCCCCTTGTCCTGAGCCGCCAGCGCCTCCGGTGGTCGGACAGCAGGTCTATCCGCAGGATGGACTCGGACCTGCCGCTCGCCAGGAAGTCCACTACCTCCCTGCAAAACCTCGTGTCGCAGCGCATCACAAAGTCCACGCCCCCTTCCGCCATCTCCAGCATCCTCCCAAGGCCGGGGTAATATGCATCCCCCACAAAGAGCAGCTTTGCGGATTGGCAGCCCCTCAGCATCCCGGTGGCGACGGGCCACAGCCGGTCGAACATGGACGTCTCGCTCTCCTTGTACCTGTCCATCCGGGCGGCCACCGATACCTCGTTCAGCAGGTCCCATATCTTCAGCCCCTGTGCCATCGCCCTTGGGTGGGTCATCATGGGGTTGTTCGTGAAACCGAACTCCTCCACAATGTCCTCTGTCCACGGCAGTTCGTAGCAGGAGCCGTCAACCCCGAGCACGAGGTACCTGCCCGCATACAGCCGATGCGTGCCGCAGGCATAGTAAGCCTTGATGAAGGTGTCGTTCAGTTCGATGAAAGCCTCCGGCTTGAGCTTGTACCTGGCCTTGCTGAACGACTGCTTCGTGGCAAAAGCACCGTCGCAGAAGTTGCGGAGGAACTTGCTTATTTCGACGTTCAGGCTTTTGTTCAGCCTGTTTATTAGTGCTATCAATACCGTGATGAGGGTTAGTTTGCGCTTCCTGCAAAAATAGTTCGTTTCAGCACGGTATTCGGTATGGAAGGACTCGCTTTGAAGTTGTTCCACTACCGATTTGAAAATAGTGGTGGGCTTGTGCATTTTTGTGACACAAAATACTGCTTTTGCCTTAAGTTGACGACATTA
>JBGSKQ010000039.1:0-87376 GCA_041741095.1 Saprospiraceae bacterium
AGTCGTGGCAGGCATTGGGACTGGGAAGATAAAGAAGCCCGGTTGGAAAATTTTCCAACCGGGCTTCTTTATCTTCCCAGTCCCAATGCCTGCCACGACTACCAGACTGTGGACTGAAGACTGTGGACTGCGGACTGTGGACTGAAACCTACCTCCTAAAATCCGTCTCCTTAGGCATTTCTTTCAGTTGAACGTCGTCTTTCCTGATTTTTTTGCCGTAGCGGATAATGTCCAATGAAACCATATCGCCAGGGCGGAAACGGGCCACTTGTTCCTGTAGCTCGGGCACGGAAGCTGTTTTGATGCCGTTGATGCCGACAATGACATCGTTCATTTGCAGGCCAGCGTCAGCGGCGCTGCTGCCTTCGTTGACGTCGGAAACAAAGACACCTTCTACGGAAGGCAGATCCAAGTCGGCAGCTATTTCGTTGCTCACTTCCCGGATGCTCACGCCCAGAATGGCACGTTTTACCTCACCATGCTCCCGTAGGTCACGTATGATTTTTTTTACCAAATTGGATGGAATTGCAAAAGAGTAGCCTTCGTAGCCGCCTGTTTCGCTCATGATGGCGGAATTGATGCCGACCAGTTCGCCAGCCATATTGACCAAAGCGCCACCGCTATTGCCAGGGTTGACCACGGCGTCGGTTTGGATAAAACTTTCTATGGAATAAAGGCCACGCAAAATGTCAATGTTGCGGCCCTTGGCGCTCACTATACCTGCTGTCACGGTGGAAGTCAGGTTAAAAGGGTTGCCAACGGCAAGCACCCATTCCCCCACTTGCACATCATCAGAATCACCGTAGCGAATGACGTGCAGGTCAGGAGCATCTATTTTTAACAAAGCCAAATCGGTATAGGGGTCTTTGCCGACGACTTCTGCAGTATAGATGCGTTTGTTGTAAAGCGTTACCTCTACTTTCCCGCCCCCATCTACCACGTGGTTGTTGGTAATGATGTAGCCATCCGGCGAAACGATGACACCAGATCCGCCTGAAACCGGGTCGTAACTTGAGCGGCTTTTCACCATGATGTTCACTACAGCTTGGGTCACTTCGTTGGCGGTGGCCACGAAGTCTTCAGGCACTGAAAAAGTGGCGGCGGGCTTGGTGTTGACCGGCCCGTACTTTAAACCCGCCAGCTGGACGGTCGGGGCGGGTTTGGACAGTTCTTCTGCGACAGAAGATTTCAGGCCGTTAAAAAGGAAGAGTGTAAAAGCTGCATTGAGCAACAAAGTAGCAACGATGGCCAATCCAATTTTTTTCATAGACATTAAGATTTCGGGTGATTAGTTGAATGCATTGCCTCGGCTTTCTGAGACAGCACCACGGGGGAGGTGGATTTGGCAAGCCTTTTCCATCTGCCCTGAATTTTAGCTGCTATTGCAAATACGAAGACCAAGCCTAAAATATTTCAAGCAATACGCTATAAACGAAAGCAATAGCGGTTATTTCTACAAAACAGCCAATTTTTTTTGAAAAAAGCCAGCGATAGATAGATAAATGGCGGCTTAGGGAGCAGAAAACGCATAAATGCTGGAGTGTTACTCTTCAATCGGAGCTTTTTGTCATTTTAAAGTCAAGACACTGACTGCTGAGTATTTGCGCTAAACCATCAGAGAATTGCTTTGTTAAATGACCGTTTCAAAACGAATTGAATCTGCCCTTTTTTAAAGATATTTTGATACCCCTTAAGTTTTATGATTTTAGTTGGTGAAAAAGAGTCCCGGCAAGGCTTCGGCTGCGCCGGGATTTTTTTTTGGAAAAAACCCCCTAAGCCTTTCTGTTCTCTCGTTTACCTTTGCCGCCCGTGACAAACCTCGACCGCATCCTTGCACTCTACCGGGACGACCAGCGCACCAAAAAAATTACGGATGCCCTGCGTTCCGCCAACACTCCGCCCACCCGCTTACAACTCAGCGGGATGGCCGGTGCCCAGGAATCCTTTGTCTTTGCCGGAACCTACCTCGCCGATCCACGCCCCCAGTTGTGGATAGCAAACGATAAGGAGGAGGCTGCCTATTTCCAAAATAACCTCGTCAACCTGCTCGATAAAAAGCCCGTCCGATTTTTCCCCGATTCGTTCAAGCGGCCCATGTATTTCGAGGAACTGAACAATACCAATGTGCTGGAACGCACCGAGGCCATTAATAAGATTATATCGCCCACCGCCTCGCCTGAAATCCTTGTCACCTATCCAGAAGCTTTATTTGAAAAAGTGGTGGCCCCGCATGTGCTGGAAGAAACCCGCATGGAGATAGCCCAGGGCAATAAGATGGATGTGGATTTTATGATTGAAATGCTGGTGGAATACGGCTTCAAACGAGAGGATTTTGTCTATGAACCGGGGCAGTTTTCCATCCGGGGCGCTATCGTGGATATTTTTTCCTACGGAAACGATTACCCATACCGTATTGAGCTTTTTGATGAGGACGTAGAAACCATCCGCACCTTCGATCCGCTTACGCAATTATCCGTGCAGAATATCTCCAAGGTATCCATTGTGCCGAACATCAACACCAAGTTTAATAGAGAACAAAAAGTGTCGCTCCTGGCAGTTTTAAAACCAGAAACGGTCGTGTGGGTAAAGGATTTCCAAGTAGTGGTGGACAAGCTGCAAAAGTGCTTTGAGGAAGCCGAAAAATTTGCCAAAACCCTGCCACTGCTGGACGAGAGCGAATTGGGCGAAATCTTCCGTGACCGTGCCTTTATACGTCCGCACGAGGTGGTGGAGGACATTCGGAAGTTCTGTATTGTCAGTCTTGAGTCCGCAGTTTCGAGCGCAGCGAGAACCCCAAACTCGCTTCGGGGCGGCACTCCACAGTCGGAGGTTGTTGAGGGTGGGAATTCTCTCATTCTCTCATTCTCTCATTCTCTCATTTTCCAAGGCAAGACCCAGCCCAGTTTCAACAAAAACTTCCCACTGCTCATTGAAAACCTGAACGACAATGTGGCACAGGGCATCGAGAATTTCATATTCACCGACAACCCCAAGCAGATAGAACGCTTTTACGCTATTTTCGAGGATTTGGGCCTCCCCGCTTCCCAAGTAGGTGTAAAGTTTGAGCCTGTCATGAAGGCCATTAGCGAGGGCTTCATTGATTTGGATTTAAAAATCGCCTGCTACACTGACCACCAGATTTTCCAACGGCACCACCACTACCGCTTGCGGCAGGGCTTTACGGCTGACAAGGCGTTGAACCTGAAACTCTTGCGGGAACTGCAGCCGGGCGACTTCGTGGTGCATATAGACCACGGTGTGGGGCGGTATTCGGGTTTGGAAAAAATAACCGTGAACGGCCACACGCAGGAATCGGTGCGCATTTTTTACAAAAACAATGATGTGCTGTATGTGAGCATCAACTCGCTGCACAAAATCTCCCGCTATACCAGCAAGGACGGAACTCCTCCCACCCTCAACAAACTCGGCTCCGAAACCTGGCAAGCCCTGAAAAGCAAGGCCAAGAAGAAGGTCAAGGACATTGCGAAGGAGCTTATCAAGCTTTACGCTCTGCGCAAGGCTGCCAAAGGCCACCCTTTCCCCCCCGACAATTATTTGCAAACAGAACTGGAGGCCTCCTTCATTTATGAGGACACACCCGACCAGGAAAAAGCGACCGTTGACGTAAAAGAGGACATGATGAAACCTTATCCGATGGACCGTCTCATCTGTGGCGATGTGGGTTTTGGAAAAACGGAAGTGGCCATTCGGGGAGCGTTCAAAGCAGTGACCGATGGCAAACAGGTGGCTATTTTGGTACCTACTACCATCCTGGCCTTGCAGCATTACAAAACATTTTCCGAGCGCTTGGCCGAGTTTAAATTGAACATTGAATATGTGAACCGTTTCAAAAGTGCCAAAGAGAAAACGGAGATTTATAAAAATCTGGAAGAAGGTAAAGTTGACATCATCATCGGCACACACGCCTTGTTGAGCAAAGAGGTGAAATTCAAGGATTTGGGCTTGCTCGTCATTGACGAAGAGCAAAAATTTGGCGTGACGTCCAAGGAAAAACTGCGGAACCTAAAGGTGAACGTGGACACGCTGACGCTGACCGCTACGCCTATCCCCCGTACCCTCCAGTTCAGTCTGATGGCGGCCCGTGACCTTTCCATCATCCGCACACCGCCGCCCAACCGCCAGCCCATCCACACCGAAATCAGGGTGTTCAGCGAAGCCTTGATCAAAGACGCCATTTACAAAGAGGTGCAACGGGGCGGGCAGATCTTTTTTGTGCATAACCGGGTGAAAACACTGCCCGACATTACCGCCCTTATCAAACGGCTTTGCCCCGATGTGGACGTGGAATTGGCGCACGGCCAAATGGAAAGCGACAAGTTGGAACAAACCCTAATTGACTTTATTGACCGCAAGTTCGACGTGCTGGCCTGTACCAATATCATCGAAACGGGCCTTGACATCCCAAACGCCAATACGATGATCATCAACGACGCCCACCAGTTTGGCCTCAGCGATTTGCACCAGTTGCGGGGGCGCATCGGGCGCTCTAATAAAAAAGCGTATTGCTACCTTTTTTGCCCTCCTACCTCTGTGCTCACGCACGATGCCCGCAAGCGCCTGAAGACCATCGAGGAATTCAGCGACCTGGGCAGCGGTTTTGAAATCGCCATGCGTGACCTCGACATCAGGGGGGCGGGCAACCTGCTCGGCGCTGAACAAAGTGGCTTCATTGCCGATATAGGTTATGAAACCTTCCAGCGCATTTTGGAAGAAGCCGTGCAGGAATTGAAGGAAACGGACTTCAAGGACTTGTTTAAAGAAGAATTTGACAAAAAGAAAACTTACATCCGGGACGTGGTCGTTGACACCGACGTGGAAATGCTCATCCCCGACGACTATGTGAGCGCCGTACAGGAGCGCCTGAGCCTGTACACTGCATTGGATCAAATTGAAACAGAGGAGGAATTGGTCAAATTCGGCGAGCAGTTGCGGGATCGGTTTGGCAAAATACCAGAAGAGGTAAAAGAGCTGTTTGATGGGCTGCGCCTGAGGTGGGTTGCAAGGGAATTGGGCTTTGAGCGCATCATTTTGAAAAATGGCAAGCTGCGTTGCTATTTTGTGGAAAACCCGCAGTCTCCCTACTACGACAGCACAATTTTCCAGCAGGTGTTCCAGTTTATTGGCACATTGGGCCAGAAAAATGGCCTCGGCCTGAAAAAGTCGCCCCGCAGCCTCATCATGACCAGGGACGAAGTAAGGACCCTGAAAGGGGCGAGGAAAATTTTGGAAATCATAAAATCGGCCATCTCGCTAAAGCCCGCATAAAAATTTGCTTATCAAAAATGGAAAATCCTTAGATTCGCACTGCTTCCCTGCTTATTCCGATCACCGCCTATTCCCTTTAAAATTTTTATCTTGAAATCCATTTGAACAAAAAACAAAGCGGCATGGCCGCATAGCAACCACTATAACGAATATGAAAAAACTCATTCTGCTTTGTATTATAAGCTTTCCTATTGGCCTCATTGCCCAGCGTATGGAAGTCGGCCTTTTTTCAGGCTTCGCCAATTATCAGGGCGACCTGACCGAACCCCCCATCGAAATCGGTGAGACAAGCCTTTCCTTTGGTTTTTTTGCTCGCTACAACGCCACGCCAAAATTCAGGGTAAAAGCCAACGCCTACTATGGCCTCGTTTCGGGTGACGATGCCAATTCAACAGGCCGCTTCATGACCCGTGGCTGGCGCTTTGAATCCAAATTGTTGGAGACTACCGCTCAATTGGAATTCCACCCCATCGGTAAAGATGTTTATGGCAATGGCGGCGTTTTCCATGCCGGTATTTCACCCTATGTCGCACTGGGCATCGGCGGGGTTTTTATCAATTCGGAAGTGATAGTGCCGGATGCAGATAAATCGAAATTTCCAGAGTCGGGGGCGAGCAGCGTGGCGTTGTCCCTGCCCATGGTAGTGGGCATTCGCATTGATGCCTTTGAACACATGTCATTGGGTATCGAATGGGGTTGGCGGGCAACGTTCAACGACTACATAGACGGCGTGAGCAAAAATGGCAATCCGGACAAAAATGACTGGTACGTATTCATCGGAGGCTCGCTGGCTTATGTTTTTTAATAAAAGAAAACTATAAAGCTGGAGCATTTTGGCTCAAAAGGTCGGTAGCCACGGCGTCCAGTTCCTTGTAAAATTCCTCGCCATATTTTCTGATAAGTGCTTCTTTTACAAAGCGGTAGATGGGCAATTGGGCCGATTCGCCGGCTTGGCAGGCTGGCGAGCAGATGTCCCAGCGGTCGTAGTTCAAGGCCTCAAAACCCACGGCCTCATTTTTTGAAACACGGATAGGATAAAGGTGGCAGGAAATGGGCTTGCGAAAATTGGTCGCTCCGGCTTCCCATGCTTTTTCGATGCCGCATTTGGCGATTCCTCTTTCATCAAAAGTCAAATAGGCGCAGGCACCGTCTTCCAAAAGTGCCGTACCGAAGCCGTCCATTTTGTCAAACCAAGTGAACAGGCCCTTTTTCTCCAAAACTTCAATGCCCTCAGCCCTCAAAAAGGGTTTGACTTCCTCGTAAACCTGCTTGAGCGTCTCCAATTCCTCATCTTCAAGCGGTGCCCCAAAGTCGCCTTCCCAGCAACAAGCGCCCTTGCAGGCATCCAGTTTGCACAGGAATTGCTCCCTGATCAAATCGTCGCTTACGAGTATTTGCTGTATTAAAAACATGGTTGAAAGATTGAATGGCTAAATGGTTGGATGGCTGAATGGTTAGGAGGTTCACGATGTGTGGGCAGCCATTTAACCATGAAGCCATTTAGCCATCCCAAATCACTTGCATTTTTTATAAAACTGCTCCATCAATTGGTGAAAGTCCACAAGGGTGTTTTCCGAAACAAAGCCGGACCTTTCTATGTTGCGGTGCAGCATCAAAATTTTATTCAAGGCATCTTCCGGCACTTCTGCAATGGCGGCCAGTGTTTTGGTGAAATGATGGTCCAAATCTTTGGTCGGCAGGTGGTAGCGTTCCCGCACGAAGCCGAGGAAAAGCTTCATTTTTTGCAGTGCCAGTTGTTTGTGGTTGTTTTGGTTAAAATACAGGCGGCCAATGGTGCCGATAAATTCCAGGGAAGTATTGGTGTTTTGCTCTAAAACCGGGATGATGCGCTGCCGCCGTTTTGCCCTAAAAACAAGGTAAAAAATGGCCATTCCAAGCAAGGTGTACCAGGCCCATGCCAGCGGCGGCTGCGAAAGGATGTATTTCAAGGGGCTTTCGCTGTAATTGCGCTGCCTGCGGGCCGGGCGGTCAAAACGGCTGCTGTAGTTGTCCCACAAGATAGGTGCTGTGGGCAAATGCGAAAAAACCTTGGCCGCATAGTCCATGCCTTCCTCCCTCACGAGGTGGTAATTGGTAAAGGCAATGGGCGTTGTATGAAAATAGAATGCACCTTTGCCATAAGTAGCTTTGGCAAAATTGATAAACGAGTCTTTTTGCATCGTGCCGAGGCTGGCAAAAACAGTTTGCCCTTCGCAAAACAAATCGGGTGGTAGGTAGTCCCAGTTGTAGTTGCCGACCGCTTGCCATGCCCAATATTTATAAGAAAAGCCCTCTTCCTTGCGCAGTTCAGGGTGAACGAAATTCAGCACTGTAGCCGAGTCGCTCACATAATTCTCATAATACATCGTGTCTTGGTAGGCCGTGAAATTGGCGCATTCATATTTCCCCAAGGTATCAAGGAGGGGATATGGTACTTGTTGGCAGGCGATGAATGCATGGCCGCCCCGATTGACAAAATTTAACAGCGCCGCCATTTCAAGTGAATCAGCGGAAAACCAGGAGCCGATATACATATAATTTGCCGGGGTGGTTTGCTGGTCGAGCCTGGCGGACAGGCTATCTTTTACGGCTTCAAATTTTTCCCCAGGAAAATAATCTTGTAGCAAATTGGAAACGAGCCATGTGCCATAAGGGTCTTTGCTTTTTGGGCGGAAATGCTCCCACCAGTTGTGCCGTTTGCCGCAACTGTTTAAAAGAACGATAGCCAAGCACCCCGCCAGGCAGGCAAACCATTTGCTTGTTCCCTTGATTTGTTGCTTCTGTACAATGGCTTGGCCGTTCATCATTCATTGTTTATAGTTCATCGTTCTCAAGTGTATTTGATGCACACATTTTTGGCTTCGGTAAAAAAGCGCAGCGCCTCCGTGCCGCCTTCCCTGCCCACGCCGGAATTTTTCACTCCGCCAAAAGGCGTCCGGAGATCCCGCAGCAGCCAGCAATTGATCCAAACAATGCCCGCTTGGATGCGCTCGGTTACCCTATTGGCACGACTGATGTCTTGTGTCCAAATGGTGGAAGCGAGGCCGTATTCCACACCGTTGGCCAGGGCAATTGCTTCTTCTTCATTTTCAAAAGGTTGCAGCGTGACAACCGGCCCGAAAATCTCCTCCTGGTTCGTGCGGCAGGAATTGGACAAACCCTCTATGACGGCAGGGCTGAGGTAATACCCATTTGCCAAATCGCCAGATAGTTCCACCGTTTCGCCACCACAGAGGATGGTGCCGCCTTCTTCCCTGGCCAATTTTAAATAGGCCATCACTTTTTCTTTGTGTTGTTTTGAAACAAGCGCCCCCATATTGGTATTTGGGTCAAACGGGTCGCCCACTTTCAATTGCTGTACCCGCCGCACCAGTTCATCCCGGAATTTTTCATACAATGGCCTTTCGATATAAACCCTTGAACCACAGAGGCATATCTGTCCATTGTTGGCAAAGGAAGAGCGTATGGTGGTGCTGAGGGCTTCCTCGAAATTGCAGTCGGCAAAAATTAGGTTTGGGTTTTTGCCGCCCAGTTCGAGCGAGAGTTTTTTGAACATAGGCGCAGCCGTACGGGCGAGGATGCGCCCAGTGGCCGTGCCGCCCGTGAAGCTGATGGCCTTTATTTTCGGGTGCTCCACAATGGCCTGGCCAGCCTTGGGGCCGAGGCCGTGTACGATGTTCAGCACCCCCGGCGGAAGCCCTGCCTCCATGCAGATTTTTGACAATAGAAAAGCTGTCATGGGCGTGAGTTCGGAGGGCTTGGCCACTACACAATTGCCAACGGCCAGGGCGGGCGCTATTTTCCAGGTAAACAAGTACAAAGGCAGGTTCCAGGGAGAAATACAGCCTACCACACCAATCGGTTGTCGCAGGGTAAAATTCACCGCCTGCCCTTCTACATGATGCGATTCCGAACTGAAATGCAGGATGGCCGTTGCGAAAAAACGGAAATTCGCCTCGGCACGAGGTATGTCAACCGTGCGGGAAGTGGTGATGGCTTTTCCTGAGTCCCTGCTCTCCGCTTGAGCCAGTTCTTCCAGCCTTTCCCCTATCAGGTCGGCGATGCGGTGCATGATGCGGTAGCGTTCATTCAACCCGCAACTCGACCAACCGGGAAAGGCTTTTTCGGCTGCTTCGACGGCAGCCTGTACATCGGGGGCTTCGGAGTCGGGGATGTGGGAATAGACTTTCCCAAAGGAGGGATCGTAGTTGTCGAGGTAGTTGCCGGATTGGGCGGGGGTCAGGTGGCCGTTGATGTAGTTGTGGATGTGCATTGAAATCTTTCTTTCGGCCAAAACTTTCAATTTGGCCTACTGCTTTATATTTTTGTACAAAACAAAGAAAAAATGGCTACATCGTTATTAGCATTTGAAGAAGTGGCCGAGTTTATTGCCAGTCTTGATCCTGAGAAGTTACTTACGCTCAAGCCTTCTGCTGCTGTGCAGAAAAGGGTGGAAGAATTAATTTACAAGAAAAAAGAAGACACTATAGACGAAGAAGAGCAATATGAACTTGAGCGTTACTTAGCATTGGAACATCTTATTGCTTTGGCAAAAGCCCGGGCAAGAATCAGGATAGCTGCATGAGCCGCAAAATCTCCCCTAAAATTCGTCAAACGGTCGTAAGGAGGGCAAACTATTGCTGCGAGTATTGTAAAGTACACGAAGAAGATTTGTTTTACACTTTCCAAAGTAGAACACATTATCAGTTTAAAACATGGCGGCTCATCTGACCTTGACAATTTGGCCTATGCCTGTTCAACTTGCAATCAAATAAGGGTACCGATTTGGGAACTTATCTATTTGACGATTCTCCAATTATTCGCATTTTTCATCCTCGACGGGACAAGTGGGAAGAACATTTTGAAATCCAAAATGGAGTTATTGAATCGAAAACTGATATTGGTGCTGCCACAATAAAATTGCTTGGTTTAAATATTCCGGATAGAATCATTCTTCGTCAAATTTTAAGAAAAGCGAAAAGCTACCCATAATCAAAACCTCCCTGCCGCCTCCCGATACACCACTTCCAGCATAGTTTGTCCCACTGCCCTCAGCGTGCGCACGTCAATCACCTTCATATCGTCGTTGTGGGTATGCCAGTGGTCGCCGAAGCCCGTTTGGCTATTGGCGGGTTTGCCGATGATGTCAATCATGGGGATTTTGGCGATGGTGTTTACGAAGTAATGGTCGTCGGTGACGGCCCCCGCTTTTTCGTTGACAAAATAGTTGGTGTAGCCGAGGCTTTGGCCGAGGCTCCAGACTTTGTTCATCAACTCTGGGGCGAAGTTCATGGATACTGCTTCTTTCAGGAAGCGGGCGTTTTTGGCACCTACCATGTCGAGCAGGATGCCATATTTGGGGCGGTAGCCCGAAGGGAGGATGTTTTTTGACCAGTGCTGTGAACCCAGGCACCAAGTCTCCGGCTGTGGCTCGACGTCGTTGTCGTTGCCATGATCTTCGGCATCAAAAAGGATAAAATCAACGCCGATGTCGGCGGGGTTGGCCTGTAGCTGTCGGGCTATTTCAAGCAAGACACCCGTGCTGCTGCCGCCGTCGTCGGCGCCCAGGATAGGTTCGTTGCTGCGGTCAACGTTGAGGGGGGAGTCGGCGATGTGGCGGCTGTCCCAGTGCGAAGCGAGTAGGATACGCTTGGAAGCCGTCGGATTATACTGCGCAATGATGTTTACCCCATTGAGGACGGTGCCAGTGTATGCCTTTGCTTGAAATGGCTGCTCTACCACAGTGCAGCCAAAAGATTTAAACTGGTTGACAAGCCATTCCTTGCACTGCTTGTGGGCGGCGGTATTTGGCACCCGTGGCCCGAAGGAAACCTGTTTTTCAACAAAATAAAAAGCCGAATCCCGCTCGAATTTAGGGACGGCAACAGGCTGCACAACAGGTGTTTCAGTAGTGGTTTTATTAGAGTTGTTGTCCCCTTTGCAATTGATATTTATAAAAATC
Organism: Saprospiraceae bacterium; assembly: GCA_041741095.1. Taxonomy (GTDB): domain Bacteria; phylum Bacteroidota; class Bacteroidia; order Chitinophagales; family Saprospiraceae; genus UBA6168. The sequence goes on from JBGSKQ010000039.1 coordinate 11,249, forward strand.
AAAATGACCGAAGAGACAAATAACAATGGCTTAATTAGCTGCATATCAAACTGCGCTTTTTTTGGTAAATATTGGAATAACCAGCGAAAACAACAGCCCCATCACGATGGCCGAAATCACGTGTTGTTTCAGGAAGCTCCCGTAGGGATCAATGCCAATGCTGCCCTCGCTGCTTTTCTCGGCAAGGATATGAACGAAATCGGGATTGATCAATTTTGCAAAAACGTAAATCAGCAGGGTACTGATGGGGATGAAAATAAGCGTCATGATGGCGGCTGCCCAAAAGCCTTCCCGCCACGTCATTACTTCGTTGTAATCAGTTTCACGCTTTTCACGGCAGAACATGTAGTAAACCACAATGAAAATGATGATGGAGGCTGAAATGTCCACGATGGCCCAGGTAGAAAAGTTTTCAGCCGTTTGCAAGCCCAATAATTTTTCGATGGTGAGCCATATAAAAAGCACGATGGAGGCGATGATCGCCCATTTAGTTTCCGCTCTCATGTCAGTTGTTTTTTCGTTAAGAGCTTGTTTGAGATTTGGTGCTTGAGGCAAAAACGAGCCATTTTTCGTCAGTTTTTTATCTTTTTGAAGGCGCATAGTGGCGCTACGCAACTGAAAAAAGGTGAAAAAAAGGCGGAAAAGAGCCGTTTTTGGCCAAGTGACCAAATCGCAAACAAGCTCTAATAAAAAGTTGGCGCTTAAAGGTAGCAAGAAAGTTCAAAGAATTGGGGTGGCCAGAACTTCAACTGTGCCGCACGAAATAAGATCCTACCGTTTCATTTCTGTTTTGTAGCGCCGTTTTTTCCTCCTACCTTTGCGCCCCGAAAGCTCAGAAGCCAGACTTCCCACACGCCGTAAGGTGCGTCGGAAGTCTTTTTTTAAAAACCAATATGAAAAATCATGAGACAGGAGTGGCTGATGAAAGTAGCTTTGTACCCTCTCACCTTTCTCACCTTCTCACTTCTCGCTTCTATTTTTTACCATGCCTAAAGACAATTCCATTAAATCCGTCCTCATTATCGGTTCCGGTCCCATCATCATCGGCCAAGCCTGCGAATTCGACTATTCCGGTTCACAGGCCAGCCGCTCGCTGCGGGAAGAGGGCATCGAAGTGACCCTTGTCAACTCCAATCCGGCCACCATCATGACTGACCCGGTGACGGCGGATCATATTTACTTGTTGCCGCTGACCCCCCAGAGTATTGAACATATTTTGCAGGAAAGGCAAATAGACGCCGTGCTGCCCACGATGGGTGGCCAAACCGCCCTCAACCTCGCCATAGAAGTAGAGAATTTGGGCATTTGGAAAAAATATAACGTGCGAATGATTGGCGTTGACATTGACGCCATTGAACTGACGGAAAACCGGGAAGCTTTCCGCCTCCACATGATCAACCAGGGCTTGGGAGTGGCCCCCTCCAAAATCGCCAATTCATTTTTGGAAGGCAAGGAAGCGGCGCAGAAAATCGGGTATCCACTTGTCATACGCCCATCTTATACCCTGGGTGGGTCTGGGGCAGGCTTTGTTCACCGGGAAGAAGATTTTGACGAGGCGCTCCGCCGGGGCCTTACCATGTCGCCTACGCACGAGGTGCTGGTGGAAAAAGCGGTGCTCGGTTGGAAGGAATTTGAACTGGAACTGCTGCGGGATGCCAACGATAACGTGGTCATCATTTGTGTGGTGGAAAACCTCGATCCAATGGGTATCCATACTGGCGACAGTATTACCATCGCTCCCGCCATGACGCTTTCGGACACGGCCTACCAACGGATGCGCAACCAAAGCATACAGGCCATGCGTTCCTTGGGCAACTTTGCCGGCGGCTGCAATATCCAATTCGCCCTTAACCCCGAAACGGAAGATTTGATAGTGATTGAAATCAACCCAAGGGTGAGCCGCTCTTCCGCTTTGGCGAGCAAGGCTACGGGCTATCCGATTGCAAAAATTTCCGCCAAACTGGCCATCGGCTACTACCTGGACGAACTGAAAAACCAGATTACCAAAAATACCAGCGCTTTTTTTGAGCCAACACTTGACTATGTGATAGTAAAAATGCCACGCTGGAATTTTGCCAAATTCCCCGGCTCCGATCCACGCCTTGGTTTGCAAATGAAATCGGTGGGCGAAGTGATGGCTATTGGCCGCAATTTCCTCGAAGCCCTGCAAAAAGCGTGTCAGGGTCTAGAAAACAGCCGCATGGGACTGGGGGCAGACATCAAGGAATGGGTACGCACCGAGGACATTTTGAAACGCCTGGAAGAAGCCACAGAAGACCGTATTTTTCGATTGAAAGATGCCCTGCGGCTGGGCGTTCCTGAAAAAACCATCCATAAACTGACGAAGATTGACCCTTGGTTTATTAAGCAAATAAAACGGCTCGTGGATATGGAACATGAGTTGATCCGCTACAATGTGCCGGACGACATCCCTGAGCCGTTTTTCCGGGAGATGAAGGAAGTAGGTTACTCCGACGCCCAAATCGCCTGGGTGATGCGGGTGAAAGAAGACGAAGTGACCAAGGCCAGGAAGAAACTCGAAATCCGCCGAACCTACAAAATGGTGGACACCTGTGCCGCTGAGTTTGAGGCGCAGACGCCTTATTTCTACTCCACTTTTGACTCCGAAAACGAAAGCATCCCTTCCGATAAAAAGAAGGTGATCGTACTAGGGTCCGGCCCCAACCGCATTGGCCAGGGCATTGAGTTTGACTATTGTTGCGTTCACGGGGTGCTGGCCATCAAGGAAGTGGGCTATGAAGCCATCATGGTCAATTGCAACCCTGAGACGGTTTCAACTGATTTCGATGTGGCAGATAAACTGTATTTCGAGCCTGTGTTTTGGGAGCATTTGGAAGAAATCATCGAACTGGAAAAACCAGAGGGCATTATCGTCCAATTGGGCGGCCAAACGGCGTTGAAGCTGGCGGAAACTTTTTACAAAAAAGGCATCCCCATCATTGGTACCAGCTTTGAAAACATGGACTTGGCGGAAGATCGTGGAGCCTTTTCCAACCTGCTGAAAGAACTGGAAATACCTTATCCAAAATATGGCGTTGCACACGACGCCACAGAGGCGCTTCGCATTGCCAACGAGATCAACTACCCCGTGCTGGTGCGCCCCAGCTACGTGCTTGGCGGCCAGGACATGCGCATCGTGATCAACGACAAGGAACTGGAGCAGCATGTGCTCCATATTTTCAAGCACATGCCCGACAACAAGGTACTCATTGACCACTTCCTCGACAGGGCTAAAGAAGCTGAGATTGACGCTATTTGCGACGGCGACGAAGTGCATATAATGGGCATCATGGAACACATCGAACCTGCGGGCATACACTCTGGCGACAGCAACGCCGTCCTGCCAACCTACAGCCTTTCCGTCAACTCAGTGAACAACATGGTGGAAATAGCTAAACAACTGGCCAAGGCGTTGAATATCAAGGGTTTGATTAATATTCAATTTGCCATTAAAGACGAAAAAGTGTATGTGATAGAGGCAAACCCACGTGCCAGCCGCACCACGCCTTTCATCGCCAAGGCTTACGGTGTGCCCTATCTGAACATCGCTACGAAAGTGATGCTCGGCACCCACAAGTTGAAAGATTTCCAGATAAAGCCACAACCAAAAGGCTTTGCCATCAAGGTGCCGGTGTTCAGTTTCAGCAAATTCCCCGGCGTGAACAAAGACTTGGGGCCGGAGATGAAATCTACGGGCGAAGCGATACAATTCATCCGGGATTTGAGCGATCCGTTCTTTAGGGAGTTGGATAATAACAGGAATATGTATTTGACGAGATAAGCAATAACAGGAAATAGCGAAAATGGCTTCGCCAAACCATTTTCGCTATTTCTAAACCCACCTCCCCACCTTCTTTTCATATTCCAAATAAGCGCTCCCGTGCACCTTTCTCAAATACACCTCCTCCAGCCTTACTTGTATTTGCAAAACCACATAAGTCAGTAAAAAAACAGCAAATGTCAGCGCATTGGGCAGGGCCAGGAACAGACCCACCATCGTTGTCAACATGCCCAAGAAAATGGGATTGCGGGAAAATTTAAAAACGCCTGTCGTTACGAGTTCCGTTTTTTGTTTTTCATCAAAGCCCACCCGCCAGGAGCGGCTCATTTGTATTTGGGCAAAAACAATGAACAACAGGGAACAGTGCAGCAAAACGAGGCCGCTCCATTTAACCCAATTACCTTCTAAAAAATAGGCAGGCAGCAAATAAGGCCGCCAAGTTGGAACAAAAGCATTTATCAACAAAACCAGCAGCGACATCAGAAAAAGCAGGCGGAAAACCTTGCCGATGAAGCCCTGTGCCGAGTCGTCGTTGGGCACGACAAATGCCTTTTGGCCTGTTTGCCGCATGAGCCGCCAGTGGGGCAAGGCCATTGTGAGTAACAAATACACAAAGAAGAAAAGGAGAAGATAATATTTCATTTGACCCGTTCATTTAAACAATGGCAATTTAGCGCTCTTCGGAAAACCCGCCTTACATATCTTTGTTCTCCTTTTACAAAATCCCATTCTACCATTTGTTATCCTTCATTCAATCATTCGTATGCGAACAGACGACTTGCTGCAACGTGCCTTAAACCTCGAAAACCTCAGCGCAGAAGAGGGGGTTTTCCTCTTTGAAAATGCGGCCACTGCTGAACTGATGTACGTGGGCAACCGCCTGCGTCAGCACCATGTGCCGGGCAACGTGGTCACCTGGATCATTGACCGCAACTCGAACACAACCAACGTGTGCATTGCCAACTGCAAGTTTTGCAACTTCTTCCGCAGGCCAGGGCACGGTGAGAGCTACATTACTTCCATTGAAGAATACAAGCAAAAGATAGAGGAAACTTTTGCTTATGGCGGCGAACAGTTGTTGTTGCAAGGCGGCCACCACCCTGATTTGGGGCTTTCTTATTATACCAACCTCTTTAGGGAATTGAAAGAGCTATACCCTAACCTGAAACTCCACGCTTTAGGCCCGCCCGAAATTGCCCACATCACCAAACTGGAAAAATCCACGCATTACGAAGTGCTCAAAGCGCTGAAAGAATCGGGCCTCGACAGCCTACCTGGTGCCGGTGCGGAGATATTGGACGACCGGGTGCGCCGCCTCATTTCCGCAGGGAAATGTGGTGCCAAAGAATGGCTCGATGTGATGCGGGCCGCCCACCAATTGCACCTCACAACTTCGGCCACCATGATGTTTGGCCATATTGAAACCAATTTGGAACGCATGGAGCATTTGGTAAAAATCAGGGAGGTGCAGGCCGATAAACCAGAAGATGCCAAGGGCTTTCTCGCCTTTATTCCCTGGCCCTTCCAGGATGAGGACACCATTTTGAAAAAGCTGAAACGTGCCCGCAATACCTGCACGGGCGACGAATACGTGCGCATGATAGCCATGAGCCGAATCATGCTGCCCAACGTGGTGAATGTACAGGCCAGTTGGCTCACGGTCGGTAAACAGGTGGCGCAATTGTGCCTACATGCAGGTGCAAACGACTTTGGCAGTATTATGATCGAGGAGAATGTAGTGTCGGCGGCGGGAGCGAAGTTCCGTTTCACGGCGGATGGAATACAAAAGGCCATTAAAGAGGCAGGCTTTACTCCTCAACTGAGAAATCAACAATATGACTACCGGGATTTGCCAGCTATGATGAAGCAGCAGGAACTAAACCGGGCAACGATGGTCGTGGATTGATGCGAAAGTCAGGCACATTTATTGGGTAATTTTAAAAGAAATTCCCTCCTATAGACGTTGTAATTACGATTTCCCTTCCCTGCCTCCCGGAAGGTTTTGGGCAAAAAACGCCCCTGAACATTTGTGCCAAACAAAAAACACAAACAACATGAAAACTTTAAAAACCGCCGCCATCCTGCTTTTCGCCCTAACTTTTACTTTGAGTATGATTGGTTTCCTCTGGAGCAATTTTACGCCAGCAGGCAAACAATGGAAAATGGAACATACCCACGCAGGTACAGATCATGTAGCAGTCTATTGATGGGCTTACATACTCGCCTTGAATGCCCGTATCAGACGCTCGAAATCCTTCTCCTCGTTGTATAAATGCACAGACATCCTGATGGCACTGCCTCTGAACGACAGATAAACTTTTTCTTCAACAGCCCTTCCTTTAAACACCTCTAAATCAATGACTTCCGGCAATCTTATGCCGATCAAATGCTGCGCCCTATAAGGCAGGCTCTCGATCCGGCAGCCCAAGCCCACTAAGGCATCCAACCAAGGTTCGCTCAATCGCCGGCAGTAGTCCTGTATGTTTTCAGGGCCCCAGGCCAGCACCATTTCCAAGGCTGCCGAAAACATGGGCATCCCGATAAATTGGCTGCTTTCTCCCATGCAATACCGATTGGCAGCAGGTTTATATTTCGTTTGATAATTTACCAGACCTTGAAAGTTTTCGCTGTCCTGGCGGTTCATCCAGCTTTCCTCGATGGGGCTGCCCCCGTCGAAGTATTCGCCGAAATAGGCTGCCCCAAGGCTGTACGGCCCCAGCATCCATTTATACGCTGCGCAAATGAGGGCGTCGGGCTGTAGCTCTTCAACATCGAAGGGCAGGGCACCCACGGACTGAGTGCCGTCCACTATCATCAATGCACCTACTTCCTTTGTCCTTTTCCTGACGGCAGCGAGGTCGAATTTGGTACCATCTGCCCAATGGATCTGAGGCAGGGAAACAGTAACTGTTTGGCTATCAATAGCTTTTAACAGCGACTCGTTCCAAATTGAGCCCCTGCCGACTGGCTGTGTGGGGGCTTTTACAAGGCGGATTTCCAGATCCTTTTCATCTGCCAGCCGCTTCCAGGCGTAGTAGTTGCTGGGAAAAATCTCGCTTACCATGACGATATTTTGGCCGGATCGGGCCTTCACGTTGTGCACCACATTTGCCATGCCATAGGAAACCGAAGGGATGATGGCCACCCGCTCTGGGTCTTTTATATTGACCAGTTGTGAAAAAAGCTTTTTTAGCTGGGTGACAGGGGCAAAAAAGTCCTCCGCTACGATTTGAAAAGGAAAGGATTTGCGGCGGACGCCATTGATGCCGACTTCTTCCACCTGCTTGGGCAGTGGCCCCATGTAGGCGCAGTTGAGATAAGAAATATCGTCGGGCAGGCTGAAAAGGTGCTTTTGGCACGAAAGCATGGGCAGCAGTTTTTAATAGTTAATGGGTTCTGGGCTATTTTGTTAAAAAGCTATCCAGCCCCAAAGCCTTTGAACGCCGCAAGTTACTTTTTGCCCAGTATTCTATAACGCAAGGAAAGGTTGAAAAAGCGGTTGTACTCTTTTTCCGAGTTGGAAGTAATCAAATCCCGCACCCCCAATTTGTATTGAAAATCAAGCCCAAGGCGATAATTCAATTGGTAGCCAATACCGCCTGTTGCAGAAAGGTCAAACTTTGATAATGCGATGCTGCTGGTTTCCAGTTGATCTGCATTGATATTATATTCGTTTGCCAGGTTAGTGTCAGAATCGTTTTTAAAAACTCCACCGTTTGTATAACCTGGAGAGGATGCCAACAAAATGCCCATGTTGACCCCGCCATGAAAATTAAGCCGTGGTGCTGCCCTGAATTTCAGGCTCAGTGGGAAGTTGGCATAATGCATTTGCAGCGATTCTTTCACCTTTGTGATATTACTGCCCAAGGATTCCGATGCTTCGGAAGCGACTTTTTCAGCATCGGACACAGAAACGAAAACATCATCGGTGTTCGTTACGGAAGGATTGAAAACAGGATCGGCATTTTGCGAAATCACTACGAATAATGGCTGCTGCACAAATGCATACCCTGGCCCTCCTTCTAAGGAAAATCGCCCTTGACCCAATTGCAGCCCAACCGATAAGCCTGCGTCCGCCCCGTTGGCCATGTTTAGTGGTGTTGCCAATCCGCCTACATAGGCCAAAAGCTCAATTGGCGAATGTTTTTTGGAAAAATGCCCATTCAACTTGATGTCAAATGTGTTTTGGTGGTCAATGAAGGGCAATTCAAGGCTTGGTATTTTTTCAGCTTGGGACAAATTCCTGCTTATTTGTATTTCGGCAATTTCAGCTTTTTCTAATTTCTCTCCATCTTCTCCAATAGTCTTCAGCAATTCATTTGCAACTTGATAATCAACTATTTGAGAAGCAAATCCATTTTCTTTTTTAGTTAAAATCGGCACATTGGCCTTTTGGGAATGCTGCGCTTTTTTTGGAAAAACTGCTTGCTGGTGTGCGGTATTGGTTGAAACAGAGGCGGTGCTGTTGCTTTCAATTTTTGTTTCCTTGCCAGTATTTTCGGTTATAGGTAATAGTGGCTCGACGGCCTCCGTTTTTTCCAGCCTGCTGTTTTCAAAAGCTATAGGCTGCTCCACCTTCACGGGCTGCTGGGGCTGTTTTTTTGAATAATACCAAACGGCCGCAATGCCCGTACCCAGGAAAGCGGCCAAACCGAGCATCAACCACCACCAGCCGAAGCGCCGCCGGCGCTCAGCAACAGGCATTTCCACGTCGAGCATCCTGCGCATATCGGACCAGGCTTGATCGGTGAATTTTTTGTCAATATGTAGATCTTTATCCTGCATAATGCTTCATTTCATGTTGATGGATCAATTGTTTCAACTTCTGGCGGGCAGTAGCCAGGTGCCATTTCGAGGTGCCTTCGCTGATGCCCATAATTTCGCCCACCTCTGCATGTGAATAGCCTTCGATGGCGTACAAGCGGAAAACCTGCGCCGAGGAAGCAGGCAGTTCGTCCACCATCCGGAGGATGTCATCGGCGAAAAGCTGTTGAGCTGGACTTTCGTAGTGGGGGGCATCCCTTTCCTCAAAGACGAGGAAGTGTATGTAGCGCTGTTTTTCCCGGAAGTGGTCGGCCAGGCTGTGCCAAACCAGCCGCCTTATCCAACCTTCCAGAGAGCCTTTAAAAGAGTAGAGGTGGATTTTTTTAAAAACTCTCAAAAAGCCATTGTTCACGATGCTCATAGCTTCTTCCCGATCGTCGGTGCGGCGCAGGCACATTTCCATCATGGCAGGGAAAAAGCGCTTGTACAACTGCTCCTGCATCTGGCGGTTGTTGTCCGTACAGCCTTTTACAAGCTCTTCTTCCGTGTATTTTTTTTTGAACAATGCTTTGGTAAATCATGCTTGGTGAACTAGTGAATGGAAGCTCCGATTCGCAGTCCACCAAATTTCATATTAGTTCCACAGTGTAAGCCCTGCCCGCAGGACAAAACGCTGGTAAGTCAGGTTGCGCAGTTCCACATCGCCGCCGGAAAGCTGCCTTGTGAAAGTAGCTTCCTGGTATTTGAAGCCGAAGTCAATGTTAACGTCCAGCCCTTCGAGGCTGCTCAAGCGAATCCCAATCGCCGGGTAAATCAGCAACCCTCCTTCAGCTTCCACGATGTCCAGGCTTTCTCGCTTAAACGCAAAGCCGTAGCCACCCGCCAGGGTCGTGTAAAAACTACGGGTTGTTTTTGAGGGGAAATAAGTCCGCAGTTCGCCAAAAACTGGATAGATGGTTTCCCCCCGCCTGGCGTAATTATCAACGCCAATGCCTATGCCGGCACCCAGCCATGTTGCCAGCATGTAACCCGTGACGTTGCCCAGTCCGGCCCCCAGGGCAATCCCATTGGCATCGCTGCTGCCAAGGGCAAACAAAAGGGAGGTCGTATTGTAAATCCCCTTTGTCCGCAACTTCACAGGGGTGTTTTTACTGGCAACAGCAGTTGATCCTTCGACCACTGCTTCGTATTCGGTGCCCTGCACAATTTTGCGAATGTCTTTTTCCATCAGTTCAATCTCGTTTCCGTCCGTTTGACGGAACTGCATTTTGTCGCCTTGTACATATCTGACGATTTCACCTTTGTAGGTGTCGCCGTTTTTCATATAAACTACGTCTTCCGCTTTCTTTTGGGCGTAGGCGCAAAGTGTAAATGCCAATAAAAAGGCCGTCAGGAGAAGGTGTTTAACCGAGTTTTGCATGTCTTGATTTTGATTGTTGAACAATGGGCATTCAACCGAATTTGGTATGCCCGGATTGTATGCTTTTGGTTTTTTTGCAATAAAACCAAGACAAGGTAGCATGGCATTTTTTATTTTCAAACCTGTTGTTTGAAATTGTCTTTTGCTTCCCGCATGGCAAGACAGAAAAGGAAAGGGAAAAGGTTGGGGGAATAAGAATTTTTGGAAAAAACAGCCAGCGAAGGCTCAGTTGTAAGACACTGAATCGGGCATGGAAGCGATGACTGTGTAAGTGTCTCCCTTATTTGACATAATCTGCGACCAGAGCTGGTCGGGCTTGGTTTTGAACAGGTAATTCGGGTGCATGTCGGCGGCGACCCATGAGCCCCAGCCCATCTCGTCCGCCAATTGGCCTTCCGACCAGCCTGAGTAGCCTACGAAAAAACGGATGTTGTGCGGCTCTATCAGTTTGGAGGAAATAAGGAATTTTAGTTTTTCAAAATTGCCGCCCCACCAAACACCGGGGCTTATCAGGCGGCTGTCTTCCAGAAGCTCGCCCACATTGTGAAGGTAATGGATGGTATCGGTCTGCACTGGGCCGCCAAAGAAGACGGGGGCTTTAAATTCGGGGAAATCTGCAACCAATTCGTCCACTCGCATATCGAGTTTTCTATTGAGGATAAAACCGATGCTGCCCTCCTCGCTGTGTTCGCAGAGCAAGACGGCGGCACGCTTGAAATTGGCATCCAACATGAAGGGTTCTGCCAAAAGAATTTTCCCGGTTTTTATGCTTATCCTTGTCATGTATGCAGTTTGAATGCGCCAAATTGCTGCAAGAATTTGTAAAATGCAAATTTGAAGTTTTTAGTTCAAATCGCAGCGGTAGGAAACCTCCGGTCCACCCTGGCCACAAAGCTTCTCAATGTCTTGCCCGTTCCGCCCACTTCAATGAATTCGCTTACGCCGTCGGCTATCATGTTTTGCATGGTCTGCGTCCAGCGCACAGGGGCGGTAAGCTGTTCGACGAGGTTTTGGCGGATTATGCTGGCGTCGGTTTCTGCTTTTGCATTTACATTTTGGTAAATGGGGCAAATGGGCTTAGCAAAAGTGGTCGCCTCAATGGCAGCGGCCAATTCCTCCTTGGCGGGCTGCATGAGCGGCGAGTGAAAAGCGCCTCCTACCTGCAAGATCACCGCTTTAGCGGCCCCTGCCTCCTTGCATTTTTCAACAGCCTCTTCAACGCCTTTGACGCTGCCGGAAATGACCAATTGGCCGGGACAGTTGTAGTTGGCGGGCACGACCGTTTCGGCAATGCTTGCGCAAATTTTTTCAACTGCCTCGTCGTCCAGGCCGATAACGGCGGCCATGGTGCTTTCCACGGCCTCGCAGGCTTTTTGCATGGCCAATGCCCTTTGCTGCACCAATTTCAGCCCGTCTTCAAAGGCCATCGCATTGGCAGCTACCAGTGCCGAAAACTCGCCGAGAGAATGCCCGGCCACTGCGCCTGGCTGAAAATCGTTGCCCGCCATTTTTGCCCTAATGATGGAGTGCAAGAAGACGGCGGGCTGAGTGATTTTTGTTTGCTTCAAGGCTTCGGCATCGCCCTCGAACATCACATCTGTGATGCGGTAACCCAGTACTTCATTAGCCTGCTCAAAAAGCTCTTTTGCATAGCCATTGTTCTCGTACATGTCTTTGCCCATCCCTTCAAACTGGGAACCCTGGCCGGGGAAGATATATGCTTTCATATTTTAATGATGAATGATGAACTATGAATGATAAAAGGGTGCAATGTTCATCATTTATCATTCATAGTTTATCGTTCCGTTCAGTGAAGTTTCGATCCAATCAAATTCAAAAACTCCGCCCTCGTCTCCTGGTTTTGGAACTGACCGGTAAAGGCAGAAGTGGTGGTGACGGAGCTTTGTTTTTGCACCCCCCGCATCATCATGCACATGTGCATGGCTTCAATGACCACAGCCACCCCTTGTGGTTTTAGGGTACTGTCGATGGCGTTGAGGATTTCGATGGTCAGGCGTTCCTGTACCTGTAGGCGGCGGGCAAACACATCAATGACCCTGGGTATTTTGCTCAGGCCGACAATGTAGCCATTGGGGATGTAGGCCACGTGCGCTTTTCCCAAAAAGGGCAGCATGTGGTGCTCGCAAAGAGAGTAAATTTCAATGTCTTTGACAAGCACCATTTCGCTATATTCTTCTTTAAACATAGCGGAACGTAGTATTTCCTCAGCATCCATGCCGTAGCCGGAAGTGAGGTATTGTATGGCTTTTGCTGCCCGTTCAGGGGTTTTCAGCAGGCCTTCCCTGTAGGAATCCTCGCCGATGCCATCAATGATGGATCGAAAATTTTCCGTGAGTTGTTCGGTCATTTCGCCGTTGTAAATTTCTTCTTTCAGGTACGACATAGGATGAGTGTTTACCATGACGAATTCGAGTTAGGGAAAGATCAGGCTTTTAAGTATAGGTTTTCTCAATAGCCATTTTATCGGCCATAATCTTCCTTTCGGGTGGAAAAATAGTGATTACAAAGCATGGTAACATCGCTTCGCTACTTTTGTTGTTTCCAATATCGTGGCAAGTACAAAACCTGGCTTGTTTTAAAATAAAAAAAGCGCTGCTGAAGGATACCCCCCGGCGGCGCTTTTTTATTTCGTTAAAAGCCAATTAAGCGATGGCTTCCTTTTTTACCGATAAATATAGTTCGTCCAACTGCACCCCATCAATTTCCGAAGGTGCATCAATCATCATGTCCCTGCCCTGGTTGTTTTTCGGAAAGGCGATAAAGTCACGGATGCTCGTTTGGCCACGCATGACGGCGCAGAGGCGGTCGAAGCCGAAGGCAATGCCGCCGTGCGGCGGTGCGCCAAACTCAAAGGCGCCCAAGAGGAAACCGAACTGGTTTTCGGCCTGTTCCGGCGTAAAACCGAGCAGATTGAAATTCTTTTCCTGCAATGCCCGGTCGTGGATACGGATGCTGCCGCCCCCGATTTCCACGCCGTTGATGACGAGGTCGTAGGCATTAGCACGAAGGTTTTTCAAGGTTTCGTGGTCGCCGCTCATCATTTTTTCTGCATCTTCAGGCAGCGGCGAGGTGAATGGGTGGTGCATGGCAAAGAAGCGCTGGGCGGTTTCGTCCCATTCGAGCAGGGGAAAGTTGACCACCCAAAGCGGCTTGAATTCGCCGGGTTTCATCAGGCCCATGCGGCGGCCCATTTCCAGGCGGAGATCGTTGAGTTGCTTGCGTGTTTTTTCAGCTTCGCCGCTCAGCACGAACATCAGGTCGCCAGGCTTGGCCCCCATTTTTTCAGCAAAAAGCGCCAATTGATCCTCGCTGTAAAACTTGCTGATGCTGCTGCGGAAGCGGCCCGACTCGTCGTTGGGGTCGCTGTTTACTTTTATCCAAACCAAACCTTTGGCCCCGATTTGCGGACGTTTCATCCACTCGGTTAGGTTGTTGATGTCTTTATTGGAAAAGGCTTCGGCCTGACCTTCGGCGCAGATGCCGACCACCAATTCGGCACTGTCGAACACGCTGAAACCCTTGCCTTGCGCCACGTCGTTCAATTCGCAAAACTCCATGCCGAAGCGGGTGTCCGGCTTGTCGGAACCGTAGCGCTGCATGGCCTCGTCGTAGCTCATTCGGGGGAAGTCGGGAAGTTCGATGCTCAGGACAGATTTGAAAAGGTGCTTGGTCAAACCTTCGAAAGTGCGCAGTATGTCCTCACGGGTGACGAAAGCCATTTCGCAGTCTATTTGGGTAAACTCCGGCTGGCGGTCGGCCCTGAGGTCTTCGTCCCGAAAGCATTTCACTATTTGGAAATATTTGTCCATGCCCGCCACCATCAGGATTTGTTTAAAGGTCTGCGGAGACTGTGGCAGGGCGTAAAACTGGCCAGGATTGAGGCGGCTCGGCACCACGAAGTCCCGTGCGCCTTCCGGCGTACTTTTTATCAGGTTGGGCGTTTCGATTTCCAAAAAGCCTTGATCTGCCAAGTATTTGCGGGTTTCGATGCCCACCTTGCTGCGGAAGATGATATTTTGTTGCACGGGCGTACGGCGCAGGTCGAGGTAGCGGTATTTCATGCGCAGGTCGTCGCCGCCGTCCGATTCGTCTTCGATGGTGAAAGGAGGGACTTTTGAGGCGTTGAGAACGTCAAGCTCTTTCACCATTATTTCAATGTCACCTGTTGGAATTTTACTGTTTTTAGAGGTTCTTTCGATGACTTGGCCTTTTGCCATAATTACAAATTCCCTTCCCAGTGTCCGGGCTTTATCAAAGAGTTGTTTAGAAGTACTTTCTTCATTAAACGCTAGCTGGGTAATACCATACCTATCCCTTAAGTTCAGGAACATCATATAGCCCAAATCATTTTTATTCTGAACCCATCCAGACAAGGTTACTTCTTGTCCAATGTGCTGTGAGCGCAGCTCTCCGCAATTATGTGTACGATACATTTTTTGAGTTTTAAGTTTTGTCCAAAGGACGCCTTATTGAGGGTTTTGAATTTAGAGATGTGAGTGATTAATTCAAGGCTCTAAACTCAAAACTTCTAATTGGGCCGCAAAAATAGCTGCTTCTACGGCAAAAATTTTTGGGTGTTTTGAAATTTGACACGCTTTTTGAAAAGTATCCATACATCCCTCCCTCCCAACCGGAAAATCCCTCCCAAAATGAAAAAATTAAAGGCAATTTATATATTTGCTTGCCTTTCTACACTTTGCGCACACTAACACATCGTTTGATTCTACCCTGTATTTATTAACAAAAAACTAGGAACAAGAAGTTGTTATGAAAAGGTTTTTCCCGGTACTTGCGCCAGCATTAATGGTCATTTCATTTACTATTCCGAAACCCAAGCACGGCAATTTTCCCACGAACTATTTTCAGCCGCCTGTTTCTCATACGGTCCTCTTGTCGGGTACTTTCGGCGAGCTGAGGCCCAATCATTTCCATGCAGGAATAGACATCAAATCGAGCAACGGCGTTCCCGGCGATCCCATATTTTCCGCCGCCGACGGCTACATTTCCCGCATAAAAGTGGACGAAAGCGGCTACGGAAATTCCATCAGCATCAACCATCCAAACGGTTACACGACGGTTTATGCCCACCTCGACCATTTTACCTCAGAAATAGAAGCTTACGTGAAGCAAATGCAGTACGGCCAAGAATCTTTTGAAGTGGAATTGGCTCCGAATCCCAGCCTTTTTCCCGTTTATCAGGGCGAACAAGTCGGCGTGATGGGCAACACCGGTTCCTCCAATGGGGCGCACCTGCACTTCGAAATCAGGGAAACCGTTTCACAAAACCCCATCAATCCCTTGTTGTTTGGGCTGAACGTGGTGGACAATGTGGCCCCGAAGATGCACTCCTTGAAAGCTTATTTTCTCAACGACAAAAGGGAGGCAAAAGACGATAAAAGCTTCACCGTATTTAAATCGGGCGACCGCTACCGCATCAAGGGCGACACACTGACCTTGGCGGCCTGGCAGGCTGGCTTTGGTCTCAAAGTGTATGACCACTTCGACCGGGTGAGCAATTGGAACGGCATCTATTCATTGCAAATGCTGCAAGACGACAGCCTGGTCTATGAGTTTGATCTGGAATCGTTTTCATTTGAAGAGTCCCGCTACATCAATGCCCACTGCGACTACGAGGAGCGGGTAACAAAAAACAGCTATTACAACCGCTGCTACACCCTGCCTGGCAACCAGTTGTCCATTTACAGGCAGTTGGAAGATTTTGGCGTGGTGAAACTTTATCAAGGAAAAACCAGCAAAATAACCATGGTTGCCTCCGATGTGGCAGGCAACAGTTCGACCCTTGAATTTTGGGTGAAAAGGGGCGACATCCCTGCTGCGGCACAGACAGTGGCCAATAAGGCCTACAACTATATCCTGCCTTTCGATGAGGGAAATTTGATTCAGACAGATATGCTCTACCTGCACATGCCCGCAGGCACCTTGTACGAAAACCTTTACCTGGACTATGAATCCACCCCAGAGCGCTCCACTGGCTGCTATTCGCTCGTACACCACCTGCACGACAGCAAGACGCCTGTTCACGGCTTTTTCGACATCGGCATCCGGCCCACGGTGCCCATTCCTGCCGAATTGAAACCAAAGGTTTTCGTGGCTTATTGCAATGGCGGTGGCGTATGGAACTGCGGCGGCGAGTGGAAAGACGGCTTCCTGCGTGCCAAGGTGCGTGCCTTGGGCAACTACTGCATCATGGTGGATGTGACGCCGCCCGCCATCAAGCCCATTTCATTTAGTACCAATATGAAAGGCTACAAAAAAATGTCCTTCAAGCTCAGCGATAATACCATTACCTCCGGCGACGTGCGGGCGCTGCACTACGAAGGCCGGGTGGACGGCGAGTGGATACTCATGTCATTTGACAAAAAAACAAGTACGCTTACTTACGAATTTGACGACCGTATTGCGCCGGGCGAGCATGAATTGAGTTTGATGGTGAAGGATGCTGTGGGCAACGAGACGGTGTATGAGCGGAAGTTTGTGCGGTAGGCTTTTGACAAAAATCACTTCAACCATTTATCCCGTGCCCTGTTTTTGGTGAAAAATAAACGGTACATCAAACAACAGCAGTTATGACCCATCTCATGGAAGGCCAAGCGGCCCCAGATTTTAAAGGCAAGGATCAAAATGGGAAAACGCTTTCCCTGGCCACTTTCAAGGGCAAAAAACTTATCCTTTACTTTTATCCGCAAGACAACACGCCCACCTGCACCGAAGAGGCCTGCAACCTGCGGGACAATTTTTCCAAACTCAAAAAACAAGGCTATAAAATACTTGGCGTCAGCCCCGATAGCGAGAAGCGCCACCAGCATTTTATCCAAAAATTCAGCCTGCCTTTCCCCTTGCTGGTGGACGAGGAGTTGGCCATCATAAAATCTTATGGCTGCTGGGGGCCAAAGCAAATGTTCGGCAGGGACTACGACGGCGTTTATCGCACTACTTTTATCATTGACAGGAACGGAATTATCGAAAAAATCTTCACCAAAGTGGAGTCCAAGCGCCACGCCGAACAGATATTGGAAGCGGTGACAACTGTTTGATTTCAAAAAATCCTCATAAGTTTGGCGCTTTCAAAAGAATAGATGAAAGAAGGGGTAAAATCGCTCATTCTCTCATTCTCTTATTCTCTCATTGCAATGAAACCAACCCTACTCATACTCGCCGCTGGCATGGGCAGCCGTTATGGTGGCCTGAAACAATTGGACGAAGTCGGCCAGGCCGGCGAAGCCATCATGGATTATTCCATTTACGATGCGTTCAAGGCAGGCTTTGGCAAAGTCGTCTTCGTCATCCGCCGTGATTTTGAAACTGAGTTTAAAGAAAAAATCGCCAGCCGCTGGGAAGGCAAGGCCGAGATCGGCTTTGCGTTTCAGGGCAAGGATACTTTTGTCCCACAAGTGGCAGGGCAAGTGGAGCGTGAAAAACCCTGGGGCACTGGCCATGCCGTGCTCGTGGCAAAGGACGTGGTAAGTGAGCCTTTTGTGGCCATCAACGCCGATGACTTTTACGGTTATTCAGGTTTTGAAAAAATGGCACACTTCCTTTCAACCGACTGTAAACCAAGGCATTATGGAATGGTGGGCTATGTCTTGAGCAATACCCTTTCTGAAAATGGTGCTGTGTCGAGGGGTGTTTGTTCGATGGATGAAAAGCATTTCCTGAAAACCGTCACTGAATGCACGGGCATCGAGGAGACCAGTGAGGGGATTTTTTACAAAAATGACAAAGGCGAAAAGGCCACGCTGGACGGCCGCTCGCTCGTTTCGATGAACATCTGGGGTTTTCACCCGCATATTTTTGAACTGTTGCAAGCCGGTTTCAACGAATTTGTGGCCGCCAATGCCAGTAGCCCGAAAGCGGAATTCTATATTTCCACCTTCGCCAATCAGCTTATCAATGAAGGAACAGCTACCTTCTCAGTACTGCCCAACGACGAAAAATGGTACGGCGTTACCTACAGGGAAGACAAGGAAATGGTGCAGCGGGCATTTGCAGAAATGACGGCAGCAGGCAAGTACCCATCGCCGATTTGGGAGTGAGGGATGGTTGGCTTTATGGTTAAATGGCTTATATGTTGGAGTACATTGTTCGCCAATTTATTGATTTCCAACTATTTGTAAATGCTGTACCCTTCGGTGTGGGGCATATTAACGACACATTTAAAGTCGAGGTTAGGCAAAATGACAGGCTCGTTCACTACTTGCTCCAGCGAATCAACCACCAGGTTTTTCAGCAGCCGGAACGGGTCATGGAAAATATTTCCCTGATTGCCCAACATCTTTCCCACCAAGACTATCCGTTAAAAATTCTTACGCCATTTCCCCTGAAACTGGGCGCTTGGGTACACCAGGATGCGGAGGCCAACTATTGGCGGCTGTTTCCCTTTTTTGAAAATACCATCACCTTCGATAAAGTGGAAAGCGAGGAGCAAGCCTATAAAGCGGCCAAAGCATTTGGCGCATTTGCCAAGTCGCTCAACGAGGTGGATGTTTCCAGGCTGCGAGCAACCATTCCAGGCTTCCATGATGGGCAGGCGAGGCTGGCACAGTTCAAAATAATTTTACAAAAAGCCATTCCCGAAAGGTTACAAGAAGCAAGTGCCGAAGTAGAAATGGTACTCGACAACCAACTGATTTTCAATAAAATAGCCAAGTTAAACCTGCCCTTGCGGGCCATCCACCACGACACCAAAATCAATAACCTGCTGTTTGACAAAGATACCTTGCAGCCAGTGGCCGTCGTAGATTTGGACACGGTGATGCCTGGCATTATCCTCTCGGATTTTGGGGACATGGTGCGTACTTTTACTTGCCCCGCCGACGAGGACGAGGTCGATCTTGAGAAGGTAGAAATGCGGCCTTCCTATAACCAAGCCGTTTCGGAAGGGTTTCTTTCAGAGATGAGGACACTGCTTATCCCAGCCGAACTGGAAAACCTGGGCGAAGGTGGCCGTTGGATGACGCTGATGCAGGCCCTTCGCTTCTTGGGCGACTATCTGATGGGCGATGTTTATTATAAAACAAAATACCCTGGCCACAATCTTATTAGGGCAAAGAACCAATTGGCGTTGTTTCATTCGATGCTCCGCCAAGATATGTAGCAGCATTAGCCTGTGAATCATTTCATGCCATCCAATCTAACCTGTTCGTTTTCAGTTAAATGTGTGTTAAATGACCCAATCGCCCATCCCAAATGTTAATTTTGTCATGTTTGCAGGATGGCACAATCTGGACATTCATAATAGTTTTGGGGCAACCATTTTAAAATGAACAAAAAAGTAATCTGGCTGATAATTGGGTTGATGAGCGCTGCGCTGATTGGCATTGCAGGTATGCAGGTAAAATGGGTCGTGGATACCCTGGAGGCCAACGAGGAGCAGTTTGACAACAAGGTTTTTTCCGTCTTGAACGGCGTGGCCGAAAAGCTGGAATATCAGGAAAATATGGAGGCATTGCGCCATGTGGACAACGGCTTCGCACAGGAGTACTACGAAGAGGATTTTAAACAGCGCATCGAGTCTGGTGAACTCAAGGTTTCAGTAGATGTGGGCGACGACGAAGCCCATGCCCATTTGACCAAACAGCAACTCATCGAAATTTCCCTTTCTTCCAATACCTGCAACTGCTCCAACTGCAAGGCCGAGCGGGCAAAAATGCTGACCCAGTTGGTGAGCTATACGAAGGGCCTTGACCTTGCACCCATTGTGGAGCGGATAGAACTGGAGCAATTGACCACTTTTCTGCGCCAGGAATTGCAAAACAAAGGCATCAAATTGCCTTACCGCTATGGCGTGTACGACAACCGCAAGCGCTCCTTCGTAATAGCCGATGGCCATTATGTAGTGGAGGACAGCCGTACCCAGCCCACGCAGGAAGGCCAGAAAAACTTGCACAATTCTGATTATCGGGTCAACCTGTTCCAGCAGGACATGGAATCGCCGGGCCTGTTGATGGTTTTTTTTCCTTCCAAAAATTCCTTTATCTGGAGCACTGTATTAAAAAGCCTTTTAAGCTCTGTGCTGTTCATGGGCATTATCCTGTTTTGTTTTGTCTATACTATCAGCGTTATTTTCAAACAGAAAAAGCTCTCGGAAATGAAGAACGATTTCATCAACAATATGACGCACGAGTTTAAAACACCGATTGCTACCATTTCCTTGGCCTCCGACAGCATTTCCAGCCCAATGGTGATCAATTCGCCCGACAAGATCCGCCGCTTCACCGACATCATCCGGCAGGAAAACAAGCGCATGAACAACCAAGTGGAAAAAGTGCTGCAAATGGCACAGATGGAGCGGCAAGATTTCACCCTGAAAATCAGCGACGTGAACCTGCACGATGTCATCACAAACGCTGTGGAGTACATTAGCCTGCAAGTAGAGAGAAAAGAAGGCACAGTGACCGCCGACTTACAGGCGAAGCAGGCGATGATACAAGGCGATATGACGCATATTTCCAACATAATCAACAACTTGCTGGACAATGCCAACAAATATTCCCCGGAAAAACCTGAAATTTCGGTCACTACGCGCAATGTGCCGGGCGGTGTCGAAGTTATTGTATCCGATATGGGCATAGGGATGAGCAAAGAGTCCCGAAAGCACATTTTTGAAAAATTTTACCGGGTGCATACGGGCAACCTGCACGACGTGAAGGGCTTCGGCCTCGGCCTCAGTTATGTGAAAACCATGATGGAGGCACACAAAGGGAAAGTGGAGGTGAAAAGCGAGTTGGGAAAGGGGAGCAGCTTTAGTTTGTTTTTTCCCTTTAAAGCGGATGGGAAAACATCTTGACAAAAAAGCGTTTTAACCTTGCTCGTTGATTAAAAACTAAGCATCAAATCAAAACCCAATAAAATTATGACCGCAACAGATCGTGGAAAAATACTCTTAGTAGAAGACGATCAAAACTTCGGGGACGTGCTGCGCTCTTACCTCGAAATGAACGACTACGACGTGACCCTAGCCACCGATGGCATCAAGGGCCTCGAAACCTACCACCAAGGCATTTTCGACCTCTGCATCCTTGATGTGATGATGCCCCGAAAGGACGGCTTCACCGTTGCCAGGGAAATCAGGGAAAAGAATAACGAAATCCCCATCATTTTCCTCACGGCCAAAACGCTGAAAGAGGACGTGCTGCAAGGTTTTAAAATCGGGGCAGACGACTACATCACCAAACCTTTCAATTCCGAGGAACTGCTTTTCCGCATACAGGCCATCCTCAAACGCACTCGCCCCAAGGAAGAACCTAAAGAGGAACCACGTGAATACTATATCGGCAAGTACCACTTCAACTACCCGCTCCGCATCCTCACCTACGACAAGGGCGGCGTGAACGAACCGCAATTCAAGCTGTCGCCCAAGGAAGCCCAACTGCTCAAAATGTTCGCCGTGAAAATCAACGACGTGCTGACCCGCTCGGAAGCCCTCACCAAAATCTGGGGCGAAGACAACTACTTCACCGCCCGTAGCATGGACGTGTTTGTGACTAAGCTGCGCAAATACCTCTCAACCGACGAAAACCTGGAAATCGTAAATATCCACGGCAACGGGTTTCAGTTGCTGGAAAAAGACAAGGCGCAGTAAGGGATTTGAAATTGGGAAAATAAGAAATTGGGAAATTAGCCTGCTCGTTTTTTTCAAAAAATAATCTTCATTTAGCTGTTATTCAAGCACTTGGAACATTCCCTTTGCTTTCAATAGGCACTCCTCGTATTCCAATAACGGATCTGAATCGTTGACAATAGCGCCGCCTACCTGTACGGAGAGGTAGCGGTCGGATTCATTGTACAAAATACTCCGAATCACCACATTGAAATCAAAATCCCCATTTGGCGAAATATAACCTACCGCTCCGGAATACAAGCCTCGTTTAGTCTGTTCATACTGTTCAATCAACTGCATACTCCGCACTTTTGGTGCCCCCGTCATAGAACCCATCGGAAAGGCATGGCGGATGGCGTCAATGAAATGGACATTGTTTTCCAGTTCGCCTGTGACAGTCGAAATCATCTGGATGACCTGGGCGAAACGATAGATTCCAAATAGTTCTTCCACTTTCACGGTTCCCGCCCGGCAGGAGCGGGCAAGGTCGTTGCGCACAAGGTCCACGATCATCACATTTTCGGATCGGTCTTTTGGGCTATGGAAAAGCTGTTGCTCCAATTCTGAATCTTCCGCTGCCGTGCGGCCCCGGCGCATGGTGCCTTTGATGGGCTGCGAAATGAGCTTTGAGCCTTCTTTTTTTAAGAAACGTTCCGGGCTGGCGCACAGCAGGTACTTATTGTTTAGTTTATAAAAGGCAGAAAAAGGCGCTTTGGCCAGGGCGTTCAGTTTTTGAAAAACGGCGGGAGCATCTATGCTGGCATTTTCTGCAAAAAATTCCTGGCAAAAATTCATTTCATAAATATCGCCCCGCTGTATGTGTTGGAGAATAGCCTCTACGGAGGCGAGATATTGCGCCTTTTCAATGCGGGGCTTTAACTTAAAATCATGGGAAAAATGGGGCGGCAAAGGCTTTTCTTCAAAGGCATTTATCCAGTTAAATAGTGCCAATGGGCTTTCTTTTTTACTGTGGATAACCACTTTTTTATCAAAAACCTCCAACACATATAGTGGCCTGAAAAAATGCAAAGCAGGAAAGCGGATACCGTCAAAATTAGAAGAAGAAAGTGCCTCCACGTCGTTTTTCAGGTCGTAGGTCAGGTAGCCAAAATACCAGTCTTTTTTTTCGCCCACAAAATTTTTCAGCGCCACAAAAGCACCTTTTTCGCCAGTTATTATTTGCTCCGCAACGCCCACCGCCACCAGGCATTCATAGGAATTGTGCCGATTGCCCTGATAGTGGTTGTGATCCAGATAGCAGGCTACTTCAAACTGGCCGGCCCAGGCGAACAGCTTTCTTTTAAAAAGCTCCACCGACGGTATTGGAAAAAATGCAACTTCAGAGACCTCGTTTTCCTGCATCAGATTCGTTTATTCGAGTATCCATTTCACCTTTCCTCCAATGGGCGTGCGCTTGCCGGGTATCTCAGGCATCTCATGGTAGCCCATATAGAAAAAGCCCAGGCAGCGTTCGCCTTCTTCCAAGCCGAGGAATCCATCGGCGTCCAGAGCAGCCTGCGGTGTGCTCCAATAACTGCCGATGCCATAAGCTGTGCAGGTGAGCCACATATTTTGCACAGCGCAGGCCACGGCGGCCACTTCCTCCCATTCTGGCACCCGCTCCGCAGGGTCACGTTTCATGCAAATAGCAATGACGCAGGCCGAGCGTTTCGGGTTTTCCATGTTCTTTTTGTATTTCATCTCCGAAAATTGCTCGGTAGGCGTGTGGCTTTTGTAAAAATCTCCCATGTATTCGCCCAGGCGCTCCAGGCCATTTTCCATGATCACCTTAAAACGCCAAGGCTCTGTGAGCTTGTGGGTAGGTGCCATGTTGGCATTTTCCAGTATTTCTTCGATGATTTCCTTAGCGATGGGCAAGCCAGTGAAGGTATTTGGAAAAATAGCCCGCCTGCGGCGGATGAGTTCGGTGGCTTGCGCCGGAGTGATGGCCATGAGTTTTATTTTGGTGAATAGCGGCAAAGGTAAACTGGACGGAAAAAGTAAAAAGCAGAAAGTAAAAAGTGGCGGCCACCGTATGTATCCCTTATCATTTGATACTATTTTCTGAACTTTGGGGCCGTTTTATTGTCTGTTTGTACAAAAATCCCATGCGCCAAAACTGAAAAAAAACAACTCGTGGTTTCAAAATTCAGAATGAAAATAGACCTGCTGGGCCAAGCGGTTTTGATAGTGGCCATTGTGCTACTGGCCTTTTTGGCCTCCGGCCAGGCTTGGACCAATGCCATGCTGGTGGTATTGGGCCTTTGGCAATTGGCCAGTGCCGCCCACTTGTTTTATGTCTATCAGCACATCAAGCGGCTCAATTATGTAAAAACGGCCATCGTATTGGCCGTCAGCCTGCCGATTTGGATAAAACTGGTCGGCTCTTTTGCCTACCTGCCCGTAGCGGGCGTAGTGGTGTGGTATTTTGTGCAGACGGTTTTTGACACCATCAAAGTATATAATCGTCCCCGCTCGTTTTGGGATTTGTAGAAAATATTGGGCTGGTAGGAGAAAAACTGATTATTTTCATCCCCAACAAAACAACTCAAGCACCAAAGCATGATATTTCCCATAGGCGATGATCAGGTAAAAGGAGGCTATTTCCCGCTCTTCAGCTACGGCTTTATCCTTCTGAACACTGCTATTTTCATTTACCAGGCACAATTGCCCGAAATGCAATTGGCCGCCTTTGTGGACGAGTTCGGCAGCATCCCTGTTGAAATCTCGCACGGTCAGGATATTTACACCCTCATCACCTCTATGTTCCTGCACGGCGGTTGGATGCACCTCATCGGCAATATGCTTTTCCTGTGGGTCTTTGCGGACAATATCGAGGCCACCATTGGCAATTTCCGTTTTCTGCTATTTTATGTATTTGGTGGTTTGGTGGCCGTGGGGGCGCATATTTTTTTCAACTGGGACAGCCCTTTGCCGATGGTGGGTGCGAGCGGTGCCATTTCGGCGGTGCTGGGCGCCTACCTGATCATGTTCCCAGCTTCCAGGGTGAAGCTCCTGTTCCTCGTTATTCCTTTTAGGATTTCAGCCTGGATATTCCTCGGAATTTGGATTTGGCAGCAATGGGTAAACGGCGCTGCCTCTTTGGAAGTAGCCACCGAGCAAACAGCAGGCGTGGCTTGGTTTGCCCATATCGGTGGCTTTGCCTTCGGCCTGCTTTCCGGCTTTGTATTCAGGGCTAGCGGCAAACTCACGGATGTGGAGTTGGAAGTGGAGGAATGAACGATGAACTATAGACTATGAATGATGAACAGGTGTGCTTTTTTAATACAATAAATTGATTTTCAATGATTTAACGAATAGTTAAATGCTAATTATGCCTAAAAAAATAGCAGCGGAGAAATTGGAACAAATCATAAAATCTTTGCCAACGAAAGATAGGCTGATACTGCGGGAGCAGGCCCTGAGCGAACAATGGCTGGAGGAAAAAATAGCGGACACCAAAAGCCTGATGAAACGTGATCTGTGGCTCGGCCTGCCCTTGATGCTGCTTTATTTGGGCACTATGGCCTGGGCATATTTCACTCAGCAAAACATAGTCAACAACATTACCCTCTCCGCAGGTGTTCTGGCATTTGGTTATTTCGCTTATACCGTTTTCACCACTGGTTCTTACGGCACGAACAAAAAAAGACTGGCTGTGTACGAGGAACTTTTAAAAGCAATCAAATAGCGCCCGGCGCAAACTGACATGGAAAATCCTTTCAAAAAATACATCCGCCATTTTTCTGAAAACCACCTCCTGATCAAAGTGCAGCGCTACGCAAGAGAGGCGGGCCTAAAGGTGGTTTACAGCGCACTGCTGCTTTATTTCGCCTTTACCCGCAAGGAGACGCCTGTTTTTGCCAAAAACATCATCCTCGGCGTATTGGGTTATTTTATTTCGCCCATTGATGCCTTGCCAGACCTGACACCTATCATCGGCTATACCGACGACCTGGGCGTGTTGAGCTTTGGCCTGGTCACCATCGCCTGTTACATCAATGACGAGGTGCGCATCAAAGCCAGGAAAAAACTCAAGACTTGGTTCGGCGAATTTGATCTACAGGAGCTGGCCGAAGTGGACGGAAGGCTTTAAGCCCATAAAAACTTGGGGCTGTCTTCAAATTAGATTGGAGACAGCCCCAAGTTTTACCTATAAAAGCACGGTCCCCTGTTCTTCATTCATCGTTCATCATACATCGTTTTTGAAAGCTAGTCAATGCTCGCCTTTATGATCATCCCTTGCAAATCTCCTTCTGAGATGATTTCAGCTTTCTTTTTGAAAAAACGATAACCCGCATTCAGGCCAAACAAGAGGTAAACGTCGTTCCTGTAAGCGTTGCCAGAAGCCTGTACGCCGTCCAGGTTGTCGGAGGCTGTGAGTCTAAATCCCAATTCCGCTCCGACATATACCCTTTCTTTCAAGTCCATTTTCAATCCACCGCCCATGGGCAGCACCATGTGGGCACCAGGGTAGTCAATTTTGGCATCCGGGTTTTCAGGATCGCCGTAAACGGTTTCTGGCGAAGCAAATGCAACACCCAGCCCGACGAATATGTAAGGTGAAACGGTCTTGTGGTAGCTGGAGTTTTTCTTGAACCTTTTTGTGCCCCAGAAATCCATCTCGCCCATCAGTGTTATTTCATAAATGTTGGCAGTAAAAGAAACCCCTCTGGCGGCGATGCCTTCATAGTTTTTGTCGTCGCCCGAAATCCTGCCGTACATGAAATTGGCACGGAGGGCATGTTTGCCGTCAAAGTATCTTTTCAGGGCAAACTGGGCACCGGGGTGCGCCTCTTTAAGGGTGTAAATAGGGGCTACCATGTCGCCGAGGTAATTGGAGTAGCCCAGGGTAAGTGCCGTTTCCCAATAATTTTGGCCAAAAGAAAAGAAAGGGAGTGCCACAAAAAGGAGGGACTTGCAAATGTTTGCAAACTTGGTCATAGTTTAAATTTTTTAGAATGAAACCATATTCGGCTTCTCCTTCACGGCTTGGCAAGGCTGCGGAGAAAAAAGCCATTTTCAGCCGGCGATAAGAAGTGGCAGCGACAAAAGGGGGGGACGCATTAACGTTAAAAGGCTATGTGCGCAAGTGTTTCTGCTGCTAATTGCGCCTGTTTGAATCCTACGTTGTGAAGGGGGGAAACTGAGACTTTTTGAAGGGATGAACTTGCCTTTGCAAATTCTGTGCAAAACTTGCCGCAGAGCAAAAATTGGATGATTTGCCAAGCGTCCAATTCCCCTTACTTTTGGCGCATCATGCGCTACACCATTGAGCAAATTGCGGAAAATATTGGCGGCCATTTTATTACAAAATCAGATGGGGCCATCATAGAGCAGATGCTGCTCGACAGTCGGCAGGTCATATTTCCGGCCAGTTCGCTCTTCATTGCGCTGCAAGGTCGGCGGTACGATGGGCATGAGTTTTTGGAGGAATTGTACCGTCAGGGGGTTCGCCATTTTTTGGTTTCAAAAAAAATTGCAGTTGACGATTGGCCGGGGGCAGTTTTTATTTTGGTGGAAAACACGCTAGCCGCCTTTCAACGGCTGGCCACCAGCCACCGCCACCAATTTTCCCTGCCCGTCATCGGCATCACGGGCAGCAACGGCAAGACTATCGTCAAGGAATGGCTGTTCCATTTGCTGCACGAAGACTACCACATTGTGCGCAGCCCCCGCAGCTACAATTCACAGACGGGCGTCCCACTTTCCGTCCTGCAAATCACAGCCGAACACAGCCTCGCCATCTTTGAGGCTGGCGTCTCCCAGTATGGCGAAATGGAAAAACTGGCCCCTATCCTCGACCCCGATATTGGCATTTTTACCAATATCGGCGAAGCCCACAGCGAGGGTTTTCCCGACCTGGCAACCAAGCTCCAACAAAAACTGCTATTGTTTCAAAATGCCAGAACAATCATTTGTTGCGTTGACGATGATATGGTGGAGTCCGCAGTTTCGAACATAGCGGGAATCCCGAACTTGCATCGGGGCCGCAGTCCGCAGGCGGGAGAAAGAAAAATTTTCACTTGGTCGGCGACCGGGAAAGAAGCTGATCTGAAAATCCTGAACATCAGCCGAAAAGGAAATTACACCCAAATTCAGGCAAGCAATACAAGTACCCCAAACCTCCCGCCTCATACCTTTAACCTCCAAATCCCTTTTACCGATTCGGCTTCCATCCAAAATGCCATTCACTGCTGGGCGCTCATGCTGCACCTGGGCTATACTCACGAGACCATCGCCCAACGCATGGCCCGACTCGAACCTGTGGCCATGCGCCTCGAACTGAGGGAGGGCATTAATAGCTGCACCGTCATCAACGACAGCTACAACTCCGACCTGACCTCGCTGAAAATCGCCCTGGATTTTTTGGAGCAACAAAATAAGGCATCCAAGCGCAGCATCATCCTGTCCGATATTTTTCAAAGCGGGCAAACAGTGGGACAATTGTACAGCACGGTGGCCAGGCTATTATTGGAAAAAAAAATAGACCGCATCATTGGCATAGGAAGCGAAGTGGCGGTTTTAGAAAAATACCTGCCCAAGGGCTTTCAGTATATTTTTTATGAAAATACCCAATCGTTCATGGAAGACTTCCACCGGCTGGTGTTCCGTGACGAGATCATTTTGCTGAAAGGTGCCCGCAAGTTCGGCTTCGAGCGCATCGCCAACCGCCTGGCCATCCGCTTTCACAAAACGGTGCTGGAAGTGAACCTGGGCGCCTTGCTCAACAATCTCCGTATTTACCAAAGCCAACTCCAACCCGGCACCAAACTGATGGTGATGGTAAAAGCGGGCGCCTACGGCAGCGGCAGCGCCGAAGTCGCCAAGCTGCTCGAATTTCAAAACGTGGACTACCTCGGCGTGGCTTACGCTGACGAGGGCGTGGAACTGCGCAAGGCAGGCATCCAACTCCCCATCATGGTGATGAACCCCGAAGAGGCTACCTTCGATGCCCTCGTCCGCTACCGCTTGGAACCAGAAATCTACAGCCTTAGCTTGCTGGAAAACTTCCTCCATTTCATAAAAAACCTGCCTAAAAGAGAAGACCTCGGCGCTCCCGCTGCGCCCATTGGCATCCATTTAAAAATGGACACTGGCATGCACCGTCTCGGCCTGGAAGAAGACGATATTGAAAAAGCCGTTGCCTTGCTTCAACGAACAACGGACAACGAACAACGAACAACCCTCAAATCCGCCCTCTCCCACCTCGCCGCCAGCGAGGCTCCTGCCCACGACGACTTCACCCGCCAGCAGGTGGCCCGTTTTGAAAAAATGTATGAAAAACTGGCCACAGGATTGGGTTACCGCCCGCTGCGCCACATCCTCAATTCAAGTGGCATTGCCCGTTTTCCCGAATACCAAATGGACATGGTGCGGCTCGGCATAGGGCTGTACGGCATTGATGGCAGCGGCCACTTACAGGAGCGTTTGCAGACGGTCAATTCACTCAAGGCCACCATTTCGCAAATAAAAAACGTGAGGGCCGGGGAGACGGTCGGTTATGGCCGCATGGGCAAGGCTGAAAAGCCTATGTGCATCGCCACCCTCAGCCTTGGCTACGCTGACGGCCTGCTGCGCCGTGCCGGCAATGGCCGTTTCAGTGTTTTGCTAAAAGGAAAAAGAGCGTCCCTCTTTGGCAATGTGTGCATGGACATGGTGATGGCCGATGTGACGGAAATCCCCGAAGCGGAGGAAGGCGATCAAGTCCTTATCTTTGGAAAAGATTCGGACGGCAACGAGCTGCCTGTGCAGGAGCTTGCGGGCGCTCTCGACACCATTCCTTATGAAATTTTTACCTCCGTTTCAGATCGGGTGAAGCGGGTTTATGTACAGGAATAAATGGATAGTTGGGTGGCTAAATGGTTATGCAGCCATTCAACCATCCAGCCATTCAACCATTTAACCATGACATTCACTTTCAAAAAAACGGAGCGCCTAAAAAGCGAAAAAACGATTGGGCGCATGTTCAAGGAGGGGCAATCCTTCGGGGTTTACCCTTTGCGCCTGGTTTGGCTGAAAGTGGAAGAACCGAGGAGCGAATCGCCCGTGCAGTTTACGGTGAGTGTTGGGAAAAAAAACTTTAAGTCAGCCGTGGCCCGCAACCGCATCAAACGGAAAGTAAGGGAAGCCTGGCGTTTGAACAAAGGAAGGTTGTACAAAAAACTGGAAGGTGCCGAAGGGCAATTGGCCTTTATGGTACTGTACACCGCCAAAGAAGACCTGCCCCATCAAGACATCGAAAAGGCCATGAAGACCTTGATCCATATTTTTATCAAAAAAAATATCAAG
Source organism: Saprospiraceae bacterium (assembly GCA_041741095.1). Taxonomy (GTDB): domain Bacteria; phylum Bacteroidota; class Bacteroidia; order Chitinophagales; family Saprospiraceae; genus UBA6168. The sequence goes on from JBGSKQ010000039.1 coordinate 41,168, forward strand.
CCTGACAACAACCAAAAATCAGACAAGTCACCTCTTTCCTAAAATTTTTACAAAAAGAATTTTCTCGTGCATTAGAAACATCCAAACACCTAAACACTCAAACACTCATCATCACCGCTTATGCGACTTTGGATACCCATCATATTTTTGTTTTTTGGCAAAATGGCCATTGCCCAAAAATTCGTGCAATTGGAAAAAACGCACAGCCCCAAGACTACCAAATACTACCCCGGCGACGAAATCACCTTCCAAATGGTGGGCGGCCAGTGGTACACCCGTGTCATTGAGGATATTTCTTATGAAGAAAACGCCATCCTGTTCGCCCAGGGCTTCGTGAACGTGGACAGCATCATGGCTTGGCGTTCTTTCAAAAGCAGAAAATGGTCGAGGCCGCTGGGCAACCAATTGTTCAATTTCGCCATCGCCTGGGTACTTTTTTCGGTAATAGATCAGGCCGTATCGGACGAGCCTTTTAAAGATATTCCAGAAAGCACTTACGTCATTCCCGCTGCCAGTGTGGCCACAGGTGTTGCCATCAAATTGGGCTTCAAACAGCGAACTTTTAGTTTATCCAAAAACAAAGCGGGAGAAGCGAAGAAGTGGCGGCTGAGGGTGCTGGATTTGAATGTGAAGTGAATTTGCATTTAGAAAAAAACTGTCATGCAATCGGCTCAAATCTTTAGCTACAAAGGAAAAACACCAGCGGATATCGCCCATGACGAACTCCGCCTGGCACTTGCCCGCACGGGCGAGGAGCAGTTGCGCTTTCTTACAGAATTGATAGAGCTGTCCAGCATGTTTTCAAAAAGCCAAAAACCACCCATCATGAGCCATCTGTACGAGTCTGTTTTCGCTTTTTTCAAAAAGCTGGAAGAACACCAGGTTGAATATCTGCTGATTGACGGATTTGCCGTCAATGCCTATGGCTTCGCCAGGAACACGGGCGATTTAGATATTTGGGTTAATGACTGCTCCGGCAACAGGGCAGCATTGGCAAAGGCTTGTGTTGCATTGGGCATTGCTGGCGGCGAACTATTGGAAAAAATGGATTGGACACCTGGCTGGACGGGCTTTCATTTGCCCAATGGTTTCAAGGTGGAAATCATGGGCAGGCTTTCCCATTTCACCGAAATGGATTTCAAGACCTGTTTTGAAAGGGCAGAAAAAGTGCATTTGCAAAATTTGGAAATACCTGTGCTGTGTCTTGATGATCTTTTAGCAGAAAAACAATCCACCAACCGCCCAAAGGACAAAGAGGACATTACCCAATTGCTCCGCATCAAAGAAGAACGCCGCTGATGAAGCCTTGCAAATTCCCAAACTTCCTTCATTTTTGCAATCCATTTTGTTTGAAGCCGCTGGCATCAACGAACTACCATCAATAAACAACGAACAACACTCCACATGTCCGATCACAAGATTATCTTCTCCATGTCGGGCGTCTCCAAGACGTTCCCGCCCAGCAAGCAAGTGCTAAAAAACATTTGGTTGTCTTTTTTTTACGGTGCCAAAATCGGCGTACTCGGCCTCAACGGCTCCGGAAAGTCAACCCTGCTAAAAATCATAGCCGGGCTTGACCAGAACTACCAGGGCAAGATCGAATTTGAAAAACAGTTCAAAATAGGCTACTTGCCACAGGAGCCTGAACTCGACGAGTCGAAAACCGTGCGCCAAGTGGTGGAAGAAGGCATGGGCGAACTCATGGCCGCTTTGAAAGAATACGAGGAAGTGAATGCCAAATTCGCCGAGCCGATGAGCGATGACGAGATGAACAAACTCATCGAGCGCCAAGGCGAGCTGATGGACATCCTCGAAAGTAAAAATGCCTGGGAACTCGACCACAAATTGGAAAGAGCGATGGACGCACTGCGCTGCCCGCCCGACGATGCGCAAGTGAAAGTTCTCTCTGGCGGTGAGCGCCGCCGTGTGGCACTGGCCCGCTTGCTGCTTTCCGAACCTGACATCCTGCTGCTCGACGAGCCGACCAACCACCTCGATGCGGAGAGCATTGACTGGTTGGAGTAGTACCTTCAAAACTTCCCTGGCACCGTCATCGCCGTGACGCACGACCGCTACTTCCTCGACAATGTGGCTGGCTGGATCCTCGAACTCGACCGTGGCGAAGGCATCCCCTGGGAGGGCAACTACAGCAGTTGGCTGGAGCAAAAGGCCAAGCGCCTGGAGATGGAGGAAAAACAGGAGAGCAAGCGCCGCAAGACCCTGGAGCGGGAACTTGACTGGATACGCATGAGCCCCAAAGCCCGCCAGGCCAAAGGGAAGGCCCGTTTGAACGCTTACGACAAAATGGCCGGGGAAGAGATGAAAGAAAAAGAAGCCAAACTGGAAATCTCTATTCCGCCCGGCCCACGCCTCGGCGACAAAGTGATAGATGCCGATGGCCTGAGCAAAGGTTTCAATGACCGGGTGCTGTTTGACAACTTTTCTTTTTCTGTTCCGAAAAACTCCATCGTGGGCATCATCGGCCCGAATGGGGTAGGAAAGACAACCCTTTTCCGCATGATAGTAGGCCAGGAAATACCCGACAATGGTAGCATCAGCCTCGGCGACACAGTGAAACTCTCCTACGTAGATCAGTCGCACACCGCCATTGATCCGGAGAAATCAGTGTACGATATTGTGTCCGGTGGCCTAGACATCATCAAAGTCGGTACTTATGAAATGAACGCCCGTGCCTATATCGCCCGCTTCAATTTCACGGGTTCTGATCAACAAAAGAAGGCGGGCATCCTCTCCGGCGGCGAGCGCAACCGCCTCCACCTGGCCATGACCCTCAAAGACGGCGGCAACGTCCTCCTGCTCGACGAGCCGACCAACGACATTGACATCAACACCCTCCGTGCCCTGGAAGATGCCCTGGACGCCTTCGCTGGCTGTGTGCTCGTCATCAGCCACGACCGCTGGTTCATTGACCGCCTGGCCACCCACATCCTCTCCTTCGAAGACGAGGGCGAAGTGGTGTTTTTTGAGGGGAACTACCAGGATTATGAGGCGATGAAAAAGGCTAAATTAGGTGACGTGACGCCGCACAGGCCGAGGTTTAAGAATTTGTTGAAGACGGTTTGAGGGAGGGGAAGGGTGCGATTGCTGGGAAGCAATCGCACCGCTTATGGCCAAAAATGTATAGATATTCATGGCCTACTTGAGCGATTTTCAAAACGCATTTAAACCATACTCAGCCTAAGGCCCCTGCCACCCTCGCCCCCAACTCCGCATTGTTCAGTACCAATTTAATATTTGCCTTCAAACTTTCTCCACCTGTCAATTCCTTGATCCTGGCGAGCAAGAAGGGAGTCGTTTCCTTGCCACGGATACCTTTATCAAAAGCTTCGGTGATTGCTTTTTCGGTAGCTTCTTGTATTGAATCGAAGGAAGGCTCATGCTCAGTAGGAATAGGATTGGCAATGAGGACGCCGCCTTGCAGGTCCATTTCCCATTTTGTTTTAAGGAAATGTGCTATTTCAGTAGGCGAGTTCAGGCGGTAGTCCACGGTGAAACCGCTCTTACGGGTATAAAAGTTGGGGAACTCGTCCGTCCGATAGCCGATGACTGGTACGCCAAAGGTTTCCAGGTATTCGAGCGTCAGGCCAATATCGAGGATGGATTTGACACCGGCACTAATGACGGCCACGTTGGTATTAGCCAGTTCCTGCAAGTCTGCTGAGATGTCCATTGTCTCTGTAGCGCCACGATGTACTCCTCCAATTCCGCCCGTGGGAAAAATGCGGATGCCCGCCAGATGGGCAATGATCATAGTGGAGGCTACCGTTGTAGCGCCTGTCAGTTTTTTCGACAAAACAAATGGCAGGTCACGACGACTCGTTTTGATAGCCTGTTGGCCTGTTTTTCCCAAATACTCAATCTCGTCCTGGGTCAAACCCGCCTTCATTTTGCCATCCAAAATGGCGACGGTGGCGGGAACGGCACCGTTCATCCTGACGGTTTGCTCTACTTTCAGGGCGGTTTCAACATTTTCGGGATAAGGCATGCCGTGTGAAATAATAGTACTTTCCAAGGCAACTACAGGCCGACCCTGGGCCAGGGCTGCCGCTACTTCGGGGAGGAGTTGGAGGTAGCTGTTTTTCATAATTGTGCTTTGTTGAAACCTAAAATTGGTTGAATGATTTGTGCAAAAAATGGAATCGCCCTAAAATAAAAAACCTCTGGCCCATGATGAACCAGAGGTTTTTTTAATTGCTAAAATCAGCAGTTATCAGTTTGCCCCTTCGCCTTTTACCAATTTCACTTTGGCATCGGAAGAAGTGGATGTGGAAGTGCTGGAAGCTTTTTCGCCATCTTTTTTGCAGCAAGCTTTGCCAGCCTTTTCGCCGCCAGCGCAGCAGGCCTTCTTCTCATTGGAAGAAACTTTGGTGGCAGAAGCACTCTTGGTGCAGGAAGCTGCTTTTTCAGATGGGGAAACGTTTACGAATTTGCCGGATTTGGTGCAATATTCAACAGCTTCGTAACTCACTTTGCCAGAGGTAGGGCAAACGCTTTTACGGACGAAGGAAGCCTCGCCTGTATTGGAAACTTGCTTCACGATGCTTGCATCGGATTCGGCAGCTTTTTCAGCATCGGCAGCGGCTGATGATGTGCAGGAAATTTTTTCGGCAGAAGCGCCTTTGGCGGCGCAGCAAGCCTTTTTCTGGGCATTGGCCGCAAATGCAAACAGGCCAATGAAAGCGAACAGGAAGAAGAATTTTTTCATTTTAACTGTGGATTTAGTTTAAAAGTTAAGGATCAAAAATTGTCTGGGTTCCAATAGCCCTTACAAGACAATGCCAAATTTAGAACAGCAAACGCTTGCCAGCAATGGGGCCTTTTGTGTTTATGATTAATTTAACCTTTCCTTAAGCGGCACGGCCTTGGCTGTTTTGATGGGTTTGTGCGGCAATTCAAAAATTATTTACCTTTGAACGCCCCATTTTGCTGGGCCAAACAAAACATCCATGAAAAAACTATTACTTGTTCTACTGCTTTCACCACTGCTGTTCCTTCAATGTAAGGTAGTAAAATACACGCCCGACAAACTGCCGGCCAAACAGATCATTTTTGGCGATGGCGGCGGCTTTTACAGCCTCGAAACCACCTATACGCTTTTAGAAAATGGACAACTGTTCAAGCGGGCGGGCAACGATGGTAAATATGAAGAACTAAGGCCCATGAAACCTGCCGAGGCCAAAGCAATTTTTGAAAAAGTGGCTTCCCTCCAGCTCTACAAACTGGACATTTATAAGCCAGGCAACCTCTACTATTTCCTGCAAGACGTGAATGCCAAAACGGATAGCCGAATCGTGTGGGGCGCTGGCGACTTCCTGCCGCCCAAGGGTGTGGTCAGCGTTTTCAGGGATTTGTACGCAGCCACCAAAACAAGGGAAACCGTCCGTGAAGGCAAGACGGCCATTGTGAAAAAAGAGGCAGAGGAGAAAGAGAAGGAAAAAGAAACGGAGGCTGGAAAATGGTAAAAAACAGGGGCATGAAAAGTAATTCCATGCCCCTCGTCGTTGCTATTTGAATTTGAAATTTATAAAACCTTCGTTTTGCCAGGTATAGCACAGGCATACATCCCATCTGGGCCGGGCAGCACTGGTGCTTGGGCATCCCAAGCAAAATTCGTGGGCATAAGGCTCATCTCCGAATTGAGGGCGTCGTTCCACTCAATGATATTTCCTGAATAAGTGGCCATTCGGCCAAGAATGGCGGTCATGGTAGCGTAGGCCCCGTTTTCCGCATCGTGGTAACGGTATTCCCCTTTGGCGATAGCGTCAAACAATTCGTCATGCTCCACTTGATAGGGATTGGGGTCGTTGCGGTCGTCATGTTTCATGATTTCCTGACCACTGCGGGAAACAAGTACGCCCGGCCTTGGGGCAGATCCCTTCGACCCTTGGAATACCTCTGTGACTCGGCTCATCGTACCGGGCTGGTGGCGGCATTGGCTGAACATGCGGCTGCCGTCATCATATTCATATTCGATAAAATGATGGTCGAAAATTTCACCAAAATCCTTTCCAACCCTCACCTGGCGGCCACCCATGCCATGCGCCCGCACCGGGTAGGCGTTTTTCACCCAATTGCTCACGTCCAGGTTGTGGATGTGCTGCTCGCAAATGTGGTCGCCGCAGAGCCAGTTGAAGTAGTACCAATTGCGCATTTGGTATTCCATTTCGGTGAGCGGCCGTCCAGCTTTTTGCGAAAACTCTTCCCGTGAGCGCACCCACACGCCATCGTTGTTCCAATAAACATGCGAGGTCACGATGTCGCCGATGGCCCCGGCTTGCATCATGTCCACCCATTTGCGGTAAATAGTTTGATAATGGCGCTGCAAGCCGACCACCACGTTCAGCTTCTTCTTTTTAGCTTCTTCGGCGGCAGCTAAAACTTTTCTCACGCCCGGCGCATCGGTGGCCATTGGTTTTTCTGTAAAAACATGCTTGCCCTGCCGGACTGCCTCTTCAAAATGGATAGGCCGAAAACCGGGCGGAGTGGTCAATATCACCACATCGGCCAGGGGGATGGCTTTTTTATAAGCATCAAAACCCACGAAGCGATGCTCTTTTGGCACCTGTACCTTTTCCTTGACATTCCCTTCAGTTCCTGTCCAATCGGAAATATCGTCGGCGGTCAGGGTGTTGTAGCAACTGTCCAATTGGTCCTGGAAAGCATCGGCCATGGCCACCAATTTTACGTTTTGCTTGGTCAGCAGGGCCTGCATGGCAGCGCCCGTCCCCCGTCCTCCGCAGCCTACTAGGGCCACTTTTATGGCATCGTCGCCGTCAATAAAGGCTTTTGCCGAAAGCATGGAAGGCACAAGGATGGCCCCACCTGTAGCAATGGCAGATGTTTTTACAAATTTCCGGCGGTTGAAGCCTGGCTTTTTTTCAAAATTATATCCTGACATGATCAATGAAATTTTGTGGCCAAATCGCCCCAAAAACCACTTTCAGTTTTTAAGGCGCATGGCCGTTTACCGACCTGTTTTCAAAACCAATGTTCGGGAATCAAAACCGCAATGCCAAATGCTTTTTTGTAAAAAACAAAAGGGCGGTCGTATGAGTGCGACCGCCCTTTTGCTTGGAGGATTTTCTGGCCATTATTTCATGGCGGTATCTTTTTCCTGGGGCATTTTGATTTTTACCTGGGTGCCGGGCATGGGCGGTTTTTGTGGTGAAAACTCGTTCCAGGCCAGCAGGTCTTTCAGCGTTACACCTGGGAATTTTTCCACAACGTTTACAAGGCTTTCGTTGCGCTGCAATTGGTATAAAATAAAACCCGTGTCTTGATTTTTGGCTGGTGTGGCTGAGTTGTTTTTGGAAGATGTGTTTTTGCCGCTCTCTTTTGTTTGTTTGGACAAGGGCTTGATCTGCTTGAGGGGTTGGGTAGAAAGCTTGCGGGGTGCTTCCTTTATCACCCGTGGAGCAGGTGCTAAAGCCTGTTCTTTTTCAGGTAAAATGTCAATATCGGCTTCTTGCGGTAGAAAATGAACCCGCTCTTTTGGAAACCAAACTGTCAGTTCCTGTCCTTTTTTGATGCGGTCAGAGGTCAGGTGGTTCCAAGCCCGCAGGCTGTGCTTTGAACAATTAAACAAGGTGCCAAGTCCCTTCAGGTTGTCGCCCTCCGCCACTGTATAGATGGATTGGAAATAAAATCCATCGGGTTGGTAAGCGGAAGTGTCCACCAAGGCTGGCAGTTCGGGTATTTGACTGGCTGTGCCAATATCGGGGCGCAACAGTCCGAGGTATTCATCAAAGGCTGGCATTACCCGCTTTGGCAACAAGATATAATGCCCATTTTCGCTGGCTGGTACTTTGCCTTTTTTATAAGCAGGATTCAATTCGGAGACTGTCTCAACTGGCAAACCTGACACAGATGCGATGGCCGTAAAATCCACTTCACTGAACACTTTCACCGCTTCAGTCAACTGCATGTCAAGGCTGGGGAAATTGGGTTCTATTTCATGCAAATGATAGTAGTTCACGATATATGCCACAGCAATGAAGGCAGGGACGAAGTTGCGGGTTTCCCTGGGCAGGAACTGAGCTATTTTCCAATAATCCTCGGTGTGGGCACGCTTCATGGCCCTGGTAATAGTGCCTGCACCACAATTGTAGGAGGCCAGCGCCAATTCCCAAGTGCCAAAGCGTTCGTAGGCTTTTGCCAAATATTTCATGGCTGCATCGGTCGAATTGTGCGGGCAGGAACGCTCGTCAATTTTGTCGTCAATAGCCAGGCCGTAGCCCCTGCCCGTTGCGGTCATAAATTGCCACAGGCCCACGGCGCCAACAGGTGAAGTTGCTTTTGGCACCAATGCCGATTCCAGCACAGCCAGGAATTTCAGATCCTGTGGCAGCTTGTGCTCGTCCAGGTATTCATCGAAAATGGGAAAATAGGTGGCCGCACGGCCAAGTATGCGGGAAGCCAGGCGGGCATTGCCCGACAGGTATTTTTTGATGTAGCTTTCTACGGTCGTGTTGTAGCGGGTCTGGATCATACAGTCCATTCCTTCCACACGGGATTTTATTTCCGCCGGATCGTAAATTGGGTCAGCCTTGGTGATTTGGAAAAACAGGATGGAGATAAACAGGGCAAAGAAGGTGCGTAACGCTGATGGTTCCATGTTGTGTTTTGCATTGGTGACGACCAGTCCTTAAGCTGCAAAAAAAAACTATAATTTATTGGTTGTCAAAGAAATAGGGCAGCTTATAGGTGCTGTTCTTAAATAGGTAGCTCCCTCATAGTTTAAGTGAATATTCTGACATGGGTAGGATCTCAAGTAGGTCAGTGGCGGCAAAAATAGCCAAAAAATTCAAACCAGCAAGCCCCCGCCTGCAATAACTGTTCCAAGCGTTTGGCAATGGCAAGGCGTGGGAGATATAGAAATGTGCTTTTTGGCCCAAACACCATATAAAATCAGGCGCTAATATGACTGAGCAAACTGGCCGAAAAAGACAGCAGTTTTGCTTCTTGAAACTTGTCGGCCATGAGCTGTACCCCAACAGGCAAACCTGCCTTATTTTCACTCATAGGAAGGGCAATGGCTGGCACCCCTACCATGTTCGCCTGCACAGTAAAAATATCGGCCAAATACATGGCCACGGGGTCATCGGCCATCTTGCCGATGTTCCAGGCAGGGGTCGGCGATGCAGGCATTAATATGAAATCGTATTCTTTTAAAATTTCCCTGGTGCGGTCGTGGATGAGCCTGCGCACCTGCTGTGCCTTGGCATAATAGGCATCGTAATAACCTGCGCTGAGCACGAAGGTGCCGAGCATGATACGCCGTTTTACCTCCTTTCCAAAACCTTCCGTTCTCGATTTTTTATAAACTTCATGGATGTTTTTTGCACCCCCGGCCCGGTGCCCGAAACGGATGCCATCGTAACGGGAAAGGTTTGATGACGCTTCCGCCGTGGTGAGAACGTAATAGGCTGGTATGATGTAATCCAAATATTCAAAACCTGTTGGTTCGACCGTGTGTCCTTCTGCCTTTAGTTTTTCTATAAAATCCAGTGTAAGGTTTTTCACTTCTTCGTCCATGCCGGGATGGTGGAGGGCTGTATCGAAATAGGCAATTTTTGCCTTTTGAACGGGTTGTTCTGCTAAACTATTGATGTAAAAAGGAGGCGCTGAACTGCAAGTTGCATCGTATTCGTCTTGGCCGTTGATCACTTCCAAAACCGCTGCAACGTCTTCCACATTGTTCGCCAAAATGCCTATTTGGTCAAAACTGGAGGCATACGCCAACAGGCCATGCCGGGAAATGCGCCCATACGTTGGTTTAAAACCGACCACCCCACAAAAAGCTGCCGGCTGCCGCACCGAACCACCCGTATCGCTTCCTAATGAAACCAGGCAGGTACCTGCCTGCACCGCCACTGCCGATGCGCCCGACGAACCGCCTGGCACTTTGGAAGGGTCGGCGGCATTGCGGGTGGGGCCGTAGCAGGAGGTTTCGTTTGTGCTGCCCATCGCAAACTCGTCGCAATTTACCCGCCCGATGATGATGGCATCTTCGGCCAGCAGCCGCTCCACTACCGTTGCAGAAAAGATGGATTTGAAGCCCGTCAAAATTTTCGAGCCCGCCGTCACACCATGCCCTTCGTAGCAGATGACGTCTTTCAGGGAAATGACTGCCCCGAAGAGCTTGCCCATTGATGCTGGGTTTTGCTGAAATTTTTCGTCCAGGTCTTTGGCACGTTGGAGGGCTTCTTCGGCGAAGGTTTCGATGTAGATGTTGAGATGGCGGGTGGAGTTGATTTGGGAGAGGTAGTGAGATACGATTTGGGAGCAGGTGGTTTGGCCACTAATTATGGCGTTGATGTTTTTATAAATAGAAGTATAATTAGGCATTTAAGATTACTTTTTAAAAGATATTTTGCCTCACACCACCGCCCTAAACTGCCGCAAAAACCGCACATCATTCTCAAAAAACAACCTAATATCGGGGATTTCGTACAGCCGCAACGCCTGCCGCTCGATGCCCATGCCAAAGGCGAAGCCGCTGTACCGTTCCGGGTCAATGCCGCATAAGGTCAGCACGGCGGGGTCCACCATGCCGCAGCCGAGTATCTCCAACCAGCCGGTGCCTTTCGAGAGGCGGTAGTTTTTTTCGTTGTCCATGCCAATCCATACGTCCATCTCGGCGCTCGGCTCGGTGAAGGGGAAGTAGCTGGGGCGCAGGCGGATTTTGGGCGTGCCGAACATCTCCTGGGCAAAGTACATCAGCGTTTGTTTCATGTCGGCGAAGCTCACACCCTCGTCCACGTACAGCCCTTCCACCTGGTGAAACTGTGCATGGCTGCGGGCACTGATGGTTTCGTTGCGGTAAACCCTGCCGGGGGCGATGATGCGGATGGGCGGCTGTTGCGAGGTCATCACCCGTGCCTGCACGGGCGAGGTGTGGGTGCGGAGCAGCAGTTCGGTACTGCCCGTCAGGTAAAAGGTATCCTGCATGTCCCTGGCGGGGTGGTCTTCCGGCGTGTTCATGGCGGTGAAATTGTGCCAGTCGTCCTCTATGTCGGGTCCTTCGGCCACAGTGAAGCCCATTCTTTGGAAGATGCCTACGATGCGGTTGAGGGTAGTGGCGATGGGGTGGCGGCTACCCAGTTCGAGTGGCTCACCAGGACGGCTGAGGTCGAGCAGATTGGCGTCGGCGTCGCTACTGGCAGCTTCCAGGCTTTCTTGCAATTCGGCAAACTTGCGCTCGGCAGTTTCCTTGGCCTGATTTACCCACTGGCCGTATTCTTTTTTCTGTTCGTTGGGAACATTTTTAATTTCGCCGAACAAGGGCTTGATGACGTTCTTGGAGCCGAGGTATTGGATGCGGAACTGTTCAAGTTCCTCCTTCGTCTGAGGCTTGGCCGCTTCTATTTCGGCGATGATCTCTTTTACTTTTTCGAACATTGTCATTGATCGTTGATCGTTGTTCGTTGGTATCGTTGCCAAACACGCACAACTATCCACCAACAGGCTACAACAACTGTGGGAAGGCGCAAAAGTAAGGATTGGTTCCTAAAAACCATTGGCGGCTGAGCCAGTGGTTTTTTCTATGTTTGACGATGAAAGTTTCTGGTTTCAGCTTTATCCGCAATGCCGTTTTGTACGATTACCCCATCGTGGAGGCCGTCCGCTCCATTTTGCCGCTGTGCGACGAAGTGGTGGTGGCAGTCGGAAAATCGGAAGACGGGACACTGGAATTGGTACAAAGCATTGATCCACAAAAAGTTAAGATTATCGAAACTACTTGGGACGATAGCCTGCGACAAGGCGGCAGGGTATTGGCCGAAGAAACAGACAAGGCTTTCAAGGCCATTTCTTCTGATGCCGATTGGGGTTTTTACATACAGGGCGACGAGGTTTTTCATGAAAGTGGCATTTCCCAAGTCAGGCAAGCTATGGAGCGCCATCAACACGATGAAAGGGTGGACGGGCTGCTGTTCGATTTCCTGCACTTTTACGGCTCGTACCAATACGTAGGCGAAAGCTGGCGTTGGTACCGTCGGGAAGTACGCATTGTAAAAAATGACCCTTTTATTTTTTCCTATCGTGACGCTCAGGGCTTCCGAAGAGGAGGCGGGAAAAAACTGAGGGTGCGGCATTCCGGCGGCATCATCCATCATTATGGCTGGGTAAAACCGCCCCGTTCCATGCAGCAGAAACAGTTGACTTTCAATAAATTGTGGCACGACGACAAGTGGGTGGAAAGCAATATCCCCCAAACGACGGAATGGGACTACCAAAATGTGGATGCCCTCCGCCCTTTTGAAGGCGAACACCCTTCCGTGATGAAGGAACGGGTAGCAAGACAAAATTGGTCATTTGATTTTGACACCCAAAAAAACAGCCTAAGTGCAAAAGAAAAACTGAAAAGATGGGCCGCAGGCCTGACGGGTATCCGTTTTGGTGAATACAAAAACTACATTTTGCTGAACGACTAAGCAAACCAATACATGCAAACTTTCCTACAATCTTATAAGGCACAGAGTGTGATTTTCCTGTTCATTTGGCTGGTGAGCATGTTGGTATCGGCGGAGTTTGTGTTGTCGGTGGCGATGATTGCGCTGGTGTTGCTGGCCTTGTTCCAATTGAAAATTGATGGGCCAAAAGTCAGCCTGGGCCTGCGGGATACCTTGAAAAATGATTTTTCAAAATACTGGAAATACAAAGCTTGGCTGGCGGTTTCCGTACCATTTCTAATAGTTTTGATCTCTGCACTTTGGTCCAGTGATTGGCACTATACCTTGGAGCGCTTGCGCATCAAATTGCCCTTCCTCGTCCTGCCTTTTGCCTTTGCTGTCATGCCTGCCCTGCGCAAACGGGAAATACTGACCATCCTTTATTTCCTGCTGGTCACCATGTCCATTATCAGCTTTTATGTGCTTATCAATTTTGCCATGAACTACGAGGCGGTGATGGGCGAACTGGGCCGGGGCGGCCACTTGCCGACGCCCTCCAACCACATCCGTTTTAGTCTTACTTTGGCCATTGCCATCATAGGGGGCTTGGCGCTTTGGATGGAAAATTTTCATTTCAGACATGCCTTTGAGCGTTATTTTATAGCTGGTTTGACACTGTTCCTCTTCATTTTCATCCACATATTGTCTGTGCGCAGCGGCATCCTGGCGCTCTATTTGGCACTGGCCGTTCTCGCCATGTATTTTGTTTTGGTTAAAAAGAAATACCTCCAAGGTTTGGCTGGGCTGCTTTGTTTAATGGCCTTGCCGATAATGGCTTATTTCACCGTTCCAAGTTTTAAACTCAAGATTGATTACGCAGTTTGGGACTACAAACAGTTCGTACAGGGTATCGGCTCCCACTATCCCGATTCCGAGCGGCTGGTCTCTATGCAGGTTGGTTTGCAAATTGGCAACGAACACCCTTTGTTCGGCGTGGGCGCTGGTGACCTGGACCAAGCGGCCAAATCGGTTTACCAGAGCCAGTATGCCGGGAAATACAATTTCAGGATGCCGCACAATCAACTCCTTACGGTGTATGCTGGCACGGGCGCATTGGGTTTGGCCGTTTTCCTATGGGCGTTTTTCTTTCCTGTTTTTTATAAAAAAAACTACCGCAACCCGCTTTTCCTCTCCTTCCACGCCATTGTTTTTATGTCATTTTTGATGGAAAGTACCATTGAAAACAACTTCGGCGTGTCGCTTTATTTGTTCTTTCTTTTGATTGGGCTGAATTATTTGTCCGATGGTGGATTGGAGCCAAAAGAAAAAGGCCACCCATTTTGAACGGATGGCCTTTTTCTTTTGGGCGGAAAAACAGCTTATTGCTCCAATTCATATTTGAACTGCACCCTTTCAAAAATAGGGGCGTCTATTTCCGGGTCAATATTTTTCAAATAAATATCCACGTCGCTGGTGTCGCTTTCTTCTTTTTTGTTGCTGTCAAAAATGACCTTGATCCAGCCGTGCCCGCCTGGTTTTACCGTGCTCGGCGAAAACTCGTAGGTGGTGCATTCGCAAACGCTGATGAGGTCAATTTCCAACGGCACTTCCCCTGCGTTCACATAGTGGAATGTATATTCTTTGATTTCCCCTTTTTTTACCTTGCCCATGTCATAAACCCGCTGCTCAAACTGCATAACAGGCAGGCCCTTAATGTCTTTTTTCCCGTACAGGGAAGAAAGCGGGTGGATTTTTACGCTGTCTTTTTCAACAATTGATTTTTCCAACTGAATGAAATTCGGAATGCTGTCGCCGCCTGATTTTTCCTTGCTCTTGGTGCGGCTGCTATTGTTGCGCTGGCTGGGCTTGCGGTTGTTGTTAGGTGCAGGTTTTTTCTCGTCCTTTTTGGGTTCCGTTTTGGGTGGCGCAGAGCCATCCACTTTGCGGTTGCCGATTTGGATGAGTTGTTCCTCTTCAATGGTAATGCTGGTCGGGCCTTCGAGGATCTTGAACTCGGTGCGGCGGTTGAGTTGGTGCGCTGCTTCGAAGCGGACGCTGTCAGGCAGCAGTGAATTGATGTATTCCTCTGTAAGAACCTGGCCTGCGCTCAACCAAGCAAACTTGGCGGTTGTTTTTGCATCCACCGTTTTGGGCTGGGTTTCGCCATAACCTTTGGCTTGTATGCGGGCACGGGCGATTCCCTTTGTTGTCAGCCAGCGGCGGGCAGATTCGGCACGGCGCTGCGACAGGTTGCGGTTGTATTCGTCCACGCCCCGTGTGTCTGTGTGCGATGAAAGCTCAATGACCATGTCAGGGTATTTGTTCATCAAATCATAGATGACCTGAAGGTCGCCTTCGGCGGGGGGCAGGATTTTGTCATCATCAAAATCGTAGAGGATATTTTCCAAAACGAAAGGCTCATTGCGCACAATTTTCTTCGTGATGCGGCCTGGTTTAAGTTCCAATTTGGCCGGAAAGTTTTTGGAGTCGAACAACCCAACGGTATTGACGGTAAAAGTATCGTTTTCGTAGTTTTCAGCAGAAGCTACGATAATGTAGGAACGGTCAAGCTCCAATGGTGAATCGTAGCTGTTGCCGCTGCCGTTGGTTTTGCTGTCCACGGTTTTGGCCTTGTCGCCCAGTTGTATCAGTTCAAAGGTTACGCCGTTGAGCGGCTCTTTTGTTTCCAAATCATAAGCAAGTGCTGCCAATGTTGCTTCGATTTTTTTGAGGCTCACATTGTAGATGTCGTTGCAGCAGGTTTTGCTGTGCAATGAACGGGCACCCTCAGCAGGGCGGTTGGAAACGAGGAAGCCGTGGTAGCCTTCCTGATCGAGCATGAAATAAAGGTCGTCCACGCTGGAGTTGTAGGGCTTGCCCATATTTTGCGGTTTGCTCCAACGGGTACCGTTCCAGGTGCTCATAAAAATATCGTAACCCCCGATGCCAGGATGGCCTTCGGAGCTAAAATACAAGGTTCCTTCCCTGTAAAATGGCGTATCTTCATCACCTACCGTATTGATTTGCGGACCAAGGTTGACGGGGTCGCCATATTGGCCACCACCTTTGTATGAGGCATAATAAAGATCATAACCGCCCGAACCGCCTTCCATATTGGAGGTGAAAAAGAGGACTTCTTTTCCAAAAAGCTCGCCCACGCTGGGAGATTTGGCGATGAAGTTGCCGTTGACGCCAGCCAGTTCGTTAGCTGGGCCCCAGGAACCTCCACCACCTTCGCTCATCCAGATTTTACTTTCCACCAATACATCGCCTTCGATTTGCTCACGGCAGAAAAACATGCGCTTGCCATCGGGCGAAAGGGTAACATTGGCATTGAAATAACCGGGGCGGTTGATGGTTTCGTCCAGTGGGGTAGGTTTTTCCCAGCCCTTTTCGCTGCGGGTGGACTTGTAGATTTTGGATTGGTAGTCGGTATTGTCTGCGTCCACCTCAATAACCTCGTCGGAGTTGAGGCTGGCGTAGTACATTTCCTTGTTGTCGTTGGTGAGGAAGGCAGAATATTCGGAGATTTTGGTGTTCACTTCTTTGCCTGCATTGCCAACGGTCACTTGTTCGTCGGGCTTTGCTACACGGGCAAACTCACAACCGATTTTTTCCATTTCGGCCAGTTCCTTGCGAACAGGATCGGTAGCGGAGGCGAGATATTTGTCAAACTCCTCAATGGCCAGGTCATAGTTCTCGTTCATCTTGATGGAACGGGCATATTCAAAACGCTTGTCTTCCCACTTTTCGGCGTTTTTGTTTTTCTTGGTTTTTTTCAAAGCCCGCTCGTACCATTTTTCCGAGTTTTTGTAATCCCGCAGTTGGAAGCTCAGATCGGCGATGATGATGGCCAGGTCAATGTCCTTGGATTCTTCATAAGCCTTTTCGTACCATTCGAGAGCACGGTAGTAGTCTTTCTTTTCCATTTGCTCTTCCGCCGTGGTAATCATCATGGCATAGGTCGGGCGGTTGAGGGGCTGGGCAATGGCTGACAAAACACCGATCAGGCAGAGCGGAAGCAGAATGATATATTTTTTCATGATTCTTTTTGTTGATTTGAAAAACCGTGAATGCAACAATTCAAAGTTGGTTAAACGGATTTTTTATCAAAAACCTGCATACAGCAGCTATGGTTTATAGGTGAGGGCACAAAATGGCTGGTTTCACATCTGGTTTCTTGAAAATTTTCCCGATGTAATAAACCGCAATTTCAAAGCCGCCCTGATGGCTGTTTACCTCACTCAGGCTAGAAAGCGTAATATCGTAAGAAAGTGCAGCCTTGATATCACCATAATCCAAACCAAGCAATACCTGGCCGGAGTCGCCAAAACGGTAGCCAAGGCCAGCATTCAATTTGATCCTTTTTTCTGGTTTCAGCATATAGCCTGCCCAGGTGTGAAACTGAAACTGGCTGGCTGGGCTGATGTTGGTATAATAAAGCTCTGGTGTGAGCGACCATTTGTCGGTCAGCGCCGTGTTCAATTGCGCATGGGCGATGAAGCGCATGGAGAGGTCGGGCGTGGATGCTTGAAAGTTGTAGTCGCTACCCGGTGTAGTGATATGGCGCACGGAGAAGCCCATGTTGTAGTCCGTGGTCTTGCTCACTTTTGATTTAAACAGCAAACCGGCATTGATGTCGGTGAAGGAAGTATTAGGGTCTGAATTTGAACCAGAACCTGAGCCACCTCCAGAGACTATGGCATCAATAGAAGTAACGGTCTCATTTACAATCATATCCTCCCAATTTAAATCACTAGTGCCTTTAAGTTTTCTGGAGATGTTGCCGTAAGTGACCCCCAAGGTCAGCACATTTTGACTTTTTTTATCCAATGACAAATGGAATGAGCCGGACAACTGAATGCCAGAAGTTGTGAGTTTGCCAGTACCAGCCTGATCCCGAAACACCAATCCGCCCACGCCTATCCAGTGCCGCTTGGCAATCATCAAAATGGGCGCATCAATAAATATGGCCGGAGTGGAATAGGCATTTTTTACCGCCGTCCTCGATTGGTCTCGGTAGATGCCGCCGATACGGTAAGTTCCTTCAAATGCTCCCGTGAACGCCGGGTTCATGTGCAAAGGGTTCATGTAAAACAGCGTGTTGTGGAGATCCTGCGCATGGAGGCCGAGGCATCCGAAGAGCGTGGAAAGGGAGATCAAAAGTGTCTTAGTTAACTTCATATTCAAAATTTTATAGCGATTTAAGGCCTGTTCGTAAAAGCCGGAAAGATAGAAGTTTTCCTCAAAAGTGTCCAAAGTGATTGCAAGTTAGGATTTAAACCTTGTACGTATGGTAGTTAATTAATTGTATTTGCACAGGAAGTGACAGTTTTGGCCATTCCGCTTCGTCATTTGTCTTGGGTGTCGTTAGTTATTTGGCCAACGATTTTTTGAACGGGGATGTCGTTCATGCACCGGAAATGGCCTTGTGGGCATTTGTCAAAACCCAATTTGGAGCAGGGGCGGCAGTTCAGCCCATTGACTTCAAAAACTTGACTTTTGTTGGGCTGCCCACCATAGTAGGGCCACATGCCAAAGCCCGGGACAGTATTCCCCCAAACAGACAAGATTTCTTTCTGAAAAGCTGCCGCAATGTGCATCATGCCCGTGTCGTGGGTAATTACTTTTTCTGCCTGCCGGACGACGTCGGCTGACTCGTGCAGGCTCAATTTCCCGCAAAAGTTCATCACATGGCTGCCGGCTTCCCTGGCAATTTGCTCCCCTTCCGCCGCTTCGTTGGTGCCGCCCAGCAATACGATAGGCCGTGAAATTTCCTGGCAGATTTCAATGAGTTTGGCTGTCGGCAGGCGCTTTGTCTGAAAAGTGGCGCCGATGGCAAATGCTATGTATGGGGGAATGGTAATGAGGGATGTTTGGTGGTTTTTAGGAAAAAAATAATCCAAGCCTTCGCCGTCGTTTTTTACGCCCAATGGTGTAGCGGCAGCCAAATAACGGTCCACGATGTGGGCATTTGGCAAGCGGTTGATTTTGAAATTGACCAGTAGCCATTTTTCAAAATTGAGTTTGTAAAAAGAATAAGATTTCACGCCCAACCCCCATTTGACTTGCAGGCTGCGCAGGTTTTTGTGCAGGTCAATGATGCAATCGTAGCGCTCCGCCTTAAGCTGTGGCAACACTTCCGAGACTTTTTTTTCGATGGTAAAAATTTTGTCCAGATAGGGGTTTGCCTCTAATAGCGGCAGGTATTGGCGCTTCGTGATGTAGTGGATTTCTGCGCCCAATTGTTTCTTTAAACAACGGGCCACGGGCGTCGTCAGCACAATATCGCCAATGGAGGAAAAGCGGACGATGAGGATTTTGCGGATTGTTTTTCTCAACAAAAAAATTTGAAAAAATAGGCCACGAAATAAGCAAATATTGGCAAGAATAATTTGGGTTAAACTATCAAGGCTTGGCAGTAGCAACGGCTACTTCTTCCTCCTCAACAACTATTTTAGTAGGGTCGAGCAAGGGTTGCGGGCGCACCAGGCAGAAATCGTCGAGTTCGGCCAAGCTGCCTTTGAACACATTGAAATCCACGTCGCCATTGATGCCCTGCAAGCGGCCCCTGTTGCCATATTGCCAAAAGGACCATTGACTGCCCTCACTCAGGCAGGGGTTGCGCCAGGAACTGTAACGTGCTATCCAGATAGGATAGTCACTGAAATAGCCCGCCAAGTAGCTGTTGAAAAACTTTTGATGGGTATAAATGATGGGCTTAATTTTATAATTGTCTTCCATAAAATCAAGCCATCCCTGAATGCCCGCCCGCAGATCAATGGGCGATACGCCATCCAGCACTTCCACATCCAGGACGGGGGGAAGGTCGCCGTGGTCAAGGCTTATCCATCCAAGGAAATTGCTGGCTTGGGCTGCCGCAGGCACCCTGGGCCGGAAGAAATGGTAAGCGCCCCGTTTGATGCCTGCCTCTTTTATTTCAATCCAATTTTTACAAAATAAAGTATCCCGAAAAGTCTCCCCTTCCGTTGCCTTTACAAAGGCAAAACGAACGTCTTGCCCGGCGATGGCATTCCAGTCAATGTGTTTTTGATAATGGGAAACATCTATGCCATGCACCTCAAATCCTTCCTTGCGGACGGTCTGTTTGTTGCATCCAAACAACAAGACCACTGCCCCTAAAAGGACGATATGGCGCTTTATGGACATTTAGGACTTCTATTGAAAATTGATAACAGGGAGTTAATTAGTTTGGATGCGCAAGAACGGAAAAAAATAAATTCTGCGCAATGAGAAGGGAGCAGAATTAATCTTTTGCTAACGGTCTTTGGTCTTTGGTTCGACAGATTCAAGTCTTCAGTCTTCAGTCCGCAGTTCCCTTTAATAAAAGCTATGCCCGACCAAGGGCCGTTGACTGTTGACTGAAGACTGAAAACTCCCCAAATCACATCCCTTCCATTAGATAAATCACCTTGGTCAACCATTTGCTGGTATCGGGTTCTGTCTCAGGATCAGTTATGTATTGCTCTAATACTGGTAACTTTTGTTTCAGGTTCTTGGATTTCACGTATTCATCCATGGCCATGTGGGCACCGCCGATGCCTTCGTAAGAGCCGTAATAGTCAATGACCAAGGCTTTGCCAGCGGGCACTTCAAAGGAAGAGATGCCTTTGCCATTGACGGAAGCGGCGCTTTTGATGGGAAGGGAAATTGCCATGTCCGCCATCTTATTGGCATCGTCCCACATATAATAAGCACTTGTGGGCGGGCCTGCCATTTCCATTTTGGCTTTGGTCAAAACGCCCATGAGTTGGCCAAAATTCTGGGCGAAGTAATTGGCATCCATCGCCTTGTCAAAAGACACTTTTTCACGGATACCGATATAGTTCTGGCCCGGGAAGTCCATTTCCTTCACCTCAAATTTGCTGGTAGCTGCGGGGGCTTCGGCAGCTTTTTGCTCTGCCATTTCCTTCAGGCCAGCAAGGCCCGTATCGAACATTTTGTTCATGCTGCCGCTGCCTGTTACCGCCATAAATGCATTGAATGGCCACGGCACGTCGAAGGCCATGCCCCAAGAGGTTTTGGTGGCACCGCCCTCGGCATCTTCCAGTTTGAACCAAGCATCGCCACCGCCCTGTCCTTCAAATTCGACACGGGTCTTTTGGGAGCTAGGCGGCGTGGATTCCACGGTGGTAGAAGTGCCGTTGCCAGAGTTCTCGCTGGTCCAGGAATAAGAGGCACCAACGCCAGTCGTTTTTTCGCTGTAAGTGGCCTTGATGGTCGGGTCTTCCTTGCGCCAAGGCCCCCAAACTTCTTGCGTTTTCACGTCGTCAATGATACTGAACACCAGCTCTTTTGGAGCATTGATGTTGGTAGAACGCTCATACTCAAAGTGTTTTGGCATAATGGCGGCGGCTATGAGCCAAAGTGCTACCAGTGCCAACAGGACGATACCAATTGTTTTTAGTACTTTCATAATAACAAGTTTAGTTGGTGAAATTTTTTGTTTTAAAATACAATGACAAAGGTGCATTATTTAAAACAAAAAGTAGAATATTTTTTCTTTTTTTAAAGAATCAACGGTGGGTGCATTAAAGGTGGGATTGTGCATCAAAGATATGCAAGGGCAAGAGGATTGGCTGAAAAAAGCCCAATTTTATTCGATGGTGGCCACTTGTTTAAAATTAACCCGCAATCATCGCAAAATCAATGAAATAGCATTTACTTTTGCCCGCTTTTTAAAAAGCCTTTTCACGACCAAACCTTTTTATGCGAAATGATTAAAAACCGGTATTTCGACCTTATTGACCAGACCTTTTATTTTCCCCAAGAGGGATTTGACATAGAAGAAGGCAATTTGATTTTCAATGGTGTGCCGCTCAAATACTTGATCAATAAGTATGGCACACCGCTCAAGCTCACCTACTTGCCGAAAATCGGTACCCAGATAAAAAAGGCCAAAAACATGTTCAACAAAGCCCTCAAAACGCTGGGCTACAAGGGCAAGTACCACTACTGCTATTGCACCAAGAGCAGCCACTTTAGTTACGTGGTACAGGAGGTACTCAAACATGGCGTTGAACTGGAAACTTCTTCTTCCTTTGATATTGACCTCATCCGCAACATCTATAAAAAGGAATGGATTGACAAAGACGTGATCATCGTCAACAACGGCTTCAAAACCCGTGAATATGCCCAGAAAATCAGTGGTCTGATCAACGATGGCTTCCAGAACGTCATCCCCATTTTGGACAATAAATTGGAGCTTGACTACTACGAAGAAATGGTAAAAGGCAAGTGCAACCTGGGCATCCGGGTGGCCACCGACGAGGAACCGAACTTTGAATTCTATACCAGCCGCCTCGGCATCCGTGGCTCAGAGGTGGTGAGCTACTACAAAGAGCGCCTCGCCAAAAACAAAAAATTCAAGGTGACCATGCTCCATTTCTTCGTGGACACGGGCATCAAGGACTCCATCTACTACTGGGGCGAACTGAAAAAAGCCGTAAAAATGTACTGCGAGCTGAAAAAGGTCTGCTCTTCGCTCACCTCCCTCAACATTGGCGGGGGCATGCCCATCCGCAACAGCCTCGGCTTTGAGTTTGACTATACCTATATGGTGCGGGAAATAGTGAACATGGTAATGGCCGCCTGCCATGAAGAAGAGATACCCGAACCAGATATTTTTACAGAATTTGGCAAATACACCGTCGGTGAAAGCGGGGCGCTTATCTTCTCTGTGCTCGATCAAAAACAGCAAAACGACGCCGAGGTGTGGTATATGATTGACAACAGCCTCATCACCACCATGCCCGACAGTTGGGGCATTGCCGAGCGCTTCATCCTGTTGCCCATCAACAAATGGCAAAACGAATACTGCCGGGTAAACATTGGCGGCCTCAGTTGCGACAATTCTGATTACTACAACTCCGAAGTACACGAAAGCCAGGTCTATCTGCCCACCATTGGCAAAAACGATCCCGAACCGCTATACCTCGGCTTCTTCCATACGGGCGCCTACCAGGACTCGCTCAGCGGCTACGGCGGCATCAAGCATTGCCTCATCCCTTCGCCGAAGCATGTGCTCATTTACAAAGATTCCAAGGGTAACATCGTGGACAAGCTCTACCGGGAGGAGCAAAAACCGGAGGATATGCTGAAGATATTGGGCTATATGTGATTGATGGGAAAATAAAGATTCGTGTGGTTTCACCACTGCATCAAAGTGAAACCACACGCAAAGTATTTATTTTTCTTCCTTCAAAACAATCATACCGTCATTGGATCTGTCCACGACTACGATCAGGTTGGGCGACATGGTGTAGCTCAGTTTTTCCCCCTTTTCTATTTTATAGGCAAATTCAATTTGACGTGGGTTTAGCTTCTTCAGGCTGACAGGTATTATAGTCGTTGAAATATCAGTCGGCGGCTGCATGACCGCTACGACATATTTTACATCAAAATCAATGGCGGTAGGCTTCCCGCCGCTGCCCATGGTGGTGGCCATGCCAAAGTAGCTGTTGAACACCTCGGCCCTTTCGATTTTTGGATTGGGAATTTCAGCGACGTCGTTTTTGAGAAAATATTTCTCCGCAATGGTGTAGGGCACATCCATGGGCCGGGTTTCATACGTATTTGGGCTGTCCACTTGTGGCGTGTCCTTTTTTTCAGTGTTGTTGTTGGTTTTGCAGGCGAGTATTGCCAAGCAGGCAGCAATAGCAATGGCGATAAAACTTTTTGTCATTTTGTTGAAATGTTTGATTCCCTACTCATCTGGCTTTTCGGATACGCCTCGTTTTTTTGATTGGTGGCTGAACTCCAATGAAAATCAAGCGGCAAAAATCGCTTCGCTTTTTTATCTGTTTGCCCGGTGCGGGCATTTTTTTATCAAAACAATCTGGCCCAAATAGGAATGGAGGCGTTCGACAATGCCGTGGATATTCCTTTTGTAAACTCCATACTTCCTGCCAGCGAAAGGTGTTTATCGGCTTTGTTCCAGCAATTACAAAGTGGAGACAGCCCTTACTTCCTTTGCTTGAGGGCATTTTCATAATACTCCACCCATTCCTGCGGGGTAACCATACTGGCCAGTTGGCCAATGAGCGCTATAGGCACATCTTCTGGTTTTTTAAAACGGATGCAGCACTTGCCCATGTCAAGTTTCTTTTTTGACACTTTTTGCCATTCTTCCCGAAACCAATCCAGCAATTTTCCCTCGTAGAGTCCCATGTGGTAAAGGGAAATATAATTCTTTTGCGAAGCCAAGCTGATAAAAGGCAGCGGCTGCTTAGGGTCGCAATGGTAGCCTGCCGGATAGAGCGAATGCGGCACCACATAGCCCAACATGCCATAAGTCATGCACTCTTCAAAGCCCTCCGGCAGCTTGTTCAACAAAGCTTCCCGCATGGCGGTGATGATGGGCCGGCGCTCGTCCGGCAAAGACTCCAAATACGCTTCGGGTGTCGTGGCTTTTGATTGCATTGGAAGCAAGTTGATTTTTTAAATATGGAAAGTTTTGCAAGGGCGAAGGTAAAGGGAGCGGGTTTGAAATTTGGTATTATTAAATGACAAATCCATGTTTGAATGTTCATCATTCATCGTTCATCATTTATCGTTTACAACGCTGTTTTCAGCTTATCCTTCCCCAACTCCTTACCTTCTTTCCTGATTGTTCCAAATAGGTTTTCAAGCGTTCATTATACGGGCTGGTAAGCTCCGGATCCTTTTCCAAAATGCGCAAGGCGAGTTCACGGGCAGCTTGTAGGATTTTGCCATCACGGCCCAGGTCGGCGATGTGCAAATCGAGCAGGCCACTTTGTTGCGTACCTTCCATGTTGCCAGGGCCACGCAGGCGCAGGTCTGCTTCGGCGATTTCAAAGCCATTGTTGGTGCACACCATCGTCTGGATGCGCTCCCGTGCCTCGGCGCTGAGTTTGAAATCCGTCATCAGGATGCAAAAGCTCTGCTCGGCGCCCCGGCCCACCCGGCCACGCAATTGGTGCAGTTGCGAAAGGCCAAAACGCTCTGTGTTTTCAATGATCATCACGCTGGCGTTCGGCACGTTTACGCCTACTTCTATTACCGTGGTGGCCACCATGATTTGGGTTTCGCCTTTCACAAAACGCTGCATTTCAAAGTCTTTATCGGCGGGCTTCATTTTGCCATGAACGATGCTGATCTGGTACTCCGGCGGCGGAAACTCCCGGCTAAGCGCTTCGTAACCTTCCATCAGGTTTTTCAAATCCAGTTTTTCACTTTCCTCAATAAGCGGATAGACGACGTAAATCTGCCGTCCTTTCTCAATTTCTTCTTTCATAAAACCGAAGACCCGTAGGCGGTGGTTTTCTGTGTAGTGGACGGTGGTGATGGGCTTGCGGCCTGGCGGCAATTCATCAATGACCGACACGTCGAGGTCGCCGTAGAGGGTCATGGCGAGGGTGCGGGGGATGGGCGTGGCCGTCATTACCAGCACGTGCGGGGGCAGCGGTGTGCTTTTTTTCCAAAGTGAAGCCCGCTGCGCCACGCCAAAGCGGTGCTGCTCATCGGTGATGGCCAGGCCGAGGTTTTGAAACTGCACCCAGTCCTCAATGAGGGCGTGCGTACCGATAAGGATGTGGATGCGCCCGGCAGCCAGATCGTCGAGTATTTGCTGGCGTTTTTTGCCCTTTACCGTGCCAGAGAGGAAAGCGACTTCGATGCCCATTTCCTCCACATATTCGCTGATGACCAAGTAGTGTTGCTGCGCCAGGATTTCTGTAGGGGCCATGAGGCAGGCTTGGTAGCTTCCGCCTTCTGGCAGGCGGGTATTGTCCAAAGCGATGAGCATACAAAGCAATCCGACGACCGTTTTCCCGCTGCCCACGTCGCCTTGCAGCAGGCGGTTCATCTGGATGCCGCTGCCCAGGTCCGCCCGGATTTCCTTGATGACCCGCTTTTGTGCGCCCGTCAGTTCAAAGGGCATTTTTTCTTTGTAAAATTGATGGAAAAAGTCCCCCACTTTGGAAAAAACGTAGCCCTTCACGGCCTGCTTGCGGCGGTATTTGCTTTGCAACAGGCGCATTTGAAGGAAAAAAAGCTCCTCAAATTTCAGCCGCCTGATGGCGGCGTCGAGTTCTTCCTGGTTTTTGGGAAAATGAATCCAGCGAAGGGCATCGTAGCGGGCGGGGAGTTTTAGCTTTTGGAGCATGTAGTCGGGCAGGTTTTCTGGTAGATCGGCAGGGGTGATTTTTTCAAATAAAACCTCCATCAGGCGGCGGCGGCCTTTCGCTTCCAACCCTTTCGAATTGAGTTTGTCGGTGCTGGAATAGACAGGTGCGAAGGTGCGTTCGGCCTCCTGGTTCTCCTCGGTCACTTCTTCTATTTCGGGGTGCGGGATGTTGAGCAGGCTGTTGAAGGCATTCACACGGCCAAAAACGATGTGTGGTGCGCCCACTTTCAGATGTTTTTCCAGCCAATAAATGCCACGGAACCAGACCAGTTCGATGACACCAGTCTCATCACGGAAACGGGCGACGAGGCGCCGCTTGCTGCCTTCGCCCATGACTTCCACTTTCCGGAGGATACCTTTCAACTGAACCTCGCCACTTTCTTCGCTCAGTTCGCTGATTTTATGGAAGCGGGTCTTGTCCACGTAGCGATAAGGAAAGGCCATCAGCAGGTCGCCAAAGGTGTGGATGCCGAGTTCCTTTTTCAGCATATCGGCCTTTACGGTGCCGACGCCCTTGAGGTATTCAATGGAGGTATCGAGGGTGCTTGGCATGAATTCGAGTGTTGCCGTTCTGGGTGCGCAGAGGTTGGTATCTGCTGGGGCAAAGGTAGGAAAATGGGCTTTGTGTTCGGCAAACTGCTCTCGTGAATATTGCCCTGTGCTTCAAGCGTTTATAATTTTTAACTACCAAAACCAAGGCTGCTCAACAGTTGCGCCTGGTACGGTCAGGCAATCCAGGCATTCTTCCAAAAAACCATAGTGGGCGCCTCCGTACTGGAAGTAGTCCCTGGTACAAGGGTCGGGCAAATGGATGCCGTGCAGGGAATCACGATGGACAAACAACCTGGCCGTGTCAACAGCCACCGCTTCAAAATAACCATAAACTACCTCATCATCATCTGGGTAAAAAAGATTGCCATGTATTTGGGCAGGCGGAGTATCGAAAATGGTGCCCTCGGGGTTGGAGGCTTTTTCTACGTCCCGCCAATATTCGTAAGATGCCAACGTCGTACTCAACTGATACACCTGAATACAGTTTCTGTCGTAAAAATAATTGTCAATCAGGCTAGTGCCGACGGTCTGTTTGACCACTTGATAGCTGTCCAACTGCTCAGCGTGAAAAAGATTGGGATCTTGGCGAGCATAGGGTTGGGTCAAATAGCAGACCTTGGGCGGCGGTGCGAAAGGAAATCCCAATACTATATTTTGGTTGATTTCAATAATCATGTGGATGCGATCCGCTTCCCAGCGTATCCATGTGTCGCCACCTGCGGGAATGGTCATGTCAACGTAAGTAGAAAAATATTGGGACATATTGTTGCTGCCATAGATGTTGTCAACCGGCACTGGCTGGGGCATTTTTTCAGGCCTGGAACGGATGGTTTTTCCGCCGGGAAGGGTGATTTCCAACTCATAGGTGATGCCCGGAACTCCTTTCACCGTTGTTTGCTCTAAAAGGTAGCGGCCTTCAGAAATTTCTGTATAGGCTTCTTTATTCCCCATATCGTCGTACAGTACAGCCACGGCACCTGTTATTGGTTTTTGCCCTTCCGTTTTGCTGAAGCCGCCCGTCTGGAAGATGGACAACTCATGTAGCCGGGGATCAGTGGTGATGCGGCCATAGACAACGATGTTGGACGGCGGGTCTTCTACTTTGAAGGTAACTTCCTCTACACAGCCGCTCAAAAGGTAGGCTACTGCTGCCAATAGAAATATTTTTGTAAAACGCATAGTATTTTTTTTACCAAAACCAAGGTTTTTCTAAAGTTGCACTTTCTTTCAACAAGCAGTCAATGCACTCTGGTGCGTACCCATTGGATGCAAGTCCATAACTGCTATAATTTAAGTTGCAAGGGTCAGTTACGATTATGCCTTCAAATTCGTCCCTGTACACAAACAATCTTGCTGTATCAACAGACATCGCCTCAAAAAAGCCAAAAACCGGGGTGTCTGGATCGGAAACATAATGAAGATTGCCCTTCACTGCGGCTGGTGGCGTGTCGAAAATCGTCCCTTTGGGATTAGCTGCTTTTTGAACATCCCCCCAAAAGTTGTAAGAAGCGGCTGTCGTGCTGAACTGGTACATTTGTATGCAATTCCTTTCATAAAAAGTGCTATTGATATTGCTCATGCCAACATCCTGGCCTATTACATGGTAATCATTAATTTCATTGGAATGAAACAAGTTTGCTTCTTGGCGGCTGAAATGAGTCCATAAATAGCAAATTTTTGGAGGTGGGCCGAACGGGCCTTTAGGAAGTTCCCTAAGCAACCTTACCCGATCGGCCTCCCAGCGTACCCAGGCCTCCTGCCCTCCTGGAATGGTCATATCGGCATACAGTGTTAGTGTCTGTGTTGAATCATTCCTTCCGTACAGTTTCTCAATCGGGAGTACCGCTGGCATTTTTTCTGGGTTCGAATGGATAATTTTGCCATCCGGCAACACGATTTCGATTTTATAAGTCCTGCCGGGCACACCTTTTACTATTGTTTTTGAAAGTATGTAACGGCCGTCTGCCATTTCGATGTATTGTTCTTTATTCCCCAAATCATCCTGTAAGATAGCTACTGCCCCGATGACTGGCCTTTGAGCATCATCTTTTTCAAAACCTCCTGTTTGGACAATGGCCAATTCCTGCGGCCTGGGATCGTTGGTGATAGCACCGTATATAGCAATGGCCGAAGGCGATGTTTCCTGCTTAAATGAAACCTCCTTAATGCAGCCGCTAATGCCAACAGCTACCAAGACCCATACACAGTTGTATATCACGGAATTGGTTGTCATGTTTTTTTAAAACGTAAAATTATAGGTCATGGCAGGCATCACCGTGCCGAGCACCGATAGCTCGTAGGCCGATACCCGCTCATTATTGTTTCTTTTAAAAAATACCGAAAAAGGATTTTTACGGGCATAGATATTATACACCGAAAAAGTCAGGCTGCCCCGCCAACCCTTCACTTTCGCCTTGCTGTTGTCAATGGTATAGGCCAAATCAAGGCGGTGATAGTCCTTGATACGGAAAGAATTTCGTTCTGAGTAATTTGGTATCACCACGCCGTTGATGCTGTAATAATTCAGCGGCACGGTAATGGGCCGCCCACTGTTATAGGTGAAATTGAAGTTGAAAATATTGCGTGGGTTAATCTGGCAACGGCCTACGACGGACAATTGGTGCGGCTTGTCAAATCCCGATGGGTACCATTTTCCACCATTGATGGTTTCAGAGGGGTAAGTTCCGTTTACCTGCACTTCTGCCCTTGAAAATGTGTAGGATACCCAACCAGTCCATTTACCCGTTGCCTTTCGGATAGAGACTTCGGCGCCCCAAGTGCGGCCTTTACCCTGCAACAACTCTGTCTCCAGGCGCTCATTCAACAGCAGATCGGGCAGGTCTTTGTATTCAGGTTGGTTTTTTATTTTTTTAAAATACCCCTCCAGCGAGTATTCCCACATGGTGTTTTCTGTGTTTTTATATATCCCCAAGGAATACTGGTCGGCTACCTGCGGCGGCAAATAGGGGCCGCTCACCTGCCACAAGTCCACGGGCGTGGGGGCAGCAGTATTCGAAATCAAATGAACGTACTGCCGCAGTAGATTGTAGCTGCCTTTTACGGATGTGTATTCGTCAAAACTATACTTCACTGAGGCTCTTGGCTCAAAGCCTTGGTAACTTTTTACCACATCTGATGCAGAAAAAGTCTCTTCGCCAACCACAGTTTCATCCTCTTTTGGCGCATTAGGCTCATAATTATAAACGGTCACCGGCCCGGTTTGCTGGAAGAGGCTGTAGCGCAGCCCCACCGAAATGGATATCCGTGGGTTGAATTTCCACTCATCCTGCACAAAAAAACCGAACTCCCTGCCACCGCCCCGCTCCACTTTTTTGGGTAAAACAGCCGTAGCCCCCTCTTTAGGCTCAAGTTGTTCGGGAGCAGTGTCGAACAGGTTGGCTTCTACACCAAAACGCAGGGAATGCTTGTCTTGCCCGGTCAATAAGAGGTTTTCGATTTTCGCCTTGTAGTTGTCAATGCCACTAATGAGTGAAAATGCATCGTTGCCTTCGGGGTCGAACAAAGATGCTTTGTAACGGACGCCCGAAACGGAAACGGATGTAGAAAAGTGGCTATTATGAATAAGATCAAGGCTGGCTCCAAGCTGCTGGTTTTGCCAGTCATAGCCAAACTCATTGTCATAGCGGAAGTAGTCGTAAGTATTGACGCCCAATACCCTAAATGTAGCTTTTGGGCTGATCCTCCAGGTGATTTTGGCCAACTGGTCATTAAAGCGGGTGGCACTGCGGGCTACGCTCCGGTTGCGTACCTGCGGAAGTATATAGCCAATGTAAGACCCCCGCCCTCCTACCAAAATGGACAATTTATCCTTGATGATTGGGCCTTCCAGCACCGCCTTGCTCGAAATAACGCCGACGCTTCCGTTGCCGTGCCAACCGAAGCGATTTCCATCCTTTAACCCCACATCCAGCACGGAGGAAAGCCTACCGCCATATTGCGCCGGGATGTGGCCCTTGTAAAGTGTGACATTATCCACGGCATCAGCATTGAAAACAGAGAAAAAACCAAGTGCATGGGAAGCATTGAACAAAGGCATGCCATCCTGCATCACCAGATTTTGATCAATATTTCCGCCCCTGACGTTAAATCCGCCACTGCCTTCTCCCACTGTGCTGACGCCCGGCAGATAAAGCAGGCTCTTCACCACATCCGATTCACCGAGCAGGGAAGGCAGTTCCCGCATCACTTTTACATCCAGTTTTTCAAGACCAAGATTTGTCGAGTTGGTGCTGCGCTGTACAGCCTCTCCCTTTACCAATACCTCCGTGAGCTGTAGTGGATTGGGGTTCAGCACAATGGTCATGTTGCCATCGTCGTTCGCTGTCAATTTCACCAAAACAGACTGATAACCAATGTATTCAATCAGCAGGGACCATGTGCCTGTTGGTACTTTTAGGTTGAATTTGCCGTTCTCGTCAGTGGCGGTGCCATCTCCTGTTTCCCGCACAAAAACCGTGGCACCGACAATGGCTTCTTCTGTGCTGTAGTCTTTTATCTCTCCTTTGATGAGCAATTTGCTGCCGCTTACCCTGGCACCCGTTTCACCGATGATCAAGTTTTTTTCTAATAAATCCATCAGCAAAGGCGACTGGTATTTTCCCGATTCCCACCCGGCCACCAGATCTACCAGATATGCGGAGTTCATTTGATCCTTTGGGCCAATAACAATCTTGTCGTTGCCGATATTGGTAAAGCGCATATTGCTCCCTTCCAACACCTGCTGTAAGGCCACTTTTAAGCTGCTTTTTTGAAAATCAAAACTCACCTTGTAGGCCGGAATTAAATCTGGATGGTAATAGATGTGCACCCCGGCTTTTCGCTCCAATTCTGCCAAGACGGCAGGAATCTGTACTTCGTCAAATTTGGCGGTGATGGCAATGTCATAGAGACTTTGCGCCCTTAAAGAAACAAAACAAATTGTAGTGGTAAAAATTACGAGTAGATAACGGTACATCAACGGTGTTTTGGGCAAAGTAAGTGAATCATCCATCCAAAAAAGGAATCTTGGCAAGCTTAACAACTTAATAGTCATATAGCTGTCTGATCCCCTACGAATGCCCATCCGTCGAAAAAACCGCTTATCCTGCCATGCTGTAACGCCCTTGCCTTATCTTACGTCCCAGTTTCTCATTTCATCAAAAAATATATCAACCAATGAAAAAAATGTTGTTGCCCCTGTTGGGGATCTTGTTATTGGCCAATGCCTGTAAAGAAAACCCAAAGGTCGAAACGCCCAGGGAAGTCAAGCAATATACCATTGAACAGTTTTACAAAAACGTGCGCATCGGTGGCGGGGCCTGGTCGGCTGACGAAACGAAATTGCTCGTACACAGCGATGAATCCGGCATCTTCAACATCTACGAAATTAATGTGGCAGATGGCTCCAAAAGGCAAGTGACAAAGTCAGATGTAGAGTCCTTTTTCGCAGTGGATTATGTGCCTGGCACGACCCAAATCCTTTATTCTGCCGACAAAGGCGGGAACGAAATTTCGCACATATACTTACTGAAAGAAGACGGCAACTCACAAGATCTGACGCCGGGCGAACAGGAAAAGGCCGATTTTTATGGCTGGAGCCTCGACAAAAAATCTATGTTTTATGGCTCCAACAAGCGCAACCCGCAGTTTTTCGATGTGTATAAAATGGGCGTAGGCGACTGGAAAGCCACCCTGATTTATCAAAACGATGATGGCATGGACGTGTCGGGTATTTCATGGGACGAAAAAACACTGGCGCTGAACAAGACCATCACCACCAGCGAAAACCAGTTGTTCCTCTACGATCAGGCCTCCAAAAAAGCAAAGGAAATCTCCGAAGCTGCTGCTCCGGGCAGCTACAGCGCTTCGGGCTTTAGCAAGGATGGCAAATATTTTTACTACATCACCGATGCGGGCAAGGAATTCGCCTATCTGGTGCAATACGACCTGGCTTCTGGCGAACGCAAAACGCTGTACGAAACCAGTTGGGACGTGATGTACAGTTACGTGAGCGAAAACGAAAAGTACAGGGTAATCGCCATCAACGAAGATGGCAAAAACAGCCTGGTGATTTTGGACAATTCTTCCGGCCAAAGTGTCTCCTTCCCCACCATTCCCGACGGCGATGTGCTGGCAGTGGCCATCTCCGACAGCGAAGGCAAAATGCGCCTGTCCGTCGGCACCTCCAAGGCCCCCAGCAATTTGTACGTCTATGATTTTGGCACAAAAGATTTGAAAAAACTAACGTCCACGCTCAATCCCGAAATCAACGAGGACGATCTCGTACAGGCAGAAGTAGTTCGCTACAAGAGCTTCGACGGCCTGGACATACCGGCCATTTTTTACAAACCAAAAACGGCCTCGCCTGATACCAAAGTGCCAGCGCTCGTATGGGTACACGGCGGCCCCGGCGGCCAATCGAGGGTGGGTTATTTTTCGCTTATCCAATACTTGGTGAACCACGGCTACGCCATCCTCGCCGTGAACAACCGTGGCAGCAGCGGCTATGGCAAGTCATTTTATAAAATGGACGACCGCAACCACGGCGACAAAGACTTAAAGGATTGTATCTGGGGCAAAAATTGGCTCCAGTCGCAGGCATACGTTGATTCCAGCAAAATCGGCATCATCGGCGGCAGCTATGGCGGCTACATGACGATGGCAGCTATGACCTTTGCACCTGAAGAATTTGAAGTGGGCGTCAACCTCTTTGGCGTCACGAACTGGCTGCGCACCCTGAAGTCCATCCCACCTTATTGGGAGTCGTTTAGAAATGCCCTTTATGCAGAACTGGGCGACCCCAGCACGGCAGACTCCAGCAGGTTGTACAACATTTCCCCGCTCTTCCATGCCGACAAGGTGAAGCACCCCGTCATGGTGCTCCAGGGTGCCAATGACCCCCGGGTGTGGCAAGTGGAGTCCGACGAAATCGTAACGGCTGTGAAGAAAAACAACGTACCTGTGGAATACGTCATTTTCCCAGACGAAGGGCATGGTTTTGTGAAAAAGGAGAATGAGATAAAAGGCTACGGCGACGTACTTACTTTCCTCGACAAGTATTTGAAGGGAAAGGAGGAGGTGTTGAACTAAAATAATCTCTGCTTAACGTCGGGGAGGTCTCAAAACCCCCCCGACGTTTTTACCGCTTTTTTACAAAAACGAATACCGCAGGCTAAAGCCAACCGAGCTTTTCAAGATGGTCATGTGAAATGGCCCGTCAAAAGTAGCACGGCTGCCGAAGCCCCGGCGGCTTTCCAAGCCAAATTCCATGCGTTTTAAAAACCTGATACTCGCACCCGCCTGCACAAACAGGCGCTGGTTGAAACTCGGTTTTTGTTCATACACCAAATCCACCTCGTTGCCAACCGACGGCACATCGGTCACTGCATCGTCCAGCAAATAGCCTTTCACCCTCACTTCACCATTATAGGAAAGGCCGCCGTTCAGGCCGATGCCCGTATAAAAACGAAACCGCTTTCCCGCCTCAAAACGGCGCATCACCACAGCTTCCAGGGCCGTTTCCTGATTGGTGGCGCTTACTTCCATATATTGCCAGCCACGTGGATCTTCTGGCGAAGATTCGTATCGCACCTCGTCAATGCGGCCCTCAATGCCCAACAGCGAAAACAGGATGACCATCTTGGGCGCAAATCTTGTCTGAAAGCCCAAATTGAAGCGGACAGTCGGGTTGTCACATTTCATGCTGGTCATTTCTCCTTTTGAAAAAGGGAGTTTTTCATAGTCAAAATCCACGTCCTTGGCCGTGCTGAGCAAATAATTGTAATCCAGGCCGTGCGGCATTTCAATATCACCGCCGAGGGCATGGCCAATGTGGGAAAACTTCAAGAACGGAGCAGGGTATGGGGCAGCTTCTTGTGCTTGGAGTTTTATTACAAAAGTGGCAACAATCAACAGGGTAGCTATTCTTTTCATTTCGTGTAATTTATGATTTTAAAAAAATACCATTCGTCAAAATGGCGCTTATGCTAAGGCATTAATCAAGAAACGATAAGGCCACCAATATCCCTACCTGTTTTCACCAAAAGCTAAAATTTTCAAAAAAATGCTTTTGGGATCAAACCATCGAGGGTTTGGCGGTATTTATTATCCCCTTAGTTTTGCATTGTCGTTTTCCAAGGAAGCTAAGATAGTCAGCGACAAATACCAGCCTCTGTCGGGCTTCCGCAAAAACAATCGGCTAACTGCCACCGTCCATGAGCGATTTCATCAAACACGAGTGCGGCATTGCACTCATCCGCCTGCTTAAACCACTGGATTATTATGTTGAAAAATATGGGACGCCCCTGTATGGCATCAACAAGCTTCACCTGCTCATGGAAAAGCAGCGCAACCGGGGCCAAGACGGCGCAGGCATCGCCACCGTCAAGCTGTACAGCAGCCCTGGCCACAAAATCATTGACCGCAAGCGCAACAGCGGCAGCAATTCCATTCAAACCATCTTCGATCAGGTGTACAGCAACTACAACCACCTGTCGAAATCGCAGATGAAAGACACCGATTGGCTGAAAAACAATGTGCCTTTCATGGGCGAGCTGATGCTGGGCCACCTGCGCTACGGTACGCATGGGGCCAACAGCGTCAAAAACGTCCATCCCTTTATCCGCAAAAGCAACTGGATACACCGCACCCTCGTCATCGCCGGCAATTTCAACCTGACCAATGTGGACGAACTCTTCGACGAACTGGTCGGCTATGGCCAATATCCAATGGAACGCACGGACACGGTGACGGTGCTGGAAAAAATCGGCCATTTTCTGGACGAGGAAGTGGAGCGCCTTTACGATTGGTACAAGTCTGATGGCCACACCAATGAAGAAATCAACGAACTCATTTTTGACAACCTAAACGTGCAGCGGCTTTTGAAAAAAGCCAGCAAAAAATTCGATGGCGGCTATGCCATGGCGGGCATGATCGGCCACGGCGACGCATTCGTGCTGCGTGACCCAAATGGCATCCGCCCGGCCTACTACTATCAAGACGAAGAGGTGGTGGTGGTGGCCTCCGAAAGGCCGCCTATCCAAACGGCATTTGACGTGCATGTGTCGAGGGTGAAAGAAATCCAGCCTGGCCATGTGCTTATTGTGAAACGGAACGGCACGGTGGGAGAAGTTCCATTCATCGAAGTTGGCGAGAAAAAATCTTGCTCTTTTGAGCGTATTTATTTTTCACGGGGCAACGACCGTGACATCTACAACGAACGCAAACAACTCGGCGAGCAACTGACCGACAAGGTGCTGGATGCAGTGGAAAACGATATCGAAAACACCGTTTTTTCCTTTGTGCCAAACACAGCAGAGAGCGCTTTTTTTGGTTTGGTAAAAGGCATTGAAAAACGCCTGAACGGCATCAAAGCAGAAAAAATAAAAGCACTCGGCCCCGATGCCGATGCAAAAGACATCGAACGGATACTGTCACTGACGCCCCGCATCGAAAAATTGGTACATAAGGATGCAAAGCTGCGCACTTTCATTGCCGACGATAATTCACGTGGCACGATGGTGACGCACGGTTATGATGTGACTTATGGTATCGTGAAAAATGAGGTGGACACATTGGTTTTGCTCGACGATAGCATCGTTCGGGGCACCACCTTGAAGAACAGCATCATCCGTATCGTGGCCCGCCTACGCCCAAAGAAAATACTCATCGTCTCCAGCGCCCCTCAAATTCGCTATCCTGACTGCTACGGCATTGACATGTCGAAAATGAAGGATTTCGTGGCCTTCCGTGCCTTGGTGGAACTGTTGGAAGATCAGGACAAGTCCTATCTGCTGGAAGAAGCCTATGAGCGTTGCCGGGCACAAATGGACTTGCCCAAAGAGGAAATCAACAACGAGGTGCAGCAGCTATATGAGCTTTTTACCGATGAAGAAATTAGCGCTAAAATAGCCGAAATAGTAACGCCCAAAGGGCTGAAGCCGAAAGTGGAGGTCATTTACCAAACCCTTGAGGGCCTGCACAGTGCCTGCCCCAGCCATCTCGGAGATTGGTACTTCTCCGGGAACTACCCCACACCTGGGGGCCGCCGGGTCGTCAATCGTGCCTTTATGAATTACATGGAAAAGAAGGACGTTAGGGCTTATTGAAGAAGAGGCTGGAGTTTATAGTACGGCAAGCCTTTATGAAGCCGCATGCCGTAGTATTAGAATATTGATTTTTAAGAAGTTAACCCCAATTTCTTCCTTACTTTCTTCTCATTTCTCTCACTCCTCTCATTTTTCTATTGTAAAAAAGAACCCCCGGACTGCGGTGCAATCAGGGGGCCGGGAAATCAAAAAAACAGCAGGATATGTCCATGCGGCTGCATGGAGCAGAGAAAAGTTAGTCGTATTAGAGGATGGTGGGGCGGTATAGGATCATGCCGCCCCATTTGCATTTTTTTGTTTCAACAAAATCAGAAATCGCTGATCTTGCGAATAACCCGGTAGAGCCGGGTGTGGATATTTACTTCTTCCACGAACGGGTCGTGTTCGAGGTGGTTGGCAGAGATTAGTTTCAGGTGGGTTATCCGGTTGCCGTGATGGATGCGCTGAACGTGCTTTACCCACAGCGAACCGTTATTTTTCACGGCGTAAATTTCATTGTCTTTCACGTTGTCCATCCTGTCCACCTCCCGGCACACTACGAGGTCGCCGTTGTTGATGACAGGTTCCATACTGTTACCGTTTATCTGGAAAGCGACGAGGCCGCTGCCTTGGATGCCCGGCAGGGAAAACCAGGAACTTTCTTCCGTATCAAAGCTGTCAGGGCCCAAAGTGCTGCCCGCAAAGGCTTCCACTGTAGTGAAGAGGATGTTGCCCCTGTTGAAATTGCCGATTTCAACATTGCCACGTTTTGGCAGATCGAAGCCAAAAGGTGTACCAGCGCCATCGAGCAGGAAATCTTCGTTGATGCCAAACTCCCGGCAGAATTTCCTGGCCTGTGAGTAGCTGATAACCCGTTTATCGTCGTTGTTGAGAAAGGCACGGATAATATGGCCATAGCCTTTGTTGCCCAGTACCTTTTCGGCAACGTCGCCGATGCCTTTTCCTTTGCGGTCATTTTTGATGATCACCCCCTTATCTTCCAACAACTGGAAAACCCGGATGAATCGGTCGTTCAATTCGAGGCGGTCTTCTCCTATCATGATTGTTTATTTTTGGTGATGTAGAACATATTTTCAACAATTCGGTGGTAAAGTTAAAACAAAAAATTTCAATCGCAAATTTTTGTTTAATTTTTTTTCATTTAAAACAAAGGTTACATTGTTTTTTTTGTCCATTCGTTTTTTATCAAGCTGTACAAAGCCACACTGTAGAATTTGTCGTACATGAATAGCGCTT
The DNA here is from genome assembly GCA_041741095.1 of Saprospiraceae bacterium. Classification (GTDB taxonomy): domain Bacteria; phylum Bacteroidota; class Bacteroidia; order Chitinophagales; family Saprospiraceae; genus UBA6168. Next base: position 78,643 of record JBGSKQ010000039.1, read on the forward strand.
GCCGCAGCACGCCTTCTTCCTTAAAACCTGCCCGTATTGCTACGCTCTTGCTTTTTTCGTTGCCTGCGGCAATGAGGATTTCGAGGCGGTTCATGCCTTTGGCAACAAATAAATGTTCGCAAAAAGAGGACAGCGCTTTTGCCATAATCCCCTTGCCCTGTAGGTCTTCCCGCAGCCAATACCCCAGCTCGCATTTTTTGTGATCCCGATTATACGCTACAACGCCCAAGGAGCCGGCCATTTCTTCTCCGTATAATATAAATGTGGTCAGGCGGCTACCGTTGGAATTGTGCACCATGCTTTCCTGTATAAAATTCATGGTGTCCTCCACGGTTTTGGTGTCCTCCACCCAGGGTAGCCAAGTGCGTAGGTACTGCCGCTGCGCATCCACCACGGCGAAAATGGGCGCTGCCAGTTCGGGCCTTGCGAGGTGCAAGCCAAGCTCTTCATCAATTCGCAAAAAAGGGCGAAGTTTCATTTTCTTTAGAAGTGAGGAATGAGACGTGAGAGGCGAGACGTGAGACGTGAGATTCCCTCACATCTCACCCTTTACGTCTCACTTCTTTTTTAACTTGATTAAACCCAAAGGTAAAATAAGCGTCTATCAATAAAACCCTGCAAAGTTTGAACAATCCACATAGCGACATAACGGACGAGCGGATTTTGGCGCTGGTGCAGGCGGCGGGCCATGCCGACAAGGGTTTCCGCTTGCTCATGGAAAAGTACCAGGAGCGGCTGTACTGGCAGATCCGCCGCATGGTGTACGACCACGAAGACGCCAACGATGTGCTGCAAAATTGCTTTATCAAGGTGTTCCGCAGCATTCACGGCTTTGAAGGGAAATCGAAACTGTACACTTGGCTGTACCGCATTGCGACGAACGAGGCAATCACTTTTATCAATAAGAAAAAACAAAAAATGACCGCCCCTTTCGACAGCGCTGATCAAAATTTGTCGAACCGCTTGCAGGCCGACCCTTATTTTGAAGGCGACGAGGTACAGATTAGGCTGCAAGAAGCCATTGCGCAATTGCCTGAAAAACAAAGGCTTGTATTTAATTTACGCTATTTTGACGAAATGAGCTATGCCGATATGTCGCAAGCCCTCGGCACATCGGAAGGGGCACTGAAAGCTTCCTTTCACCATGCCGTAAAAAAAATAGAATGCTATGTAAAAGGGGTTGAAATGTTTTGAAAGAGCTTTTACCCAGGTTTACATTAATGAAATTGAAATGAAACATAAAGATGAACTGAGGGAGGAACTGGAAAGACTGTCCCCGTTTTTGGCAAAAATGAAATGCGAAAAGGAGGGCTTTATAGTGCCGAAGGATTACTTCAAGGCATTGCCGAACGAGGTGTTAAACAAAGTCCAACAAGCTGTACCGATGCCAGAGCAGGCATCTTGGCGGGATAAAACTGTCCTATTTTTTCAAAATATATGGCAGCCGAGGTACGTGCTGGCCATTGCTTCGGCCTTGGCCATCTTGGTAGTGGCTGTTTGTTTTATTAAAAAAACACCTTCAAAACAGGAAGCACTGCCCGTGGCAACCGTGCAGGCAGCAGACATTCCCTACGAAGATTTGCACGAATACCTAACCGACAACATAGAGGACATTGACGAGGAACTGATCGTGGAAGCAAACCTTGGGAGCAAGGCAACGTCGGCAAAAACGAGCATCGTGCCGCAGCCCACCACGGAAGAACTGGAAGAATACCTCGACGATGTGATTGATGAAATTGACCCCGAAGACCTGGAAGATTTATTTTGATAAAACCCTTAATTTTTACAAAAATGAAAAAGCTATTGATTGGAACTATCCTGAGCATTTCCATTGCTTTTGGCTTACAAGCGCAACCTGGGCAAGATCAACTGCCGCCCCGTGCGCAGGAAAAAATCGAGGCGTACAAAATCGCCTTTTTCACTGAAAAACTGCAACTGACGCCCGATGAGTCCAAGGACTTTTGGCCACTCTACAATCAGTTCGACAACGAAATGGAGGCGCTGAAAGACAAATACAACCTGGACGGGAAAAGGATCGAACTCATGTCAGACAAGGAGGTGGAGGACTTTATCGGGCAGCATTTGGCGGTAGAAGAACAGCGGGTAAAATTGCAGCGTGACTACGTGGAGCGTTTTAAAAAAGTGCTGCCAATCCGCAAAGTGGCTATGCTGCAGCGCATTGACCGGGAGTTTAAAATCGCTTTGTTGGAGGAAATCAAAAGGCGTCGGGAAGCCAGGCAGGGCGGGGCACCTGCACCGGGGAAAAGGAGGGGGAATTGATTTACGATCCTTCGATTTGCGATTTTGGATTTCATTTTCAACAAAATCAAAAAATCATAAACCAGACATCGAAGAATCTCAAATCAAACGATCACCGAACAAGGGTAGCATCCCCGTAAAAAATCTCCACTTCACCATCCACATATTCGATTTCGGCCTTATAGACAAACACGGCTGGATCCATTGCTTTTCCTTTAAAAACGCCATCCCAGCCGTGTTTTGGGTCATTGGGCAAAAAATCGTAGTCCTCAAAAACCTTCTCGCCCCATCGGTCGAACAGCAGAAATTCCCGGACACCTTTCACGTTGCCCCCTGCATAGATCATGAACTCGTCGTTGATGCCGTCGCCATTTGGGCTGAAGCCGTTGGGGATATAAATCTGTCGGTTGAGCAGCACTGTGATCAGCAGTTCGTCCTTTGCATCGCAGCCATTTTCATCCGTGACGATGAGGGTATAAAGTGTCGTTGAAAATGGCCTTGCCCACGGCCTTTGGCAGTTGTCGCAGCTCAATCCGACGGGCGGTGACCATTGCCAAACCAAGTCAATACCATTGGTGACAGGGTTGAGGCGGGCCGAGTCGCCCAATTGTATGGTCAGGTCTTCTGGTAGAATTACGAATAGGTTGCCAATGCTGTTCAATGAAATGGTGTGGGTGGAATCGCAGCCCACTGCCCGTGGAAAAACGGCGGCATACTCACCCGCTTCAGTCACAGGTTCGTTGAACAAAAACACCGTATCGCCCGGGCAAAAATAAAGGGTATCAAAAGTAAAAACTGGCTCCGTTGCCCCCACCAGGATGGTATCCACGCTGTAGCAACCCAAGTCCGTCCCGCCCACCGCAATGATTTCAATTAAGCTATCTGCTTGAGGGACAATACTTTGTGTTTGGCAAGTGTCACAGTTAAAACGCCAGCGGGGGAACCATTGGAATCGGTCGAAACTGCTCAGCGACAATACAAGTGTATCGCCCAGACAGACCAGTGTATCCTTGCCGAGGTCGAGCACCGAGGCAGGATCAATTGTGACGGTCACGTTGTCCGTTTGAGTGCCGCCGCAAATATCTGTCACGGTCACGCTGTAGGTTCCAGGAAAAAACGCCGTATAGGTTTGCTCACCGCTGCCATCCTGCCAGCGGTAACTGAAGAAGCCGGGGCCGGCATCCAGTTCCACCACATCATTTTCACACATTATTATATTAGGCCCCAATTCAAGGACTGGCGGAGTGTAGTTGATGACAAAACTGCCAATGTTGTTGGTGTAGTCGCATTCTATGATGTCGGTGTTCGGCCCAGGGTCAACGAGGTTGATAGGCTGCGGGAAAGTGCCCTGGTCATTTACCAAAACATAAATGGGCATTGGGGCAGAGGGAATTTTCACAGACAAGGAAAGGCAGCTGTCCCTTTTTATTTTTTGTGGTAAAATATGTTGGCTAACCAACGGGGCAGATCCAGCTGTAGGGTCGCCGCTGTAAAAGGAGATATAGGCTCCCTGTAGCAGTTCAAAATTGCCAATGTTGCAGATAAATAAGCTGACGGATAGGCTGTCGCCGCTGCATTGGGCATTGGCGCTTTCGAGGACGGCGTCGGGGCGGAAGTCGCAACTGTCGGTGCAAGGCGTGAAGCAGAGGGTTTGTTGCTGGAAAACAGTGCTTTGCGTGTTGATAAAATTGGTGAAAAAATTGGCGGTGACTGTGGTTTCTGTGAAGTTGTGCTGACCTTCGTATGGGTTTTGCCAATCCGTAATCTGGGCATTCAGCTCATTCAAAAAATTGCAGCTATCAGAAGCATTGGAGCTTCCATCTTCATTAATATTGGCTACCATTACATCCACATCATTGCTGGCATCAGATATAGGGCCTGTAAAATAAATGAGGCCATTTTGCCAAAGACCATCATTGCCATTTTCAGAGACAGCCAAATCGCTGTAAAACTTGCTCCATACAAGGTTTCCCTGTTTGTCAGTTTTAAAAATAAAAGTGCCCCAGTCAAAAACGGATGGTAAAAAACCGCTACCCAGGCAGAGATAACCGTCCGGTAGGTTTAAAATATGATTGGGCAATTTAAGCGTGAAGTCAGGTAAATCAATAGACTTGGCCCATTCAAGATCGCCATTGTCATTTGTCCGAAACAAAAAAATAATGTTATCAAGTCCGGTCTGGCCATTTGGATCGCCCATGCCTAATACAACGAAACCATTGTCTTTGACCATGCTGCGTGGGAACAGGTCGGCATTCACGCCTGCGGCGATTGATTTGAGGTAAATTTTTGTCCAAAGTTGATTGCCGTTCAAATCAAGACAGGTAAGCGAAGGCCTTCTTTTATCTCCCACAGGGGTTGGCCCTGTCGTAATAGTGCCTATGGAATATAGCAGATTATTTTGTATCTCAGCTTTGAGGAAAACCTCATCGGATAGGAGGTTGAATGTTTTTGCAAAAACATTGAGCCCCGTATTGCGATCTACCTCCAGTAAAAGGGCATTACTAACTGTACTGTTTTGGGGTGTCGTTTGCCCGAAAATGTAAAAATTGCCCCCCGCCGCCTTTTCAACAATGTCATAATAACCTTCCAGCGCCGGATCGGCAATGTCCAATTCATTGAGCCAGATCATGTTGTCGTTTTGCCAATCGTACTTAAAGGCGAATACTTCCACGTTGTTGCCTATTGGTTCTGTTTGGCCCACGCCGATGAGGTCGCCGTCGCTGTCTATTTTTATTTTATTTATCCGGTCGTCCGCATCGAAAGTCGGGTCGAAATGGCGTGTCCAGACCAAGTTGGCATTTGCATCGAGCAGCGAGATCATTGCATCGCCGCCTTTTGCGCCAGCAATGAAAAAACCGCCACCCGGCGCCTCGACCATGGTATAACTTAATTCGTTTTCAAAAGGCGTCCCGTAGTTTTTTAAAAAAGTGGTGTCGCATTCACTTGGAGGCGGCGGCTCCTCGCTCACAAAGACAGGCAGGCAGTATTCCGCTTGGCAAAGCCCGTTACCTGCTACCAAACAAACTTCATAAACGCCCACCGAAGGAAACGAAAAACTAAAATTGATGCCGTTGGACTGCGCCACTCCGTTTATCCGCCATTCATAAGCAGTGGCGTTTTGGCTTTGATTGCTGTAGTTCACCACCTGGCCGGGCATGGGATAAAAATTGTCAGTAATGAATTGCGATACCACAGGACAGGTCACTTGTATGGTCTGACAGGTGTCGTCGAGGCAATTGGGGTCGGCATTGCCAACGGTCAGGCATATTTCAAAAAAACCAACCTGGTTGAAGGCGTAGTTGGCATTTACATTATTTGAAAAAGTGGCTCCGTCCACCTGCCATTGGGCACTGTTGGCATTGGTTGAGTTGTTGGTGAAATTGACTATGTCGCCTACAGCCAATACGGTATTATTGGCTGTAAATGAAGCAGTTAGCAGCGAGTTGCAGGGATCGAGGCAGGCCAAGGAGCCTTGCAGGCTCACCCTTGGATTTTCTATCGTGAAATGCATCCTGTCCACCTGCCCCTGCGTGAAGGCGGAGTAACAGTTCCAGTCGCCATAGTCCATATAGTTCCAAAACATGTCGTCCTGGTCGCTGGTGAAACCGCTATTGGCGTCGGTGTTGCAGGAGTTCATGGATCCGTTGCAAGGGACGGGGGCCGTGCTTTGGTCGGGCGGAGTGTCGCACACTTGATCGCCATCGGCCAGGCAGTCATTGTTGGCACAGCCGCCTTCGAAGGTGTGATAGACGCCCAGATAATGCCCCATTTCATGCACAATGACACTCGAACTGCCTGGATCGCTGCCAAACCAAGCGGTTTCCATCATGATGCCATCCTCTGGATTCCCATGCGAAGAAGGGAAATAAGCATAACCAGCCACGCCGCAGCCTGCGCCAATGCTGCATATTTCACGCACCAGCCAAATATTGATGTACTGCGTCGGGTCCCAACGGTTTAGGTCTTTCACGGTGATGTCGTCGGTTTCGAGGGTCATGTCCGTCAGGGCGGACAGGTTGCGGGTGATGCCATTCGTGGCATTCCCGTTGGGGTCACGGCGGGCCAGGCAAAACTGGATTTTGGTGTCCACGCCCGTGTTGGGGTTGTAGTACCCAACATTGGCATAGGCGTCGTTCAAATGCTGGATGCCCTGCAAGACGGTGGCATCGGTAATATTTTCAGCACCATTGTTATGGATGATGTGGACGACCACTGGCAAGGTATAGTCGGCCAACGCAGTTTCGGTAGCCCGAAAGAAGGGATCGGAAAGCTGTTTGCGGGCCTGTCCGTCCAGCACAGACTGCCTTTGTTTTAGTGCTGGGCGCAACTTCCAAAGTGCGTCCTGCGCACAGTACTGATCCGGGGCAGGTGCCACGGAGTTACCCTCCCTATGCAATGGAAGTGAAAGAAAGAGAAAGTAAAATAATCGGTAAAAAAGAACCATGTCGCTTGTTTAGCCTGTATCTCCAAAGGTAGGCACCGTATGGCCTTATGGCAAAGGGTATTGGCGGTATGTCGGAAACTTGTCAGTAGGATGGATGGAAAGGGCAAATAAAAATAATGTTGCATCCTTGGAATTAAACACAAAATACACGAAACAAGTCAAAAAAAAAGCCGTGCTAAGTAGCACGGCTATTAATTATAATCCCATGAACATATCCAAAAACGAACTCTTTTTAGGAATCTTGCCAAAAAATTTGTTTGTAGAAGATTCCCATTATAAATTTGCATCAGCCTTTTTTGCGAAAGAGAATTGAATTTTTTAATCCCATGAATTTTTTAAGCGAATTTCTGCATTAGAGTTAGTATCCCATGAACGAATTTTAAACTGAGGCTGGTTACTTTTAACCAGCCTTTTTCTTTTAAGGCTGATGCGTATCTTTATTCAGGATTTATTTGGAAAGTGAGTAAGGACCCCCTCGATTTTGAGGAGGGGGGCCTACTACCAACAAATTATAATCCCATGAACATATTCTAGTTGTCAAGCAGATTTGAAAATTGGGTTTCTAAAAAGCAGCCCGTCCCGACAACTCAGCCGGGACGACTGGCTATTAACAAATTATAATCCCATGAACATTTTCAAATCTGTGTGCCAGTCCTTTTGACCAGCTTTTTTTCTTTCTCCTCTTTTCAACCGGCTTCATTTTCTGTCGCCGCTTTACTTATTCACTAATCACGATACAAAAGTGCAACATGAAATTCCATACAGCAAGGACAAAATTAGGGCATTGTGAGAAAAATATTTAAACCCTGATCTTTGTTGTAAAAATCATAAATATTTGTATTTCAATAAGTTAGTAAATTTTTGATTTACCGTTTTTGTGAAAATTTGTGAAAAAAATTATTTCTCAAATCACTTTTTTTCTGAATTTTTTTCTTATTTTCTTTCAAAAAAAATTTGCGGAGGGCCTTTTTTTCCAAAAAAAACTTTCCCAAAGTCCATTTCAGCCATTTTTTCCGCCAATAAAAAACCCTGCCCAGGCACTGTCGCCGGGCAGGGTTTTTCATTGGAAGCACCTTTTGGGCCTCTTAAGCACGTAAAAGCATCTCGTCAACGTGGCGGTAACGCTTTCTTATTTGATCCTTCAGTTCCCTTCTTGCGAAAAAAATCCTGCTTTTCACCGTTCCGAGCGGCAGGCCGAAATGCTCGGCGATTTCTTGGTATTTAAATCCCTGGTAGTGCATGAGGAAGGGTACTTTGATATTTTCCTCCAGTTTGTCTATCAGCCTCCACAACTCCTTCATCAAAATGTTGGCGTCGCCTCGGTTGGTTATCTCGTCCTTGCCGGAGTTGAGGTAGTATAGATTGTCGGTGGTGTCCAAAATGGTGTTGGCTTTTACCTTTTTACGGTAGTTGTTGATGAAGATGTTCTTCATAATCGTAAAAAGCCATGCCTTCAAATTGGTGTCCGGCTGGAACTTTTCACGGTTGGCCATTGCCCGGAAGGCGGTTTCCTGATAGAGGTCTTTTGCGTCCTCCTGATTTTGGGTCAGGTTGTAGGCAAAGGCATTTAATATGGGAGTAAGCTCGTAAAACCTATTATCAAAATCGTGTATAGACATGGTATTGAGTTTTAGTGAAAGGCTTATTGCTTGTGCGCACAAATTTACAATTTCTGTTTAACTTATTCAATCAAAATGAATCAACAAAATCAAATTTTAACAAATTTTTGATTGAAATGAAAACACGAAATGTTTGCAAAAAATTGATAACCAATGTATTATGTAAATAATCGCATTTGAGAGAATTTATTAAATTTTCAAAATAAAATGAAAATTGTTCAACCAGGAAAAAAAATACCAGGCTGGATTGGAAGCCTGGTATTTATAAGTGTATGCGAATTAGGGGTTGACAATAGATTGAAATAGAACAGACGTAGCGATGTCCAAAGCGGATTAGGTTTGTGTTGTGAAAGCAATAGAACTAATCGCCCTGTACTACTACGTCTGCGAGTGCTATGATGGGGAACTTCGT